>NZ_JBEEWD010000006.1:0-333642 GCF_040140245.1 Proteus sp. fly-1013 | reverse complement strand
GTTCGTTTAGTGATTGGTTTCATTACACTCTCCAATTTCAGATTGGAAAAGTGTCAACCTTATTCAGGACGGGTCAACATAAACAAAAAAGACATCCAATGGATGTCTTTTTATATGAAATTCTTTTGCGAGTAGCTCGCTACAGCTAATTAATAAGGTTAT
The DNA here is from genome assembly GCF_040140245.1 of Proteus sp. fly-1013. NCBI lineage: Bacteria > Pseudomonadati > Pseudomonadota > Gammaproteobacteria > Enterobacterales > Morganellaceae > Proteus > Proteus sp. fly-1013. The sequence goes on along the minus strand of NZ_JBEEWD010000006.1, from coordinate 333,480 downwards.
TTAGATGTTCTTTTTAGTATGGTTTCAATGCTAATGGGGAAAAAGTCATTCACATCGACACCGACATTAATTGCGTTCTTTCCTAAAACATCTAAACGTTTACGTTGAGAGGGATCTTTTTGTGAATTATGAACATGGCCATATAAATGAATAGAATCACGGAAAAAACCTGCCCATTCCAATATAGGGTAATGAAACATCACAATTTTTCTTTTTTTATAATCCAACTCAAAATAATCTTTTACCCATTCAAAAACAGATGCATCAAATTCAGGATCGTCTAGAAATTTGTCGTGATTTCCGCGGATAAGGTACTTTTTACCCCTTAATCGGCGCAAGATTTGATTAGCATCTCGCCCTGTTCCTCGATAAAGAAAATCACCTAAAATGTAGATTTCGTCATTATCAGAGACGTAAGCATTCCAATTATGAATTAAAGTGTCATTCATATGGCTAACACTATTGAATGGACGATCACAAAGATTGAGGATATTTGAATGGCAAAAATGTGTATCAGAAGTAAAATAAATCATAGTAAATTCTTAATAAGTAATAAAAACCTTAACCTTAAGAAAATATTTTCCCTCGGTCTGTATAGTGATATTTTTTCAAAATAATTTCCTCCTTTAGTTAAATATTAAACAATAAGCACAATATCATCTGTTTTATTGTCGTTGATGTTGTTTGCGGTAACCAGATAAAGAATTACCTGTTTCTCTTTTAAAGTATCGGCATAAATAAGAGGGATCATCAAAATGAAGTTTTATTGATAACTCATTTACCGAAAGCGAAGTGTGCATTAATAATGCTTTTATTTCAAGGGTAACTTGACGGTTAATCAAGGTCTTAGGTGCATCATTAAAAAATTGCTTTGTTATTTGTGATAAATAAAACGGTGTAATATTAAGCTTATTTGCATAAAAAGCCACCTCTCTATGCTCTAAACAATGTTTTCCAATCAATTCCCAAAATTGCCAACAAAGCTTTTCTTTACGGCTGAATTCTTTTTTGGCGATAGAAAAATGTGCGGGTATTGATTCAGTAATAGCAAAAAAGAGATTTTGTAAGTGATTTTTTAACATCAATTTTCTGTGTTCAGAATAACTGTTATCTATATATTTTAGTTGTTGAGTCCATCGGTTTAAGGCTTCATATTGCTCTTTTTGTGGGTGGCAAACAGGATTTTCATGGAGAAAAGCAAATAAAGTATTAGAAAGAGAATAAGCAATTTCTGAGGCAAAAGATTTATCGAGAAAACAATAAAATAAGCGAAAGTTTGCTGACTTCTGACTCAAAACTGTCATCATATCATCGCCTAATATAAGAATATCATTCGCTTTTATCGCTTGTTTTTGAAAACCTATATTAATTATTGCTCTACCTTCTAAACAAATCATAACCACAATATAGGAGAGTGGTAAAGGGTAACCGGTTTCATTCGTCATATTACTTTCACCAATCATGGCATGTTGTAATGACGCATTAAGTTGTGACAACACTTGACTCAACATAATCAAATAACCCCTTTTAATTTTTCTCTAGTACTTTTCTGTTTTTATATTTGACGATATTGAACTTAATAACAACTATTTCCTTTTATTTAGTTGTCAAAAGTACCGATTTTACCTCTTTTATGACATTCGGTTCTTTATCTCTTTTCTTTAGAATACACACATCTTAAAGACGTAAGATAAATTGCAGAATATTAAAAAATTAAGAGAAGTTATTGAAATGAAAACATTAAAAACAGAAAGACTTGTATTGCGCCCTTGGAAACTTTCTGATGCGTCAAGTTTGTATCAATATGCAAAAGATGAACGTGTTGGTCCAATTGCAGGTTGGCCTGTACATAAAAGTGTTGGAGAAAGTGCCGAAATTATTCGTACTATATTTATGCGCGACGAAGTTTACGCCGTTACGCTAATTAATGATGATCAAGCTATTGGTTTGGTTGGATTATCTTTCGCAAATGAGAGTAATTTCCCAATTGGAGATAATGATGCTGAAGTCTCTTATTGGATTGGTGTTCCATTTTGGGGTAAAGGTTTAATACCTGAAGCTGTAAAAGAAATTAGTCGGCATAGTTTTGAAACACTGGAATTAGATAATTTATGGTGTGGTTACTTCGCTGATAATGAGAAATCTCAAAAAGCACAAGAAAAATGTGGATTTAAATTTCATCACGTTATTGAAGAGCAATATGCAGAATTTTTAGATGAAGTGAAAGTTGAAAATATTTGCCGCTTAACTAAAGATGAATGGGTTGAGATCCAAAAACAGACCTATTAAAACAAAAACACCAGACTGTGAAATTCACATTATCTGGTGTTTTTTAATATTAATACGACTATTTAATTAAGCACTTGCTAATGCTTGGGATAAATCAGCAATTAAATCTTGTGGATTTTCGATACCAATCGATAAACGAATTGTCGTGTCTTGAATACCAATGCTATGTCGTAATGTCATTGGTACACCTGAATGCGTTGTTGAACCCGGATGGCAAGCTAGAGATTCTGTTCCCCCCAGACTTACTGCAAGTTTAAAAATTTTCATTGCATTAAGAAAACGGAAAGCTTCACTTTCTCCGCCCACAATATCAAAAGAAAAAGTGGAGCCTGCACCTGTGCATTGTTTGGCAAAAACCTGAGCTTCAATAGAATTTTTATCCGCAAAAGGTAAATAGTGGATTGCTTTTACTTTTTCATGATCACGCAGAAATTCTGCAACTAATAACGCATTCTGATTGGCTTTTTCCATTCTAATTTGTAACGTTTCTAAAGAGCGGCCTAGCATCCAGCAAGAATGTGGATCAAGTTGTGTCCCTATTGCTCCTCTTAATAATCTGATTTGATTAATAAGTTCACGAGAGCCCATTGCAGCACCTGCAACTAAATCTGAATGTCCACCCACATATTTAGTCAAAGAGTAAACTGAAATATCAGCACCTTGTTCTATTGGATGCTGATATACAGGACCAAGCAATGTGTTATCACAAACGATAATAGGACGATAGCCTTGTGTTTTTTCTAATTGGTCAGCAACGTTTTTTAATGCTTCGATATCTACTAAGGAATTAGTTGGGTTTGCAGGAGTTTCTGCAAAAATAACGGATACACGCCCTTTTTGACGGGCTTTATTTGCTTGTTCTTGAATAAGTGAAAGGTTAAGTCCATCAGTAAATGGTGTTGCTTGAATACCAAATTTAGCCAGTGTTTTGGCTATTAAAGTCTCGGTTCCACCATAAAGTGGCTGTGAGTGCAAAATAACATCACCAGGCTGTGTTAATGCCATTAATGTTGTGGTGATTGCAGACATTCCTGATGAAAATAATACGCAAGATTGTGTATTTTCATAAACAGCTAGTCTGTCTTCAACAATTTCACTATTAGGCTGATTAAAGCGAGAATAAACCAAACCTGCTTTTTCGCCTTCAGGCAAAGGTTTTCTACCACTTACGGTATCAAAAAAAGCTTTGCCCTCTTCAGCACTTTTAAAAATAAAGGTAGATGTTAAAAATACAGGTGGTTTAACTGAACCTTCAGAGAGTAATGGATCATAGCCATAACTCATCATTAGTGTTTCTGGGGATAGTTTATGCTCGCCGATATATTGTTTTTTCAGTTGAGAGTCAGTCATTTTTTTATTTCTTATGTTTAATGAAGGATCTTTATCATACTGAAAAAAATTCATGTTGTTAGAATGTTTTATATAGAATAAAAACCAGTAGTTATATAAACATAATGAATTCAAGTATAAAAATAACTTTAAATAAAAAGTTCTATTAATTGAGCAGTATTTAATCAAGGTAATTTGACTAAATAAAAGTTGATTATTCTAGTTAAAAAAGGAAAAAACCGGATGAACTTAAAGATAAAAAGAATAAATGTCTCTTTTTACCTTTAAGTTAAGGAATATTACCAAGCTCTGACCGCATCACCTTTATACATTTCTTTGAATTTTAACTCTATTTGTCTTGAATGCAGAACTGAAATCAGCTTTTTTATATTTTCATCATTTTTGTTATCTTCACGCGTAACGATAACATTAGCATAAGGTGAGTTTTTATTTTCTAAGATCAACCCGTCACGAGTCGCAATTAGTCCCACTTGGGATGAAAAATTATTGTTGATTATAGCCATTGTGACACTTGGATCATTTAATGCTTCAGTGAGCTTAGGTGTATCGACTTCAACAAAAGTGATTTCTTTTGGATTATAGATAATATCATCTACTGTTGGTGTGAAACCAACATTATCGCTAAGAGTAATAAGATGATTTTCTGCTAGTAATAAAAGTGCACGCCCTTTCATACTAACTTCATTTGAAATTGCAACGACATCACCAGGTTTTAATTCATTTATATCGCTAATTTTTTTAGAGTATGCGGCTAAAGGAAAGATATACGTTTTACTGGCAATATGAAATTGGTAGCCATGCTCTTTCATTTGAGATTGAAGATAAGGAATGGATTGAAACGCATTTGCATCAACTTCTTTATCGTTCAATGCCTTATTAGGCTGAACATAATCATTGAAAGCAACAATCTCAACATCTAACCCTTCAGTTAATTTCGCTAAACGAATAACTTCATCCCAAATCACTTGATCAGGCCCTGTATTAATTGCCACTTTTACTCTATGTGTATCTTCTTGTGAGCAAGATACAGTAAATAGTGATATTGAGGCTAGAAGTAAACCTGTAATAATTTCCTTCATATCTCCCTCTTAAACAGACTTCGATAAAACAGCGCCATAAAAATCATTTTGATTAAGAAATATCCTAACAGTAGATTAATAACAAGGAACAAGAAATGATACAAGTACCCAGTGCATATAAAGAAAGGAATATTATTTATATTTTTACAATGCATTGTTTTATAAAACAAAAAAATAACACATCATATTATGATGTGTTTGTTATTTAATTGTAGATTTATTCATTAACAATTGTGTTTATGCAATTATCAGAATACGCATCTTCAACGCTAAGATAGGATGACTCAGTGACACAATAGTTATTAAATTGCCATTTAAACTGAATTTCATCACCTCTCTTATTTTCTAAAATAGAATAACTAGAGAAACGAATTGGTGTGGGTTTTTGTAAGTTGTTTCCTACTTTTTCCGCACTTAACAAAACAACGTGGTCTTTTCTCTCAATGAATTTGAAATCAGAGATGGTGATATCTGTACCTTTAATCTTATTGTTATAAAGACTCAAAGCGTTAGCATATATGGACGGAACAATATAAACCTTTTGATCACTTCCTTTGATATAAACAGTTACCATATCAACAGATGTTGAATCATTTAATGGTCGTATAGACTTAACAACGACATCAAGAACACCATCACCATTAAAATCGATAAGATTTACTCCATATTCGAGTTTAATATCTGCTGATGCAGAAGCAAATGGTAGCGATAAAAAAAGTAATCCTAGCCCAATTTTTAATATCTTATTCATTGTATTCACTTCTTTTTTTGCTTATTACTTGTGCATCAGACTACTTTGTAGCATTGATTAGTCAAGGCATTTTATGTTTCAAAATAATACAAAATTTACAATTGTATCATCTATAAATTATTTTCATGCTAATCACTATACTTATTTGACTATTATAAAAAGAATATATTTTTAATATTTATATTTTTTAGATTTAATGTTTAGCTTTAATATAGAGCAATATAATTTTTAAGATCGCTAATTCTTTCTTTTGTTTTATCTTTTAAGCAACTGCTATATACCATTGGTGCCAAACTACCACCTTGATAATAGTCTGCTTCATATTGGCAAGAGAGATCTCTAAAATTAATCCAAACCAACTGTGCTTGCTTAAGTTGATCTTTTCGACCACCATCTAATTTGGCATAATATTGCTGATAAATACGGTTAAGTTCTTCATCTTTTTGCTGAAAATCCTGATACACGCATTGATTAATTTCAGTTTGAGTCGCCGCATTTCGACAATCAAAATTATCTGCTTGTAAATGTATAGACCAAAATAGTATACCGCCAGATATCGCACCGAATAGGATAAGTTTTTTCATCACACCGTCCATTTTTGATTAAAAATATCGCTAAAGATATTTACTTCATTCCTTTACCACTTAATTTAAAAGATAAAAAAAAGTAATTTCTTTATCAGTTTAGCAATATTTCTTATATGACAATTACGTGAAAACAACACAAAAGCGTTCTATTTTAGATAATCTAATTTAGATGGCAATATTTAACCTTGAGTAATTGTACTGATATTTCATTTAAAGAAAATATTTATTTAATACAAATTTAAAAAAATGATAACTCAATATCTTTTTTCTTTAACAATAAATGCCATTTACAAAAAAACTAAGCAAAATAGTAATCAAATTCTCTTGTTTATTTTTTTCGTACTGAGATATTTTTATTAAAAATATCTAATCAATTTTACTTTAATAAGCAACTCATCTTACCAGTTTCTATTTAAGCAAATTTTAATAAAATCACTTCAATTAATTAGACTAGACAGTCTAATTAGTACATATTATATAAATGTGGTCATAAATGGTTTATTTATAATACTCACGGGTCTGTACCCATCGTGGATTTTTCAAGCTATGAAAAAATGTTTCAAATCAATTTGGTTTTATTCAGGGCTTATTACACTTATTTTTGTGATTATCATTAGTTGTGGTCAGTATTCTGATTTTGAATTGGATGATCATGCATCAGTGATAACACCGATTAATTTTGTTTCTAAAACAGATACTTTATCTGGAACCTTAATTTTACCGGATCAGAACAACATAAAAGCTGTCGCTATTTTTGTTCATGGCGATGGCGCTCAAGATCGCTTTTCTAACAGTGGATATTTGCCATTAATTAATAGCTTGTTGGATGCTGGTATTGGTGTGTATACATGGGATAAAGCTGGTGTGGGCGAAAGCCAAGGAAATTGGTTGCTTCAATCTATGCAAGATAGAGCAGATGAAGCACAAATAGCCTTACAGGTTATTCAAGACAAATTTATAAATACAGATATTAAAATTGGTTATTTAGGATTTTCACAGGCTGGATGGGTTATCCCTATTGCAGCCACGCATTCTAAACCTGATTTTTCCATTATTATCGGTGGCGCTGTAAATTGGCGAGCTCAAGGTGCTTATTATCACCAAGTACGTTTAAAAGCCGACAATATTGGTGATAAGGAAATTACTCGAAGAGTCTCAGAGCAACTGCAACAAGATGATCGTGTATTTGGTGTTAATGGTAGTCATGATATTTCAGCGCAGGAAGATATGTCTGATGATCGCTTCTATTTTGTTATTCAAAACTATTTAAGTGATTCATCTAAAGATTTACCTGATATGAATGGACGAGTACTGGCTATGTTTGGTGAGTTAGATCTTAATGTAGATGCACCAAAAAATGCATGTTTATATAAAACCTTATTAGGAAATCATGTAGATAAAACAGTCACCCTATTCCCTAATGCCTCTCATGGCTTATTAAAAGCACCTTTTTTTAACTATCAATTAGAGAATCAATGGCCTTGGTGGAAACAGATGCTTTTTATTTATCAAGGGCGAGATAGCTATTCCTCAGATGCTTTAAATTACTTAACATCGTGGATCACTGAAGATGAGATAATATCTTCTCATTATGTTGATTTTAAATGTGAAAGTAGCGATACAAATTTAAAATAAAATGTAGATAACGCCTAAATGAGAACAACTCTTTAGGCGTTAAAGTGTGAGAAACTCAAAAATTACATTATAAATCAATTTGATATTCAATAACCCCTCTAATTTTCCTTAATGCGTCACGCAATAAGTTAATATCAATTGAAGCCAATGCAATACGAATTGCATGAGGAATATTGGTTGTTGTGGCATAAGGCTCAGCGGTTGCAACAGATATTTGTAATTGATGTAATGAAGCGACGATTTTATCCGCCCTAACATCTTCAGGTAAAGGGATCCATAAAAAATAGGAAGTTGGATGATGAATATAAGAAAGACCTTCAAATATTTCACTCACTATTTTTTGTCGTTGCTGTGCATCTTTACGTAATAAACGTTCTAGCTTATCAACAACTCCCTCTTTCACCCATTGGCAGACAATTGAAGTCATTAATGCAGGTGTATTCCATGTCGTTACTCTCATTGCTCGTTCTAACGATGAAATAGTGTTTTTGGGAGCAACAATAAAGCCGACTCTTAACCCGGATGCTATATTTTTAGAAAATCCTGAAATGTAAAATGTAATATCTGGTGCTAAGGCAACAATTGCAGGTGGTGCTTTTTTAACTAAAAAAGCATAGGTCGCGTCTTCAATTATCATAAAATGGTATTTTCTCGCCAAAGCAATTAATTGTTGTCGCTGTTTCAGTGTTAATACCCATCCCATTGGATTATGAAGTGTAGGAATGCAATAAAGTGCGCGTATTGCCCTTTTTTTACATAGATCTTCCAGTTTATCTAAATCTGTTCCCGACGGTGTTATGGGAATAGGTAATATTTCCAAATGATGAGCGAGTGCTGCTAATTTAAATCCGGGATAACTTAATGCATCTACTGCAACAACATCCCCCGGTTTAAAAGTACTTAATAATGTAATCGCAATACCCTGTTGTGCGCCGTTAGTAATAATAATATTTTCAGGTTCAACCGTGATTTCTTTATTTTTAAGATATTGAGAAATTACTATTTTATCGTGTAATTTGCCACTGTGTGGCTGATAGCGAAGTAATGATTCGATTTCACCTGATGTCGCTAATCTTTTTAGCTCGGTACGCAATAATTCAGCTTGAATAGGCAATGAGGGATAATTGAAATTAAGATCCAACATATCTGCTGCCGTAGGATTTTCTATTCCATGATTTATCGGAAGCGACAACTCACGAACAAAAGTCCCTCTTCCCGTTTCACCAATGATCAACCCCATACTTTCTAACTCAGCGTATACACGACTTGCCGTTGCGAGAGACATTTTATGCTCTGTGGCTAAATGTCGATGTGTTGGTAAACGTGTACCCGGTAGTAATTTTCCTATACGGATCTCGTTCGCCAATTTATCAACTAAAGATTTATAACGGGGTTGAACCATTGAGATTGTATCCATGACAATTATTTGATTGTCATAATTGTGTTCCATAAGATGGAGCTCGGCAAGTTACATCGTAGATACAAGTTTTATATAAATAGGTTTTTATATATCTGTTGCTATTGCGAAAACTGTAATTAATTGTTTTTTATTAAAATTTAATCATAATAAAAATGGAAAATCGTATGCAGCAAATTAATCAAAAAGAGCGAACAAATGGCTGGGTAAATGGATTTATAGGTATGTTGATTTTTAGTGGATCTTTACCCGCAACAAAAGCGGCTGTATTAGGTTTTGATCCCTTATTTTTAACTGCGGCGAGAGCAACGATTGCAGGATTATTATCTTTAGCAATGTTACTGCTATATAAAGAAAAATTACCTACATTTAGACAGTGGGTTTCATTAACCGTTGTCTCATTAGGTGTTGTCGTTGGCTTTCCATTATTAACAGCTATTGCACTACAAGAAATAACTTCAGCACACTCCCTTGTTTTTTTAGCTTTATTACCGTTATCTACGGCAATTTTTGCAGTAATACGTGGTGGTGAAAAGCCTCGCCCTATTTTCTGGCTTTTTTCTATTATTGGTAGTTTATTGGTGATGGGTTATGCCATTTCTCAAGGTGGAGCATCATCAATCAGCGCAGATTTATTAATGATAGCGTCAGTGATTGTTTGTGGTTTAGGTTATGCCGAAGGTGCGACATTAACAAAAGCATTGGGTGGTTGGCAGGTTATATGTTGGGCATTAATTGTATCTTTACCTCCAATGCTTATTCTTAGCTTTATTCTTATGCCTGAACAACTCTCTGTAATTAGTGTATCAGCATGGGTGGGCCTAGGTTATGTTTCGATTTTTAGTATGTTGATTGGCTTTATATTTTGGTACAAAGGATTATCACAAGGTGGGATCGCAGCAGTGGGACAACTCCAATTATTACAACCCTTCTTTGGATTAGGTTTAGCTGCTGTATTACTTCATGAATCAGTCAATTTATTGATGTTGTTAGTGACCATTGGCGTTATTTTTTGTGTTGCTGGTTCACGAAAATATGCCTAATTAAAATCAAACAGTTAAAACTAAAAAACACGCTAAATAACCATATTTAGCGTGTTTTTATTTTAATTAAAGCTCACACTTCGTTTTTAAAACTGCTGTTTTTCTATGGTGATCTAGCGCTAACTCAATTAATTTAGTAATTAATGATTGATAGCCTAAACCTGCACTTTGCCATAATTTTGGATACATACTGATATTGGTAAAACCAGGTAGTGTGTTTATTTCATTAATCACAACACGATTGTCTTGTGTTAAGAACACATCTACGCGAGCCATACCTAAGCAATTAAGAACACGGTATGCTTTTAAAGCAACTTGGCGAATATGTAGACTCGTGTTTTCATCCATTACTGCTGGAACAATAACTTTGGCACCATCTTCATCAATATATTTTGTGTTATAGGCATAGAAAGCATCGTTTAATACGATTTCACCACAAGGGCTAACTTCTGGAGCCTCATTACCTAAAACAGCGCACTCTATTTCACGACCTACAATCGCACTTTCAACAATCACTTTAAGATCGTATTCAAATGCCATTTCTAATGCCGCGTTAAATTCTTCTTCATTATTAACTTTGCTAATTCCTACAGAAGAACCTAAGTTTGCTGGCTTAATAAATAAAGGAAGTCCTAATTGACGAACCATTTCGTTATAAGGAATGTCGTTAATTTGGTGCGCCATAATAGTAATAAATGGCGCAATAGCTAACCCTGCACCATCAAGTAGGCGTTTAGTAATATCTTTGTCCATACAAGCTGCTGAACTCATGATATTTGGCCCTACATAAGGCATATCAATCATGTGTAATAAGCCTTGGAGTGTACCATCTTCACCGTACGCACCATGAACAATTGGGAATACAACATCGATTTGAGGTAATGCTTGGCCATCTTCAAGTGAAATAAATTGGCCTTTTACACTACCAGGAATAATAGCAACCGCTCTTAAAGGTTTGCTTAATGAAATGGTTTTAGGATTATCGCTATTTAGTAAATAGTCAGTTTCTGAATATTCATGCCACTGACCTTGTTCATTAATACCGATTAAGCAAAGGTCGAATTTCGTTCGATCTAATTCATTAATAATGTTTTTTGCTGACTGTAATGAAACTTGATGTTCTGTGGATTTACCACCAAAAATAATAGCGACTCTTAATTTACTCATTTTCTAACCTTTTATAGGACAGCTATAGCGAATAGGTAGCAATATATCATGATAAAAACCCCCAATGTAGGTAGATAGTTCTTATCTGCGAAAAATTACGATAAAATGATGAAATTCTATGATTTAGAGTGTTAAAACGTCACTATTTCAAGATATAACGACTCAATTACGACAACAATTCTATTGGTATAAGGTAGACACCATGACTGATGTAAAACAACCGATTGAAATGGATATTACTGAGGTCGTAAAAGCAACAGGTATTGCCTCTTCTGCAATCCGTTATTATGAGAAAAAAGGACTTATTAATTCGATAGGACGTAAAGGAATTAAGCGTGTATATCATCGCGATGTTCTGAGTCGTTTGGCATTAATTTCTTTAGCACAACAAGCCCACTTTTCTTTAGATGAAATAGCCCAACTTAGCGCCAACCAAAGGATACCGACAATAGATAGAAATATTGTTCATCTGAAAATTGAAGAAATTGATAATAAAATCAATGAACTTAAACGTCTTAAAAAGGGGTTAGAACATATTCAAGTATGCCCCGAAGAGAATCACTTTCAATGCAGTCGCTTCCAAAAGATCTTAGCCTTAAGCTTGAAAAAAAGAACAAATAAAAAATAACAATCATTCCTCTTATGTAATAACTTATTAAATATTAATCAGTTGCATTACCTTTATTTCCCTATTGACTTGAAGTTAACTTCAAGTTGTAAGATGCGTATCTCTTTAATCTAGTTATCGCATCAGTGGAGATCTCTATGCCTAAATCAGTATGGTGGCTGGCATTTTCTTTGGCTCTTTTCACAACAGGAAATGCATTAGTGCTTTCTGTTGCTGTTCTTGTCGGTGAACAATTAGCCAAAGATCCTATTTATTCAACAGTTCCCTTATTAAGCCAATATATTGGAATAATTTCAGCAACCATTCCAATGGCTCACTTTATGATGAAATACTCACGTAAAGCCGGTTTTATTATTGGTAATATCGGTGGACTAATCGGAGCATTATTATCTATTGCAGGCATCTATTATCATAATTTAGTGCTGTTTTCTTTTGGTACTTATTTTACGGGTATTGCCATTGGTACAGCACAACAATATCGTTTTGCTGCGCTTGAAGAAACCCCTATTAATATGCATGCAAAAGCTATTGGCTTAGTTATGAGTGGTGGTATCGTTGCGGCTATTATCGGACCAACTCTAGCCGTTGCAACACGCCAATTTTTTACAGATTATCCGTTTATTGGGCCATTTACAGCACTAAGTGTCATTTATATTTTAGCGTTTGGATTACTGTTAAAAATCCCACTGAAAAAGAGTGTAAAAGCAAAAACTGAACTTGATGAAAAACCAAGAAGTTATCATCAATTATATAGCCAACCATTATTGTTTTTAGTGACTATTGTTAGCGCGTTAGGCTATGGAGTTGTTGTGTATATGGTTGGTGCCATTCCACTTTCTATGAAGCAAAATGGTTTTGAATTTGCCACAATTGCTTTTGTATTCCAATGTCATATTTTGGGTATGTTCGCACCCTCATTTATTACTGGGCAACTTATTCATCGTTTTGGAATTAAAATCTTCTTTTTCACAGCAATACTCTTATTAATCATTGCATTAAGTATTAATTTACAAGGTGACAGCTTTTATCATTATCTTATTAGCTTTGTTTTAATTGGTATTTCATGGAATTTGAATTTAATTAGCTCTACGCATTTGCTATCTAAAACATATCTATCTCACGAGCGAGCAAAAGTACAAGGTACAAATGACTTTTTGATTTTCTTCTTGGGGGCATTAGGAAGTATTACGGGTGGTATTGCTTTCTATTTAATCGGTTGGCAAAGCACTAATATTATTGGTATTGCTGTTGCAACGGGGGTTTTGTTGACAGCAATTAAACTCCGGAAGCATTTACCTGTTTCGGCACAATAGAGCAATCTTATAGATTGATGACAAATGAAATTTGTTCTTTATTTGGTCATAATTATCTTAAGCCCGCTTAAATAGCGGGCTTTCACACAAAATGACACCTTTTGTTTTTCTTACAGGATTGCATATCGGAAATCTATCTTGATAGAATTACATTACCGATTAACTTTTAAACTTAGATGAAGGAGGCTAATTATGTTTTTGTGTGATCTTATTGAATACTCACACTTCTTTGGTAATCGCCACAGCTCAGGCTCTCACAGTATTTTACTGCGTTAACCTGCCTGAGCGACGTTAACTATTACCTCTCCTCAGCTTACAGGGTTATCGCTTGATATTACCCAAGGCATTGTTATGCCTAAAAATGAGTAAGCTATGAGCACATTATTATCTACACAAAATCTGTCTTTCCATAATAATCACGGTTTATTATTAAACGATATTTCTTTAGCACTGATTAAAGGTGAGAAGATTGGTTTAATTGGTTATAACGGTTGTGGAAAAAGTACATTATTAAAATTACTGTCACATCAATTATCACCAAGTTCAGGTGCTATTTCTGTCGCTAATCAAACGGTTATGGCATATATAGAACAGCACTTACCTACTGAATTACAGTCAATGACTTTAATGGATGCTGTACTTCATAAATTACCTGAAGAATACAGATTATCTGAAGGTTGGCGAGCCGAGTTATTGCTAAGTGAAATGGGATTTAAACTTCACGAAAAAGATCTACTTGTTTCGCAATTAAGTGGTGGTCAACACACTCGTTTATTATTAGCGAGAGCGTTAATTATTGAACCTGATTTATTATTACTTGATGAACCAAGTAATCACCTCGATTTGCCTACTATTTTATGGTTGGAAACATTTTTAAAACAGTGGCGAGGTAGCTTCATTCTGGTTTCACATGATAATACATTATTAGACAACGTGACGAATTGTACATGGATCATTCGTGATAAATCGCTATCTATCTTTCGGTTACCCTGCTCTCAAGCTCGAGTCGCACAAGAAGAGCAAGATATCAGTGCACAACATCGTCATGATGCGCAACAAAAAGAGATAGATAGAATAGCCCAAAGTGCGAAACAACTCGCAATATGGGGGCATGTTTATGATAACGAGAATTTATCTCGTAAAGCCAAACAAATGGAAAAACATATTGTTCGTTTAAAAGATGAACAAACTGAAGTGACGGCTGGAAATCAATGGGTATTGCAGTTTTCTGGCACAACATTACGAGCTGATAGACTCTGCGAATTAAATCAACTCGCTGTTATTCCTGCTGAAAATGAACCTGTTTTATACACCGTTGAAAATCAGCGTATAAAAAGTGGTGATCGAGTAGCAATAATTGGTGCTAATGGAACAGGCAAATCATCATTATTAAAAATGATTTGGTCACTAAGTTTAGCTGAAATAAGTGAACAAAATGCAATAAAGCTACACCCTCGAGTTGAATTGGGTTATTACGATCAAAAAATTGCACAATTAATTGATAATGATACCCTTTCTGATGCATTAAAACCGTTTGCACCATTAACGGATGAACAGAGAAAAATGGCACTTATTAGTGCTGGCTTTATTTATACGCGTCATGGACAGAAAGTGAGTACTTTAAGCGGTGGTGAACGAGCGCGTTTATTATTCGTTGGTTTGAGTTTAGCAAACTATTCTTTATTAATGTTGGATGAACCTACAAACCATATTGATATGGAAGGTAAAAAGGCATTAGCTGAGCAGATTAGCCAATTTCCTGGTGGTGTTTTATTAGTTAGCCATGATAGGGAGTTGATTGAAAATAGCTGTAATCGTTTTTGGTATATTCATAACGGTGTTTTAACAGAACATCATGATATTGAAGCCATTTACCAGCTTATTTCAGAAGAAGAAATGTCAGAAGCTTTGCTAATGGATAAACTTAATCAGTTGCAGGATATCCCATCAGCTCCATTGATTTCACATCATGATGATGATGCAAAACTCTTTAAGCTAATTGAACTAGAAGAGAAATTAGAAGCTGATTTGGCGCGTAAAACTCATCATCAAAAACCTGCTTTACAGGCTCAATGGAAATTAGAGATTAACCAGCTAAAGCAATCACTTAAGTTAATTTAAGATAGATAAGATTTTGTTTAAGTAAAAGGATCACAATGTGATCCTTTTTTATTTGTTCTTATTTTACCAACTGATATTCAATCAGATATAAAGATTGCGTTGTCGGGTAAATCTCTCTGATCAGTGCTTTCAGAACGGGAAGTGTCATACCTTCTTGCTGTGCATGATACTCATTGATATCGTCATAACGTAAAGGCGATACCGCTATAATTTTCAATTTTCCATAATGAGTACGATGTTCATTAGCAAATAATTCAACAATGCTTCCCGGTTTGTAATCACTTTCACTTTCATCACGGATAGTAATCACTTTTTTTTCTTCAAGAATAGAAGGAATTAAACGTTCAAAAAAAGTAATTTCTGTTGGTATTGCTGACATAATATTGACTCATAAATTTATTGATAACTTGCTGATTATCTTATCATGCAATAACTATATTTTATTCTTTTTTGTCCGTTGGTGAGTTATTTAATGCCTCTGTCTGAAGCAACCTAGCCTTACGTTCAATCCCCCAACGATAACCTGATAATTCACCATTTTGTCTAATAACACGATGGCATGGAATAGCAACTGCAAGCTTATTAGCTGCACAGGCATTAGCGACTGCGCGATATGCCTTGGGTGCTCCAATTTTATCGGCAATCTCTTGGTAAGTCATTGTACTTCCAAAAGGAATATCTAATAATGCCTGCCAAACTTTTTGTTGAAATACGGTACCTTGGATATCAAGAGGTAAAGATAAGGGTTGTTTGGGTAATTCAATAAAGCCGATGACTTGTGCTATGACTTGCTCAAATTCCTCATTTGCGCCAATTAATTCAGCCAGAGGAAATTGTTTTTGCAAATCTTCTAATAATAGCTCGGCATCATCCCCTAACATAATGGCGCAAATCCCCTTTTCACTTTGCGCCACAAGAATACTTCCCAAGGAGCACTGAGCAATAGCAAAAAAGATAGCAATATTCTTACCACCTGTACGCCAATTTGTTGGTGTCATTCCTAATATTGCTGTTGCATTCTCATAGAAACGGCTATTAGCATTGAAGCCTGATTGATAAATCGCATCTGTAATACTGCCATCTTGAACTAACGCTTTTTTTATTAATTTTTGACGATAAGCATTAGCATAATCTTTTGGCGTGATCCCCATCGTTGATTTAAATAAGCGATGAAAATGATACGGGCTTGCCATAACATGCTCTGCAATACAGGTAAGCGACACGTCACCGTTATTTTTTTCAATAAAACGGCAGGCTTGCTCAATAAGTTGATTATGTTTATTTTCCATTATGGTAGTCCTTTAAATGCGGGATTATGGCTATTATCGGCAGACATAATGAACAAAGAACTCCGTTTATTGCTCAATTATTCTGGCTCTTTAGATAATGCCCATAAATAAAGCGATGCCGTAGAACCATAGGGTGAATAGCGTTTGCGGTAACGATCAAAGCGTGCTTTATCTAATGTTTTATGACGATAAAGACGCATAATCCCGCGTTGAATAGCCAAATCTCCCCAACTTAAAATATCTGGGCGATTAAGCGAAGAAATTAATAACATTTCGGCAGTCCAAACCCCAATACCTTTTAATTGAATTAAAGTATCAATAACCTCTTTATCTGTCATATCAGGGATTTTATTTAAATTTAATTTTCCTGAAATGACGGCTTCAGCAATACCGATAATATAACCGGCTTTACGCATTGTCATACCACACTGCTGTATCTCTTGCTCTGATAGTTTTGCAATGCGTTCTGGTGTGTAAATACCTTCACATAATTTGAGCAACCGTTGATTAACGGTTATGGCAGCAGAAACCGAAATTTGTTGTTCAATAATGTTTTTAACTAATGCTGTAAATAGATCGGGTGTTAATGGGCGTTTGATTTCTCCCATTCTTTCAATAAGTTCAGCTAAGCGCTTATCGCGTTTCTTTAATGTGTTTATCTCTGTTTCGCCATACTGAAAGTGCATAAGTTAACTTAATTTAAATAGAATATTTATGTCAGTATAACGTGAAAATAAGCGTACTACGCACTCCATTTCTTGCTTTTTTCTGAACTTTCTATTTTTTATCATAGGTAATATTTAGCAAAAAAGATTAATTAATTTTTTTAGCAAAAATTAGTCAATTAAAAACATCATCACATTTAAAAATTATAATTTTATATTTAATAATAAATGTTATCGAAATATAAAAATACTAAATTGAAATTACCACCTATACTTTACTTGATTTTTTACTTAGGTCAATTCTTAGTTATTCTGTAATTACAGGATTTAATATGAAAAATTATACACTTAATTTACAAAACAAAGCTGACGCGCTGGCAGTAATGAAGAAAGCAATGAGCTTTACTATTCCTGCTGCATTAAGAGTTGCAGTCAAATTAAATATCGCGGATTTATTAAAAAATGGCTCTAAAAATATTGATGAATTAGCAGAAAAAACAAATTCGTCACCATCTGCATTAAATAGAATATTAAGAATGCTAGCCTCTGAGAAAATATTTTATGAATTAGAAAATCAAAGTTATTCACTAACTCCTATGGGCGATTTTTTATTAAGTGATCATAAATATAGCTTACGTGATGCTATTTTAATGCTGACAAATGAGACACTGTGGGGACCTGTCGGTGATATCACTGAGTCTGTGCGAGGAAATCCTGCCTTTGAAAATCTTTATGGCATAAGTTTTTATCAATACTGGCAAGATAATGTAAGAAAAGATCATGATTTTCAATCAGGTATGAGCTCACTTTCAAAGATAGAAAATTATTTTATTATTAAACATTATGAATTCCCTGAAAATGTAACTATTACAGATATTGCCGGTGGATTAGGTGGATTATTATTAAATGTATTAAAAGAAAATCCGACTTTAAAGGGACAATTATTCGATAGGCCTCATGTGTTGGAAAGAACGTTGTTGACTGAATTAAATGATGACAGTCGCTGGAATTTAGTATCAGGAGATTTATTTGGAGAGTATCCCGAATCTGATATTTATTTGATTAAATATATTATCCATGATTGGGATGATGAAAGTGTTATTAAAATTTTTAAAAACTTCCGCAACGCAATGAAACCTAATTCAAAAATACTTGTTATTGAGCCGGTTATTTTTAAAAAGAATGTACCTGATATGGCTAAATATATGGATCTCCTCTGTATGTGTGCATTCCCTGAATCAGGGGAGCGTACTGAAGAAGAGTTTATTAAATTATTAGATCAAGCGGATTTAAAAATTAATAAAGTGATTAAAACAGAAACCTACAACTCAATATTAGAAATTGTTATTAAATAATCTATTGGGATAGAGATAGCCATTTATTTGTCGCAAAAAAAAGCCACTTTCAATGAACTGCACCCAGTTCACAAAAGTGGCTTTTTAGTTTAGATAAAAATTATGCAGTTAATGCCAGTTTAGCACCAAAAAGTAAGAACACTGCACCAATACAACTATTTGATAATGAAGCTAATCGTTTGTTATGTTTTACTTTATTGGTAATAGCAACACCGCCAAAAATAAGAACTGATAAATAAAGCATACTGCATGTTTCTAAAATCGCACCTAATACAAAGAATGGAACACCTGCATTTTCATATTTAGGATCGATAAACTGAATGAAAAAAGAAACATAAAAAATGATCATTTTTGGGTTAAGCATACTCAAAAATAACGCCTTAACATAAAGACCATCTTTTGCTTTTATTGTTACTTCAGATACTTGCTCTGGAGTCTCTTTTTTCTTTTGGAACGTTGTATATAACGTTTTCAGCCCTAAATAGGTTAAGTAAAGAGCACCGGCATATTTAATGACAATAAAGAAGACGGGTGAAGTCTTGACTAATGAAGCAACCCCCAAAAATGCCAAAAAGATTAATAATGCATCACCCGTAAAAACACCAAGAGCGGCTTTATACCCCCCTTTTACGCCATGCTTCGCACTGGAAGTAAGGACGAAAATCGAGTTTGGACCTGGTACTAAAGTAATAAAAATAACGCCTAAAAGGTATGTCCAAATATTTGAAATACCGATACTTTCTAACATACGACGCCTTTTTTAAAAAAATAACATGCTGAATATGTGAGCTATCATATCCACAATAATTTTTTTGTAAAACAATAATCTTTATACTTAATAAAGATAAGTTAATTACTCTGCCTTTTGGTAACAAAAGCAGCTTGTAAGTCTTTTATTATGTTTAATTTTAGATTAAAAAACCAGTTTGAATGTGCGTTATAGTATGATGCTGAAATTAAAAATTATACAGATTTAACATCTACTAAAAATCATTTTTTACAGAATTATAAACTACATTATGGTTTAAATTTAGATGCAATAGCCTATTGTTTGTTTTGTGTTATAGTTCATTATTCTTTTTGTGATCTTGAGCGATATGTTACTTTTAAAATTAAAACAGTCTCATTTATTAATTTCATGAAAAATAAGTCTTTTTATTCATATTTAGTAAGTTAATGAGCACGAAAAGCGAGAGAATAAAAAAGATTATATTTACTAAAACCATTATTCTATATTGCTTTTTATTTTTAGCATAAGAAGCACCCTTACTCCTGATTACAGTTTAAGAGAATAAAATGGATTTAAATACCTCATCGTTACCTCAAAAATCGCAACAGAAAATTATTATTGTTGGTGCTGGTATTGTTGGTGTCATGCAAGCTTGGTATCTTGCGAAAATGAGTAACATGCAGATTATCTTATTAGATAAAGCGAATGCTGGGCTCGGAGCAACAAGTGCCTCGTTTGCTTGGCTAAATGTCTCTTACGGTCGTCCTGATGCTTATCAGCAATTACGGGCTAAGGCTATTCATTGTTGGCGAGAGTTGGATAAAAAGACACAAGGACAACTGAATATTGATTGGTCTGGTGCTATAAGTTGGATGTCATCTGATAAAGAAACTGCTCAATTTATTCAATCACATCATCAAGCGGGTTTTAATGTTCAAGCATTAAATAAAGAACAATTACTTCATAAAGTACCTCAATTATCTCAAGCACCTGAATTAGCTGCATTTGCGAGTGATGAAGGTGCTGTCGATCCTCTTCTCGTCATTAAAGTGTTATTACAACAAGCTCAAGAGATGGGTGTGAAATACTACGCTAATACCGAAGTTATTCACTTATTAGAAGATGGAGATCGCATTATCGGCGTAGAAACAACGAAAGCTAAAATGCATGCTGACCATGTTATTTTAACAGCGGGTGTTGGTGCTTTAGCGTTGTTATCTGAAAAAGGTATTGATTTACCGTTATATTCATCGCCAAGTATTTTACTCAAATTAATGACGGATGCAGAACGCCCTTTTTTACCTTGCATTATCTCCACACCAGAGATGGAGTTACGCCACTTTGCTCAAAATGAGATTATTGCAGCTGAAGATTACATTGATAATAGTGATGAACATCACCCTGAGCGTATTGCATGCCATGCACAAGCGACTTTTTATGATAATTTTACACAAACAGGTAAACTAACAATAAAACAGGTCGCTGTTGGTGAAAGACCTATGCCTAAAGATGAAATGCCAATTATTGGAGAAATATCTCCTTATCAGGGATTATATCTTGTTACTATGCACGCTGCCGTGACGTTGTCACCTTTATTATGTGAATTAGTTGCACAAGAACTTATTTACAAAAAAGCGGAACCTCTATTAACGCCTTACCGCGTATCACGATTCAGCTAGAGAACCATTATGGATGCACAACTGTATAAAGAATTTAAAATAGTAGAAAAAGCCTTTTGGTCAGAAATTTGTGAAAATAATATTCGTATTGGTGATCATACTCACTGCTTTATGACACCAATGGATGCTGCCATTTTTAACTTTATTTATTTACGCCAAGGCGCAACAGAAAGCTCATTCCAGCAAGCCAGTACCCTTTTTACATCGCAGAAAAAAGATCATATTTTGGTATTACCAGAATCATTACTACCTGAATTTGAAGTGATAATAAAAAATGCAGGTTATACTGGTGATGGTATGACAACCGCAATGTATTTAACATTATCAGAAGCGGTATTCCCTTCTTATAAAAATAATCCTTGCGATATTATTTTAACCAATCACAACCTTGAACAGTGGGCTCATCCATTAAAAACGGCATTCCCAGTGGGAGATGATAGTGATGATACGATTGTTAATGAGTATATTCGTTATCACCAGAAAGCGTTAGATAATGGCGCTGCTATCTTCCATTACGCGTTATTAGTTGATGGTCAGCCGGTTTCTTCATTAACGTTAACACTACACGATAAATTAGCGCGTTTTGATGATATTGGGACAGATATTGCCTATCAAGGTAATGGTTATGCGACACATTTAATTAAGCATGTTTTGGAGTTTTGCCGTGAACAAGGCGTTGAACGTTGCTTCTTAGATGCATCAGCTGATGGTTTAGCGCTATACCGTAAATTTGGTTTTAAATCGCTCTTTAACTATCTCAGCTTTATTAAAGAATAAAAGCAGCTATATGAATAGGCTCAATCATGTTTGTTGAGCCTATTTTTTTATATTAATAAAGGCTAAGCCTTTTCTCAGCATCTTGTTTATCTTTATCGCTAATTTGTCTTAACACACGACAAGGATTGCCAACAGCAACGCAATTAGCCGGAATAGATTTTGTTACTACACTTCCCGCACCGATAACGCAATTATCACCAATAGTTACACCGGGTAAAATAATACATCCGGCACCTAACCATACCGAATTGCCGATAGTAATAGGTAATGCATATTCAAGTTCACTGTTGCGTATTTCAGGATCAATCGGATGAGTTGCAGTTAAAATGCTGACATTAGGCGCACACATCACATTGTGTCCAATTTTTACAGATGCACAATCTAATATCGTTAAATTAAAATTAGCGTAAAACGCTTCGCCAATTTCAATTAACTGGCCATAGTCACAATGAAATGGTGGCTCAATAGTGAAATTATTGCCTGTTTTTCCTAAAAGCTGTTTTAAATATACCTTTCTCTTTTCAACGTCAGAAGGACGCGTCATATTAAAATCATAAATAATTTCACGCGCTTTTACTCTAAGTGGTTCTAAACTATCATCTTTACTTGCATGATAAAGATTGCCTGATACCATTTTTTCGTATTCTGTCATTGTAATACTCCGAAATTGAAATAAAACAGTTTAGGTAAATATCAATATTTATTTCCTTATTCTAACGTTAATTAACTTAAATTAGCGGTGTTTTTTAAGTCCATTAAGTGCGGCTTGATGAAATTGAGCATTTAAATTAGCGGTTAAGCTTTGTGAAATAGCGGTCATTTCAGGTCCTGCTAAAGCAGGTGAACCTGTACCGAAAGGAGGACGAGGATCATACTCAATTGCTAATTCAACTAATTGAGCAAAAGGTGTGCCTAACAATTGTTCTAATACTAATAATGAAGCATCGAATGAGCCAGTTGCTGGCCCTGAGGTATAAATATTGCCATCAATAACAACATCACTTCCTTCTACTGCTATGGCACCCATATCAGGTAACATCGGAACGACATTGGAATTACTGGTTGCTCTTTTACCTTTTAATAATCCAGCCGCACCCAAAACTAAAGAGCCATAACATGTACCAATAACATAACGGGCTTTATTCCCCATTTTGGTGAAGAATGCCAATGTCTCTTCATCCTCGACAATCTCTGGTGGCACCATTCCAACCACTAATACATCAAGATCATTCGGACACTCATCAAAAGTCATAGTTGGCATTGTTGCCCAGCCTATATAGCCTTCGACTAACTCTTTCTTTTTCCAAATAAAATAGATTTCTGCGCTTGCAATAGTAAATACCGATTGAGCACCATTAATATCCATAGGCATAAAACCGGGGCAAACAAAGATACCGACTTTGAGAGGTTTGGCTTGTTGCTTACGCCCTTCTTCAACAAGCTTAATGATTGAAGGCATATTCTTTCCATACAGCATTTCATTATGATTCATTTTATTTTCCTATTTTGTACTGGTTAGTAAAATAATGACATTTGTTTTATACTGAGTAAATACATTTCTTACTAAATGGTACAAAATGCAAAAGAAAGGTCGTCCTCGCCGCTATGATAGTGATGCTGCACTTGAAAAAATAATGGCATTATTTTGGCGTAAAGGATTTACAGCAACATCTATGGATGACTTAGTCATTGAAACGCAAATGAATAAGCCTAGCCTGTATGCTGCATTTGGTAACAAAGCGGCATTGTATGAAAAAGCGATTGAACGCTTTAATCATATTGCTTCCACGCGTTATCGTCATGAACTTGAGAAACAATCCACTCAAGATAAAGTGACCGAAAGAGTAAAGCGTTATCTGATTTCAGCTATCCATTTTTATACTGATAGCGAAGGATTAACCGGCTGTATGGTGCTTTCAACGGCGGTGACTGAAGTTGAAGATCCAGCGATAAAAAGGATGTTAAATCTAGTCATTAACGCACAAACTCAGCAAGTTGAAGATGCCTTACAAGCAGCATTAGAGACAGGTGAATTAAAAAAAGGAACAGATGTACACACCATTGCATTGGGTGTAGTTGCTCTTTTACATTCAATTTCTTTGAGAGCAAGAGCGGGAGCTTCCGTTAATGAGTTACTGCCATTTGCTGATATTTCACAAACTTTATTAATACCTTATTTATCAGATAATAATTAGAGTAAAGGCTGTTAATACAGCCATTTTCATTAAGAATAAATGCCATTAAAAAGCAGTGAGCCACCAGCAAAAATCAGCATAGCATCTAACAACCATTGAAAAAGTTTTGGTGTCAGTTTTAATACCAGTTTTTTACCAAGATAATTTCCTGCTGTTAAACCACAACCCACTAATGCCCCGCTAATTAAGATAAAGCTATTAACCGCACCTAGTTGGCTAAAAGTTAAGGCTTTAGTGAGATAAATAACAAATGAAGCGGCAGCTTCCGTTGCAAGTAATGGGCCTAATGTCAGACCATATGCAGAAAATATAGGAATAGTTAATGGCCCTGTGGAAAATACAACACCCGTTAAATAGCCGATAACCGCGCCAGCAATAATAACTTGGTAAGTTTTCATTTTGATTTGATGTTTACGTAATAAGTGGATCACGGGGATCATCAATATAAAAAACATTCCCATACCAATATTTAGCCATTTCTCTGGCATTATCCATAATGTATTAGCGCCAAGAACAACGGCAGGAATACCGGGTAACAGATAATAAAATAGTGGTTTAAAGCGAATACTGTGACGCCATAAATAAATACGCGATAAATTTCCCATCACTGAAGCTAACGCCATAATAGGTACAGCTTCCTTTGCGCCAAAAACATAGGTCAGCGCTGGGATTAATAAAATAGAAGAGCCCGTTCCTACAACGCCACTGATCACGCCAGAAAATACTGCCAATAAAATAACCGCGATAAAACTCATTATCATCCTTTAAGTTCAATAAGTTAAAGACGCTGTATCATACCTGCCTTCTTTATTTTTACCTGTGATAAAATGTCACGGTATTGTGAGTTTTAATCAGAAAGCCCGTTTTATTTATGATGCGTAAACTATAGCGAGAAAATTATGATGAGAAATCTTCCTCCATTGCCTTCATTACGTGCTTTCTTAGTCGCTTGTCATAGCCAAAGTTACACTGAAGCCGCACAAACATTATGTGTCACTCATGGTGCGATTAGTCGTCATATCCAAGTTATAGAAAAATGGTTTGGCGTCACTTTATTTAATAAACAAGGTTTACGTCGAGTTCCCACCCCCTACGCATTGACGCTGGCGCAAGAATTAAGTGAAGTTTTTGATAAATTAAATGATATTGGTTTTCGGTATGGTAATGGCGGAAAAAACGATATTTTAAACATCAGTGTTCCTACAACACTTTGTTTAAAATGGCTTATTCCTCGAATGGAGGATTTTTATCTTCAATATCCTAATGCAAATATCCAAATTGCGTCTGCAAATAGCGAGCGATTTCATTTGATTAGTCATGATGATCTGATTATTCGCCCTCAACCTCAGCAACAAGAGTATTCATCTGTTGTTTTTTTAGAGGATAAACATTGTTTGATTGCTTCTGAAAAATTCTTAAAACGTTACAGCGTCACTAAATTTGAAGATGTTTTTGACTGCCCTGTTATCGATACGCTTACTCGTCCCGGGCATTGGCAACAATGGTTAAACGCGACTCATCTCAATACGCAGTTGTCATTCTCGCGTCACTATCGCTTTGATCATTTTCATATTTCGCTGCAAGCTATTATTGAAGGGTTAGGTCTTGGCATTGGTCCTGTTTCGATTTTATCGAATGAAATAAATAACGGTGCTTTAAAAGTGTTATTTCCAAATATCCAAATTGCACCGATAAGTTATTACGCTTTAACGCCATTAGGTGTACAAAAAACCAAAACACATCTTGATTTTGAACAATGGCTTACCCAGAAAAAAAGTTAATTTTACTAATGAAATAAGCGATTATTTTTCATAAAAATAGCGATTCCAATCTTATTAATTACACTTTTTAAAACTAATTGCTAGCTGTTTAATTAAAAATATCTAATGATAATCTTCTTTTTATGAATAGGTAAAAACGCTAATCGTGCTGTTTTTATAATTCGCGATCTTCCTCTACTCAATCTATTTAATTCATTTAAATTCAATCCATTAAAATTAATAAATAAGTACATTAACCTATATAAATTATTTTGATTTTAAATAATCTGTTATAAACACTTATTGTTTAACTTAAATTAACGTTCTATGCTGATATTTATATATAAAATTTATTAATTTATTTGCTGGCAACGAAGGACGATAAGATGTCTGTAGCTGTGACAAAAAAAGCAATAGAAAAACTAATTAATGGGTATGAGTCTGATCCTTTTGCACTTCTTGGTATGCATGAAACATCGGCAGGTTTAGAGGTTCGTGCTTTTTTACCAGATGCAGTTGCAGTCAGTGTCATCGATAGAAAAAACGGTCGAAATGTAGCAACACTAGAGCGTAAGCATCCTAGTGGTTTTTTCTGTGGCGCTATCCCTCGACGTAAACGTCGTTTTAGTTACTGTTTAGATGTAACGTGGGAAAATGCACAAGGTGTCGTTGATGATCCCTATCAATTTGGCATTTTATTGCAAGAAATGGATATTTGGTTTTTAGCTCAAGGCCATCACTCCCGCCCTTACCAATGTTTAGGCGCGCACCCTGCAAAACTGGGTGATATTGATGGTATTACTTTTGCTGTATGGGCACCTAACGCAAAAAGTGTAAGTGTTGTAGGCGATTTCTCATTCTGGGATGAAAGACGTTTTCCAATGCGATTACGTCGTGAAAGTGGAATATGGGAGCTTTTCCTTCCACAGGCTCATCTTGGTGATTGCTATAAATATTCTATTCTTGATGCGAATGGTGAACGTCGATTAAAAGCTGATCCTTATGCTTTTGAAACACAGATACGCCCTGAAACTGCATCAATTATCAATACATTACCACCAATCAAACCGATGCCACTATCGCGTCAGCAAGCGAATCAACGCAATGCTCCTATGTCTATTTATGAAGTTCATCTAGGTTCATGGCGTAGACATACTGATGATCAAAGCTGGTTAAGTTATCGCGAATTAGCTAAACAGTTAATTCCATACGTTAAAGAGATGGGTTTTACTCATATTGAGTTGCTCCCTATTAATGAACATCCTTTTGATGGTTCATGGGGATATCAACCGTTAGGGTTATATTCACCAACTCGTCGCTTTGGCTCTCCTATGGACTTCCGTGACTTTATTGAAGCGGCACATCAAGCTGAAATTAAAGTCATTTTAGATTGGGTTCCCGGTCATTTCCCTGAAGATGATTACGGTTTACGTAATTTTGATGGCACATCACTCTATGAATATGCAGATAGACGTGAAGGCTTTCATCCTGATTGGAATACCTTGATTTATAACTATGGGCGTAATGAAGTACTGAATTACCTTTCCGGTAATTTATTGTATTGGCATGAACATTTTGCGCTTGATGGTTTCCGTTTCGATGCTGTTGCCTCAATGCTTTATCGTGATTACAGCCGAAAAGAAGGCGAATGGATCCCAAATAAACATGGTGGACGTGAAAATCTAGAAGCCATTGATTTTATTCGTCACACCAACAAATTATTGGGTACAACTTGTCCCGGTACAATCACAATTGCAGAAGAATCTACCGATTTTCCGGGTGTTACCTTACCGCCTGATGATGGTGGTTTAGGTTTTAATTACAAATGGAATATGGGTTGGATGCATGACACGTTAGCTTATATGCAACGTGATCCTATCTATCGTAAATATCATCATAATCAAATGACCTTTGGCATGCTCTATGCCTATAACGAAAACTTTGTTTTGCCTCTTTCTCATGATGAATTTGTGCATGGTAAAGGTTCGTTGATCGGTCGCATGGTAGGTGATGATTGGCAAAAATTTGCCAATTTACGTGCATATCTTGGCTTTATGTGGGCTTATCCCGGCAAAAAACTGCTATTTATGGGATGTGAATTTGCACAGTGGCGTGAATGGAACCATGACAGTAGCTTAGATTGGCACCTTCTTGAAGAGCCTAATAGTCCACACCTAGGTGTTCAACACTTTGTACGAGATTTGAATCTTTCCTATCGAGCTAATGCTCCGCTTTATGAATGTGATTTTGAACGCGAAGGCTTTGAGTGGCTTACCGTTGATGATCACGATAACTCCGTCTTTGCTTTTTGCCGTAAAGATGCACAAGGCAATGAAATTATTGTTATCAGTAATTTCACGCCTGTTGTTCATCACAATTACGTTGTCGGTGTAAATAAAGCTGGTGCTTATCAAGAAATTCTCAACAGTGATTCTGAATTTTATAACGGCAGTAATGTAGGAAATTTAGGTGAAATAGAGACGACCGCAAGTGCATTTAATGGCAAGCCTCATTCCTTGTCATTGTCATTACCCCCACTTGCAACGCTGTATTTAAGATTGAAGGATTAATATGTCTTTAGACTATGGTCGCCCTTTTCCTATGGGCAGTCATTATGATGGCTATGGAGTAAATTTTACACTCTTTAGTGAAAATGCCACTAAAGTCATTCTTTGCCTGTTTGATAAAGCAGGCAAAGAGATTCGCTACCCATTACCGGGTAAAACTGGCTCAATTTGGCATGGGTATTTGCCTGGTGCAGGGCCCGGTTTACATTATGGTTATCGTGTAGAAGGTGAATGGATCCCAGAACAAGGATTGTTCTATCAACCTCAGCAACTATTATTAGATCCTTATGCAAAACAGGTGACGGGTATTGTTGATAATACATTACCTTACACCTCCCCTGTTTTTAATGCATTAGAGCATGATGATAGTGCGATTACACCTAAAGCAGTTATCACCGATGATAGCGGCTGTTTTTGCCATTCTTATAAAGAAAAAGGCACTTATCAGCGTTTAAATACACCGTGGTCAGAAACCATTATTTACGAAGGACATGTAAAAGGACTGACAAAGCTGCATCTTGAAATACCCGAAAAATTGCGGGGCACTTATGCAGCATTAGGGCACCCTGCTTTTATTTCACATCTAAAAAAACTAGGCATTACGGCATTAGAGTTATTGCCTGTTCAATATCATTTAACAGAGCCACATCTTCATAAAATCGGTTTAAAAAACTATTGGGGTTATAACGTATTAGCGCCTTTCGCTTTATCGACTCAATATTATTCTAATTCAGGTCGCAATATTATTGATGAATTTCGAGAAGCTGTAAGAAGCCTACATAAAGCCAATATTGAAGTGATTTTAGATGTGGTGTTTAACCATACTGCGGAACTAAGTGATCAATTCGAAGGTTATATTGTTTCGCAACGTGGTATTGATAACCAAAGCTATTATTGGCTAAACGACGAAAATAAAGCTCAAAATTGGACGGGTTGTGGTAATACACTCAATTTAAGTCGCCCTGAAACGGTGCAGTGGGTTATGGATTGCCTGCGTTATTGGGTGACAGAATTTCATATTGATGGTTTTCGTTTTGATTTGGCGACAAGCCTTGGTCGAGTTCCTTATTTTGATACGCAATCGCCACTATTGACGGCTATTCGACAAGATCCGCTATTGTCACGTATTAAACTTATCGCAGAGCCTTGGGACTTAGGCTCTGATGGTTATCAAGTCGGTAATTTTCCTGTTCCATTTACAGAGTGGAATGATGGTTATCGCGATGTTATTCGTCGTTTTTGGTTATGGCGAGATGTCTCAATCGCGACATTTGCAGACAATATTACAGGCTCTGCAAAGCTATACCACAAAAATGGCAGACCTCCCTATTCTAGCGTCAATATGATAACTAGCCACGACGGCTTTACACTACGGGATTTAGTGAGTTATCAGAATAAACATAACGAGGAGAATGGAGAATCAAACCTAGATGGACATAACACCAATTACAGTGTGAATTTTGGTGAAGAAGGTTTGATAGTTAACGAAAAAATAAGTCAATACAGATTGCTTGCAACAAGGAACATGCTAGCAACGCTACTGCTTTCTAGAGGAACACCTCATTTACTCGCCGGTGATGAAGTGGGTAATACGCAATATGGTAATAACAACGCTTATTGTCAGGATAATAAAGTCAGTTGGATCAAATGGTTTCAACAGCCTTACAACTTAACTGATTACATTCGCCACCTTATTGAATTACGTCACCAAATTACACCTTTAAGTTCGCTTAAATGGTGGGAAGAAGATAGCCAAAATGTCATTTGGTTAAATCAGAATGCTCAACCTATGAGTCATGAAGATTGGCAACAACTTCCACCTTCACCATTACAACTTCTTTTAGCGCAACAATGGATCTTAATGTTTAACCCATTAAGAAACAGCGCTGTTTTTTCTTTACCTGAAGGGTCTTGGTCTTGCTTGCTTGATACGGCTAGCTGGCCTGATTGTCACCCAACACAATCTGAGCATTGTGAAATACAACCTAACAGTATCACCCTTTGGCGAAATAGCGTTTTTTATACTCAGTCTTCTACTGAAAAATTACCCATTATTTCCTCCCAAGTTAAGTAATTTGATTGGAGTGCTATAACTATGATGACAACAGAACAAGGCCAAAAATTAATGTTGGCACAACAACTTCCTAAAGAGGCAATTGCACTCGTTTTAGCGGGAGGTCGTGGTACACGCTTAAAAGCATTGACTTCAAAACGTGCAAAACCGGCGGTTTTCTTTGGTGGGAAATTTCGAATTATCGACTTTACGCTATCAAACTGTCTTAACTCAGGGATACGTCGTATTGGTGTAATTACCCAATATCAATCGCACTCTTTAGTTCAACATATTCAGCGTGGTTGGTCATTCTTCAACGAAGATATGAATGAGTTTGTTGATTTATTACCTGCTCAGCAACGTCGTAATACCGAACATTGGTATATGGGTACAGCTGACGCTATCTATCAAAACCTCGATATTCTTCGTAGCTACAAAGCAAAATATGTCGTTATTTTAGCTGGCGACCATATTTATAAAATGAACTATGCCCGTTTATTACTTGATCACGTTGAAAACAAATCAAAATTCACCGTAGCTTGTATTCGTGTTCCTAAAGAAGATGCATTCCAATTCGGTATTATGGATATCGATGAAAATCGTCGAGTGCTCAATTTCTTAGAAAAACCATCAAACCCACCTTGTATTCCTGATGATCCTGATCATTCATTAGCAAGTATGGGTATTTATGTGGTTGATAGAGATTATCTCTTTGATTTATTAGAAGAAGATAGCCGTGATCCAAACTCACACCATGACTTTGGTCAAGATATCATTCCTAAAATCACTGAACGTGGTGATGTTCTTGCTCACCCATTTGAACTCTCTTGTGTCAGTTCAGATCCTTCAGTACCACCATACTGGCGTGATGTAGGAACCATTGAAGCATATTGGTCTGCTAACCTCGACTTAGCCTCTGTAACACCAGAGCTTGATATGTATGCAAAAGACTGGCCAATACGCACCTTTATGACACCGTTACCGCCAGCTAAATTTGTCCAAGATAATCATGGTGAACATGGGCAGATGATGAACTCGTTAATTGCTGACGGTTGTATTATCAATGGCTCAACGCTCTATTCATCTATCTTATTCCCATTAGTTCGCGTTGAATCTTTCTGTCATATCGAAGATTCCGTGATTTTACCTGATGTGACAGTGAGCCATCACTGCTACTTAAAACGCTGCATTATTGAGCGTAGTTGTACTATTCCAGAAGGTACTGTTATTGGGATGAATGCAGAAGAAGATGCTGCACGTTTCCACCGTACTGAAGAAGGTATCGTGCTGGTAACAAGAGAAATGCTTGAGCAACTCGCACGTAATGAAAAAGAAAATCCGACTAAAACAAATGCAGAACAAAAACCTCAAAATGAGGAGGCTTTTTCGTGAATGTCCTTCACTGTTGTTCTGAATTATTCCCTCTGCTAAAAACAGGGGGATTAGCTGATGTTATGGGCTCTTTGCCTTTAGCTCAGAAAAAGATAGGTTTAGATGCGCGGGTTGTTATACCCGCGTTTCCTGCTATCAAAGATAATATTCCTGATCTCAAATTAGTGACTAATATCGATACCTTTGCCGGTAATGTTTCTCTGCTTTATGGACAATACCAAGGTGTTGATATTTATCTTATTGATGCACCTCATCTTTATCAACGTACTGGTAGCCCTTATCACGATCAACATCAGCATCCTTATGGTGATAATGTTTTTCGTTTTGCCTTATTAGGTTGGGTAGCAAGCGAATTATCAGCAGGGTTAGATCCTTTATGGCGAGCTGATGTTGTTCACTCCCATGATTGGCACGCAGGGCTTGCTTGTGCTTATTTAGCAGTTAAACATTATTCAGCAAAATCTGTTTTTACTGTTCATAATCTGGCTTATAAAGGTGAGTTCTCACCTTATCATCTGCATCAACTTGAATTACCTGATTACAGTTTTTCAATTAATGGACTGGAATATTACGGACAAATTTCATTCCTAAAAGCAGGTCTTTTTTATGCTAACCACATTACGACAGTCAGCCCAACTTATGCCAAAGAGATAACCACTCAAGAGTTTGGTTACGGTTTAGAGGGATTATTACGTCAACGTGCTTATGAACAGCGATTAAGTGGCATTTTAAATGGCGTTGATGAGGCAGTTTGGGACCCTGCAACAGATAGCTTAATTACACGTCGTTATGATGTTAAAAACCTGAATAAACGTTTAGAAAATAAAACCGCATTACAGAAAAAATGTGGTTTACCTGTCAACAATACTGCTTCTCTTTTTGCAGCTGTCAGTCGTTTAACTTCGCAAAAAGGGCTCGATTTAGTCATTGAAACGCTTCCTGATATCGTTGAACAAGGTGGCCAGTTTGTTTTATTAGGTACTGGCGATAGTCACCTTGAAGCGGCATTTTTACACGCACAACAACAATATCCGCAAAATGTAGCAGTTCATATTGGTTATGACGAAAGTTTTTCACACCAAGTTGTCGCAGGTGCTGATGTGATTATGGTGCCTAGTCGTTTTGAACCTTGTGGATTAACTCAGTTATATGGCTTGAAATATGGCGCTCTACCTTTAGTGAGACACACAGGCGGATTAGCCGATACGGTTAATGATTGTTCATTAGAAAATTTAGCACATCACCAAGCTACGGGTTTTGTTTTCTATGAAGCGACACCAGACTCTTTGCGTCAGGCTATTAATCGTGCCTTTACCTTATGGAGTATGCCTAAACAGTGGCAACAAGCTCAAACTGATGGCATGAATCAAACTATTTTTAGTTGGGAAACCGCTGCAAAAACGTATGCGACACTGTATCAACATTTATAGACATGAGGTCTATTTGAGCCAGTGAATAACAAAAAGAGATTTATAATGAAAAATTTATGTGAATTTGATTATTTATCACCTGATAAGGATATTGAATCATTAAAGCGTTCTATTGTTTATAAACTAATGTTTATCGTTGGTACGTCGCCAAAATATGCAACACCAACAGATTGGTTAAATGCAACCTCTTACGCCATTAGAGACCGTTTAGTTGAACGCTGGTTAAAATCAACCAAAGCGGAGCTTTCACCGAAAGTAAAACAGGTTTATTACATTTCGATGGAATTTCTTATGGGGCGTTTTTTAACCAATGCCATGCTCTCTTTAGGTGTTTATCACGAAGTTAAAGAGGCATTAAAAGAGTTAGGTCTTGATCTTGAAAAACAAATCGAACTTGAGCCCGATCCTGGTTTAGGTAATGGTGGTTTAGGCCGTTTGGCTGCTTGCTTCCTTGATTCTTGTGCCACATTAGGTTATCCCGTTACAGGTTATGGTATCCGTTATGAATACGGAATGTTCCGCCAGCAAATTCAAAATGGCGAACAACATGAAGTTGCGGATAACTGGCTTGAAAAAGGTAATCCTTGGGAATTTCCTCGTCATGATTTGCAATTTGAAGTAGATTTTGGCGGGCGTTTACAGCAAGAAGGCGAGAAAAATTATTGGGTTGATACCTTCAATGTGATGGCACAACCTTATGATTCTATTGTTCCGGGTTATAACACACAAGCGACAGATACCATTCGTTTATGGTCAGCTAAATCAAATGTGGCGTTTAACTTAGGTAAATTTAATAAAGGTGAATACCTAGAGGCAACAGAAGCAAAAGATCGCTCTGAAAATATCTCTCGTATTCTCTACCCTGATGATTCAACAACATCAGGTAAAATGTTGCGTTTACAACAAGAATATTTCTTAGTAAGTGCTTCTGTTCAAGATATTTTGCAACGCCATTATCATCTGCATCAACGCTTTGATAATCTAAAAGATTTTATTGCAATTCATCTTAATGATACTCACCCTGTTCTTGCCATTCCTGAGTTAATGCGTCAGCTAATTGATAATCATGGATTTAGCTGGGATGAAGCATGGGAACAAACCATTCATATATTCTCATACACCAACCATACATTAATGGGTGAAGCATTAGAGACTTGGCCTGTTGATATGCTTGGTCGTTCACTTCCTCGCCATTTACAAATCATCTTCCAAATCAATGATAAATTCTTGAAACAAGTTAGAGCCCAGTTCCCTAACGATAACGACTTATTACGTCGTGTTTCTATTATTGATGAAGAGAATGGCCGTAATGTTCGTATGGCATGGTTAGCGGTTATTATTAGTCATCAAGTTAATGGTGTTTCTGAACTTCATAGCCAATTAATGGTGCAATCTTTATTTGCTGATTTTGCGATGATCTATCCTAAGAAATTCTGCAATATCACCAATGGGATCACACCACGCCGTTGGTTGGCATTAGCAAACCCTTCTCTCTCTAATGCAATTGATAGCCATATTGGTACAAATTGGCGAACCAATTTAGAGCAATTAGGTGAATTAATGCCATTGGTGAAAGATAAAAATTTCTTGCACCAATTAAAAGATTCAAAACGTATCAATAAACAAAATCTTGCGCAGATCATTAAGGAAGATTTAAATATTGATATTAATCCTGATGCGCTGTTTGATGTACAAATCAAGCGTATTCATGAATATAAACGCCAACTTCTCAATGTGTTAGGCATTATCACTCGTTATAATCGCATTTTAGAAAATCCAGAGAAAAACTGGGTGCCTCGCGTATTTATTTTTGGAGGTAAAGCTGCATCAGCTTATTATAATGCGAAAAAAATTATCAATCTTATCAACGATATTGCCTGTAAGATTAATAATGACGAGCGTATTAAAGATAAACTAAAAGTGATCTTTATTCCTAACTACGGCGTAAGTTTAGCGCAACACATTATCCCCGCAGCAGATTTATCTGAGCAAATATCATTAGCAGGAACAGAAGCTTCTGGTACAGGGAATATGAAATTTGCCCTAAATGGCGCATTAACTATCGGTACACTTGACGGTGCTAATATTGAAATTGGTGAGCATGTTGGTTTTGATAATATGTTTATCTTTGGTCACAATGCGCAAGAAGTGGCAGAGTTAAGACAGCGTTATTCCCCTCGTCGTTATTATGATGAAGATATCGAATTACACACTGCGCTTAACCAAATCGCTAATGGCTTCTTTAATCCAACTTGCCCTGATAAATACAAATCAATTTTCGATAGCTTAATTGAGTTTGGCGATCATTATCAGGTATTAGCCGATTATCGTAGCTATGTTGATACGCAAGATAGTGTTGATGTGCTTTATCAAGATGAAGAGGCTTGGTTGAAAAAATCTGCGTTAAATATTTGCCAAATGGGCTATTTCTCTGCGGATCGTGCAGTAACAGAATATATGCAAAGAATTTGGAAAGCTTCTGCGATTACATTGTAAAAACTAAGCTAAATTTCTAAGGACAGAACAGTAACCGCGCTTTATTGCGCGGTTTTTGCTTTTATTGTTTAAGTCTTAATAAAATTAGATTTTAATACGGTAGGCACAACGTCTTGCGCCTTCTAAAATATATTCAACACGTTGTAGTTCTACCCCTAGTGTTTCAGAAAATAGCTCTTTTTCCGTATTACAAAAACCTTGGCATACTTTAGCTGCTGCACAAATTGGGCAATGATCTTCAATAAAAAGATATTCGTTATCTTTTACTTGCTCCCAATGTGCCATATAACCCTCTTGGCTACGCAGTGTGGCTAAAATATCTAAACGTTCTGTGAGTTCATCCGCATCTTTTATTGCTTGTGTGTAGCGCTGATAACTCTGTTTCTTTCGTGCTAAAATAATTTTTTCGATAGCACTTTCACCCAATTCTTCACGAATAGTTAGTAAAATCTGAGCGGTTAATTCAGCATGGGTATCAGGAAATTGTTTCTGCCCTAATTCGGTTAAATGCCAATATTGAATAGGTCTTCCAACACCTTTTGGCTCGGTAATCGCTTCAACAAATCCTGCATTAGCAAGTTTTACAAATTGTTGTCTTGCTGCTTCACTACTTGTACCAAGACGTTGCCCAATTTCATTTGCTTGCATAGGTCCATGTTTTTTAATTAAAAATAGAATTTTATCGCCAACAGTACGTTGCGCAGGATAATTATATTCCAAGTTTTTTCTTGACATATTAAGCGTCTCAGTATTTATTTATCCAAGTTTTATCTTGGTAATTTAACGAAGCTATGTCGTAATAGCAATAAAAGAAGGATATTTTTTCTAATGCACCCAAATAATAATAGCCAATGGCGTGATCTCTTTTCAGGGCGGAATGGTGCAATCTCCTTTGCCCTCTCTTTTGGTGTCGTGATCCACGCGATTAATATTTTAATGGCAACCACTATTTTGCCTTCTGTTGTAACAGATATTGGTGGAATGGGATTATATGCATGGAATACTACGCTATTTGTAGCTGCTTCAATTATTGGCTCAGTATTGTCTGCTCGCTTACTTAATTTATTAGGTGCTAAAGGCGCATATTTAGCCGGTACGGTATTATTTTTTATTGGCAGTTTGTTATGTGCAATAGCACCTAAAATGGAAGTCATGCTTATTGGTCGATTTGTTCAAGGCCTTGGCGGTGGGCTTTTATTTGCCCTTTCTTACGCCATGGTGAATATCGTTTACGATCAAGCATTATGGCCAAGAGCAATGGCATTAATTTCAGGTATGTGGGGTGTTGCTACACTAATTGGTCCTGCTATTGGTGGTATTTTTGCTCAATTAGATGCTTGGCGTTATGCCTTTGGTATTATGTTACCTATCATGTTTTTTTATGGTATTTATCTGTGGTTTATCTTACCAAAGAATGACAGTGACGCTCCAAAATCAACATCACAAAGCTTGCCTTATCTTCAGTTAATCATTTTAACAGCCGCAGTTCTGCTTATTTCATCTGGTAGCCTTTCTTCCTCACTTACCATTAATTTGCTGAGTATCGTAGTGGTGTTTGGTTTAATTGGTGTGCTTATTTTTTGTGAGAAACGCCTTAGCGTTCGGTTGCTACCCACTAATACGTTTAAAGGTCTCTCTTTACATGCACTTTTGTATTTAACTATTTCGTTATTAGCGATTGGCATGACTTGTGAGATCTTTGTCCCTTATTATCTACAAAGCTTACATATGCAAACGCCTTTAGCTTCAGGTTATATGAGTGCATTAATGGCATTAGGCTGGACAGTTGCTGAAGTAATTAGCGCAAGTTGGCAAGGCGCTAAAATGCGTTTTAGTATTTTGAGCGGCCCTATTATTGTTTTTATCGGTTTACTTGTGTTGGCTTTTGTTATTCCAAACCCACTACTGGGATCAGAAAACGCGGTTAGTCTTTTTATTATTTTATTTGCCTTGTTCTTAGTGGGCTATGGCATTGGTTTTGGTTGGCCTCACCTATTAACACGTATATTACAAGCAGCTTCCACACAAGATAAAGATATTGCTGGTGCCTCTATTACAACCGTACAACTGTTTGCAACCGCTCTAGGCTCTGCATTTGCAGGTATGATAGTCAATTTAAATGGCTTTAATAGTGGTACTCCTGAAGGACTCTCTTCTTCTGCATCTGCTCTATTCTTATTTTTAGCATTAGCGCCCTTAATAGCCATTTATACAGCCTGGAAAATAACGCGTTGCTCTTATTAAACCTTATTTTTAATGTCATATAAGAAACAAAAGAGGTGATATATTTTCATCTCTTTTTTATTAAATCCATCGGTTTTATTTATGAAAGAACTTATTTTTTATTCTGTCAAAATTCCTTTTAATGACAAAAGGAATTTTTATGAAAAATATTTTAGCAAAATTTGTAATTGTAAATAACAAACAGAATAAAGTTAATGATAAAGAACCATTAAATACTTATGGGAATTTTTTAAATAATATCAAAAATATTAAAAATACCTATTTAGACATCTCCATAGCTAATTGTGATAAAAAGAAAGAGATTACCGTCGATATTGCAAAAATCAGTAAAGAGTTAATATCAAAAATACGAGATTTTTATACACCAGAAGAAATATCTTCTTATAGGGTTGATATAAAAAATCAAGTAAAATCAATGGAATTACTAAATAAAGCTTATAAGAAGGTAGATAGCGATATTTTAGGTTGGTGGAGAAATGAAAAGAAAATTCTCCCTTCTTCAATAATTCATCGGGCAATTGATAATTTATACCACGATAACAAAATTATTGTGAATAAGGAGGCGAAACAAATTTTATTTTTTTTAATCTCTAACCAATTTAAGTTGGATTTAGATAAAAATGCAGCTCAAAGTACAATGATCCAGCATTTACAAAATATCCCTGAAGTCGTAAAAGCAATAGATGATTTGGGAATTTCTGATAATTCATATTTAAAATACGAGATTTATTGTTTATTGGCTGGAAATATCTACAATTTTTTATCCGGTAATGAAAATAAAGTTGATTTTTCTAAAATAAAAGAAGCGATTAAAGAAATAGCACAAAGAAAATTTGCTACTTCCAAAAATGAATTAACTCATCCTCCGTTTTATTCGGGATATACTCTGGCATTTTGTGAAAAGTAAACTATTGATCTAAAGTTAGACATTGTGTATAAATAAGTATACATTTTATCTAACTTAAGTGAAATAGGAAACCACAATGACCTCACATCTTACACTACAAAATATTGATGCTCTCTCATCTCCTGGTGGGCATTACTCTCATGTTGTTACTGCAAATAATATGTCGTTTGTTTCTGGGTTATTGCCCTTAGATAAACAAGGTAATCCATTGGCAGACAAACCCGTTGAAGTCCAAATCACACAAGTGCTTGAAAACTTAAATGCTTGTCTTCTCGGAATTAATGCAAAGAAAACCGATGTTGCTCAAATTAAAGTCTATGTGACAGATATTAACGAGTGGCCTATTGTTAATGAGCTATATGCAAAATGGATTGGTGAACACAGACCAGCAAGATTAGTCGCAGGTGTAAAAGAACTGCACTTTGGAAGCAAAATTGAAATTGAAGCCGTGGTGATCAAGGAGCAATCTCATGAATAAGTTGCCTACTCCTACCTATAAAGATGTTGCACAAGCTCATCAACGTATTCTGCCTTATCTTAATAAAACACCTGTTTTAACCTCTCGTACGATAAATGAGCTAACAGGGGCGCAATTTTATTTTAAATGTGAAAACTTTCAACGAATGGGTGCATTTAAATTTCGTGGTGCGATGAATGCATTATCTCAATTTAATGATCAACAACGTAAAAATGGTGTTGTGACTTTCTCATCAGGTAATCATGCTCAGGCAATTGCCTTATCGGCGAAGTTATTAGGTATTCCTGCAACAATTATCATGCCTGAAGATGCACCAAAGGCAAAAATGGACGCAACAAAAGGCTATGGTGGTCGTGTGATCACTTATAATCGTTATACTGAAGATCGTGAAAAAATTGGGCAACAATTAGCACAAAAAGAAGGTCTAACATTAATTCCACCTTACGATCACCCTCATATTATTGCGGGACAAGGTACTGCTGCCAAAGAGCTGTTTGATGAAATTGGTGAATTAGATATGCTATTTGTTCCATTAGGTGGTGGTGGATTACTTTCTGGCTCTTTATTATCAACCAAAGCCCTCTCACCAGATTGTAAAATATTTGGCGTTGAACCTTTAGCCGGAAATGACGGACAACAATCATTACGCAAAGGCGAAATCATTCATATTGATACTCCGAAAACAATTGCAGACGGCGCACAAACTCAGCATCTAGGCAATTATACTTTTGAGATCATTCGTAACAATGTGGATGATATTTTAACTGCAACAGATGAAGAGTTAATTTCGGCTATGCAGTTTTACGCTCAGCGAATGAAAATGATTGTAGAGCCAACGGGTTGTTTAAGTTTAGCGGCAGCTCGTCAATTCGGTGATAAATTAAAAGGTAAGAAAATTGGTATTATTATCAGCGGCGGTAATGTCGATATCGCGCAATATGGCCACTTTTTAGCACAATAAACCATTGCACCTTATGTATATTTTGATATTAAAAAAGCAGTATAGAAAAGCCTATACTGCTTAAAAGGATCAACATACAACCAATTAGCTAAAATAACGGGGACGTTTATTTGACCACTATTTTAATTAAGTGAAAAAGTGATACCTGCTTGTTTACATAATTGGGTTAGATTTTCTTTTAATTGTTGATTTTCTTCAGACAATAAATCAAGTTGTGGCAAACGCATATGACCACCATCTAAACCACGCATAGTTAATGCTGATTTAAATATTGCCATATTCGCACCAGACTTAAGTGCATCACTAAATTTCACACAAAATTGTTGCCAGTGTTTCGCTTCTTGATAATGACCTGCGATATAGGCTTTATACATATTCACAAATGGCTCAGGGAATACGCAAGCACAACCTGAAACTGTACCATCACAACCTGCATCTAATAATCCTAAGAATAATTTGTCGTAACCGTGAAGAACTGAAAAACCCTCTGCAACAGCAAGGTAACTTAATGTTGTATTGTTATCAGCAAAACTGTATTTAATACCAATTACATTTTTACACTGTTGTTGTACTCTTGCCGCTAATTCAGGCTTTATATTATTTGCGGCACATTGTGGAATGTTATACAGGTAAACAGGGAAATTATCCGGTACGCTGTTTGCCACTGTCACAAAATAGTTTTCTAATTCTCTGTCTGTCGCACCAAAAAATTGTGGCGTTACCACACCAATACCATCAGCACCAATTTCAACTGCGTGTTTGGCTAACTCAATGGTTTCATTTAATGTCATTGCACCAACATGAATAAAAACAGGTAAACGTTTATTCGCTGTTTCGACAACGGTTTTTGCAACATTTTTACGTTCTAATGCGGATAAACGCAACATCTCGCCCGTTGTACCACAAGGATAAAGACAATCGACACCCTTGGTTACTAACATTTCAGTCAATGCAGATAACGCTTTAATATCCACTTGATCGTTCAAATCAAACGGAGTAACCATTGCCACTGTAACGCCAAATAATTTTTTCATATAAAGACCTTTATTAAATCAGATTGCTTCAACAATAACTTTAATTGCCAACATGCCCGGATCATCTAAACCAATCGATTTTTCTGGGAACATACGAGCTCGACCTAATAAATTAGGTTTTTGGCGAAATTCATTAAGCGTACTCTCAACACTTTGTAATGCCGCTGCTTTTAGATTATCGATAGCTAAAATGGGGTTTAGCGCTTCAGATAAATGGTAAAGAATATCGAGTACAGATTTTTGCCCTAATTCCCCTTTTCCTCTCGCCATCATGCTTTGATATGCGACCGTTAATAATGGCGAAATGTCGGAAGATGATATTTCGTGAAGCTGGTTTTCCTTGCAATATTTTGCCATTGCCATAAAAGCCGT
Organism: Proteus sp. fly-1013; assembly: GCF_040140245.1. Lineage (NCBI taxonomy): Bacteria > Pseudomonadati > Pseudomonadota > Gammaproteobacteria > Enterobacterales > Morganellaceae > Proteus > Proteus sp. fly-1013. The sequence continues at coordinate 291,716 of NZ_JBEEWD010000006.1, read as the reverse complement.
TGCTTGCAATGTACCAAAAGAAGAAGCACAGGCTTTTTGTAATGATTTACTGCATTGAAAAAGTGCTTTGCTGAGATCATCTGGCCAATCTTGTGAATCATCGGCAATTTGTCGCCAGCCTTTTTGCATGGTGATCCCTAGATCCCCATCACCTAGGCGGCTATCTGCTTCACACAGCATTGGTTGAGATTGCTCACAGGCGATAGCGATACGCAAAACCGCTTGTTTGAGCATTTCAAGTGTAATATTCATCGTTATACTCTCCAGAATGCACAATGAGCCGGCGCACTCATTAAGGCTTCTAGCTCATCATCTAACTTACACAATGTTAAGCTTGCCCCTGTCATTTCCATAGATGTGGCATAACGACCGACCAATGGATGCACAATAGTCGCACCTGTTTTATTAATCAGTTGTGCAATTTTGTTGTACAGAATATAAAGTTCTTCTAATGGCGTTGCGCCTAAAGAGTTCACTAATACAGAGACTTTATCCCCTGTTTTTAATGATAATTCTGCTTGTAGACGCTCAAACATTTCTTGTGCAATATCATCCGCACTGCGTAATTTATCACGCCAAATTCCCGGCTCTCCGTGAATGCCCATCCCCATTTCCATCTCATCTTCACCAATTTCAAAAGTAGGATGTCCTACTGCGGGTAAGGTGCAAGATGTCAACGCACAGCCAATAGTTCGGGTATTTTCCATGGTTTTTTGAGCAATACGCGTGACTTCATCAAGCGTTGCACCTTCTTCTGCTTTGGCACCTGCCATTTTAAAACCATAGATCATCCCAGCAACACCACGGCGTTTGTGCGCCTCTTCTGGTTTTGCTGAAGCTACATCGTCAGCGGCTAAAACGGTTGTACAACGAATATCATCTTCAAAATCAACCGTTTCAGTCGCCATATCAAAATTCATGATATCGCCACCGTAATTACCATAAAGTAGCAATACGCCTAATCCGTTGTTCGCCTCACGAATAGCATCTGCCATTAAATCGGCAGAAGGCGAAGCAAAAACATCACCTACGGCGGCGGCATCTAATAAGCCATCACCGACATATCCTGTAAATACAGGTAAGTGGCCTGAACCTCCACCAGTTACAATACCCACTTTGGGCTTATCTGTTTTTTTAGAACGAGTAATCAATCTTGGCTGTGGTTGGTAATAAATATCACTATGAGCTAGGCATAAACCCGCTAATGTTTCATCGACATAATTTTCTGGCTTATTTAATATTTTTTTCATGTGATCACCCGATATTTTTATTTATCTGCTGATTTCTGACATCTTAAATAAACTGGCTTTATTTAAGATGAGTTTTCCCTGATACTTAAAAAAGTATCTCTCTATAATTAAACGTTTAGTAATAAATATTGAGTATTAAATAGGTTATTTATTTGGCTTTAAATGCACCTCTAATTTGCATCACGACAATGAGTAGAAATACACTTGCTAATACCATCGAAATAGGTCTGTTAACGAAATTAATTAAGTCACCATCAGATTTCATTAACGATGAGAGTAAATTTTTTTCTAACATTGGCCCTAAGATCATGCCCAAAATAATTGGTGATATTGGAAATTTTCGTTCTTGAAGAAAATAACCGATAACACCCATTACCAACATAACAACAATAGAAGACATTGTATTTGTGATTGCGTAAGAGCCGACAAGACTAAATAAGATAATTGCTGGATAAATAATCGCATTATCAATAGCAACTATCTTTTTCAATAAGTTGACAACAATAAAAGCAATCGGTAATAAAATAAGGTTAGCGATAAAGAAGATAATAAAAACGGCATACAACTTATCAGGGTTGAATAAAAACAGTGTTGGCCCCGGTTGCATATCTTTCATATACAATACACCGATAATAATTGCAGCCGCAGAATCGCCCGGAATACCAAAAACTAAAGATGGGATCCAACTCCCTGCTAAGCTTGCGTTATTACTCGCAGAAGCATCAACAATACCTTCCTCAGAGCCATGGCCATATTTCTCTGGTTTTTTGGAAAGCTTTTTTGAAACCGCATAAGAGATCCATGCTGCAATATCGGCACCAGCACCGGGTAAAGCACCAATTAATGTTCCTATTATTCCGCTACGGAAAATACCGCCCTTACGCTGGCGAACAACGCCACCAATCCCTTTAAAAATATTGTAAGAGTTATTTTCGGCATTTACTTCACTTAGCGTGATTTGCTTTTCTTTCCAACGTTCAACGTAATATTTAATTGCACCTGAAATGGCAAATAATCCTATCATTGCTGGAATAAAGCTTACTCCTTGCATTAAAGAGACTTCACCAAAAGTAAAGCGTGCTTGTCCGGTAAATTCATCGTAACCAATAGTCGCTAATGCAATACCAAAAAACAGTGCTAATAAGCTTTTTCGAATATGTGAGCCTGAAACAATGGTTGCACAGCTAAGTCCAATTAAAGAGAGCCACATATATTCATAAGAGCTAAATTTTAAAGCAAACTCAGCTAAAATTGGGGCTGTGGACGCTAATATAATCGTACCGATAACGCCACCAATGACAGAACTTGTTAACGACATACCTAATACACGGTTTGTTTTACCTTCTTTAACTAAGGAGTGTGCATCATTGGTATAAGCCGCCGATGCAGGTGTACCCGGAATATTTAATAAGGCACCAGGAATATCACCCGCAAATATAGAAGAGGCTCCGACAGAAATCATTAAGGCTAATGCAGGAATGGGATCAAGAAAAAAAGTAAATGGTACCATTAATGCGATTGCCATTGTTGATGTCAATCCGGGAATTGCACCAACAAATAAGCCAAATAAACAAGCACCAATAACGACAAGTATTGTTGTGTAATCAATATAAGCAAGTGCGCTAATTAATATATCCATACTGTTGTTCTCTATTTATGAAAATAGCTGAGGTAGCGGTACTAACAGTACAGCGGTAAATAAGTAATACACACCTAACACCACACTGGCTGAAATAATAAAACTATATATAGGTTTTGTTGTTGCATATTTCATCATTAACGGTGCTGTAATAATTAGACCCGTTAAAATAAAACCTAGATAATCTGATGCCAAAACATAAAAAAGAATAATGCCAATAATTAATAAGACAAATTTTATTTCATGCCATGAAACTAATGGAATATCACTTTCTTGATCACGTGAAAATATATCTATTAATGAAAATATAATCATGCCACCGCCAATAATAGAAGGCATAAATGCGGCACCATATTCACTAAAATCACCTAATGAATACGCACTATAAACAATAAGAAATAAACCAAAGCAACAGAATATTAGCGATAGAATATGACGATTTAGCATAGGCATAAAAACGGCTGTTATTCAGCCGTTTCCTCAGTTATTTCTTTATAATTTCGCCAAACTTTTTATCTTCATTGGCCATAAATTGAGTGGCATCATCGCCATATAATTCAATAACTTCAAAACCTTGTTTATTTGCAAACTCGGCTAGTTCACCAGAGGCATACACTTTTTTCATTGCTGCAGTGAGTTTATCTTGTACTTCTTTATCTAGCCCTTTTGGTGCAACTAGCATATTCCACGCTTGCAGATCCCAGTTATAAGGAGTGGCTTCTTTGAATAACGGTACATCAGGATAAAAAGCAGACTTCTCATTTGACATAATTGCCATATGTTTCACTAATCCAGCTTTTACCATACTGTCCGCTTCGCCTAATGAAGACGTCACAATATCAACACCACCAGAAGCAAGCTCTTGTAATGCAGCACTTGCACCTTGAGATGGAATAAAGCGAATGGCGTTATCAGGCAATCCTGCGGCACGTAACATACCAATCGTATTGAGATGCCAGATTGAATTTAAGCCACTACCCGATGCTTTTAATTTGCCTGGGTTTGCTTTCGCATAATCAATAATTTCCTGTGCATTTTTAAATGGCGAAGATTTTCCAACTTGTAATCCACCATAAATAACAGCAAGACGTGTGATCGGTGTGTAATCTTGATAAGTTAATTTCGTCATTCCCTGATGATGCATCATGGTAATTTCAACCGTTGCAATCCCCAGCGTGTAGCCATCAGGTTTTGCATTTTTAATCGCATCGTGACCTACAACACCACTACCGCCGGTTTTATTTACCACGTTAACGGTCACACCCAATTCTTCTTGTAGCCCTTTAGCTGCTAAGCGTGCAACGGTATCAGTATTGCCTCCAGCAGCCCAAGGAACAACAATAGTAATCGGCTTTTCAGGGTATTGAGCAAAAGCCGGAAGTGTAAAAATGGAACTGCATAGGGTAAATGCCAGAAGTGTTTTTTTCATTATATGCACCTTTTCTCATTGCAGATTATTTGTGGTCGAATATCTTCGAGCCTTGATTTAAGGCGAGCCTGAACTTGAGAAAGCACAGGCATTGCTGTTACGCCTTTTTGTTCTATAAATGCAGAGAGGAAAGCACTGGCAAATAATACACTCTCATGCATTGTGCCTCCTGCCGCTATTTTTGAAGCAAATGCGCCGTTAAAAGCATCCGTGGCTGCCATCGTATCCACTCGCAACGATGGCATAGGGGGTATATGAAATGTGGATCGTCCATCAAAATAGACCACGCCAAGCTCATCCATATAGATAATGACTTTCTTGTTTTCATCACCTGAGATAACGCCAATACCCTGTTTAGCATCATTAATGTCGTTTATTTCAATGTCAGCCCAATGTGATGCTTGGTTTGCATTTAAGGTAATAAAATCAAGATTTGAATAAAGTTGCTTTAGATTATCGTTATAAGGCGCAACATTAAGTACGACTGTTTTATTAACGGATTTTGCAAACAGTGCGGCTTTAATATTGGCTTCTATATTAATTTCACCTTGGAGCAATAACACATCCGCTTCACTTACATAAGGTAAAGAAATATCAATCTCTTGATCTGAGAATGTATTGTTCGCCCCTAAATAAGTTGCTGTAATATTGTTTTGTGTTTTATCTGCCAAATAACTAATTGAACTACCCGTTGGTTCTATTTCTGTTTGAAAAATAGTAAAAGAATCAATTCCGCTTTCTTGTAAATATTTATAAGCGTATTTACTAAAATGATCTTCACCCACTTTCGTTATTAAGTGTACTTTCGCATCAGAAAAACTGGCAGCCATTGCCTGATTTGTTCCTTTGCCTCCGGGACCTATCGAGTTACTTTTAGAGTTAATTAACTCACCAACTTTTGGAAAAGAATCGACATTGGCAATAATATCGACCACAAACGATCCCAGTACACAGACTTTGCCTTCAGGCTTTCTATCTTTACGTTCTCTCACGATTAATAAATCGTGCAATAAACATGAAATATCAAAACTATCACTAAATTTACTTATTTTTTTAATTTCTTGTTTCCCTAGTATGGCGCCACCATGACAACGTTTGATCAACCCTTCTCCTTCAAGGTATTTCAAATCACTGCGGATAGTTTCCAATGTGACACTGAATTTCTCCGCAAGCTGAGCCACTTTAACTTTCTTTTGTTCCCTGATGATGGTGTAAATTTCCTGTCGCCGTTCTTCTGAAAACATATAAAGTGCCTCCGTATCATTGATAACGAGAATAAGGAGATCAGGTCAGTGATTCTGCGATGGTATTCAAAACAAAAAACCAAAAGCAAAAGCAAAACCAAATCGAAGCAATTTAGATCACATTTCTTTAACACAACATCAATTGGTATACGTTAAAAGTGAGAGGTGAAACGAGTCGAATAAAGAATGGTGATTAAGAAAAGAGAGGTAGAATCAGCCGTTCAAAGACGGCTGAAAAATAACGACTTATATTATTACAGAAATGATAATTTTAAAATGTAAATGTCATGTTAAATAAAATCACCTTGATATTTAGTTTAACAAGGCATTGAGCAGATAAAAACCCACTAATGTGAGTAACACCACCACTAAGGTATTACGTATTTTAAGTGCTAATCCTACACATAATAAGGTTCCCCAAAGATAAGGATTATCTAAGATACCTTTAAATTCGCCCTTCTCTAACAGTACGATTGGCGCACAAATTGCTGTTAATAAACAAGGCGCAGAATATCCTAATGCTTGTCTGATCACTGACGGTAATTTGACGGGGATCGCCGGTTCAAGAAAGAAATAACGCAACATGAAAATGACCAGTGCCAAAATTAATAATAACGACCATGTCATTTTTGTTCTCCTCTTGCTCTAGCTACACAAACAGCAATAAACATGCCTGTTAATCCACCAATAACTACGCCACCTTCTATATTCAACCAACTGAAAATAATCGAGAGACAAAAAGAGACAATAACGCCAACTAATGTACTAAATGTTTTTATTAACGGAATAACAATCGCCAATAAAGTAGCAACAATAGAAAAATCAAGATGATAACGAGATAAGTAAGAAACTTGGCTTGCCATAATAATGCCGACAATACTGACAGCTACCCACGCTAAATAAAAACATAATCCCGCACCTATCATATAAGCAGGTGTGAGTTTTACTTTAGGTTGTGCTGAAACAGCAAAAAGCTCATCCGTTAATAAAAAACCTATCGTAATACGTTGGTACCATTTTAAATGGGCAACATGTGGACGTAAGGTCAACCCGTATAAAAGATGTTGTGCTGTAATAAAAAAAACAGAAACAATAATAGTCAGCATTCCTGCACCAGAAACCACTAATCCTAGTGTGACTAGTTGTGCTGCTCCTGCAAATATAATTGCAGACATTCCGACACTTTGTGCAAAGGTTAACCCTGCATCAACCGCCATTGATCCCGCTAATATTCCCCAAGGAATAACTGCAAGGCATAAAGGCAAAACATGCAAAGCACCAAGGCCGAAAGCACGCATTACTTGCCCATCTTCATTATTATTTTTGATTTTTTCCATTTACCTGTCTTCACTTCTAATACATTAATTCTATGGAGAATGATTATCAGTCAGTAAAGATAAATGGGATTGTATAAAATTGCTATTTTGTTTTTTTATTACGCTGTATTTTTACTGCCATTTATTTTTACGACAATAAAGGGGATTTTAAAGAGGATGACAATCGAAGCCCTTTTAAATAATTACCCGGCGTGACACCAATGGCATTTTTAAAATGGCGATGGAAATGGCTTTGATCCGAAAAGCCACAAAGTTGTGTGACATCAGAAAGCGTATGACCTAAAGAAAGTAACTGTCTTGCTTTGCGAATTCGCGCTTGAATAAGCCAAGCGTGAGGCGTCATACCAATCTCTTTTTTAAATTGACGTAGAAAATGCCAAGGGCTTAAATTTACCATCTCCGCTAAGGTATTAAGTGAAAATTCATTTTCGGGTGCGTCATTCATTAATTCACTTACCCATTGCAGCCGTTGCCCTATTGCACTCAACGGCTTTTCTTGAATTCGTGTTTTGCTATAACGCAATATCAACATTGCCATTGTTGAAAGTAACAGTGACTCTTTAAGTAGAAAATTATTAGGTTGTTCTAATAATGAAAAGAGCAATAAAAGCTGCTGGCTTAAACCCGGATCGTGAATAACGGCATCTGGAAACCACGGTGTTGAACCACGTTCTTGTTGCAAATCACGCGTTAATGTTTGCAGATATTCTGGTGTGGGATAAATAGCTTGATACGCCCAGCCAGATTCAACCGCTGATGATCCTGTGTGTATTTCATCTGCATTGACAATAATGATATCGCCTTTAGGTGCGATATGTTCGCTTCCTGTTCGATAAAACTGTTGTGCGCCATCGTCAATAACTCCGATACAAAAGCCTTCATGAGTATGGCGCGAGAAAGTTTGATGTAGATATTCAGCTTGCAAATAAGCAAGGCTATTAAGCTCAGGAAGGTGAATAAGTTTAGCCTGCTCTTGTCGCATTGAATATTGACTCCATCAACAGTAAAAATCATCAGCTTGTATCATAAACACTATACTGATGATTGCATAAAATTGCTCAATCTTACTCATGCCGTTGATGAATTTTTGCTGGAACAAAAATTTGATGAACTTCTAAATTTGTCTGGTTAATTAATCCCATAACCAGTCGGAAACAGTGTGACGCTAATTCAGGATTATTTTGTGCAACAGTATCTATTGGTATTGATAATGAATCATACAAATAGTGATCATCAAAACCTGCTAAATAGACTTCATTTTGCATCATTTTATTTTGACTTAGATAGCGCAACACACCATCTAATAAGCCACAAGCAGAAGTAAAAACAAACTTAGGCGATCGCCCTAGCGATGCACACAACGAGCCAAACATTTCATAACCTGAACTTGGGTGATAATGCCCATGAATGATCCACTCTGATTTCAGATTAATATTTGCTTGTGAAAGCCCTTGCGTAAAACCTAAAAGACGATCTTTAGTCGGTGAAAGCGTTGATTGTCCACCTAAAAAGTAAAACTCATCAATGCCTTTTGTCGAAGCAATTTCTGCAATAAGTTGTTGTGTTGCCGTAATTGAATCGGTGACAACAAAAGGCAGTGTTGTTCCTTCAAAATAACGGTCAAATAACACAACAGGTATTTGTTTACTTAAACGTTGATATTCAACATCACTTTGTAAACAAGAAGCCACAATCAAACCGTCGATTTGTCGTGATAATAGATGTTCTATTGCCAGCGTTTCTTGAGCCGCATTTTCATCAGTACAAGAAATAAGTAATTGAATACCCGCTTCTCTACATAATATTTCTAGCTCATAAGCCACGGAAGCAAAACCATAGTTAGTAATATCAGGAATAACTAATCCCAACGCATAACTACGATTATCACGTAAAGAGCGAGCGTGAATATTAGGTTGATACTGATATTGTTCCGCAATGGTCGTAATACGCGCAATGGTATCATCAGAAACACGCATCTCTTTACCTCGGCCATTTAACACTAAACTTGCCGTTGTTTTTGAAACACCCGCTAATTTTGCAATATCGGTGATCGTGATACGTTTTTGTTTTTTCACTGTTATTCTACTTAATGTCACGTTCGCTGAACTTAAACTGTTTTATCGTTTATATAGTCGTATTTAACTAAGTAATGCATTCTTTAGTTGCCAAGTTGTGAGGTTTATTGTGTCTTTCCCCAAGAAACAGATAGTCTGTTTTTCTGAAGGAAAAAAACGGCTACTCATCACGCCAGCTCCACCATTAAAGAAAATTTCCACACTAGAATTATCACATAATATTTGAAGATGTTTTATATCACCAGACCAGAAACGTGATTGCCACTCTCCGTTTTTGACACTACGGCGTTTTAACACGGCTTGGTTATTTTTAATAGTTAAAACAAGAGTATCAGAAAAGTGAATAGCGAGAGAGCCGAATAGTTCTACTTCAAGTTCAAACGAAAATCCATTAATGTCTGGCGCATCATCAGCCAAACCTTGCCAATATGCTGGCTTTTGTCTGAGTTGCTGTAACTCTTTTACGGGTTGTTGATAAAGCTTATTTTCTTTTATATATAATTCACGAGGGCATGTCATTTGATGTATCCAACCATTAGCAATAGTCGGTTGATACATTTCTTCTCCATCAGGAACCCCCATCCAACCAAATAATAGACGTCTACCATTAGCTAGTGTTGTTTGAGGTGCATAAAATTCAAAACCAGCATCTAGCTCAATTAAATCACCATATTGGAATTGCAGGGTTGAATAATCAAAATCTCCTATTAAATAGGCGCTAGGGTGAGAATTTAAAAATCGATGTTGCTCTTTTTTTATTCCCTGAGGACAAGCTAATAAAATAAAGTGTCCATCAAGCTCAAAGAGATCTGGGCATTCCCACATATAACCCACGTCATTTAAACCACCTAAATGACTTCCGGCTAACTCGCCGACTAATTGCCATCGATATAAGTGAGATGCACGATAAAGTAAAACTTTACCCTGTTTATCTAACGTTTGTGCGCCTAATACCATGTACCATACATTGTTATATTGCCAAATTTTAGGATCACGAACATGACCACTATAACCTTCTGGTAGCCCTAAGACTGGCCCTAACTTATCAAAACCTCCTTGTTTATTTTCTACGGCTAAACATTGCCAAGCTGTGCGTGAGCCATCTTCAAATTTTACATTACCGGTATAACAAAGAGTTAATTGCCCTTGATGGATCACCGCACTACCAGAATAACAGCCATCTTTGTCATAAAATTCATCAGGCAATAACGCAATGGGTTGATGTTGCCAAGTAATAAGATCCTTTGAACACCAGTGCCCCCAACATTTATTTTTATGCTCACAAGACAAAGGGTTCCACTGATAAAACAGATGATAGTATTCACCATCAAAGCAAAATCCATTGGGATCATTTAATAATCCCGTTACTGGTGCTAAATGCCAATGAGGATAGTATTTATCTTTTACAGCTTTAGTACTATTACGCATAACCGCTTGTAAAATTGCAGATAACCCTTCGCTTTTTATCATTTATGCAGACTCCACTTTATATTTCAGTAAAAGAGAAAGAACAAAGGCTGTTAAGAATGCAATCACTAAACCAATAACATAATTCATAATTGAACCTGCTTGTACAATCGCGATACCCGGAATAGCAGTAAGACCAACCGCGGTCATATAAACATGAGAACCGACAACCCAAGCACCTCCAGCAGCACCGCCAATTAACGCAGCAATAAACGGTTTTCCATAACGTAAATTAATCCCGAAAATTGCCGCTTCAGTGATACCTAACATAGCGGAAAAACCTGATGGGATTGTGATAGCTTTAATTTTTGCATCATTGGTTTTAAACCAAACGGCAATACAAGCACCACCTTGAGCAATATTCGCCATTGCCCAAATAGGTAATAAGAAATTAACCCCAATATTAGGATTGCCTAGTAAACCGGCTTCAACCGCATGAAAACTATGATGGATACCTGTAATAACAATCACAGAGTAGAGTCCACCAAAAATCAGCCCCGCAATCCAACCGGCTTGTGTAATCAAGGTACTTAAGATTAATGAAATACCATCGCCTAAAAGACGACCAACTGGGCCAATGACTAATAACGCGACAAACCCCGAAATAATAACGGTTAAAAATGGAGTGATAATTAAGTCTAGGGCGTTAGGAACAACTTTACGTAATTGTTTTTCCAATACACTCATAAACCAAACGGCAAGTAATACTGGGAAAACAGTGCCTTGATAACCAATCATGGCGACTTCTAATCCAAAGAAATTCATGGTGTTAAAACCCGCAGCAACACCCCACGCATTAGTTAATGCGGGATGCGTTAAAATTCCGCCGAGTGTCGCACCAAGATAAGGGTTTCCGCCAAACTCTTTTGCGGCTGTGAAACCAATTAAAATAGGTAAAATAATAAATGCCGCAGAGCTACACATATCAAGCATGATATAGAGTGCATTATCAGGACTTACCCATTGGTTAGTTTTCATTAATCCCAATAATCCCATTAATAAACCTGACGCTACAATGGCGGGAATAATGGGTACAAATATATTAGAAAGCAGTCTTGCTATTCGTTGAAATGGATTGAGCTTTTTAGCCGCAATATTGGCAGCTTCGGATTTACTTGATTCACCAATACCCGCTGCCGCAATAAATGCAGCATGTACTTTATTAACGAGACCTGTGCCAAAGATAACCTGAATTTGTCCTGCATTACTAAAACACCCTTTCACACCCTCTAATTTATTTATTGCTTCTTTATCTGCTTTTGAGTCATCAACAAGAACAAGCCTTAAGCGCGTAGCGCAATGTGCTGCACTTGCGATATTTTCAGCACCACCTAATAAAGGCACAAGCTGGTGAGCAACTTTTTCAATATTCATCATAGCCTCTGTCATTCTTTTTTATTTATGTAGCGAGTATTAGTTTAATTATAAAAACTAAACCGGTTTAGCTAACAATTAGATTAAATGAAAATCAATTCAAGATAGCAATAAAAACTCAGATAAAGGGTATTTAATTGTGATCTAAACTACAAAAAAGCGTGTTTATTAATCAAATTAAGACTTCTAAAAGTAATTAACAATATCGAAAAGCTAAACAAATTTTAATTTTTGTTTAGCTAAATAGGTTAATTGGTTGTTAGATAATTATAGCTTCTAAAAATGATAGCTAAGGATTAATAAAAATAACTATTGGACTAAGAAAATCATATAGATAGAAACAAGAAAATACGTTCAACAAATGTTACTGATAACATCAAAACACTTAATTAATCGTTATATATTTATTTATATAAAGCTATTAATCAAATGATTAAATATAACTAATACAAAAGCTTAAGATGACCTTAAAAACTGGTAACACTTGTAATAAATCACTTTTCTTTGATGTAAAGCAACTACAACTTTTAGAAAATACGTAGTATCCACATTAACAGTTGGGTTTTATTGCCTACGTTAAAGTGCTTATTTCTTAACAACAATAACAATAATTATTTCTTTATAAGCTTGTTAGCTTCTATTTTTTCTTAAAATGTAAATAATCAAGTGAGTAATGTATGAAAAACATCAAAGAGATGGCGTTACTTTCCACTCCTTTATCTCGCCGTCGTTTTGTCAAAACGGGTGCAGCGGGTGGTTTAGCAATAACCGCAGGTGGATTATCACTCCCCTTTAATCAAGCCGTTGCCTCAGAAACAAAACCAGCAACCAACAGCGAAAAAGTCGTGTGGAGTGCCTGTACTGTAAACTGCGGTAGCCGTTGTCCATTACGTATGCATGTGGTTGATGGTGAAATTAAGTATGTCGAAACTGACAACACTGGCAATGATGTCTACGAAGAATTACACCAAGTTCGTGCCTGTTTACGTGGCCGTTCTATGCGTCGTCGCGTTTATAATCCAGACCGTTTACGTTACCCGATGAAACGTGTAGGTAAACGCGGTGAAGGTAAGTTTGAACGTATTTCATGGGATGAAGCATTTGATACTATTTCAAATACCATGAAACGTTTAATTAAAGATTATGGTAATGAATCTATTTATCTAAACTACGGCACTGGTACTTTAGGTGGCACCATGACGAAGTCTTGGCCACCAGGTGCAACATTAATTGCACGTTTAATGAACTGTTGTGGTGGTTATCTTAATCACTATGGTGACTATAGTACGGCGCAAATCGCGGCTGGCTTAAACTATACCTATGGTGGTTGGGCAGATGGTAATAGCCCTTCAGATATTGAAAACACCAAACTCGTCGTGATGTTCGGTAATAATCCGGGCGAAACACGTATGAGTGGTGGCGGTGTTACCTATTACGTTGAGCAAGCGCGTGAAAAATCTGATGCTCGAATGATTATCATCGATCCACGCTATACCGATACAGGTGCAGGCCGTGAAGATGAATGGATACCTATTCGTCCGGGAACAGATGCTGCATTAGTCAATGCTCTAGCTTATGTCATGATCAAAGAAGACTTAGTTGATAAGCCTTTCTTAGATAAATATTGTGTTGGTTACGATGAAACCACTATGCCAGAAGGTGCGCCAAAAAATGGTCACTATAAGGCCTATATTTTAGGTGATGGCGCAGATGGTCAGCCCAAAACCCCAGAATGGGCAGCGCAGATCACCGGTATTCCTGCTTCACGTATTGTTAAATTAGCACGTGAAATCGCAACAGCGAAACCAGCTTATATTACACAAGGCTGGGGGCCTCAACGCCGTTCTAACGGTGAGCTTGCTTCTCGCGCTATTGCGATGCTCTCTATTTTAACGGGTAATGTGGGAATTAACGGCGGTAATACTGGTGCTCGTGAAGGCTCTTACAGTATTCCTTTTGTTCGTATGCCGACTTTAACTAACCCTGTCACCACCAGCATTTCCATGTTTATGTGGACGGATGCTATTTTACGTGGTCCTGAAATGACCGCGACCCGTGATGGTGTTCGTGGTAAAGATAAACTTGATGTACCTATCAAAATGGTATGGAACTACGCGGGTAACTGCTTAGTTAACCAGCATTCTGAAATCAATCGTACTCATGATATTTTGCAAGACGATAAAAAATGCGAAATGATTGTGGTGATCGATAACCACATGACAGCATCTGCTAAATATGCCGACATTCTACTTCCTGATTGCACCGCATCAGAACAGATGGATTTCTGTATGGATGCTTCAGCGGGTAATATGGCTTATGTTATTTTCGCTGATCAGGCAATCAAACCTCGCTTTGAAAGTCGTAATATCTATGAAATGACAAGCGAAATTGCAAAACGTATGGGTGTGGGTGAAAAATTCACTGAAAACCGTACTCAAGAAGAGTGGTTACGTCATCTTTACGAGCAATCTCGTCAAAACTTACCTGAACTGCCGACTTTTGAAGAATTCCGTGCTCAAGGTATCTTCAAAAAACGCGATCCTGAAGGTCATCACGTTGCCTATCGCAAATTCCGTGAAGATCCTGAAAATAACCCATTAACCACACCATCAGGCAAAATTGAGATTTATTCTTCTCAACTTGCCAACATTAAAGCGACATGGGAACTGGCATCTGACGATGTGATTGATCCACTGCCGGTCTATTCCGCTGGCTTTGAAAGTTATGGCGATCCGGCAATGGAAAAATATCCATTACAAATGACAGGATTCCACTATAAATCACGCACTCACTCAACTTATGGCAACGTTGATGTCTTAAAAGCAGCTTGCCCTCAAGAAATGTGGATCAACCCTGTTGATGCCTCTAAACGCGGTATCAAACACGGTGATTTAGTGCGTATTTATAACGATCGTGGTGAAGTTCGAATCAATGCAAAAGTCACACCTCGTATTTTACCGGGCGTTGTCGGTTTAAGTGAGGGGGCTTGGTATAACCCAGATAGTAACCGTATCGACCATGCAGGTAGCATTAACGTGTTAACGACACAACGCCCTTCACCTCTCGCTAAGGGTAATCCTTCTCACAGTAATCTTGTTGAAGTCGTCAAGGCGTAAGGAGTCTGGTTATGTCAACGCAATATGGTTTTTATATTGATTCAAGTCGTTGCACTGGCTGCAAAACCTGTGAACTGGCGTGCAAGGATTTTAAAAATTTATCTCCAGAAGTTAATTTCCGCCGTATCTATGAATATGCAGGTGGTGATTGGACAGAGCAAGATGGTGTTTATACACAAAACGTTTTTGCTTATTACTTATCTATTTCGTGTAATCACTGTGACGATCCCGCTTGTGCCAAAGTTTGCCCAAGTGGTGCGATGCATAAACGTGAAGATGGCTTTGTTGTCGTTAATGAAGATATTTGTATCGGTTGTCGCTATTGTCATATGGCTTGCCCTTACGGCGCACCACAATTTGATGAAGTCAAAGGTCATATGACCAAATGTGATGGTTGCTATGAACGAGTGGCGGAAGGCAAAAAACCAATTTGTGTCGAATCTTGCCCACTACGTGCATTAGATATGGCACCGATTGAAGAGTTACGCGCTAAATATGGTGATTTAGCTGAAATCGCCCCGCTTCCTTCAGCAAAATACACCAAGCCAAATATTGTCCTTAAATTAAATGCCAATAGCCGTCCTGTGGGTGATACCACTGGTCATCTGGCAAACCCAGAGGAGGTGTAAGATGGTGGGATTGCATGAATGGCCACTAATGTTTTTTACCGTTATCGGTCAAAGTGTTGCTGGCGCTTTTATTATTATGGGATGCGCTATTCTTTCGGGTAAGCTTTCAGCAGAAATGAACCGAAAAGTGCATTACAGCATGTTTGGTCTTTGGGCATTAATGGGTATTGGTTTCTTGCTCTCCATGATGCATATGGGAACTCCATTACGTGCATTTAACTCATTGCTTCGTTTTGGTCACTCATCATTAAGTAATGAAATTGCTAGCGGTTCAATTTTCTTTGCACTGGGTGGTATTTACTGGTTACTGGCTGTACTTAATAAAATGCCGGCTGCATTAGGTAAATTATGGATCGCGCTGGTTATGGTATTAGCCGCATTATTTATTACGGCTATCTCTCGTGTATACCAAATTGATACCGTTCCAACGTGGTATAACAGCTACACTACATTTAATTTTGTGCTGACAGCCTTTATCGGTGGCCCTATTTTAGCGGCACTTTTAATGCGGATTGCAGGCTTTAATCTAAACTGCGTCAGTGCATTGCCATTATTAAGTGTTATCGCAATTGTTGTGAGTGCCATTGTGGCAACATCACAAGGTTTTGAATTAGGTTCTATTCAAACCTCTGTACAAAAAGCGGTAGATTTAGTCCCTAACTATGGTGCTTTAATGGGAATTAAATTAGTGGCTTTAGTCTTAGGCTTAAGTTGCTGGATTGCACCACTGTTACGTAAAAATAACCCATCTGTTGCTTTGTTAGCATTGGGCTTTATTTTAGTGTTTGCCGGTGAGTTTATAGGACGCGGTGTGTTCTATGGTTTACATATGACTGTCGGTATGGCGGTGGTTGGTTAATTAATTCCTCCCTCCTTTAAACCGCTGTAATAGTTAAAAAGCACACTCTTTTTATCTGTTATGGCGGTTTTCATTTTATATTACGGTATCGCTCTTTTTTAATCTTCGTCATTATGTTTAGATAGAAAATCGCATATAGTAAAGACAATAAATCTAAGCGGATTATAAAAATATTATGGAACAACAACTTATTACTGATATTTCTCTCACTGCCCGTATTTTAGGCGCTGCGTTTTATTACGCACCTACAGAGAAAAGTGACATTGTCGAGCTGCTGTCTAGTCAAAAGTGGGTTGAAGAATGGCCTTATGGCAGTGATGAAGAAAAGCAACGCATTGCTAACCTTCTTTCACAAACCACATTAGCGGAAGAAACTTTAGCGCAGGCGTATCAACGTTTATTTGTCGGCCCTTACGCACTACCTGCGCCACCTTGGGGCTCTGTTTACCTTGATCATGAAAATGTATTATTCGGTAACTCAACATTAGATTTGCGCGAATGGATGTTAGAAAACGGCATTGATATTGCGTTAACTCAAAATGAGCCAGAAGATCACTTTGGTTTAATGGTGATGATGGTGGCATGGATTGCAGAAACTCGCCCTGAAAAATTAAATGAGCTATTAGCTGAACATCTTCTGCCGTGGGCTTATCGTTATTTAGAGAAATTATCTCTGCAAGGCGCATTCCCTTATTACGAAGGTTTAGCCATGTTGGCAACATTAACGCTCAAAAGTTGGCAATCGCAGTTAAATGTCACCTCTGCTGAAAAACAATTATTTTGTTGATTAGTCATCAATAGTAAAAATAAAAAGTCCTAAAAGTATCTGATCTTATGCTGTTACTTCAATTCTCGCTTTTAGGGCTTTTATTTATAGAAAAATTAGCATCTTTAAGATTGCTGTGACCAATACTGATAAAGCTCAGGTTGCATTTCATTCTCAGCTTTTATCTGTACAAATTGAAGGCCTTCTTGTTGCTCTGGTACCTTTCTTAATGCTTTAGCAATACGGGCTGTCGATAGTCCGTAAGGCTCTGCATCCTCATTAGAATAAGCATAAAAAATTTTAGAGATCCCCGCCATACGCATTGCGGCAAGACACATTGGGCAAGGTTGCCCACTGGCATAAACAATACAGTCATCTAGTTTTGTTCGCCCTAATACTTTACCTGCTTCTCGTAATGCTAATAATTCTGCATGGGCAGTGGGATCATTTGTCGTTACTATTTGATTAACAGCACTTGCAATCACTTGATCATTATTCACAATGACCGCACCAAATGGCCTTCCCCCCACTTTCACATTATCCATTGCAAGCGATATAGCTTGTTGTATAAATTGATTATCTGACATTATTTTGCCCCCGCTTTTTCAAGTATATTAACGATGTTTGTATAGCCTTTATCTTTAGCTAAGGTTAATGGTGTGTGGCCAGAGCCATCAGCGAGGTTAACGTTAGCTCCGCCTTCAATAAGTAAAGTCACAATCTCTTCATATTTTTGGCTACCATCACCTAAAATAATAGCTTCGATTAAAGCCGTCCAACCTAAACGGTTAATATGATCAACATCCACACCAGCATCAATCAATGTTTTTACTGTTTTTACATGACCTCGCTCTGAAGCAGGAATTAATGCTGTTCCACCATAACGATTAACACTTTTAAGCGAGGCACCGTGCGATAACGTTAATTCTAAGATCTCCTGTAAACCTCTAGCGCCTGAATAAAGATATGGTGAATCATGAATAGCATCACGAGCATTAACATCTGCGCCATGCTCAATCAGATATTTTGCAACCTCAATTTGGTTGGTATGTGTGGCCGCCATTAGCGGTGTGCGTAACTTTAGATCACGTTGTTCAATATCTGCACCTTGTTCTATCTGACGTTTTAATTCAGGTAAATTTCCCTCTTGTGCCAGTGTAACTAGGTATGCTTTATCAGAATTTGCCATCGCTTTAACTATGAAGATAGATGAAATTATTAATAAGCTTAAGAAGTATAAAAACCATTTGGCCTTTAGATAGAGAGTATTCATTCAATATCCCCTAGAGAGTGCTAATTTCTATTCACTTAATTAGCATATTATTTGAACCTAACTTAGATCTAACAAAGGCATGACATTATTTCAACCAATCAAGGAGTCAATGGATCACCTATCAGCCATTTTTATACTTTTTTTACACTTCACCTATCTCTTTTATCAACATCTTTACAGCCCATTAAGTACGCTCACTCAATCTAAATAGTAAAAGGATTGTTCTGATGCTGATATTCGGTGCTGTGACATTAGTTGTTTTGCTCACTGCTTATCTTATCTATGTGTTATTTAACGCAGAGGCATTTTAAAAATGGCAACAACGATGTGGATATATCTTGCTGTTTTTCTGATCACTTTATTGGTGATGGGGAAAATGCTTGGACATTATTTAGCTCGCCTTATTGAAGGCGACTTACCTCATTGGGTAACTCAAACCGAACATGTTATTTGGCGTTGTTGTGGTTTTAAACCCGCAGGAAAAACAATCCAGCCGATGAGCTGGTATCACTATATGTTTGCCCTACTTATTTTTAATTTAATGGGCGCAATTCTATTATTTGTCATATTGCTTAACCAAGGCTATTTACCTTTAAATCCTCAATTTGCCCCTAATATGAATTGGGATTTAGCATTGAATACCACAATTAGCTTTATCACAAATACTAATTGGCAAGCTTACAGTGGTGAAACGGCTGTCAGTTATTTAAGCCAAATGACGGGGCTTGCAGTACAAAACTTTTTATCTGCAACAACCGGTATTGCTGTTGCTTTCGTTTTAATTAGAGCATTAACACAATCTTCTTGTACTTCATTAGGGAATGCTTGGATCGATATTGGACGTATTACGTTATATGTTTTATTGCCTTTAGCCGTTATTTGGTCGCTGTTATTTGTCAGCCAAGGCGTTATACAAAACTTTCATCCTGCGGTATTAAGCCAAGGTCTTGATGGACACCAACAATGGTTACCAATGGGTCCAGTCGCATCTCAAGAAGCAATTAAACTATTGGGTACAAATGGTGGTGGCTATTTTGCGGCAAACTCTGCCCATCCTTACGAAAACCCAACGTCATTAAGTAACTTCTTGCAGATACTTGCCATATTTCTTATTCCTACCGCCTTGTGTTTTGCTTTTGGTCGTTTAAGTGGAATACAACGCCAAGGCTATACCTTGCTTTGGGCTATGACGTTAATTTTTATTGTTGCTGTTGCTGTGATCACTTGGGCCGAATGGCAAGGAAATCCAGAGTTTATCTTTGCGGGTACAGATAGCTCGCTGAATATGGAAGGCAAGGAAACACGCTTTGGCATAATTGGTAGCGCGATTTTTGTTGCTGTCACAACAGCGGCATCTTGTGGTGCAGTCAATGCCATGCATGATTCATTAACGGCTTTAGGTGGCATGGTACCAATGTGGTTAATGCAAACCGGAGAAGTGGTCTTTGGCGGTGTGGGATCAGGATTTTATGGCATGATCCTCTATGTATTATTAGCTGTATTTATCGCTGGATTAATGGTTGGACGAGCACCTGAATACCTTGGTAAAAAGATTGGTGTTGCTGAAATGAAATGGGTGGCAGTTGCTATTTTAATCTCTCCTGCTGTTGTTTTATTAGGTACAACCCTCGCTTTATTTACTGATGTTGGTCGCGAAGCCATTTTAAATCCAGGCCCTCATGGCTTTAGTGAAGTGTTATATGCCTTTACTTCTGCTGCGAATAATAACGGTAGTGCCTTTGCTGGGCTTAACGCCAGCTCACCTTTTTACAACCTATTATTAGGTCTTGCCATGTTGATTGGTCGCTTTGGTGTCATGTTACCTGTTTTGGCTATCGCAGGTAGTTTAGCCGTAAAAAAACGTCAGCCAGAAAGCTTAGCAACACTCTCTACCACTTCACCGCTATTTATTTTGTTATTGATCCTCACTGTATTAATGATCGGCGCTCTGACCTTTGTTCCGGCATTAGCACTTGGCCCTATTGCAGAACACTTACAGCTGTTTTGGGCTAAATAAGGAAACGTATCATGAAAACAACGCAACTTTTTGATAGAAAAACCGTGATGTCGGCTTTCTTTGATGCAATAAAAAAATGCACACCTCAAGCACAATGGCGTAACCCCGTTATGTTTATTGTTTATGTTGGAGCCCTTTTAACTACCGGAATTTGGATTGCTTCGCTGTTAGGTTATCTCCCTAATGATAATCACTTTACATCACAAGTGATGATTTGGTTATGGGTGACATTGCTATTTGCCAACTTCGCTGAATCATTAGCAGAAAGTCGGAGCAAAGCGCAAGCAGCGAGCTTACGTGGTGCAAAACAACAATCCAAAGCGATACGTTTGCATCACGCAGATATTAATGCCTCGAAAGAAACCGTGGACTCTTTCTCACTGCATAAAGGTGATATCGTTTTAGTCAATGCTGGTGAAGTTATTCCTTGTGATGGTGAAGTGATTGAAGGTGGCGCTTCTGTTGATGAGAGCGCGATTACAGGGGAATCAGCACCAGTGATCCGTGAATCAGGTGGTGACTTTTCTTCTGTAACCGGAGGAACTCGAGTATTGTCAGATTGGCTGATCATTCGTTGCACTGCTGAAGCCGGAAATTCATTTCTCGATCGCATGATTGGAATGGTAGAAGGTGCTAAACGTAGAAAAACGCCAAATGAGGTGGCTTTAACTATCTTGCTAACCGCTCTCACACTGATTTTCTTATTGGCATGTATCACTCTTTACCCTTTCAGTGTTTTTGCTGTCGAATTTCAAGGGCATGGCGCTGTTATTTCAGTAGTAACCTTGATTGCTTTATTAGTGTGTCTTATTCCTACCACGATCGGTGGCTTACTTTCATCAATTGGTGTGGCCGGTATGAGCCGAATGCTTGATGCCAATGTAATTGCAACCAGTGGGCGCGCTGTGGAAGCCGCTGGTGATGTTGATGTCTTACTTCTTGATAAAACAGGCACCATTACACTGGGTAATCGCCAAGCATCTCGTTTTATTCCTCTTTCAGGTATTAGCGAAAAACAGCTTGCGGATGCAGCACAGCTAAGTTCGCTTGCAGATGAAACGCCTGAAGGCAGAAGCATTGTGATCCTCGCTAAACAGCGTTTTAATTTGCGCGAACGCGATTTAGCGTCAATTGGCGCTTCTTTTATTCCCTTCTCTGCAATGACAAGAATGAGTGGCGTTAATTTAGGTGAACGCTTGATCCGCAAAGGTTCTGTTGATGCTATTCGTCGCCATATTGAAGTCAGTCACGGTCATTTTCCTGATGAAGTCACCACAATAGTCGAGCAAGTAGCAAGAACCGGTGGAACACCGCTGGTGGTGGTTGAAAATCAGAAAATCTTAGGTGTTGTTGAGCTTAAAGATATTGTGAAAGGCGGAATTAAAGAGCGTTTTGCTCAACTTCGCCAAATGGGTATAAAAACGGTCATGATCACTGGCGATAATCATCTTACGGCGGCGGCTATTGCAGCAGAATCAGGGGTTGATGATTTTCTGGCTGAAGCAACACCTGAGGCAAAATTAGCATTAATTCGTCAGTATCAATCAGAAGGTCGATTAGTCGCAATGACCGGTGATGGCACTAATGATGCTCCTGCATTGGCACAAGCAGATGTCGCTGTTGCGATGAACTCAGGTACTCAAGCCGCCAAAGAAGCAGGAAATATGGTTGATTTAGATTCTAATCCAACAAAATTAATCGAAGTGGTGCATATTGGTAAACAAATGCTAATGACACGAGGAGCCTTAACCACATTTAGTATTTCTAACGATATTGCCAAATACTTTGCCATTATTCCTGCGGCTTTTGCAGTCACTTATCCTCAGCTCAATATGCTTAATGTCATGAATTTACATTCACCCGCATCTGCAATGCTATCTGCCGTTATTTTCAATGCCTTAATTATTGTCTTTTTGATCCCTCTTGCCCTTAAAGGTGTTCATTACCGCCCTGTTTCTGCGCACTCATTATTGCGTCGTAACCTCTCTTTATACGGGATCAGCGGGTTATTAGTCCCTTTTATTGGCATTAAAATCATCGATATGATCTTAGCGTTTATTGGGTTTTAAGGAGTTCTATATGCATCTATTTCGTTCATCTTTGGTGATGTTATTATTACTCACACTAATAACTGGGTTAGCCTATCCTTTACTTGTTACCGGATTAGCCAACCTTATTTTTCCGTGGCAAGCAAACGGCTCACTCGTTTATCAAGATAATAAACTTATTGGCTCTGAATTGATTGGGCAGCAATTTACACGGGATGATTATTTTAAAAGTCGCCCATCAATGACGTCAGAAATGCCCTATAACAGCATGGCATCAGGTGCTAGCCAACTAGCAACATCAAATCCATTACTTCTTAATGAGATAACTAAACGCATCCAAACATGGAAAAAAACAACGCATAATCAACATGCTGTTCCTGTTGATTTAGTCACAGCATCAGGAAGTGGGCTTGATCCTCATATTTCATTACAAGCAGCCTATTATCAAATTGAAAATATTGCATATTCTCGCCAACTCACTAAAAATGAAATTGAGCAATTAATAAAAGACAATACAACATCACCACTAATGTCGTTTATGGGTGAACCCGTTGTGAATGTGTTTATGCTAAATCAGTCACTAGATAAATTAAGTGCAGAAAAACAGCAGAAAGTGAGTACTCAATAAAATGGAACTCGAAAAGCAGTGGCAACGTCCCTCACCCGATGATTTACTCGCTTCAACGCGAACAACAACTCGTGGGCGGCTAAAAATATTTTTTGGCGCTTGTGCTGGTGTAGGAAAAACTTACGCCATGCTACAAGAAGCCCAACGCCTCCACCAGCAAGGTATTGATGTGCTTGCTGGTGTTGTTGAAACTCATCAACGACAAGAAACAGCTGCGTTACTTCATGGATTACCTTTATTACCACCACAACGTATTCATCATCATGGTAGAAAGCTTGTAGCCTTTGATTTAGATGCCGCATTAGCCAGACATCCAGCGGTGATTTTAATGGATGAACTGGCATTTAGTAATCCACATAAATGCCGACATCCTAAACGCTGGCAAGATGTGGAAGAACTGTTAGATGCGGGTATTGATGTACTTGCCACAATAAACGTACAACACATTGAAAGTCTTAATGATATTGTGGGAAGCATTACAGGAATTCGTGTTCAAGAGACGATCCCTGACTATATTTTTGATAGTGCTGATGAAGTTGTTATGGTGGATTTACCGCCAGATGATCTGCAACAACGTTTACATGAAGGCAAAGTCTATTTAGCCGGACAAGCAGAACGTGCCATCGAACATTTTTTCCGTAAAGGTAATTTAATCGCACTACGAGAATTAGCTTTACGTCGTATGGCAGATAGAGTTGATACACAAGTTAAAGAGTTTCGAGATAGCCAAGGAGCATCCCCTGTTTGGCACACCACAGATAGTTTGATGGTATGTCTCGGTGCTCATGGCGGTAACGACAAATTAGTTCGCACGGCAGCCCGTTATGCTGCCGCTTTTGGTTGCCAATGGCATGCTATTTATGTTGAAACCCCTAAACTTCATCAAATTGGTGAGCATAAACGCCGGGCAATTTTGCACTCTTTAAAACTGGCACAACATCTAGGTGCAAGAACCGCGATCCTTTCTGATAACCAAGCTGAAAAAGCCGTGATCCGTTACGCCAGAGAACATAATCTTGGAAAAGTAATTATTGGCCAACGTGCTTATCAAAAATGGCAATGGTTAAAACGCTGGATACGGATGCGGTTTGCAGAAAAACTAGCACGCTATGCACCCGACCTCCATGTTATCAGTGTTGCTCTTAATGACGAGGAGATCCGTTATAAAACCAAAACAGCACCACTACAAAATGAGAAATGGCGACAAGAGATAAAAGGTTATCTTACAGCGATAGGAATATGTTTAGCGATCACCTTATTCTCTCGCACATTTCTATTAGCACTTGATAAAGCCAATTTAGTGACACTCTATTTATTGGGTGTTGTATTAATCGCACTCTTTTTTGGCCGTCGCCCTTCTATTTTTGCAGCATTAATCAACGTTATTAGTTTTGACTTATTCTTTGTACAGCCTCACTTTTCGCTTGCTGTACTCGATATGCAATATTTGATCACTTTTACAGTCATGCTTATTGTAGGATTGGTGGTCGGTAATTTAACTGCGGGTATGCGTTATCAAACACGTGTTGCTCGTTATAGAGAACAACGCACTCGTCATTTATTTGAAATGACAAGAGAGCTGGGGCGAGCCGTAACGTTACAAGACGTTGTTCGTACTAGTTACCATTTTTTATCTAGTGCATTTGATGCCAAAGTTTGCTTATTGCTCCCCAACAAACAAGGTGAATTAACGCCTTTTCATGCTGAAGGTATGGGGAATTTACCTATTGATAATGCCATTGCACGCTGGTGTTGTGATAAAGACCAAATTGCAGGTGCTGGTACAGATACGTTACCCAGTGTTCCCTACCAATTACATCCGATCACGGCTTCTCAACAAGTTTTAGCCATTTTAGCCATTGAGCCGAATAATCTTCGCCAATTGCTTATTCCGGAACAACAGCAGCTATTGCAAACGTTTAATGGTTTAATTGCTAATGCACTCGAACGATTGCAACAAGCTGAAATTGCAGAACAATCTCGAATTAATATCGAACGAGAACAATTAAGAAATGCATTATTAGCGGCACTTTCTCATGATTTAAAAACACCGCTTACAGTGCTTTTTGGGCAATCAGAGATTTTGCTTCTCGATTTAAGTGCTGAAGGTTCATCGCATACAGAACAAGTTAATCAAATTCGACAGCAAATCCTTACAACCTCGCGTTTAGTCAATAATTTACTTGATATGGCACGTATTCAATCTGGTGGCATTCAAGTGAATTTACAATGGAATTCACTGCAAGAAATTACAGGAAGCGCTATTCGTTCTCTCTCTTATTTACTTGATAAACATCCATTAGAAATTGATATTCCTGCTGATTTATTGCTGTATTGTGATGGCAATTTAATTGAACGAGTTATCACAAACTTACTTGAAAACGCAGTGAAATATACGACATCAAACACAAAAATAGGCGTAAGAGCCTATATTGAAACGTCTAAAATTCATGTTGAAGTGTGGGATGAAGGCAATGGCATTCCGACTGACCAACTGCAACTTATTTTTAATAAATTTTCACGCGCAGTAAAAGAATCCGCAATTCCTGGTGTTGGGTTAGGTTTAGCAATATGTAGCGCGATTATTCGCTTACATGAAGGTGAAATCTGGGCCGAAAACCATAATTTATCTGAAAACCATAAAAAAGCTGGAGCAAGTTTCCACTTTGTTTTACCTTTAAAATCACTCCCTGATATTGATGAGATTGAAATAAAACAGTGACTCCATATAACATTTTAATTATTGAAGATGAAAAAGAGATCTTACGCTTTGTTCGACTTGCTTTAGAGAACGAAGGATTTCGTGTTTATGAAGCCAGTGAATGCCAACGAGGATTAATTGAAGCCGCATCAAGAAAACCTGATTTAGTTATTCTTGATCTTGGCTTGCCTGATAAAGATGGGCTCTGTTTTATTCAAGACTTTCGCCAATGGAGTAGTACCCCCGTTATCGTACTTTCAGCTCGGGATTCGGAACAAGACAAAGTAAAAGCGCTTGATGCAGGAGCGGACGACTATCTAACTAAACCCTTTGGTATTAGTGAGTTATTAGCCAGAGTCAGAGCGTCACTACGCCGTTTTGTTAAACAGGAAAGCGAGAATACACAATTTACTTTTGGTGATATTACGATTGATTGGGTTAATCGTATTGTCACTCGTCAAAGTGAACCCGTTCATTTAACGCCGACTGAATTTCGTTTACTAAGTGAATTGGTTAATAACAGTGGAAAAGTGCTTACTCAACGGCATTTAATGCAACATGTTTGGGGTCCTAATTTCGTTGAACATAGCCACTATTTGCGCATTTATATGGGTCATTTACGCCAAAAACTAGAAACCGATCCCGCATGTCCTGTGCATTTAATTACAGAAACAGGGATCGGCTATCGATTTATGCCGTAACTGAGGGTAATAGGAAAATAAGCAAGGTTAATTTATTCATTAATCAGCTTTCTTGTTTATACAATATATACATACCTAATCCCCGTAAGATCTCACCTGACCAGAAACCATAAAACATCCCATTATCACTTCCTTTTCTTACCGCAGGAGACCAACTCCCATTCATTGGGCTTGTCGGAGACACCACGTGATAGTGTTCAATAAGTTCAGTAACAGACTTTTCAATGATCCAATCTAGTTTGTTATTTTTGCATCCAGACAAAGAAGCAAAACAGAGGCCACACAGCCATAATCCTGTCATATGACCGACAAAATTTCGATTTTCTGACGGTGGCGAATCAGCAGGAAATTCACAAGGAAACCCGCCGACTTTTTCAAAGAAATGAATAAGATAATCAACCCAATTATTTGTAAATTGAATAAGATTTTCAGGAATGCTTTTCTGACATAAAACTAATTCATACCACGCTCTGGCAGCAGAAGCGAATGCACGAGGTTGATAGCCTGCCCATGCATCACTACCCCAATGATTAAAAATAAAAGTATCTGCCTCACCATACTCAATGTTATCCCATCGGTTCCACACATATGCCATCGCGACGGGTCCTTTTATCTTAAATTTATCTTCATAAGCTTTCTGAGCATCAAACAGAAACTGACACATATTTTCTAAATGTATCTGCGCATTTTCTTCATAAATATAAATAAATGGATGTTGATAACCGGGATAAGGTAATCCACGCCATGAATCAAATTGAGATGAATCTTTGGTAGAATTATTGGAGAAAGGAATAACGCCGGGTGTATATGCGAGCTTATTGAGGTCATTATAGCTAATGTCACAATCACCAATCAGCCCTTCAAAACTATCATTACCGGATAGAGTGATTGAAAACTTATGTGTCCAACTATCAAGATCATTAAAATGAGTTGGTATATCGTTAAAGCAATACCAAGTGATTTCTGAACTATCGTCTTCTTCAAGTTCATAAATAGCAAGAGTGACACTAGAGACTGCTTCTAAATCCGGATGTGTGGGTTTAATTTCATTGCCTGAATAATAAGGCTGATAATCCATTAATATAAGTGCTTCAGGCGTTAATTGAAGAGTAGACCACTGGCCTTCTGTCATCGGTAATATCCAATACCAACGCCAGAAATCAGCATCGTAAATAATGATTTTCCATTTATCTCTATCCAATTTATACGTAAATGATGTTGGTATCGCCTTTCCTTCATTTGTTAACCAGAAACCCACCATTATTTTACTGTTCTCTTTGAGTCGCACATGTTGTACAACGGCTGAACGACCATCAATAATATTATCTTCGAACTCAAATGAAGTTTTGATATCTTCATCGAGTTTAATATATCCCACATCATTAACTGTAAGATATTCAATATCTTCATTTTTTTGAATAAATGAACTTACATTGAATTCATACTTTATAACGTCATTATTAATAGCGGTATGAGGAAGGTGTAAAAACCAATTTTTCACAACATTACTATTTCTTTGTGAAATAGTATCCATATTAATTCTGACTTTTAATGGTACTTTATTTTTATCGATTCCCCCTACATTAATAGTTATTTTAGAGTTCTGATCAATTTTCTTTGAAATACTTTGTTGTTCTAAAGTCACTACTGCATTTCCATCTGTCTCTATTCGAATAAAACCTTGTTTGTTTCTATCAAGAGAGATATGACGGCTCTTGGGGTAGTGATACTCATAGGAAATCCCATCAGTGAATGGACTTAATTCAGTGGTCGATTGCCTGAAAAACTTATCGTTAGAATCAATATTCGCATATCGCATACACATTAATGCACTGTTTCGCCAAGCTAACCAATAACGGCGTTCGTTCGTTATTTTCCATAATGTATAACTTGCCTCTAAAAACCATTCTTCAGCATCAGCAGCATTACCATAATTTCGTTTATCGATAATAGGAATATTGAGTGGTCGATTATGCCATGCCATATTTCGTGTTATCAGAAAGCCGCCTTGTTCAACAGGTTGAATATTGGCATGACACAATTTCCATAATCCATTAATTGGCGATGCCATTTTTACATAGCCTTTAGGTTCAATAGCTTTTTCTTCTAAAATATGACCTTGGTTATCAATTTTTCGTCCATATAAATCAATCAACCATGCTAATTCAACAGACTCACCCTTTTGGCTCCAATTAATACTTCCATCATTATTCAGTTCGACAACTCGGGCATTTATATTGGGATAAGATAATACGCCACGATAAGCTTGTGTCACGATATCAAGATATTCTCCCCAATAAGGAGCGCCGTGTGGTATTTGACATATTCCATTAACAAACATGATTTCAGTATCAATAAATCCTGAATTAGTGGGTTCATCAAAGTTAATTGGCCAATTAGATAAAGTAGGCTCTTTGCCATTAATAATCCATTGGCTTAACCATCTATCATGGGGTGGATCGGGTATTTCTTGCTCTTGATAGAAATATTTTATATAGGCATCAAAACACCAGATTGCCCTATCTAGCCAATACTTATCTTTTGTTGCTTTATATACATAGAGATAACCCAATATTTGTAAAGATTGACCTTCAGTTGTTGCATCTCCATTAGGTTGTGACTCTAAACGTGTATATCCGATTGTATGTCTATTATTTGATAAAACACCATCAGGATTAAAAACAAAATGCTGTTTACTTCTATCTATTGTTAAACCGGTATTATTATCTAGAAAACGTTGATGCCCAAATAACAAATTATAGACAGACATTAAATTGTCATTCTGATACATGCATACCTCCACCAATAAATCGCCCTAACCACGTTCCGTTGAGGGCAATAAATTGAATCATATCAATAGCATCTTTATTCCATGATAAGAGAGGTTTACGACCTAAAGGCCATAATACTTCATCAATAAAAACGACTTGATTTGCACCTGAACCTTGCGTCATATGAAGTAAAATCTGAGAGCCAGATATAGCAGTAGGAAGTTGAATAAACGTTATCGGTTCATTAAGCGTTGTGGTATACCAAGCATTTATAGAATAAGGTAAATATAATTTATCTCTAATTGGTTTAATATCCATTATATCTATACCAATTTGTTCTTCTTTATTAACTTTTCTTTCTCTTATTACCGTTT
Organism: Proteus sp. fly-1013; assembly: GCF_040140245.1. Lineage (NCBI taxonomy): Bacteria > Pseudomonadati > Pseudomonadota > Gammaproteobacteria > Enterobacterales > Morganellaceae > Proteus > Proteus sp. fly-1013. The sequence goes on along the minus strand of NZ_JBEEWD010000006.1, from coordinate 262,018 downwards.
TTAATATTCTTATTATTTTCATAAAATTAGCCTTATTTAAAATACATTTAAAGTAATCAATAAAAATATATTAATCTCATTACTCTAATGATGGATAAGGTTGTTTATTAATGGATTTTACTTAATATCTTATCTTAAATGTATTATTTACCTTAGTGAATGTTATTTATTGAAAGTTCATTATTAAGTAAAAACACCAAATTGAAATAATTAGATTAATAAAAAACCCATTTCCTTCTATATTTAATAATAGAAGAAAATAGGTTAATTTATCGATTAATATTTAAATTTATTAGGCCATCGCCGAAATGGTTTTTCTAAAACGTAATAATGCTAATGAGAAAAATACTGAACCAATAACAATTAAGATAATAAATTGTGGCCACACAATAGAGAAGTCAGCACCACGATATAAAATAGCCTGAGCTAAGCTAACAAAGTGTGTGGTTGGCATTGTTTGCATTACATCCTGTACAAACTGAGGCATACTTTCTCGTGATGTCATCCCTCCTGATAACATGTTTAATGGCAACAATACCATAATCATTAATAAACCAAATTGAGGCATTGAACGTGCCATTGTTCCTAAAAAAATGCCTATTGAGGTTGTCGCAAATAAACTTAAAGCAACACCACACATAAACAATAAAACAGAGCCTTCAATAGGAACATGAAGTAGCGATTTTACGACTAATACCAGTGACATCGCAGATGCCAATAATACAACCAATCCCATTGACCATATCTTAGAAAGCATAATTTCAAAAGGCGTTACTGGCATAACCAGTAAGTGCTCAATGGTACCGTGTTCTCGCTCTCTTATTAATGCAGCCCCCGTTAATACTATCGATAACATCGTGATATTATTGATAATTGCCATAACAGAGCCAAACCAAGATTGTGTTAGATTTGGGTTAAAACTCATTCTAACTTCCAAATCAACAGGTAGTGGATCGTTGGTTCTATTTTTCGCTAAAAAGGTTTTTGCTTCACCCATGACAATGTTTTGAATATAGCTATTACCTAAGAAAGCTTGGCTCATTCTCGTTGCATCAATATTAACTTGTATTTCAGGTTTACGACCGGCTAAAAGATCACGCTGAAAATTAGGCGGAATATCGAGCGCAAAGGTATAAGCCCCTCTATCTAACAAACCATCAATTTGCTCAGGAGTAATATCAGCTGGAGGTAAGAAATAAGGCATATAAAAGCTATTTACAATACGTGCAGATAACTGTGATTTATCTTGATCAGCAACGGCAATTGGAGCGTGATGTAATGAGCCGGGAGTAACAGTCGCTGATGAATAAATTGATACAGTGAAAGCAAACACAATTAATGCCAGCATCGCTTTATCACGAGAGAGACTGCGTAGCTCTTTTACGCCTAAATTAAACACATTTTGGATTGTGCGCCACATTTAAGCCTCCTGCTTTTTCAAGAAAAAGACACTCAACCCAATAACAATTGGGATAGTGATAAGCAAAGGAATAAAAGACCAAGGTAAATCAAAAAGGTTTAATCCTTTAGAGAATGTCCCTCTTGAGATAGTTAAAAAGTGAGATGTAGGATAAATATGCCCTATCCATTTGCCGATACCTTCCAGTGACGAAACAGGATCAATCATTCCTGAAAATTGCGTTGCTGGAATTAATGTAATAATTGAAGTACCAAAAATAGCAGCAATCTGGCTTTTCATAAAACAGGAAATAAGTAATCCCATTCCTGTGGCAATAGTGATATAGAGTAATGCCCCTAAAGAAAGCGTTAACATACTCCCTTTAAAACTCACCCCAAATACAAAGACCGAAAGCGCACAGAGCATAAAAAAGTTAAACATACCCAATAAGATATAAGGAAATTGTTTACCTAATAAAAACTCTGCTTTGGTAATAGGGGTAACATAAAGATTAATAATAGAACCAAGCTCTTTTTCACGAACGACGCTTAACGCACTTAACATTGCAGGGATCATCATTAATAAAAGTGGGATAACTGCGGGTACAATTGCGGGTAAACTTTTTACATCAGGATTATAGCGATAGCGAGTTTCTATATTAATAGGTGCCAACTTATCAACTACATTAGTGGGTTGACGCATAGCCATATCAAGCATCCATGTTGAATGCATTGCCTGAATATAACCACGAACAGTTTCAGCCCGATTAGGCATTGCACCATCAATCCAAACACCTATTTTTACTGTATGACCTTTAGCAACATCGCGTGCAAAGTTAGGTGGAATTTCAATCGCAACAGTAATATCACCACTACGCAATCGCTTTTCCAGTTGGTCATAGTCTGTGATTGGTGCTTTTTCAATAAAATAACGAGAGCCTGAAAGATTTTGGCTATATGCCTGACTTAGCCCTGTTTTATCTCTATCCATAATACCAAAGCGCAAGTTTTCAACGTCCAAACTAATACCGTAACCCATAATAAACATTAGGATCACCGTACCTAATAACGCTAAAGTAAGACGCACCGGATCTCGGCGTAACTCCATACCTTCACGAATACTGTAACTAAATAGACGTCGTAAACTAAATCGCTGTTTTAATGCTTTTTCAGCACTTTCATGACTAGATGCAGGAAGTTGTAGGCTTTTTTCATCAAGTTCAGGTGCTTCTTGCTCACCTGATGCTTTTTTAAGGTAATCAATAAAGACTTCCTCAAGGGTATCAAATTGGCTATTTTTAACTAAATTCGCAGGTGTATCTGTCACTAATACTTTACCTGCATGCATCAATGACATTCGGTCACAACGCGCCGCTTCATTCATAAAGTGAGTTGAGATAAAAATAGTGACACCGTCACGTCTAGATAAATCAACCATCAAGTTCCAAAACATATCTCGCGCAATGGGGTCAACCCCTGAAGTGGGTTCATCAAGGATCAACATTTCAGGTTTATGGATAACAGCGACGGCAAGCGACAAACGCTGACGAATACCTAATGGCAAACCATCGGGCATTATTTCTTCGACGTCAGTTAAATTAAAACGCTCACTCATTTCCTTAACACGCTGAGGTATTTCCTCTTCTGGAATATGAAAAAGCTTGGCATGTAACTCAAGGTTTTGGCGTACAGTTAATTCACTATAAAGTGAAAATGCTTGTGACATATAACCAACACGACGGCGAGTTTCGATATCTTTAGGATCAACTTCTTGACCAAATAACCATGCTCGCCCTTCACTTGCTTCAAGTAAACCAGTTAGCATTTTCATGGTGGTTGATTTACCACAACCATTCGATCCTAAGAAACCAAAAATTTCTCCTTTAGGAATACGAAAGCTGACATGGTCTACGGCAACAAATTGACCAAAACGCATGGTTAAATCTTGTGCTTCAATGGCGATAGTATCATCGTCACTTTTATCTCTTGGCGGGATAATAACTTTTTGGTGATCTTTCTTTTTCTCTTCTGGTAGTAATTCGATAAAAGCAGCTTCTAGTTCATCAGTATGAGTTTGGGCTTTTAATTCATCAGCGTGACCTGTTGCTAATATTTTTCCTGCATCCATAGCAACCAGCCAATCAAAACGTTCAGCTTCTTCCATATAAGCGGTCGCAACTAATACACTCATATTTTTTTGACGCTTACGTATACGATTAATTAATTCCCAAAATTGTGCTCGTGATAAAGGGTCAACCCCAGTAGTAGGTTCATCAAGGATCAGTAATTCTGGATCATGAATAAGCGCACAACATAAACCTAGTTTTTGTTTCATTCCCCCAGAAAGTTTACCCGCAGGTCTATCGCGGAACGGCGCTAAACCGGTACTTTCAAGTAAGTCATTGATACGTTCAGCCCGCTCTTGTTTTGATTGACCAAATAAACGGCCAAAGAAATCAACGTTTTCAAAAACAGAAAGTGTGTGATAAAGGTTTTTACCTAATCCTTGAGGCATATAAGCAATGCGAGGACAAACGGCTCTTCGGTGTTCAACATCATTCATATCACCGTTTAAAACAATGACTTGTCCTGTTTGAATTTCTCTCGCACCAGAAATAAGAGAGATCAAACTCGATTTCCCTACACCATCAGGGCCAATTAATCCGACCATTTTTCCAGCAGGAATAGCCAATGTCACATCATCAAGCGCTTTGGTATCGCCATAATGTTGGGATACATGAGTCAATTCAATGATATGAGAATGACTTTGCGTTCTCATTGTTTGACTCATTGTGGTAATTTCACCTCTAAATCAGTTGGCCAAGATTGGTTGTTATCTAAGCGAATATAAGCACGACCCGGTAAACCTGTTTTCACATATTCAAGATGTTTTTCAAGTAATTCAGGTGCAATGCGAGCTCTTACACGGAACATTAATTTTAATCGCTCATTATCCGTTTCAACGGTTTTGGGTGTAAATTGAGCGACACTAGCAACATAGGTTGTTTTAGCAGGAATAACGATATGTGGTGCGGCATCTAAAATAATGTGAACTTCACTTCCTAATGCAGCTTTACCCGCGGCTTCTGTTGGTAAAAAGAAAGTCATATAAACATCACTTAGATCGACCATATTTAATACACGACCGCCAGCACCTAAAACTTCACCAGGCTCTGCGACACGATACTGAACACGACCATTACGCGGTGCTTTTAAAATGCTGTCATCCAATTCCGCCAAAATACGTCTTTCGGTTGCCGTAGCTGCATCCACTTTTGTATTGGCTTGAATGATCCCCGCTTTAGCCGATTCTATTGCAGCAATAGTTGCGGTTTCTTGAGCTTTAGCGGCTTCAACCGCCGCTCTTGCACCTTCTGTTCTTGCAATATCATCATCCAATTGTTGAATAGAAATGGCATTCGTTTTTACTAATGCACGAGAGCGGTTAAGTCTTTTTTGTGCGGCATCAAGCTCCGCAATACGTTGACGAACGACAGCTTGGGCTGCAAGTTGTTCACTTTTACGTTGTGATAATGCAGATTGCGCAGTAACAACACTGCTTTTTGCTTGGTTTAATTGAGCCTGAACTTCATGAAGTTGTTCTTTAAGTGTTCGAGTATCCATGTTTGCTAACACTTCACCCGCTTTAACAAAATCACCTTCTTGAACTAAAATAGAGTCTATTCTTCCCGGACTTTTCGTTGAAATATCAATTTCTGTTGCTTCTATTCTCCCATTACTTTGAGCAAATCCTGAAGGAAGTGTTGGTGCTTGAGATTTCCACCCAAAAACTCCCGCAGCAACAACTGCGACGAGAATGATGCTATAAACAAAAAAACGACTCTTTTTTTGATTTTTCATATAAATTATTTAACCTTCCTTTAGCCATAAAAGAATACCAAAAATATGTTTATCTGCTGTATGTAAGAAAATAGTTAAATAATGAGACGTATTAAATTTTTTATTTTATATCTATTTAAAAATAGTTCATTTGTATTGATAAAGCGAACGCACTCACTATAAAAAAATAAAATTTTAAATGCTAACCTTATGAATTATAAATGTTATGTCATTATAATAGAGCCTTAACTCAAATTAATGTAGTACTTTTATCACATAATCCACCATCTATTTTTGATTATTCGAGGAAACACACAAATTGTATATAGAAAATCCATTTTCGTTACATTCAAATACAAATGAAATAGTAACAAAACGTTATCAAGTACTCATTAATATTAAAATGTCGCTTAATTTTTTCATAAAAATTCAATTTTAAATTGAGTTGCTCTCTAATTTAAAACCATCAAAAACTGTATTTATTATATAATTTAGTAAATTTTATATTTTAAATTTCATCATATAAAATAAAAACAAAAAGTAAAAATAACATTATTATTTTTGTTTTTAAAAAAACATTATTAGCTACGATTTATATTTATTTCCTTCATTAAGCAAAAAATATTAAAAACACACAACATATTGATTTTTTTATTTGAAAATAATAAAACAATAAAAACAAACTATTACATGATGAAGATCGATAAATTAAAAAGAAAGTTGGGTGCTCAGACCACTTATGTCTTAAACTTTTTATATAGTGATTATTGCAGTTAGTTATCAAAGTACGTTGATGCAATTAATTAGAATTTAAGATCAAGATCGTAAAATCCATATGATGATATCAAATCAATTTTAATTAAAAAAAAGAAGGGTTATATGAATAATATTAAGTATAAACTCGCCACAATGACACTTTGCACTCTGTTTGCTACCTCTGTTTTTGCAAATACCGATACGCCGATCCGTCTTGTTATTCATGGTGGTGCAGGAACAATCACTAAAGACACCATCACGCCAGAACAAGAAAAAGAGTACAAAGAAAAACTAACCGAAGCATTAAATGCTGGATATGCTGTTTTAAATAGTGGAGGCACTAGTATAGAAGCCGTTCAAAAATCCATTAATGTTATGGAAGATTCACCATTATTTAATGCCGGAAAAGGTGCCGTTTTTACCCACGATGGTCGTAATGAACTTGATGCCTCTATTATGGATGGTAAAACCCGTAAAGCTGGCGCTGTTGCTGGTGTTACTACAGTTAAAAATCCAATCAACGCTGCTATTGCTGTGATGGAAAAAAGTCCGCACGTTATGATGGTGTCAAATGGTGCTGATCTTTTTGCTAAAGAACAAGGACTTACTATTGTAGATCCTTCCTATTTTAGAACTGAACATCGCTGGCAACAACTTCAAAAAGCGATAGAAAAAGAACAAGTTGTTTTAGACCATGATGGTAAAACAGCCGCCCTTTTTGTTGATCCTATGATGTACGATTATAAATATGGCACCGTAGGTGCAGTCGCGCTTGATCAACATGGCAACTTAGCGGCGGGAACTTCTACGGGAGGAATGACAAACAAGCGTTATGGTCGAGTGGGTGATTCCCCAATTATTGGTGCAGGAAACTATGCTGATAATGAAACCGTTGCTGTATCCGCAACAGGATCTGGTGAAATGTTTATCAGAACATTAACTGCCTTCAATATCGCAGCTCAAGTTAAATATAAAAATTTACCTTTAGAAGAAGCTGCTCAAAATGCACTTGATGAAGTTAAAGCTATTAATGGTAGTGGTGGTGTTATCGTATTAGATAAAACAGGTAACTACACAATGAGTTTTAACTCTGAAGGTATGTATCGTGGCACAATTGGTAATGATGGAAAACCCGTTGTCGCCATTTACAAAGAGTAATTTAAATAGCCATTGATTCTTTCGCACCCAATTTTTACTGCAATCTTCATTATTTTCACGTCGATAAAAAGTGAAAGTTTTGGGTGCGAAAACAGCGTAATCACCCTTTTCCTCTTATTATTCTCTACTCTTTTTCCTAACGTCATTTATTACCGTTTTTTCCCTTAACTCAACTTGAAGGCTATTCGCTCTAAAAAAGCTCATCAAACAATCAAATTGGTGGCAAAACAAACAAGATCGTTTCTACTTATTAAAATGATCCTTTGAAAAAGTAGCTTTTTTCTTTTTTGGATCTGTTAGAATATTCATCATGGTTATGTTGATTTAATAAGGAAATCACAGTGGAATTTCACCACGACGATCAGGAGTTAACACCTGAAACATCGCTAGTCTTGTCTGAAAAACAAGCATTATTGGATCTGAATGCAACATTCACCTCACCCGCTCATACCAATCCTGCAATGGCATATTTAATGAGTTTAGGATCAAAACGTAGTCGTCAAACAATGGGATCGTTTTTAACTATTGTTGCTAAGATGATTGGTTTTTCTTCTCTTAAAAATTGTCAATGGGGAGCACTTCGTCGACATCATATTCAAGCTATTATTGATATGTTATCTGATGCCAATAAAGCCCCCGCCACTATCAATACTTATCTTGCTGCATTAAAAGGTGTCGCTTTAGAAGCTTGGGCAATGAAACAAATGGATACTGAAAGTTATCAGCATATCCGCCAAGTTAAATCGGTAAGAGGAAGTCGATTACCCAAAGGCAGAGCTCTAACTAGCAGTGAAATTCGTGCGTTATTTAGAAGTTGTGAAAAAGACAATTCATCGAAAGGTTTAAGAGATGCCGCAATATTAAGTGTGTTATTAGGTTGCGGATTACGTCGCTCAGAAATCGTCTCTATTAATTACGAGCACATTCAATTTCGTGATCAAGCTTTTCTTGTTAGAGGTAAAGGTAATAAAGAACGCATGTCTTATATGCCTGATGATACTTGGGATCGCGTTCAATTATGGATTGATGAAATAAGAGGCACACGAGATGGCCCTCTTTTCACTCGTATTCGCCGATTTGATGATGTCACCGATGAGCGGATCACCGATCAAGCCATTTACTATATTTTAGAAACTCGACAACAAGAAAGTGGTATTGATAAGTTTGCTCCTCATGATCTACGAAGAACATTTGCCTCTGCAATGCTTGATAACGGTGAAGATATTGTCACTGTAAAAGATGCAATGGGACATGCCAGTATTATGACGACTCAACGTTATGATAGACGTGGAGATGATCGTTTAAGAAAAGCAGCTAGACATTTACGTTTTTAAGTTTTGTTTTCAAATAACTTGTTAAGATTAGTATCTTACAAACACAACAAGGAAAAATAATGAAAATAAATATCTTACTTTTTGATAATTTTGAAACGTTAGATGCTTTTGGTCCTATCGAAATATTTGGGCGTATCGATGATATTGAAATGCAATGTATTTCATTAAACGGTGGTTTAGTTAAAAGTAGTCAAGGTATTGAAATTTCAACTCAACCTATCGCATATTCTGATGTTATTCTTATTCCGGGTGGTCAGGGAACTCGCAACCTAGTTAATAATGATCTTATGATAAACACAATAAAATCATTAGCTGAAAATTCACAATGGTGTTTAACAGTATGTACTGGATCTGCCCTCTTAGCTAAAACAAGATTATTAGATAATAAAATAGCAACATCTAATAAAAGAGCATGGGATTGGGTTATTTCTCAATCTGACAAAGTATTATGGAAAAAAGAAGCTCGTTGGTGCATCGATGGTAAATATTACACTTCATCGGGCGTTTCTGCTGGCACAGATATGGCTTTAGGATTTATTGCCGATAGATATAGTCATGAAGTTGCTAAAAAACTAGCATGGCAAATTGAATATCAGTGGCATCAAGATAAAAATAACGATCCGTTCTGGATACAATAATTCTCTATTTTTTCTTAACATCCAATAGAACCCCCAACTATAAACTAACTTCAAATTATGAGTTGTTTAAAGTTGGGGGTTTATTATTAAAGTTTATCTGAACGGTGGTTCATTAAAAGTTCTCAATTTACGAGAATGTAAGCTGCTCTCTGCTTGTTTAAGCAACTCAATAGATTCAATACCAATCTGTAAATGCTCTGATACTGCACCTTCATAAAAATGGTTAGCCTGACCGGGTAATTTAATTTCGCCATGCAACGGTTTATCAGATACACATAATAATGTGCCGTAAGGAACTCGAAAACGATAACCTTGCGCTGCAATTGTTGCACTTTCCATATCAACAGCAACAGCGCGACTTAAGTTAAATCGTCTAGCTGAAACAGAAAAACGTAATTCCCAGTTACGATCGTCTGTGGTCACAACAGTTCCTGTTCTTAATCTTTGTTTTATTTCATGACCCGGTTTGCCACTGATTATTTTTGTTGCGTCATAAAGCGCACGCTGTACTTCTGCAATATTAGGAATTGGAATATCAGGTGGTAATACATCATCTAAAATATGATCATCTCGTAAATATGCATGCGCTAATACATAATCACCAAGTTGTTGGCTTTCACGTAAACCACCACAATGACCAATCATTAACCAAACATGAGGACGTAAAACCGCTAAATGATCGCAAATTGTTTTCGCATTTGAAGGCCCTACACCAATATTAACTAATGTTATTCCGGGGCCTTCTTTTGCAATTAAATGATAGGCTGGCATTTGATATTTTTTCCAAGTTAAATCGGATATTAACTTTTCAGGATCAACAGTTTCAGCCGTAATTTGTTGAAAGCCAGCACAAGAAAGTGCGCAATATGGACTATTTTTATCTGCTACTTGCTCACAAGCCCAACGGACAAATTCATCAACATAGCGATTATAGTTAGTGAATAAAATATAAGGTTGAACATCTTCAGGCAATGTACCTGTGTAATGTTTTAAACGTGCCAACGAAAAATCTGTACGTAAGGCATCAAAATGAGAAAGTGGTAAAACATCCCTATCGCAAATTAGCCCATCGGTAATTTCGTCACCAATTTTCGATAAATCAGTTGTCGGAAAATATTTAGCTAAAGAAGCACTCATTTTTCTATCAAAACCAACGCCTGTTCCATCAATGACAAAAGGATAAGGAATTTCTTGCTTTGAGGCGCTGACTTCAAAAGTTGTATAGTAGGCATCCGCAATAAGTTGCAATTGTTCTGATAAATAGTTTTCAAATAAAGCGGGATTAGTGATAGTGGTAGAATACGTTCCTGAGCGAGATAAACGCCCGTAAGCTCTCGTTTTATCTTCTGTTTTTGTTTCACCAGACCAATATACTGTTAATTGAGGATAAGCAAATAACCCTTCAGCTCTTTGTTTTACATCAGGTAATTTTCCATCTTGTGCGTAATCAATAATTGCATTACGTAACGCATCAACGGCATTTTGATATTGTTGTTTTAACTCATTAATAACTCTTTGAATTTCTAGATTATGAGGTTGTGACATAAAAAGAGCCTCTTACTTATCATTGATTTATAACCATAATAGCAAGAAGCTCTGACTAGCCCAAGATCAAGAATTAAATAAACGACACTCTATTTTGCTTTCTTCTGGAACAATTGTTAATTTTTTTAATGAGTGAGAGTTAAATTCAAGTTTGACATTTATATTTTCTTCTAATAAGAGAAATCTATCTTGTTTATAGTTAAATTTATCACCAATAGAATCGATTTTTCTTTTCTCTACATAATGCTGGTATTGAGCTAATTTATTAGGTAATTTATCAATTGATATATTATTATCTAGAAAATATTTAGCATAGAGATTCATTGAGTCATGATCAAAATTTGTTAGAATATTATTAGATAATTTACTTACTTTATAAACATCTGATTCAACAACCTCTTTTTTATTATTAATACTTATCGAGTAGTTACCTTCATTTCCTTCTATATTAACGGTAGTTTTTCCTGTAAAAGGTGAATAATAGGATGTAATAGCATTTTGTTTTTCAAAAGAATTTTTTATTAATGGGAAAATGCCTTGGCTAAGCATCTCAAGAAAAACCATGGTATCTTTTTTATTTAAATTTTTTAATTTCTCATCTAGAGAAGAAATGTTAGATATATCTTTATTATTAAATTTCAAGCTATATCTTGGTATATCTTTTTCTACCTGTTCTCTTAATGCTTCATAACTATCATTCTTCATACCTTGATATATTTCATCTATTAATTTATCCGGTGATACAGAAAAAGTATAGTTATGAGTATGATTTTCAATATATTTCTTTTTATCCTTGAAAGATTCAATTTTATCAAAATCACTTATTTCAAATGGTTCATATTGACCATTAAGATTTCTGTTATCTAGCGATTCCTTTAATACTGCTCTAAAAGCAATAATTTTTTCTTCATAATTTTGATTATCTTCTATTGCAGATAGTTTAGAGTAATTATTAATAAATGCTTTTATATCACTTGAAGATAATTGACTAAAATCAATAGATAATTCATTCCTTATAGTTTCAAAGAATGGATTTATATCATTTACAGATACAAAGCGAATTTCATTAAATCTAATAGTATAGCTGATTTTATCATTTATTAAAACGTAATCTAAATTATTTTTATATTCCGCACCGGCAATCTTTTTTAACTTAAAAAAAGCACTGTTTTTTTCTAAAACTGATGCATTTTGATCAAAATAGATAGTATTAATTAAAGGAAGCACCTTTGCTTCATTACTTAAACCAAAGAAGCTTTTTAGTCTCTCCCAAAGGCTTATTACACTGAAAGGTTTTTGAGTATCACCTAGTTTTTCTATCTTTTCTCGATCGATATTTGTATTTAAGAATTTAATTGAATCCATAATTTGCACTCTAAATATAATAAATGATAAATAAAGATAAAATATAAAGGATAATATTTATATAAAAAAACGCCATTAACTTTCAATAGTTATGACGTTTTTAACCAGATGCTTTTAAATTGCTAATAGGCTTAAAATAATCGGAAGTGTAATTGCAGCAAACATTGTCTGAGAAGTAATAATTCCTGCCATAAGTTCAGAGTCACCGCCTAATTGACGAGTTAAAATATAAGAAGTTGGCGCTGTTGGAATAGAAAAGAAAATAACTAAAAGCATCATAACTAATGAAGATAGACCTAGAAAATAAGCAACGCTATATGCGATTATCGGCACAATAAGCAAACGAGTAACTGTGTTAATACCAATCATTTTGCTTTCTGCTTTTAGAGTTGATAGATGCAATGCGGCACCAATACAAATAAGTCCCAAAGGTAAACTCGTTGCTGCTAACAGCTTCAGGAGTTGATCGCTACCGAAAGGAAGCCCAATCCCTGACAGATTTATAATGATGCCAATAACACAAGAGATAATTAAAGGGTTTTTTATGATAGGTAATATTAGTTGACGAAAAGTCACATTTTGCCCTGCTGTTAAACAAAGTACAGAAGTTACATTTGATAGAGGAACCAATGTTGCTAATATCAAGGCGGCTATTCCCAAGCCTTCAACTCCAAATAAATCAGCAACAATCGCTAAGCCTAAATAAGTGTTAAATCGAATATTGCCTTGAACAATCGCACCAAAGCGACCAGCAGACCATCCTGTTATTTTTTTCAAAATAACGCACAACATAGTGACAATTATGACAACAGAAAAAATAGCCCCAGCAAGGTGGGGTAATTGAGGATCAGATAAAGGTGCATTTGCCAAGCTATTTATCAATAAGGCAGGAAAAAGTAAAAAATAGTTAAGTTTTTCAGCCCCCACCCAAAAAGCTGGTTCAAACGTTTTATTTCTTCTTAAAACTGCACCTAGCGCAATTAACGCAAATAACGGCCATAACGTTAATAACACATTTTGCATAATATTTATCCTAGATATATTGTGATACTTTACAATATCGCAACATCATGAGGATTGCTATTTTATGTTATTAATATAAAAGCTAATTCAAAAAATGATGAAAATAAATTTACACCGCATTTTAAGAATAGCTTTTTTTATTATTAGCCCATTATAAAAACCATCTTTTAAAGATGATTAAAATACAATCAACTAATCTAAATCAATGTACATGCGGTAACAATGTAAATTTGCTTTCGCTAAATCAGAATAATAATCACGCTCTTCTAATGCTCTAAAACCCTGTTTTAAATAAAATAATACTGCATTAGGCGTTGCATCTAAAAACAACTTGGATTGCTCTCTCTTAATTGCTTCATGTTTCAGTTGCTTTAAAATGAGTCCTGCAAATCCTTTTCCCATGTATTCAGGCAATGTAAAAATGGCTTCAGCAAAACCGGTTTTAACATCTAAAAAGCCTGAAGCAACAGGAATATTGTATTCTTGATAATCAATCACATAAAATGGATTATCAATAATAGCCTGCCGATATCCTTCAGGCATCTCATCAGGAGTCCAAGCGGCTAAAATCTCTGATGGATAAACATTTTCACAACCAAATCGCAATGCTTGATTTCGTAAATACCACAGCCTTTTTGCTTCCTGTGGTTCAGCGAGTCTAAGTTGAATCATACTCATTTCCATCTTATTCATTAGAATTAAGAGCCTCAAATCAGTGAAATAATTTATTCTAATATTGCCTTTTAAATTTTAATTTTTTAGTGTTACTTTTTTTAAGAGCGTGGTATGTTTTTGCAGAAGGAATAATGTAAGGAAATCTTATGCCTAATCCAATATTGCCTTCGCCAATAAAAAAAACCTCCTCTTTTGTTGCGGGTTCTCCGCTACCCTTTTATTATCAATGCATCTCAAGTGCAATTAGAGAAATCTACTTTTCCAAAATTTCACTTATTTACCATAATAGATATCAAACTGAAAATACACATCCAAAGTTAATTCTATGTAGTCATCGGAACAGTGCTTTTGATGGTTACATTGCATTAAAAGCATTTTCTAACACTCAAGCTTTAGCTTCAATTCAATTATTAAACAGTCCTTTAATGAGAGCTTTTTTTACGGGTATTCCCGTAGTTAGGAAAAAGGATAGACAACGTTTGGGTGTAAATGCAAATCTATTTTCAAGTCCTTCAGATGCTGCAATTGCACATATAAAAGCAGGCGGTAATTTACTCTTATTCCCGGAAGGCAGTAGCGAGTGGGGTTTCCAGCCATTGCCTTATCAACGAGGGGCGGCAAGAATCATTAGAACATTGATCAGTGAGGGAGTAGTTTTTGATATTATTCCTATGGGCTTGTTTTATATAGCCCCTGATAAATTCAGTTCAAAAGTTGAAGTTTATATTGGTGAAAATATTCTTATAAATTCACAAAAAGATAATTTATCAATTAGAGAATGGGAACAAAATATTCATACGGAAGTTTCTGCATCACTAAATAAAATCTCCGTTAATTGTCCAAATATTGATATTTTTGAGAAAGCATCAGCCTATGCTTTTAATAAAAATAAGGACGGTGATTCTTATGCTGAATCCTTTATTGACTATCAAAACAATCTATATAAATCAAATAATGATAATCAAAATATAGAAAAAAAATCTCAATCTTCTATATTAATCTGGCGTTATATTTCATTTTTATTTATGTATATCTTATTTCCAATATTTTTATCGTCATTTATTGCGTCTCATTTTGCTGACGCCCGTAATACCATTAGCTTTTTTAAAATATTAGGAGGTGCAATAGCGACTGCAATTTGGCTCCCCATCTTAGTCATGCTCCTATTCTTTTTCCCTGTATTTATTGGTATAAGTTTAGCCAGTGCACTATTCGGTTTTATCTTAATAAGGAAGAAAGGCGCTCAAATATGTTAACCATGAAAGCCAGGATGCTTTTTAACCATTTATTTTCTCTACAATTGTTTATTATTTGGGCATTAGGAACTTATGGAAGTTGGTTAACGAATGCGACAGAAATGTTGTTCCCCATATTTTTAGGCTTCTTTTCATGGGTATTACTCGTTTTTGTTGGATACAAAACACAACAAGCAACCTCTTACTCTCGATTCTATTGGTTTGGTTTATTACAACTGATTGCTTGTTGGACTATTTTTCCTCTGTTTAAATCAATTCGCTATGGTTTATACCAATGGAGTTTTGATGACATTTTATATAAATTAGATAAACTCCTATGGTTTGGAAAAAGTTTGCCAGAATGGACTATCTCATTACAGTCTGGTTGGCTAAGTGAATTTCTTTCTTTTTGCTATTTTAGCTTCTACTTCTTGATTATTGGCAGTGCCCTTTTCTTCTTCTTTAGCCGAAATAAAACACTGGCCAAAAACTATTTTTTCGGCTTAATGCTAATGTATTTTTTCGGCTTTATTGGTTACTTCTCTATCCCCGCAGCCGGCCCTTATTCTGCTTTTCCTTCTGATTTTAACTATCCAGTTTACTCTGGTGCCATGACATTATTTCTGACTGATCTTGTTGATAAAGGAATTACCGGCATGGATGTTTTTCCTTCATTACATACAGGGATCACTCTTTATATTGTTGGCTTTTTCTATTTTTCAGGTTATCGAAAAACAGCGTATTGCTTAACCCCTATCTTAATAGGACTTGTTTTAGCAACTGTCTATTTACATTATCACTACGGCGTTGATGTCATTGTCGGTGCTTTGCTTGCATCATTGGTGCTTTACATCACTTGTAAAAATAATAAGGTCGAATATGGAACTCATCTATAAAATTAACGAGCCTATTGCTTCTGAAGTATCTATTAGTGGGGGTAAAGGTGCGAGTTTAGCAAAAACAATTCAGTCACTGCCTGTTCCTGATGGTTTGATCCTCTCTTGTCAAGCTTATCAGTTATTTATCACGCCCTTGCTACCTGAAATTAATCGATTATTATCAGAAAAAAAGCAAGAAATTGAAGTCGTTAGTAAAAACATTCGCCATTTAATTTTACAAGCCTCCATGCCAGAGAATTTAATTCATTCTTTACGTTCAAGATTAAATGAACTCCAATTAAATAATACCGCTTTAGCCGTAAGATCTTCCGGTACATTGGAAGATATGCCTGGAGCCGCCTTTGCAGGACAACACGATACGGTATTAGGTGTTAAAACTTTGCCTAATTTACTAGACGCAATTCGTCAATGTTATGCATCTTTATGGCACACGCACGTTATGCTCTATCGCCAACATTTAAATTTACCCCATACTCAAGCATCAATGGCGGTTGTGCTACAAAGAATGATTAACGTCCAAGAGAATGAAGCTGCGGGTGTGGCTTTTTCTGTTGATCCAGTTCAAGGCTCTCTTTCTACTGTATTAATTAATGCCGCATTTGGATTAGGTGAAACTGTTGTTGCTGGTGAAGATCCTGTCGATGAATTTCTTATTGATAGAGAGAGTTTCACATTAAAACAAGAAACGATTGCTCAAAAAATAAATGCCATTGTTATGGTTGATAATGGTACTAAAATCTTACCTCTTAAATCTGCTCAACAATCCATGTCCTCGCTGACAGCAGAGCAGTGTAAACAAGTAGCTGAACTTGCTATCTCAGCAGAAAAATATTTTGATTTCCCACAAGATATAGAGTGGGCATTTCATGATGAAAAATTATGGCTTTTGCAATCACGTAATGTGACACAAATTGCCCCAATTTGGACAAGAGAAGAATCAGCAGAAAGATTCCCTAATCCTATCACGCCATTAACATGGGATATGTGCGAAGCAGGTTTTCACTCATCATTAAACTTTAGCCTTAATCTTATGGGGCTTCCTTCATTTAATGGTAAATGGTTCGGGATGCAGGATTATTATATTTACGGCAACCAAAATGCGGTTTCCTTATATAGTAATCGTCTCCCTACATCGATGATGAATGATTTGCCTACCCTATTAAAATCTTTGCCTGAAATTGCACAAAAATTCAGTTGGGTACAGGAATTACCTATTACTTGGATGCGTGATTTAGATAAATATTTAATCTCTATTGGTGCATTGATGAATGAACCATTGCAGGATAAAAGTTTGCCTCAATTATGGGATTATGTGCAAAGAATTAATAAGTTAGGTGCTGATTACTTTTTGCCTAACATTGCCATATCCTTAACTCAGCGCTCCCTCTATTCTGCATTAATGGCATTGCTAAAACTCTTCTTTAAAGAAGAAAAATATGCACATACCGCATTCGATAATTTAATTGCGATGTCTGAAACTAAAACAGGGCAAGTGAATGCAGAACTTTGGGCGCTTTCTCGTTATGTTCGCCAGCGCCCTCAACTTCTCAAACTTATAACATCCATTGTTCCTGAAAGTATTATGCGAGAAATTGAGGAATGTGATCCTCATTTCCACCAGCAATTTACCTTATTCTTAGCTAACCATGGTCATAGAGAACTAGATTTTGATGCATATCATCCTACTTGGTTAGATGCTCCTCATATTGTATTAACTCAAATTAAAGCAATGGCAGATTTAACAGATGATAAACAAACAGATGATCCATTAGGCAAAAAGATCCTGCAGTCAGAAACAGAATTTTCAATTATCTCTGATGCCCCTGAAGAGTTACGCTTTTTCTTACAAGAAATTATTCGATTAGCTCGTGTTTATACTGCACTTGATGACTTAGAGCATTATCAAACAACTCGTTTAGCCTTACCTATGCGTCGCGGATTAAAAGCACTAGGAGAGCGATTGGTTATTCGTAGTGTTTTAGATTGCCCAATGGACATTTATTTTGCCAATGAACAACCTTTAGCTGATGCAATTCTTGCAGATAATCCTACTGAGTGGAATCAGTTACGTCATCATATATACCAAAATAAAGCAGGATATCTAAAAGCAAAATCAGTCACACCACAATGGATCTATGGTGAAGATAGTTGTAATGAATTAAATACAAATGAGCATCAATTAAAGGGACTAGCGGGTAGCGCAGGTATTATTGAAGGCGAAGTTTATCTTGTTTATGGCCCAGAGAATTTTGCCGAATTTCCACAAAATGCCATTTTAGTTGCAAGAACAACTAATCCTGCATGGACCGCTCTCTTTTATCGCGCATCCGGTATTATTACAGAAAGTGGTGGGCCATTATCTCATGGTGCGGTTACTGCTAGAGAATTGGGACTACCTGCAGTAATGGGAGTTCGCAATATCTTAAATATTTTAAAAAATGGGCAAAAAGTAAAAGTTGACGGACAAAAAGGCATAATTGAGATTTTGTCCTAATGACTTGAAAAGTATTACACCTAGATAAGAAAAGCATCTAAACGATGCTTTTCTTTTTTATTTTAATGATTCTTTAACTATCCATTTTACTGTTGTTTTCTTTCTCTTTTGAGGTTTTGTTAATATCAATTTTACGAGCAGGTGGTGCAAGTAAAGCGACAAGCCCAGTTATTAATAAAATAGTATATAATACTGCTAACATAGATGGTGCATTAAATAGTAAATATGGTGTTAATAAGATAGGGCTAACTGTTAAAATAACTGAAATAACAACAGGATAACCTATACCTATATCTCTTATTCGTTGAGATAATATAAGTGTAAATATGTAAACTTGTACTATTAAAAATGCTAATTCTATTAGACCATATGATGTAAAAGAGAATTGGTAGTAAAAGTAATTTTCAGTAACCAACTCTATTTTTTCGGGATAAAGTGATATAAACCATCGATCTGCTAAGTTCTCTGCAATAGAAAAGAAAATTGTCCAAGCAATTTCTAGACCTAAAAAAGAGAGTCTTCCACGTCTTTGTTGTTTCCATTGATAAGCAAGTTTAGCTTGCATAATAAATCCCTTCATTTTTAAAATATATCTCTATCTTTTTTATCATAATACACTTAATATTTATCTCCAAAATAATGATGTGATAATCTGATAAAAGCACGAAAATACCTTCAAATTTTGATATTTAGTGTAACAATTTTCTCTTATTATTTTGTGTTTTTTGATCTAACTAAAATATTAAATATATAAGGAGCTACTATGCTACCTATTCAGACAACCCGTTTTGCCCTTCTTCGTTAAAAACAATTTTATTACTTAACAAGAAGGGCTTTAAAAATGAATTATGAAAAAATCAACTTAGAACAATGGAATAGAAAAGAACATTTCTTACATTATCGACATAACCTACAGTGTGGTTTTAGCTTAACAACTAAAATAGATATTACTGTCTTGAAGACAGTATTAGCTAAAAATAATCTTAAGCTTTATCCTGCGATGATCTATTTAATTGCGAAAACAGTTAATAGCTACTCTGAGTCTAGAATGGCAATCAAAGATGATGAATTAGTTATTTGGGATTATATCAACCCTGCATACACGATTTTTCATCCAGAGACTGAGACTTTTTCAGAGTTATGGAGCGAGTACGTTGATGATTGGCGTTCTTTTCTAGAAGGATATAATCAAGATTATCAAAAATATAAAGATAATCTAAGTCTATCCGCAAAAAGTAATTTTCCCGAAAATCATTTTTGTATTTCGATGCTCCCATGGATAAGTTTTGACGGATTTAATTTAAATGTAGCTAATGTAAAAGATTATTTTCCTCCTATTTTTACTATGGGAAAATATACTCAACAAAGTGACAAATTTTTATTACCGATATCCATTCAAGTGCATCATGCTACATGTGATGGTTTTCATATGGCTAGAATGATCAATAAACTTCAAGAGTTATGTGATGGATTTTCGGGCTAACTATATTGATTTTTAAATAAAAAAACACCGCTCTTTTATCTATTAATAAAAGAGCGGATTATTATTAAAGCAACTCACTTGAAAACCAATAATCATCTAACTTGTTTATTGATCCATTTTATTTCTTCATTAGTGAATCTAATATTACTTTCTTTAGTTGTATCAGTGTCTAACAAGATTTTATCTTTTATTAATTTACTGACAGGTACAATGATATTGAAATGATCGCCATTTTTGATGTTGTATATTTTTAATGGGATATCATGCACCATTGCAACACCACGCAATTCATTAAATTCGTCCCAAAAATAACCACGTCCCTCAAAATAAAAAGTCGGTGTTTTTATCGATTTAATGTAACGATATACAGAGCGAACGTTGAATTCTTCTTCTTTATTTCTATCAAAAGGCAATTCAACTATCATATCTCCTTCAGCTCTTAATTTAAGATCAGGTATTCCACCCAAGGAGAAAACAGCTCTAAATTTATCACTATATTCACTTGCTAATAATGCTCGAGTTCCCCCCGTACTATGCCCGACGACATAGATACGTTTAGAGTCAATATAAGGCAATGATGCTAAATATTCTCTCGCTGATTCTAAGTCTTCTAATTCACCATAAAACATTTCATAGCGACCTGGATTAGTATTTTCACCACGAAAAGATGGGATCATCAGTACCATATTAGGGTCACGGAAAGTTGCCCCTGTTTGGTCATTATCAATCGGTTTCTTTTGCCAAAAATAATCATCGCCACCAATTCCGCCGTAGCCTCCATTTAACCAGATCACAGCAGGTAACTTAGCTTTTTTATTTGCTGGAGGCGGAGTTAAATAGGCATACATATCTCCCGGCTTTGCCGGATATTTAATCACATTGAATATTTCTGGTGGCGCTTCCCAAGGCGGGTCAATATTATCAAAACTATCGATTATAATTTCGGTTTTAAAACGTTGATGCGCTTCATATAAAGTTTCATCACGAACTTCAATATCTGCATGAGCAGAAAATGAGCTAGCGCATAACAAGGAGAGAAGTAGCGCAGGAACTACTTGTCTAAGGCACTCTTTATTTATATTCATATCAACTTCCCTATAGATTATTAATTTGGCGTGATAATAGCATAGGTTGTTTGGGGTTTATGAGTGGAGATTTTACTGAAATGTAATTTTTGTGGGAGTGCTAAAACACTACAATTCGTAGTGTTTTAATAAAATTATTTGTTAATACTATTAAATAGTATAGTCCCTACTTTGATGCTACCAATGAGATCTGATAATGCCTGTTCCAACTCTTCCTTATTCATACAATAAATATCTTTATTATCATAAGAAATTATAACTGGATAACCTTCATCGCTCTCTTTCCATTTAGAAATAACTATTTTATTGTCACTATTGTCTAATTCCATTAATACCAAAGCCATTTCTTTATCCGGCTTTATGTCGGAAAGAAAGAAGATTGTTTTTTGTAAACCGCTTTTAATCAACTCATCAATTATTAATGTTACTTTCTTATTAGTAAATTCTTCTATTGAATTAGTTAGCTCAATAATAACTTGGCTTATCTCTGACTTATGATCATTCGCTTTTTTGGCGGCAGAAACAGATTCTTCTAATATTTTTACAAATTTCATAAACTGTACTCCATTGAAGCCATTACAGGCAAATGATCAAAATAATAATTTCTATCATAAATATGTTCTTCCAACTCATAATCATGGATAATTTTGACTGATTCTTCTTTAAGACTCCATTTATTTTTTTTAAGAAAAGAAGAAGAAAAAAGAATTT
This sequence comes from Proteus sp. fly-1013, assembly GCF_040140245.1. NCBI lineage: Bacteria > Pseudomonadati > Pseudomonadota > Gammaproteobacteria > Enterobacterales > Morganellaceae > Proteus > Proteus sp. fly-1013. The sequence goes on along the minus strand of NZ_JBEEWD010000006.1, from coordinate 240,379 downwards.
GGTCAAAGGTTTTCCATTTAGTTATGGGATCTGAATGATAATAACATGTCCCCCATGTTCCTGTATCATCATTATCCACGAGTGGTGTTGCATGCCCTATATGTCGCCAAAATGGATTGTATAATAATTCACCTTTCCTTGTGACTAATGACCTATCTCTAGTTGAACCAAGTCCTTCAACCAGAGAGAGATCAAATGGTTCATCATTAAAATCACCAATAACAATATGATATGATTCATCATTAGATAAGTTACAATTATTTATTGCTTGTCTTACTGTAGAACCTAATTCATATCTTTTTGATGAGCCTTCTTGAAAACCATTTCCTAAACGGCTTGGCCAATGTAAAGCATAAATAATAAACATTTGTTCCGTTTTTAAATGATAAAACTTTAATTCTATACCAGCTCTTATTGCACCAAGATGTGTTTGCCTTGCAATATCAGTTGATGTTAACAACATTAATTTTTCACTATTATAAATAATACACATATCATGTTTTATTTTACATTTATCACTTTTGAAACACCCATCATATATTTCATATAAATCATTCTTTAACATTTCAGATAAGTCTAAAATATTTTTTCCCGAAACTTCACCTAAACAGAATATGTCTATATTATAATCATATATTGTTTTACCAATTATACTTAATGCAAAATTATATTGTTTATTATCCATCCTATTTAAACATGAGGATGGAGATATACTAGTATTCCACCAAGCAATAGATAACTTATCACTCATTTAATATTTTCTCACAATGTATTTCAAAAAAACTTACCATATGCAAAAAGAAAATAATATATCTACCACCACTTAAATTAAGATAATTTAAATTAAATAAAAGATTAGTATAAAAATATTTATATTATTAATTCTAAAATAAATATAAATTTAATATTAGCTAATAATTTATGTACAAAAAAAGGCATCTTTAAAAAGATGCCTTTCTCTATAACTTATTGATTATCTTTGATTTACTTATTTTGCAGTTGTGCGAATTAAGTAATCAAATGCGCTTAATGAGGCTTTTGCACCTTCACCGGCGGCGATAATAATTTGCTTATAAGGAACTGTTGTACAGTCACCGGCTGCAAATACACCTTTGATATTGGTTTCGCCACGAGCATCAACAACAATTTCGCCCATCTTATTACGCTCAACAGTACCTTCCAGCCACTGTGTATTTGGTAATAAACCGATTTGAACGAAAATACCTGCTAATGTAATATCGTGCATAGAATCATTAGTACGATCTTTATATTTTAGACCAGTTAACTTAGTGCCATCACCATACACTTCTGTGGTTTGTGCATTTAAGATAACTTCTACATTACCTAGGCTACGTAATTTTTTCTGTAATACCGCATCCGCTCTCATTTCTGGAGCAAATTCTAATACTGTTACGTGTTCAACTAAGCCAGCTAAGTCAATCGCAGCTTCAACACCTGAGTTACCACCACCAATAACAGCAACTCTTTTGCCTTTAAACAGAGGGCCGTCACAGTGTGGGCAATAAGTTACACCACGAGTACGATATTCATTTTCACCGGGAACATTCATATTTCTCCAGCGAGCACCTGTTGCAATAATTAAGCTGCGGGTTTTTAAAATTGCGCCTGATGCTGTTTCAATTTGGTGTAATTCCCCTTCTGATGCCCCAGGAATTAAACGACTAACAGTTTGGCTATCAATCACATCCACTTGGTAATCATCAACATGGGCTTTTAATGCACCAGCAAGTTTTGCACCTTCGGTTTTCGGTACTGAGATGTAGTTTTCAATATCAACAGTATCCAGAACTTGGCCACCAAAACGTTCACCAATAAGACCTGTATTTAAACCTTTACGAGCTGAATAAACAGCGGCTGATGCACCCGCAGGACCACTACCCACAATTAATACATCAAACGCATCTTTTTGGTTTAACAATTCTGCAGTACGTTTTTCTGCATTGCTGTCTACTTTGTTAACGATTTCAGCTAAGGTCATTCGACCTTGACCAAACTCGTTACCATTTAAGAATACAGCAGGAACGCCCATGATATTACGTTCCTGAATTTCATTTTGGAACATGCCTCCGTCAATCGCAGTATGTGTGATCTTCGGATTTAAAATCGCCATTAAGTTTAATGCCTGAACAACATCAGGGCAGTTATGACAAGAGAGCGAATAATAGGTTTCGAAATGAAACTCACCGTCTAACTGACGAATTTGTTCAAGTAATTCTTGTGCTTCTTTTGATGGATGACCACCAGTTTGCAGTAATGCTAAAACCAAAGAAGTAAACTCATGACCTAATGGTGAGCCCGCAAAGCGAACACCTGTTTCTTTCCCTGGGTTGGTAATAAGAAAAGATGGTTTACGTACATTAGCGTTATTATCTTCACGATAAGTAACTTTATCGGATAATGGTTCGATTTCTTTTAATAGCGCTTGGATATCAGCAGAATGTTTGCTGTCGTCTAATGTTGCTACTAACTCAACTGGCTGGGTTAATCGTTCTAAATAAGCTTTCAATTGAGCTTTTAAATTATTATCTAACATTTTTGCACCCTCAATAAAATCGGGTGCCGAAACACCCGATAAATAACTTTTTAGTGGCTTAATTCTTATTTAGATTTTGCCAACTAAATCCAGTGATGGAGCTAAAGTTGCATCACCTTCTTTCCATTTTGCTGGGCAAACTTCGCCTGGGTGGCTAGCTACATACTGAGCCGCTTTAACTTTACGCAGCAGGTCTGATGCATCACGGCCAATGCCTTCAGCTGTGATTTCAATTGCTTGAATGATACCTTGTGGGTCAACAACGAAAGTACCACGGTCAGCAAGACCTTCGTTCTCACGCATATTTTCGAAATTACGAGTTAATGCGCCAGTTGGGTCGCCAATCATGCCATATTTAATTTTACCGATAGTTTCTGAGCTGCTGTGCCATGCTTTATGGGTAAAATGCGTGTCAGTAGAAACTGAGTAAATTTCTACGCCCATTTTTTGGAACTCAGCATAATGATCAGCTAAGTCACCTAATTCAGTTGGGCACACGAAAGTGAAGTCTGCAGGGTAAAAGAAGAAAACGCTCCATTTGCCTTCGACGTCCTTTTCAGTCACTTCTACGAATTGACCGTCTTTAAATGCCATGTTTTTGAATGGTTTGATTGGGGTATTAATTAAAGACATTGTATTTCCTCCTGTTTGGTATGGGTCTAATGTACCTATTCCACTTGAGAATAGCTAATACATTCCTGCTATCAGTTCAATAGGTTTTACCTAATGAGTTGAAGAAATTGATAGAGATAGGTTAACGAAATGTAGCTATTAAAGCAAATGCACAACAAGTAAATTGTACCTACATTCTATTAACCTACTCTCTGTTTAATGGCTTTAGCCTCAGTAACGTAAAAATTATAACCTAATGAATTATAAAATTAATATCCAACCATTATAGATAAACTCAATATTACTGTGCTAATTTTGCAGGCTTTAGAATAGTGTAAGTACACTCAAATGCTGCCTTTTGAATACGATAAACATCTTGGTTGTCCGTTGTGGATTGCACAACCGCATCGCCCGACTGAAAACGTTGCAATTCTCCCCATGGTGCCTTCATTGCAAATGGAGGTGTAGAGTCAGGTACGATAAAGTAATTCATCTCAACGCCTTTGGGGGTAAAAGGCTGATAATCACTAGGATAAGACGCTAAATTAATTTCACTTTTTTCTGCGGTATTGTAACGCTGGGCAAATTTGGCTTTTCTTACCAAGATCTCCTCATTACCTGTTTCTGGGCAAATATTTTGTACTACCCAATCACCTTTTTTTGCTGGTTCTGAAACTGTTTCAACTCCTTCACCTTTAATTATAGTTGTGATGATCTCACCTTCTTTAGCTGGTCTTGCTAGAACTGGCTTGGTTTTAATTGCAATACCTGTGATCCCTGCTTGCTGAGCCTGAGTGAAGTAAGCTACGCGCTCTTTTTGTGGCAATTGAGAAAGATCATTAGCAAATACAAATGTAGGAATTAAGGCTAAGCCTATTAATAGTATTTTTGTTCTATTTTTCTTGTCGGTTTTATCGTTATTTGAACTACTGTTTTGTATATAGAAAGACATTGAATTATTTCCTGATAACTATCATCCGTACTTAATACGCTATTTAAGGTCTGTAAACGTTAGACCGATTATGGCAGGAAATAAAACAATGGCACGAGTAAAATCAGTTACCTAATCGAGAAAAGATCAAAAAATCGAGAGATCTCACAACTTATAAAAGAGAACATGTAATTAAGAGAAAAAAGGTTCAAGTTGTTAAATAAAGCGTTAGGATGTCTCTCATTAGATCTATTTAATTAAAAGAAATTACTTATGCAAATAATTTACCCTGATGATTATTCAAAAACAGGCAAACCTGATGAAGCATTTGAACAGGAATATCTTTGCGCTCAAGCGCTAAATATTCATTGTTTGTTACTCTCGTCAGAAGATATGGCATTGGGTAAATATAAATTTTCACATCCTTTTAAATCAGATTCTCCCGTTATTTGGCGTGGATGGATGCTAAATAAAGACGAATATCAACAGCTATACCATGCTGTTAATACTCATGGTGGGCAGATGCTTGAAACCCCTGAAGATTATATTCAGAACCACCACATAACAGGTTGGTATGAAGCGTGTAAAGAGTTCACACCAAAAACAGTGTTCACCACTGTGAATACTGACTTTGAAAGCTTAACCAGCCAACTTCAATGGCCAGCCTACTTTGTGAAAGACTATGTAAAATCTTTAACAACTACGAGAGGTTCTATTGCTCAAAATGCTGATGAAATTAAAGAAATCCTAAAACTTATTGCACAGTTTAGAGGTGATATTGAAGGTGGTGTGAGCCTTCGCTATGTTGAGAAATTTCTTAATGATAGTGAGCGTAGATATTTTGTTTTAAATAAGAAAATATTCTCTGCGGATGATGATATTCCTGAGTTTGTGAAGAAAGTAGCGCAACAGCTAAACACACCGTTTTATTCCATTGATGTAGTCAAAAATACAGAGGGAGAATTACGTTTAGTTGAAATTGGTGATGGGCAAGTATCGGATATTAAAGAGTGGTCAGCTGAAAAATTAACTAAGGCTTTTCTTTTATCTGGTATCTAATGTTTTATGTTCCAACAACTATGCAAATAATATAAAAATATAAAGACCTCAATTAACCAACAATACTCGGTATCTTGAAGTCTTTATATATAAACTCAATATCTAACAATAAGTACCAAAAATAAGGTTAAAATAGATATTTAAAGCGGATACGGGCACCGTAACGATCTTTATCACTGTTATGTACATTAATATCGTCTTTACCATCTATACGTGAATAATAAGCACCTAAATAGGTTTTAAAGTTATCCATATCTAAAATATTAGGTAGTTCATAAGAAGCAAATACAGTGTTGATATTATACTTACCAGGATTGAGCGTCAGATAGGTATCATTTTGACCACTATTGTTTCCGCTTTTTTGATAGTAAGCTTTAATATCATTATGAGCATAAATATAACCAAGTTGAAATTTACGCCATAAAACATTACTACCAACAGAAAAATCATTTTCATCTTTAGCGTCGAGATAAGCAGCACTTAAATTTGCAACAATGCCGTTAATTGGATCATCAGCTAAAGTGTCCCATTTTACAGTTAAGCCATAACCTGTACGTCGTGATTGATCTTGAAATTTTCCATTTTCATCATCATAGCCATAGGCTTTACTTATCACGTTCGCATCTATTGCTCCTGCAATAGTTAAATTGTCTTTCTGCCATGCAACAACAGGACGCATATAAATAACATTCTTGCGGTTATCAAGTTTACGCCCATGATATTCATTGTCTTTAAAAACAGAAGTCCCATCTTCAACTAAAGCATTTAGCTCAAAATACCAGTCGTTATAGTGTGTGTTAACCATCATGCTACCACCATCACTACTACGACCTCGCCCTTCTTTCATCATATAGATATAGCCAAAACCATCACCATATAAATCGTTTGCTGTATTACCTGAATACTCGACAAATGTATCTTGGTTTAGAGGAAACATATCGTAAGCTTCATAACGACCAATTTTATATTGCCATTTATCACGTTGACCAAAGTAGAAAACAGCATCATCTAAATTCATTTTACCCGTCATGTCAGCCATTGGCTGAGCACGAAAACCAGCATAATTACCGTTTTTTAATTCTCGCTCACCATCCACACCAATTAAAATACGCCCGTTAAGTGACCATTTTTCATTATCATCAAAATCTTTTTGATTACCGGGCATCATTCTCATCGATGTTAGTTGCCCTTTCTTACTAGCAGCATCGATATTATATTCAACATCACCATACAATTTGAGATCACCCCAATTTGTATTGGTAGAGAAAAAGCCTGTACTTTCATTATTTTTCGTACTAGCAAGCTGAGCAGATTGTTTTTGTTGGATTTCATTAAGTTGAGTTTGTGCAATGTTTACTTTTGCTTGAGCCTCATCAGATTGCTTTTCTAATATAGCAATGCGTTGCTCCATGTTGACGGTTGTAACATGATTCATTGCTTTCTTTTCTTGGGATAAACTGTTGGAATTAATTAATTGTTCAAGGCGAGCCGCTTTTTGTTCTGCAGCGGCAGCTCTAGCTTCAGCGGCGGTTGCACGTTGTTCAAGGGCATTTAACCTTGCTTCAATTGCACTTATATCGGTTTGTGCGTTTGCACATAATGGTGTAGCGAGTATTAAACTTATCACAACAGATAATGCTTTTACTTTCATTCGAATATTCCTAAGTTAGCAAATGTTGGTTTAACAGGTACGGCAAATACAAAACTATCGATTTTGTTAATCTATAGTTCTATCTAATGAGCGTATTGTTATTTTTATTCGATAATATTATTTAAATATCAATCGGTTATTCGCATCGTTATTTCTATTCTTAACAATAAATAAACCCATATCTTCATTACCTTGCCATTATCTTTACCGATTAACTTCCAGTATCATAAGCAAGACTATGTTTGAACTGAGGTACTTATTCTCGTTTAAGTACTTACAAACACTTATTATTTTGATTTGGTATTTAATTTATTGTTATTTCAGCATATCTCTGGTTTAAGTTTTCAAATTGTTTAATGGGTTCACTAACCTAAATAAAATAATCGTTAATATGGAACATTTCCACAATCATTTGTGATTTTTTTGAGGTTGGTACAATAACCTAAGAAAAAAGACATAAATGACCATCAAAAATGAGGGCATAGAAAGAAAATAAAGTGATTTATTAAGTAAGGTTTAAACCAAGCAAAGGATAGTTAAGATCTGAAGAGACTAATTTTATAACGGTATTGTTAGCTTCTATTATTTAGCAACCTTGCTATAAGAATAAGCTAATACGGTGAAGAGAGGATAAACAAAATGAGAAAGGTGAAGAACTGACAGAGGTCATGTCATTATAACCTCCGTCCATCATTATCATATTCTGCCGGGTTTACGTAACGCTCTACGAAAGTAAGAAACTGGCATTTTAGGGCAAATTTGTTCTTTTACTGCTGGATTATTTTCTAAATCATCTTTGTCTATTTCATTATTTCTTCTTGAATTTTGTAGCTGAGTATCTGTTTTATTCATCTTCCCTTTCCTCTGAGATCAATGCCTCATTAATAGCTTCAATTTTCTCAACTGCTTCATTAAGAATAGAAGCAATACGTCCTGCTCTTTCCACAGAGAGCTCTTTTAACACTAATTTATGGCGTAAAACGGCTTTTAATTTCCCAACAGCAGATTCAATTTCCTCAGAAACACCACCTGCGTTTTGAGATAAATCTCTCGCATAAGCCAGTTTTCTTTGAATATTGGCATCTATTTCCTGATGTTCTGCTAAAAATGCAGTACCTTCAGGTGTAATGCTGTAGTTTTTACGGCCTTTTTCAGCAATCGTAGCAACTAATAAATCTTGCTCTTCAAGTAGTGTTAGCGTTGGATAAATAACACCAGGGCTAGGTACATACAGTCCTGAAGAAGCCTCATCTATTTCTTTAATAATTTCATAACCATGACTTGGTTTTTTCGAGATCATGCTAAGTAACAGAACTCGTAAATCACCATGATCAAACATACGTTTTAATTGGCGGCCTTGGCCTTTTCCTCTGCCACCACATCCACGACCACGTTGTTTACCTTGACCTTCAGAACCATGCTCACCATGACAACACTCACCACGCCCTTTATGTCCATGACCGTGTTCACCGTGACGACATTCGCCACGTCTTTCGTGTCCATGACCGTGTTCACCGTGACGACATTCGCCACGTCCTTCGTGTCCATGACCGTGTTCACCGTGACAGCATTCACCGTGTCCTTCGTGTCCATGACCATGTTCACCGTGACAACAATGCTCACCATGATGTTCTTGGTGTTGGCTATGTTTACCTTTACCGCCACAACGCCCTTTTCCGTGACCATGTCCATGACTACCATGTTCGCCATTTTCAGCACGCTGTTGATAAAGTGAGTTTAATGCTCGAATCATCATAAATATTCCCTCATTGTTTTAGATATATCGAATTTATGTCATGCATAATAATCCGATATATCTAAACGATCAAGCTTTAGATATATCTAAATGCACATCTAAATTGATTTTCTTATTAACAATATGATTTATCTATGATTAATTTTTTAAAACATAGGCTTAATTATGAATGATTCTCATTCTCTAGCTTGCTTTTATGTGCTATCAATGAAAATAAAAGAAGAAAAGTAGTCGCGAAGAAGAAAAAACAAAGTATCTTTAAAACAAGTTAAGTGACACCGTCACCTAATGCTATTAAAAAAAAAGCGAAGATAATGAGTAATAACCCACTACTTCGCTTTTTAACAAAATTTATTTTAATTGTAGGAAATATAACAAAAACGAGATATCACTACTTATTATCTAATGCTGATAAAACCACTTCCTTAATATATTGATATCCAGCTTCAATCTGTTGTTCGTCACAGGTTTCAGTACTTTTTATAGTCAACTGCAACAAATTTAAGTGTTTGATAGTTTCCCACTCATTGTTATCAAAATCGCACTCAGAACAAAACTGTGCTGGTGCATCATCGCTATTACGAGCACAAAGCGTTAACAGACTTAAATCTTGTTTATGATGACTTTTTACAACCAAGTTTTCATGGATTGTTTTATTAAGGTCATTTTGCGTTTCTAGGCTCTTATTTCCTTTTCTTACAATCGCAAAATTTAGTTTATTAAAGTCAGATGCAGATAAAACACGAATGTAATAGTGCTTACCTTCTTTTTCGAAAGCCGTTGCTTGATTAAAAAATTGCTCAAGTTTGACGCGCGTTTCCCATTGAATTTGTGCATATTTTCCATATCCAGATGAAGTAAAAGGATAGAGTTGATGCACACTCCACATCGACGCTACTGCGGGTGCAGATTGAATACCATCAATTTTAGGAACATCATCCGCTTGCTCTGGGCATAATCTAGGAGGATTTGTTAAAAAACGACTAATACGCGCATCTTTAATACATACAACACCCGTAGGATATGGTGAAAATCCAGCTTGAAACGGTTCGAAAGAGACTGAATCAGCGAGAGAAAGTTGTGTGATACTTTCATATATTTCGGGTGTCAATTCAAGTAATGGGGCTTCTTTTTTTAATTTCTTACACAAAATCTGATAAGGGATAAGATCGTAATTATCATCAAGAAATAAGCTTTTCATATAACCAAATTGAGATGCATCAATATGGATATAAAATGAATTGCTGAATTTTTCCTCGCACTCTTTTCTTAGTTCAAAAAGTGGCTTTAACTTATCAACACAACCATAAGACGGTGCGCCTAATATTCCTATGACGCCAAGAATTGGCTCACCTTGTTCAATCAGACGAAAAACAATACTGCGTGTTTTTTCAATATCAGTTTTAAATGTTTCATCAATAGGCAATGCAATAAGGTTGTCATACCCTAACCCAAGTATATCCATTGCTTTTTTCCAAAATTCAAAACGGGAAACAGGAACCAGTAGTTTTCCTAAATGCATTGTTTTTGTCATGCCCGTTCCTCGGCATGTTAGATGACTAACATCATCAAAAATTCCGCGCTCATTGAGTTGTTCGCTTATTGCTAAAATATCCGTGACAGACATATTGAATAACTCAAATGCTTTTTTATCTGCAACCAAATCTCGTGATTTTGGATGACGAGCAATTGCCATTGGTAATGTTTTTAAATTTCTGAGCGCCCATAATATTTCATAGCAAGCAAGAGTATGGCTTGTTGTGATATGACCAAATGCATTTTCGGATGAAAAACCAATTAACTTACAGAGATCATCTGTAATTTTCCTTTCTTGCTCTTTTAGTAAGGGGGAATGGTTATTAAAAACATTATCTGAATTGTATACTAATGCAGAAAGATAACCGAATTTCGCCAATTGCATCACTTGTGAATGATGATGAGAAAAATAAGGTTCAATATCAGATTGATTATAAATATTTTGCTGTTTTAAAGTCTCTAAAATACTTTCATAAGCATTATCTACTGCTTTTTTTTCAATAGTATTACTTTTTATTTTAGCGTCTAAACTCTCGCTATTATTTCTTTTCACTTTATTTTCTTTAGGAAAAGAATACTCACTATTCATTAGTATTTTTGCCATCTCTCGATGATAACATGTAAGGGTATCAACGGTTCGGGTATGGTATACACGCTCTGTAGCACTCAGACAGGTTTGTTTGTAATTTGCCATCATCGCACCTATATATAAATTTTTATTATCTGTTTTAATGAGAATTATGTTTATTGATCGTTAATAATTAACCTTTATTCAAATGATATACTACATGATGAGTAAGAATCTTCTTTATTTTATTGATATTAGTTAATATTTTTCCAATTTAATTTAAGTAACTGACACTTTGAGGATAAATGATTTAGCTTTATTTGTTAGTTTCTTTAACTTATTATCAATTTTGATTTAAGTTATATTTCTGTAGATATGATATTATTTTTACTAAGGTCAATACTTAAACCTATCCTAATTAGAATCAATGAATAATTCTATCGCTTAATATCTATTATTAAGAATAGATATCAAATTACTTATCTAAAATAGGAATTTATTTATTAAAATGTAATTCATTTTTTCTTCAATATATAAAAAAACACATGAAATATTGAACATGTGTTTTTCGGAATATTCGCTTTTTAGAAAGGAAAATGATTTCTCACGCTTATATCAAATAAGTTTTAAGCGCTCTTATTTTTACTCTTTTTTGTTATAAGGTAAGATTTCAAGCATCACTTTACCAATTAAATCACCAGACTCCATTAATTGATGTGCTTTTCCCACTTCTTTTAATGGGAAAATCGCATTAATGATTGGCTTAATTTTCCCTTCAGCAATAAGCGGCCACACTTGTTGTTTCAGCTCTTGCGCTATTTGTGCCTTCTCTTCTATTGAGCGAGATCGCATCGTTGAACCAGTATGAATTAAACGCTTAATCATCATTGGCATCATATTTAAATTTTTGGGCATTCCTTTCATCATGCCCACTTGTATAACGCGCCCAAATTTGCCGGCAACTTGATAATTCTTTTCTACGTAATCCCCACCAATAATATCAAGAATAACATCAACGCCTTTCCCTTCCGTTAAAATAGGAATTTCTTTAGCAAAATCGGCTTGTTTGTAGTTGATGACATAATCAGCGCCGAGATCACGAGCTACGGTCGCTTTTTCTTCAGAGCCAACCGTTGTATAAACTGTTGCACCAATTGTATGAGCAAGCATTATCGCAGTTGAACCGATCCCCGAGGTTCCTCCATGAATAAGAACAGATTCACCTTGTTTTAGTTTTCCTAACTGAAATAAATTAGCCCAGACGGTAAAAAAATTCTCAGGCAATGCAACTGCTTCAATATCTGTTAAATTCATTGATGGTAATGCGATGTCTTCATGTGCAATACAGTATTGAGCGTAACCTCCACCAGCAACTAAAGCACAAACTCTATCTCCCAGTTGCCATTTAGTGCAGTTCTCACCTAATGCAACAACCTCTCCAGCAACCTCAAGACCCGGAATAGGTGAAGCATCGGCTGGTGGCGGATAACTACCTTGGCGTTGAAAAATATCAGGGCGATTAACACCAGAAGCGGCAACTTTGATCAAAAGATAATGTGGGGGAACTGAAGGTATCGGTGATAGCTGAGATTGTAATTTATCTATACCGCCCGGCTCTGTGATGGCAATTTCTAGCATATCCGCAGGTAAAACAGTTGTTTTCATCATTTGCTCCCATTTTATTTAGTCACAATCGGAATTTAATGATAAATAAGCAAAATCAACACCCTGTTTCTGATTTTAATCAGGGTGTTAGCTTATGAAGCAATAAATAACTGAAGTGCATTGGAGAGAGATTATAACCAACCTTGCTTCTGATGTTGTATGCAAATCGGGCACAATTTTGCTTCTGGAGTCCATGATAAAAAAGCTAAACGACATTTTTCACAATGAGCATCATAATAATGATAGTGTGTGGGTTCGTTATTTTTAGCAACTTGTTCATTAACATGAATAGATTTAGGAAAACAAACCACTTCACAACTCATACAACCCGTACAGCGCTTTTCATCAAGTGTGAATATATTATTTTCAAGTTCAATCGCACCTTCATCACACACTTTGGCGCAGGCAGAACAAAGAATACAACTGTCTTTATCTAACTGAATTTGGAACCAACTGTCTTCAGGATAAAGTTGTTTTCTTGCATTTAATCCTGTTCTTACTTGATTTTTATTAAGTGGTTTCTCATCCAGTTTTTGACGAAAAAGCATAAAGCGACGCCCACTATCAATATCAGTAGGCTCTGTGATAATCAATTGCCAAATAGGCTCTTGTAACGTTTTTAATTGAAGATTTAAGTTTGCTAAAACAGGAAGCCATTTATCCACTAAAGGCTGTGCTATCTTCATGCCTCTAATTTGATATTGACGATGCCACACTAATAATTCTTCTGTACTTGCTAACGGCTCATCATGATTAACAACAAGGTAATTATCTTGATGTGTTCTTTCATGGGGTGCGATATTTTCTATCGCATCGACAGGACAAGTGAATAGGCAATTACCACATTGAAAACAGAGCTCATTGTCTATTTTTACATCTAAGTGTGCAAAAGTGATAGCGCCCACAGGGCAAACTTTGGAGCAACTATCACATAGGCTTTGTTTGAGGCGTTTTCTAACACATTTATCATTAATAATTGGTTCAGGAGGAAGATCCACCTTAATAAAACGCCTCATACATCACTACTCCACTACTTAACAATAAAGAATGCAAAACGATTAAGAACTTCTGCAATCAGTACTATTGCGCTACTCGCTAACACCATACGCAATCCTGAAGTAAATACAGCATTGCGATATTTCCATACGCTGTATCCCATCATTAAAATACCAAGAACTGACATAAGCCATGCAGATATTCTTAATCCGAATGTTTCATTATACGCAATGATAGGCGTATGAGGGAACGTTATTGCATCATTTGTTGAAATGACTGCTGACATCCATTCCAAATAGAACGGCTGTACAGCCATACGTATTGTTACCGCAAGAAAAACAACCACTAATGCACTTATTACAACCTTGTTTGCTAATTCATCATTCACAAATGCTTTAATACGAAACGCAGTTATTGATAATGCAATGACCGCACCTGCTGCAAATAATGCCCCTATAAACATAAAATAGGTATTTGCATGCATCCATGTCAGCATTGAGGTGTTGTAATACAGAGACGCCATGCAGAATATATCGATAATGCCAAGTAAACCAATAATTGCCAGTATGGTTTTATTCATATGCCCTTTTATCAAAATAACTAAGGTATAAAGGCATAATGCGCCAAGATAAACTGCAGCAAATATGATTTCACGACTTAACCATGATGAAGAGATATGGCGTAATGCATGAAAAGCATTCCATGGATATCCCATGTGTAACGTTGAAGCTAATAATCCTAAGCAACCTAAAATGGCTGCTGTTAATAACACAGGACGCATAGCAACGGTTGCTCTTTGATTACCAATTTCTTTTTCTAGCCAGCAAAAATAAAGTGCGGTGAAAATAGTCACACCCACAGAACTTTGGACGAACAAAGTAAAGGTAACTAATGGCCATTCACTCATGCTTTAACTCCTCCCTTTTTCGTCGCACCAGTATGAGGTTTGATAACTAAGTTCGGATTGGTCATCGTAAAATCGGGTAACCCTTGAACTTGGCTTAAATGCCCATACTTCGCTCTTAGATCTTTAATTTTGCCAAATTTAATCGCATTTAGCGGACAGGTATCAACACAAATTGGATTTTTGCCTTCGGCTAATAAATCGATACAAAAATCGCATTTTGACATTTGTCCGGATTCTTCATTCATTTGTGGTGCGCCGTAAGGACATGACCAAGCACAATATCCACAACCGACACATTTAGAGGTATCCACACGAACAATACCGTCACCTTCACGCTTATGCATTGCGGTAGTTGGGCAGTTTTTCACACAGACAGGTGAATCACAGTGGTTACAAGATATGGTTAATGTATAAGCAAAAACATTATTAACCAGACCGCCTTGTCCTGTTGGAGCAAAACCACCGCCTTTTACTTCATAAATACGGCGAAAACGGCGTCCTACTTCCAAGTTATTTTTGTCTTTGCATGCCACTTGGCAAGCTTTGCAACCAGAGCAACGAGAGGAATCAATAAAGAAACCGAGCTGTTCATCACTCACTGGTGCATATTCTTTAAAGTCACTCATGCTTTGGCTACCTCAACTAAAACGGTTAAATGCGAGTTACCATGGGCTAGTGGTGTCATTCGTGTTGATGTTAAAACATTAGGACATCCACCATGATCAACACCATTTTCATCAGGTGTCCACCATGCACCAGCTTGCAGCCCAACCACACCAGGAATAATGCGTTGTGTAACCAATGCTGGGATTTGAGTTATTCCTCTGTCGTTATAGACACGCACCATATCGCCATTTTTAATACCTCTATTTTCAGCATCAATTGGATTTATCCATGCCTCTTGGCGTTGTGCTTCTTGTAACCAAGGATTGGCATATTGTGTTGAGTTTGCACGGTTTTTCCCTTTCCAAGTTAGCATTTGCAATGGATATTTTGCTGTTAACTTATCTTCAGGTCCTTCAATAGCAGGTACATAATGAGATAAAGCCGGAATATCCGGATTATTCATGTCATAAAGACGCTTAGAAAAAATCTCAATTTTTCCTGATGGCGTTGGGAATGGATTATTCGCAAAGTCATTGATATTTTCTTCAAAGGCAACAAAAGGTTCATCTTTGAAAAGATAACGACGTGTTTTTACTAGCTCTTCAAAATTAGGGAAGTCAGGTCTATCTTGGAAACGCTCTTTATTGGTATCAACAAGATGAGCTATCCACTCTTTTTCACTTCGACCTTCGGTAAACGCCTCTTTTACTCCCATTTTTTCTGCTACATCTGTTATCCACTCATAATCAGAACGGCGCTCAAAAGCAGGCTCAACCACTTTTTCAGACAAAAGAAAATAGTTACCCGTTCCCCATGTATTACCAATGTTCCAACGCTCTAGAAAACTGGTTTCAGGTAAAACAAGATCGGCATATTTTGCAGATGGAGAGAGATATAAATCACTAGCAACAATAAATTCAACTTTTGAATCATCAGCTAATAATTTAGCTGCCGCATTTACATCTGGATTTTGATTAACTAAATAGTTACCTGCTAAAGAAAATATCATTTTGATGTTGGTATCGAGTTTATCAACACCTAAAAGACCATCTTCAACACGTACTTGGCTTGCATCATCAACCGCTTGCATCCAATTCATGATAGAAATTTGCGCTTTAATTGGGTTCTTCCCAACATTCGGGCCACGCATAGATTGACGATTACCAATACCGCCGTAACCTGCCGCCCAAGCCCCTTTTTTACCCACATTTCCAGTAATTGCAGCGAGTAATGTTGAACCACGCGCACTCCGCTCACCACAAATATGACGTTGAGGTCCCCAACCTTGAATTAAGGCTGCTGGTTTTGTCATGGCATATTCACGTGCGAGTTGACGAATGGTATTTGCAGGTACTCGAGTGATTTTCTCTGCCCATTCAGGTGTTTTTTCTATTCCATCTTTTTGACCTGTTAAATAAGCCACCAAGGACTCATTAGCAGGAACACCTTCTGGCATATGCGCTTCATCAAAACCAACGACATATTTATCAATAAAAGGTTTGTCATGAAGGTTTTCGGTAACAATGACATACATCATTGCATCCATTAAGGCATTGTCGGTTGTTGGTAAAAGAGGTATCCATTGGTCAGCAAGAGATTGTGCCGTATCTGAATAACGAGGATCGACCACAATAAACTTAGTACCCTTATTTTTCATTTTTTGAAAATAATGGTTTGTATGACCAAAAATGGTTTCATTAGGGTTATGACCCCATAAAATCACTAGTGGTGTATCTTCAAGTGTATCGAGTGAACTGCCTGTTTTGGATATTCCGTAAGTATAAGGGGTTACTTTAACCGTATTCCCTAAACTAACTGAGTGATAATAAGGTAAGTATCCACCTGTTAAATTGAAAAGTTTCTTCATCATGGTATCACCAGAGAAGATCCCCCCTGTTACAGCGGTATTGACGGTTAAGAAACGGCTGGCTGCACCATGTTTTTCAGTTAAACGCGTAATATTTTCTGCAATAAGCGTTGTAGCTTCATCCCATGAAATACGTTCAAATTTACCTTCACCACGTTTACCCACACGTTTCATTGGGTATTTTAGTCTGTCTGCATGATAAGAAAATTTACGATAACCTCTGCCGCGCACGCACGCTCTCATAATAGGCATTGATTCATCTAGTTCATTATCAGGTCTTGTTGTGATCCGAGTGACAATCCCTTCTTTTATATGGGCACGAATATCGCACTTACCACCACAGTCAAAAGTACTACATGTTGCTACAACGGTAGCTGGGTTTCCGTCTACTTTTGCAATAGGCAAACTTTCATCTACATTAGCTTGTGCATTTCGTGCGAAAAATGGCACCGTAACTAATGCAGCACTCGTTTGAACAAAGTGGCGACGACTTAGCGACATCATCCCTTTGTTTTTCTCACTTTTTTCTATTTTTTTCATTAGTTTATCATTCTCACATAACAACTCTCATCAGTAAAAATGATAGGATATAGTGGTAAACCCTCATTGATGTACATCAATACCACTAAAGAGGTAATAGAATGTTTCAATATTCCATACTTCTTTGCAGATCCCCCACTTTTTATAAGGAAAAGCTAATTCAAGGTAGCATTAAGTTGTATCAAAAATACATCTAGTTAACTTTACCTAATTTTTTGTTATGAAAATAAAGAGTTATGCAAAAAAAACACGAATTTAAGGTAAAGCCGTAAATAAAATGTCAATATAAAGATAGAAAATATTGAAGCGCCTCTTCATTTTTGGCTTTTGACAAGGATAATTTAGTAATAGCACTATAACTTCGTTGGAAAATCGAATAATATACCAATTGAGTATAGGGTTAGCGCAAATTGTTCTAAATAGACCTTTAAGCAAAACATTGTTTTTATCAAGATACACGTTTTGTTACATTCAGAATTATTTCCACACGTATCGTTATTCCCCTTACTAATTACTGCAATATGTGTTAAAATTGACGCATATCAATATTTTTATTTGTAATGAGCAAGCTTATGATCCCAGAAAAACGCGTCGTTCGCCGAATCCAATCTGGCGGTTGTGCAATCCATTGTCAGGATTGCAGTATTAGCCAGCTCTGCATCCCGTTTACTTTAAACGAGCATGAGCTTGATCAACTCGATAATATTATCGAGCGTAAAAAGCCCATCCAAAAAGGTCAAACCTTGTTTAAAGCAGGTGATGAGCTGAAATCACTTTATGCCATACGTTCCGGTACAATTAAAAGTTATACCATTACGGAAGAAGGCGACGAGCAAATAACAGGATTTCATCTTGCTGGTGATTTGGTTGGCTTTGACGCCATTATTAATACTGAACACCCAAGTTTCGCACAAGCTTTAGAAACATCTATGGTTTGTGAAATTCCATTCGAAACTTTGGATGACCTGTCAGGCAAAATGCCTAACTTACGTCAACAAATGATGCGCCTAATGAGTGGTGAAATCAAAGGTGACCAAGAGATGATCTTACTGCTCTCGAAAAAGAATGCAGAAGAACGTCTGGCTGCTTTTATTTATAATCTCTCTCGTCGTTTCGCTCAGCGTGGTTTTTCTCCTCGTGAATTCCGTTTAACCATGACTCGTGGTGATATCGGTAATTACTTAGGTTTAACCGTTGAAACGATTAGCCGCTTACTTGGTCGCTTCCAGAAAAGTGGCATGTTAAGCGTTAAAGGCAAATACATTACTATCGAAGATAGTACACTGTTAAGTGAACTTGCAGGCAAGCTTCCTTCATCAGTTGAAGTTTAATCTGTTACATTTCACATGCTAATTTTATAACGGGGCACACAAATTTGTGCCCCGTTTTCTATTTTATGCTATTGCATTTTATCTTCTTGGGTTATCTTTAAATTGTAGATGGATAAATCCAGCCCTAAAGAGGATATTACAATGGAAAAATATCAAAACCTTCTCGTTGTCATTGATCCTAACCAAGATGACCAACCGGCACTTCGTCGTGCTGTCTATATCGTTCAGCGTAATGGTGGGCGGATAAAAGCTTTTCTACCTGTTTATGATCTCTCTTATGACATGACAACCCTTTTATCTCCCGATGAACGCAATGCTATGCGTAAAGGTGTTATCAGCCAAAAGGCGGCTTGGATCAAACAACAAGCACGCTATTACCTTGAAGCTGGTATAGAGATTGATATCAAAGTCATTTGGCATAATCGCCCTTATGAAGCAATTATTGAAGAAGTCGTTGCACATCAACATGACTTACTGATTAAAATGGCTCACCAACATGATAAATTAGGTTCGCTTATTTTTACCCCGCTTGATTGGCAACTGCTTAGAAAATGCCCTTGCCCTGTTTGGATGGTCAAAGATAAAGAGTGGCCTGAATACGGTACTATTGTTGTCGCCGCAAATTTATCAAATGAAGAATCTTATCATGACGCGCTTAATCTAAAACTGATTGAGCTAACAACCGACTTATCTCATCGCATACAAAAAGATCCCGATGTCCATTTACTTAGCGCCTACCCTGTTGCGCCTATTAATATTGCGATTGAGTTACCTGATTTTGATCCAAATCTTTATAACAATGCATTACGAGGTCAGCATCTTATTGCAATGAAAGAGCTGCGCCAGAAATTCTGTATCCCAGAAGAGAAAACACATGTTAAAGAAGGATTGCCAGAGCAAGTGATCCCTCAAGTTTGTGAAGAGTTAAATGCTGGGATTGTTGTTTTAGGTATTTTAGGAAGAACCGGCCTATCTGCCGCATTCTTAGGAAATACAGCAGAACAACTTATTGACCATATTAAGTGTGATTTATTAGCAATTAAACCGGATGGTTTTACCTGCCCCATTACTGTTGATAGTGATCACGACTAAACTTATTGCTCTGTTGCCATTAAAAAAGCCAGTCAAAAAAATTCGACTGGCTTTTTACTATTCGCCATCTGTATCTATTACAGCGCTTTTAAAATTGCATCCACACTGGCTTTAGCATCACCAAACAACATTTGTGTATTCTCTTTAAAGAACAGTGGATTTTGAACCCCTGCATAACCTGTATTCATTGAGCGTTTAAACACAATAACATTCTGCGCTTTCCACACTTCTAATACTGGCATACCTGCAATTGGGCTATTTGGATCATCTTGTGCCGCTGGGTTTACTGTATCGTTAGCGCCAATAACTAAAACGGTATCAGTGTCAGAGAAATCATCATTAATCTCATCCATTTCTAATACAACGTCATAAGGTACTTTAGCTTCTGCTAACAACACATTCATATGGCCCGGTAAACGTCCAGCTACTGGGTGAATACCAAAACGCACTTTCACACCGCGTTGGCGTAATTTTTCAGTAATATCATGTACAGGATATTGTGCTTGAGCAACCGCCAATCCATAACCTGGAGTGATAATAACTGACGTTGAGTTTTTCAGCATATCAGCCACTTCTTCAGCGGTTGTTTCGCGATACTCACCCATTTCACCTTCTTCTGTTGAAGCTGAGCCATCAGTACCAAATCCGCCAGCTATTACGCTAATAAAAGAGCGATTCATCGCCTTACACATAATATAAGAAAGGATTGCACCTGAAGAACCTACTAATGCACCCGTTACAATCAACAGGTCATTACTTAGCATAAAGCCCGCAGCCGCAGCCGCCCATCCTGAGTAAGAGTTCAGCATCGAAACAACAACTGGCATATCCGCACCACCAATTGATGCAACTAAATGCCAACCAAATGCTAAGGCAATCACAGTCATTACGATGATTAAGAAAACTTGTAAACCGACACTGTCAGTTTTAACAAACCAAACCATCAATAAGAAAGAAACAACTAAAGCTGCAAGATTTAATTTATGGCGATTAGGTAACATCATCGGTTTAGATGACATTTTTCCACTTAATTTACCATAAGCGACAATTGAACCCGTAAATGTAACAGCACCAATGAAGATCCCTAAAAAGACTTCTGTTAGGTGAATATTCACCATTACAGGTTCCATTGCTGTATTGTGGTCAAGATAACTGTTAAAACCTACTAAAACCGCCGCTAAACCTACAAAACTGTGTAAGATTGCGACCAATTCTGGCATCTGAGTCATTTCGACTTTTTTAGCTAAACGAATACCAATAACGGCACCGATTACCATTGCAATAATGATCCAACCCACATTACCAGCATAAGGCCCGAAAATGGTTGCGAAC
The DNA here is from genome assembly GCF_040140245.1 of Proteus sp. fly-1013. Classification (NCBI taxonomy): domain Bacteria; kingdom Pseudomonadati; phylum Pseudomonadota; class Gammaproteobacteria; order Enterobacterales; family Morganellaceae; genus Proteus; species Proteus sp. fly-1013. The sequence continues at coordinate 219,376 of NZ_JBEEWD010000006.1, read as the reverse complement.
AGTGCAATTGCCATCCCTGCAATACCAAAGTAGTTACCTTGTTTAGAGGTTTCATGCTTTGATAAGCCGGCAAGGCTGAAAATAAATAATATCGCGGCGACAATATATGCCGCTGTAACAACTCCGCTGGACATAATTGTCTCCCTTATCCTTTACGGAACATTTTCAACATACGTTGAGTAACAGTAAACCCACCAAAAATGTTAATACTCGCAATCAATATTGCGATAAACGAAAATAGGCTAACCCAGCCACCACTACCAATTTGGAGTAAAGCACCGACGACGATAATGCCTGAAATTGCGTTTGTCACTGACATTAATGGTGTATGCAATGAATGACTTACATTCCAAACAACGTAATAACCTACAACACAAGAAAGTGCGAATACCGTAAAGTGAGATAAAAACTCTTTCGGTGCAACATTTGCAAGCCATGCAAACAATAAGAAAGCTATCGCTAATAGACTGTATTTCTTCCAAGGTGAAACTGGTTTAGCAACGGGCTTTTCTTGTGGTTTTGCAGCAGGAGCTGCTTTAGGTTGTGCTGATACTTGAATTGGTGGTGCAGGCCATGTTACTTCACCAGCACGGATAACAGTCACACCACGAATAACAACATCATCAAAATCAATATTGATATTACCGTCTTTCTCTTTACACAATAATTTCAGCAGGTTAACTAAGTTAGTACCATAAAGCTGAGATGACTGTGCCGGTAAACGAGCAGCTAAATCAGTATAACCAATGATTTTTACGCCATGTTCTGTCGTAAAAACTTCATTAGGCACGGTATATTCGCAGTTACCACCATTTTGAGCTGCAAGATCAACTACAACGCTTCCCGGTTTCATCGAATCGACCATCTCTTTCGTAATTAAACGAGGAGCGGGTTTTCCCGGAATTAATGCCGTTGTAATGATGATATCAACATCTTTTGCCTGTTCTGCAAATAATGCCATTTCTGCATCAATAAATGCTTTTGACATCACCTTAGCGTAGCCATCACCACTGCCTGCTTCTTCTTTAAAATCAAGTTCAAGAAATTCAGCACCCATGCTTTGAACTTGTTCTTTCACTTCAGGACGAGTATCAAATGCACGAACAATTGCACCGAGGCTTCCTGCCGCACCAATTGCAGCAAGACCAGCAACACCCGCACCAATAACCATTACTTTAGCTGGTGGTACTTTACCTGCCGCAGTAATTTGACCCGTAAAGAATCTTCCGAATTCATGGGCTGCTTCTACAACGGCACGATAACCTGCGATGTTTGCCATTGAACTTAACGCATCAAGGGATTGTGCACGAGAAATACGCGGCACACTATCCATTGCCATAACGTTAATATTCTTTTCAGCTAACTTTTCGAGCAATGCCGCATTTTGAGCTGGCCAAATAAAACTCACCAGTGTTGCGCCATCTTGTAGCAACGCTATTTCATTATCCAGTGGTGCATTTACCTTCAAAATAATGTCTGATTCCCAAACATTTTGAAGAGCGAGGATCTCAGCACCAGCTTCCTGATAAGCTTTATCTTCAAAACTAGAGGCAATGCCTGCACCATTTTCAACTGCGACTGTAAATCCTAATTTTATGAGTTGAGTCACTGTAGCTGGTGTAGCTGCAACCCTTGTTTCATTAGAAAGTCGCTCTTTGGGTATACCAATTCGCATAATTTTCCCTTCTTATCCATAGAGATCTGTTAAAACTTCTCCGTTAACTTCACATTCATGCAAAAAAAATGTTAAAAATAATAATATGCATGCCATTAATCGGAGCTCTAATAACCTACTGAAAATAAAACCAATAATCTATATCTGTGTAAAGCTAAAATTGAACTTAATTGGATCATTTTAGTCGAAAAGGCATATTTATGAATTATTCACTATATTCAGGTAAATATCTGGTAACATATACTGGTCATTTGACTCTGTGGTGATTCGCTAAATAAAATAATGCGACAAATGCTATTATTACATGTAATAATTAATCCCTATGTGATAAACCACGACGTTCAGCACATGACCAATATTAATTGCGCAAGGCGGAAGGATTTTGTATGAAGCTGAAAACCTCAGTCATCGCAGCAGCGATGTTGTCTTTAACTAATGTCACTGTTGCGCAGGCTGCTCAGGAATTAACACCCGAACAAGCTGCAGAACTAAAACCATTTGAAAGAATTACAGTTATCGGTCGTTTTAACGCTATTTATGAAGCCGCTGATGCGGTGTCTCGTCGTGCGGATAAAGTCGGTGCTGATAGTTTCTATATTCAAGGTCTAGATGATATTAGTGATAGCGGCAACATGAGTGTTACTGCGGATCTATACCATAAAGATGCACCAAAAGCAGATCAAGAAAGCTATCGCGTTTTTCATGGCGTGAAAGAGCTACCAAAACCTGAAGCAATTCTGCTACAACCATTTGATACGGTTTCTATCCGCGGTTATTTCCCTACAACCCCTGATATTAACGACGCAATTGCAAAAGCAGCGGCCAAAAAAGGTGCAGCATCATTCTTTATTGTTCGTAACGTATCAACGAATGATGGTGGTAACCAAGAAGTAACAGCTTATATCTACAAAAAAGATGCGCCTAAACGTGCAATTCAAGCACCAGAGGCAGTTGTTCCTTATGACTCAGATGCTGGTCGTGCACTTATTGCAGAAGGCGGAGCCGCTGCCAATAAAGTTGAAAAACCTGGTCTTGCATCAAACACTGATTTTGATAGAAGCGTAGGTGCATTTGCTGATACACAAACTTCGGGTGCAAGTGGTCGTTACACTGTAACTTTACCAAATGGCACTGAAATTCAAGAAGTTAACAAAGCAGCTGCTGCACTAATGGACCCTTTCGATACCATTACTTTTAGTGGATACTTTGTAAACTCACCAGAAATCTCGTATCAGGTTGCTAAGCGTGCAGCAGCAAAAGGCGCTAAGTTCTACCATATTACAAATGAATGGCAAAGTGATGGCGGTACAGTCACTATTACTGCTGATCTGTTCAAGTAATAAAAAATTTCCTATTGATAAAAACCTTGCATCTGCAAGGTTTTTTTTTATTCAAAATTTAATCAATTAGACATTATTTTGTAAAAGTGAATAATTTTTATGATTTAATGCATAGACAACCAAGTCAACTCTCCGTAAAATCTCGCTGTTTTTTAGTGTTTTTATCTTTATTTAAATTTGAGATATTCATATTTATTCTATTTACTGACCAAAAAACAAGAAAATACGCTATTTATTTACAATTTTAATCATGTAGGTAATTATCCTTGAATAAGAAACTTGGCTTAATATCACTCACCGCATTAGTATTAAGCTCAATGGTTGGTGCAGGTGTATTCAGTTTGCCTCAAAATATGGCTGAAGTTGCCAGCCCTGCCGCATTGATTATTGGGTGGGTGATAACAGGCATTGGTATCCTCTTTCTTGCTACATCTTTATTACTTCTCTCTCGCCTTCGACCTGATCTTGATGGTGGTATTTTTACCTATGCGAAAGAAGGATTTGGTGAGTTCATTGGTTTTTGTTCAGCGTGGGGCTATTGGGTTTGCGCTGTCGTTGCTAACGTTTCTTATCTTGTTATTGTCTTTGCTGCCTTTAGTTTTTTTACAGACACACCAGAAAACATTATTTTTGGCGATGGAAATACATGGCAAGCATTAATTGGAGAGTCAATCTTACTTTGGGTTGTCCATTTTCTTGTTTTGCGTGGTGTTCAAACTGCCGCCAGTATTAATTTAATGGCAACAATGGCAAAGCTACTCCCTTTAGGATTATTTGTTATTGTCGCCCTATTAGCTTTCAATATGGATATATTTACCCTTGATTTTAAAGGTGTAAATTTAGGCGTCCCAGTTTGGGATCAAGTCAAAAATACCATGCTGATCACGCTGTGGGTATTTATTGGTATTGAAGGCGCCGTCGTTGTTTCTGCTAGAGCGAAAAATCGTCGTGATGTTGGTTTAGCAACCGTGCTTGCTGTTGTCATCGCATTGATTATCTATATTCTTGTGACTTTGTTATCACAAGGTTTAGTTAGCCAAGCAGAATTAGCAGCGATGAAAAATCCATCAATGGCACCGCTACTTGTTCAACTTATTGGTAGCATTGGCGAGATAATTATTGCAGCAGGTCTTATTCTCTCTGTATGTGGTGCTTATTTAAGCTGGACAATTATGGCAGCAGAGGTTCCGTATATTGCTGCACTACATCACTCTTTCCCAAAACAATTAGGGAAACAGAATAAAAATGATGCTCCTTCATCTTCGTTATGGTTTACCAATTTTGCCGTTCAATTCTCTTTAGTTTTAATTTGGCTGACGGGAAGTAACTACAATACATTACTGACTATTGCATCAGAAATGATCCTTGTTCCTTACTTCCTCGTAGGTGCATTTTTATTTAAAGTGGCAATTGCTCGCAGTAGTCGTGCTTTATTATTAATTGCGATACCTGCAAGTTTATATGGTTTATGGTTACTTTATGCATCAGGCGTTATTAATTTATTACTCTCTGTCGTTCTATATGCACCTGGTATTCTGATGTTTTTATATACACGCAAACAGTATAAAGACAAAAAATCTCTACTATTAAGTGAAAAAATTCTGTTAGCTCTTGTTTTATTTGGTGCTATTCCAGCATTGGGTTACTTAACTATTTACTAAAGACAATCTGAGAGGTACTGAAAAAAAGTACCTCTCATCCCTTCAAAAACAATTTCACTTAAGTCAAAAAATTTCCCTGCTAAGCTATTATTTTCTACACTGATGGTTAGGTGTCTATAAATCAAGAAATATATAGTATGTTGTAACTAATATGTAGGTAACTATTAATTAGCAAGGTAATAAAAAACCCACAAGAAGCATAAACTCCCGTGGGTCTGCATATGTAATAGTTTGATTAATTAAAACTAATTTGTTCCATCGCCTGCAATATGCGTTTATCTGATATTGGATATGGAGTTCCTATCTGTTGAGCAAACAGGCTGACTCTAAGCTCCTCTATCATCCAGCGAATATTTTGCACTTCTTCTTGCTGTTTTTGTTTCTCGGTTAGTTTTCCTAACCACTGTTGCCACTGTTGAATAACATTTTCAACTCGACTCATTTGAGCGCGATCGCGATTAGGGTCAATAGCTAATTTTTCCATTCGTTTCTCAATTGCACTCAAATAACGAGGAATATCAGCAAGACGTTTCCATCCATGAGAGGTAACAAAACCAGGAAAAACTAACTGACCAAGCTGAGCTTTAATATCAGATAATGCAAAAGCAACACTAATATCCACCCGCCCTTTTAAACGCTTATTGATAGCAAATACTTGAGTTAAAATTGCCTCAACTTGTTTAGCTATTTCGACCACAGCATCGTTTAGTTCAGCTCTGACATATTCTTGCAGTTTTTGATATTCATCTTCTTGCCAAATTAAACCACCATAAGACGCCATCAGTTTATCGACACCACAAGCAATACAATCATCAATCAACTCTAACACTTTGCCATAAGGGTTAAAGTAAAGGCCGAGTTTTGCTTTATTAGGTAATTTCTCATGTAGGTATTTTATCGGTGACGGAATATTTAATAATAATAATCGTCTTACCCCTTCCCACATTGAAGCTTGCTGCTCCGATTCTGTTTCAAAAAGCTTGATACCCACACTATTTTTTTCATCCACGAGTGCAGGATAAGCTTTCACTGAATAGCCACCCCGTTTTTGCTCATAACGCTGAGGTAAATCACCAAAACTCCAAATATGTAAATCTTGTTGTTCAATACCATCATCTGCTACTGCTGATAATGTTTCTTGCACTTTTTCCTTTAAGTTCTCTTTTAATTTATTGAGATCTTTACTTTCTGCCAGCGTTTTATTTTTATCGCCAACAACACGGAATGTCATTTTTAAGTGATCAGCAACTTGGTCAAGCTGCCAACTCTCTCTATCGACAGTCACTCCTGTCATACGGCGCAACTCTTTTTCAAGCCTATCGAGTAAATCGCCTTCAACTTGAGGTACACGCTCTAAAAAAGCAGAAGCATAATTAGGTGCTGGTACAAAATTACGACGGACAGGTTTTGGAAGTGATTTAATTAAAGCCACAATCAATTCATGGCGAATACCCGGAATTTGCCAATCAAAACCTTCGTCTTTTACCTGATTTAAAATAGGTAATGGAATATGAACAGTGACGCCATCAGCCGCAGTCCCCGGTTCAAATTGATAGGTTAAGCGTAGTTTCAGATTATCTTGATGCCAGTAATTTGGATAATCTAGCGCGCTAACACGTTTAGCATCATCTTTGATAAGCATACTTTTTTCAAAGTTAAGCAGATCAGGTGATGCCTTTTGTGCCTCTTTCCACCATTTATCAAAATGGCGAGACGAAACAACATCCAAAGGTATTCGTTGATCGTAGAACGTAAACATTGTTTCATCGTCAACAAGAATATCTCGACGACGAGATTTATGCTCTAACTCTTCAACTTCTGTGCGTAATTTTAAATTGTCACGGAAAAATGCATGGCGAGTTTGCCAATCTCCTTCCACTAACGCATGGCGGATAAAAAGCTCACGACATAAAAGTGGATCAATTTGACTGTAATTAATAGGTCGAGAAGCAACTATTGGTAAACCATACAGGGTGACTTTTTCATTAGCCATTACAGCGCCTTGCGCTTTTGACCAATGAGGTTCGCTATATTGATGTTTCACCAAATGTTCAGCGATAGGTTCTATCCATTCGGGTTCAACACGTGCCGCAATTCTTCCCCATAAACGAGATGTCTCGACTAGCTCTGCTACCATTGTCCATTTTGGTGGTTTTTTGAACAAGCCAGAGCCAGGATAAATAGAAAAACGGGCATTTCTTGCGCCAGTGAATTCTTGTTTATCTGCATCTTTTTGCCCAATATGTGACAACAATCCACTTAACAACGCAACGTGAACACTTCTAAAATCAGCAGGCTCACTATTAACAGGGAAACCTAACTCTTTAACAACTTGTCGCAATTGTGTATAAACATCTTGCCATTCCCTTACTCGCATAAAGTTTAAGAATTCTTGGCGACACAATTTTCTAAATTGAGATTGACTCAACTCTTTTTGCTGGGTTTTTAAATAATCCCACATATTTAAAAAAGATAAAAAGTCAGAGTCTTTATCTTGGAAGCGCCGATGCTTTTCATCAGAGGCTTGCTGTTTATCCATCGGTCTTTCGCGTGGATCTTGAATTGAAAGTGCGGATGTAATAACCATCAATTCTTTCACTGCACCATATTTACGCGCTTCAAGTACCATTCTTGCTAAACGAGGATCGATAGGAAGTTGTGCAAGTTGTTTCCCCATTGGGGTTAAACGATAAGCACCATTGTGGTCAGTTTCATTTTGTAACGCACCTAGTTCTTCTAATAAACGAACGCCATCTTGAATATTGCGTTTATCCGGTGGTTGCACAAATGGGAAAGCACTAATATCCCCTAACCCTATCGACGTCATTTGTAAAATAACAGATGCAAGGTTAGTTCTTAATATTTCGGGATCAGTAAACTCAGAACGAGAAATAAAATCATCTTCTGAATAAAGGCGAATACAAATACCATCAGAAACTCGACCACAACGCCCTTTTCTTTGGTTTGCTGAAGCTTGAGAAATAGGCTCAATTGGAAGTCGTTGTACTTTTGTTCGATAACTATAACGACTGACACGCGCAAAGCCGGTATCAATAACGTACTTAATACCGGGTACAGTTAATGATGTTTCGGCGACGTTAGTCGCCAAAATAATACGTCTGCCGTTATGAGGATGAAATATTCGATTTTGTTCACTGTTAGATAAACGGGCAAATAAAGGTAATACTTCCGTATGGCGAAGTTGTAATTTATTCAGCGCATCAGCAGTGTCCCGAATTTCGCGCTCACCACTCATAAAAATAAGAATATCACCTGCACTTTCTCTGCTTAATTCATCAATAGCATCAACAATGCCATCGGTCATATCCTTATCGCTATCAAGTTCATCGCCACCAATAGGACGATATCTCACTTCAACAGGATAAGTTCGACCTGACACCTCAATAATAGGTGCTTGGCTAAAATGTTTAGAAAAACGTTCAGGATCGATAGTTGCAGAAGTAATAATAACTTTTAAGTCAGGGCGCTTAGGTAATAGCTGTTTTAAATAGCCAAGAATAAAGTCGATATTTAAACTACGTTCATGGGCTTCATCAATAATGATAGTATCATATTGAAGTAACAGCTTATCTTGCTGTAATTCTGCCAATAAAATACCATCTGTCATTAACTTAACGAGAGTATTATCGCCAACATGGTCGCTAAAACGAACCTTATAGCCTACAGATCCTCCTAACGTACTTTTTAACTCATGAGCGATACGTTCAGCCACTGAACGAGCAGCTAAACGACGAGGCTGAGTATGGCCAATAAAACCCTTGATCCCTCGCCCTAATTCAAGACAAATTTTAGGGATCTGTGTTGTTTTACCTGAACCAGTTTCCCCTGCAATAATAACAACTTGGTTATCTCTTATTGCATTATAAATGGCATCTTTCTTTTGGCTAACAGGAAGGTTTTCTGGGTAAGTAATTTCAGGACAATTGGCACGACGGCGAATTATCATCTGTTGTGCTGTTGTAATATCGTCTTTAATTGTACTTAATACCGCTTGTTTAGACTCTTCATTATTAATTTTAGCGACGCCACGTAGACGTTTTCTTAATCGTTGCTGCTCCCGCAACGATAATTGCTCTATTTCTTGATAGAGCGTGGCAGATGATAATGTCACCTTTTATTATCCTTTTTGAGGTTATTCTAATCAAAACTAATGCCCGTATGATATCACAACAGACTATTGGCACATAAAGGCTTGATTAAATTTATTAGTATATGATTTTATATAATCAATAATTTTGAATAGCATATTCAAAGGATTGTGATGTGATATTTTAAAGATCGGGTAAACTACTACTCACTAATAAATAGAACATTTTATAGACCACGAGAAAAGAATGAAAAAGATCCTTGTACTGAAATCCAGCATTTTAGATAGCTATTCACACAGTAATAAAATGGCCGATTACTTAATTGAAAATTGGCAAAATAATCATAAAGATGACTTGATTACAGTACGTGACCTCGCTAAAAATCCTGTGCCTACTTTAGATCAAGCTACGCTATTTGCTTTTGGCAAAGAGACAGCGATGCTTTCGGATGAGCAAAAAACAGCCAGAGCATTATCAGATGAGTTGATTAGTGAATTAAAAGCTCACGATGTGATAGTAATTACTGCACCAATGTATAACTTTTCAATTTCGGCTCAATTAAAGCATTACATTGATTATATCGCTCGTGCTGGTGAAACATTTAAATACACCGAAGCCGGCTCTGTTGGTTTACTTGAAAATAAACAAGCGGTTGTATTAACTAGTCGTGGTGGTGTTCATAAAGATCAACCTTCTGATCTTATTGTTCCATTCCTAAAACAATTTTTAGCTTTTATCGGTATCAATGACGTACAGTTTATTATGGCTGAAGGTACTGCATATGGTGAAGAATACGCACAGCAATCTCACCTACAAGCACAAAAAGAAATTGATGCTGTTGTTAACTCAAGAAGCATTACAGTAAAATAATAATTTATATTTTTCTTAAAGCACCTACTTTAGGTGCTTTTTTTATATCTAAATTTTATGCTTCATCAAATATAAAGGGATGCTAATTTTTCTTTTATAAAAAAATCATTTTAAATTTATAATTTAAAAACCTTAATGGTAAAAAAAACTAATTTTAATCAAATTCTCAAAGCATTAATAAAATACCGGTTATTTTAATAACCATATTTCATTGTTTATTCTTTTATTCATATTATAAATAAATATTTACATAAAAAACCGATTTGATTTATAAAAAATAAATCAATAAGATTTAATCGCTTTAAGTAATATAGCAGTAATTAAATAATTTTATTAATTCAATAAATGGAATTTACAATGAAAAAAAGTCTACTTTCAATATTTATTCTATCTACAACTCTTTTTTCAACTCAATCAAATGCTGTTGAATATACAGAAAAAAATGTAGGAACAATTACAATTAATGGTTCTGTTATACCAAATCCAAGATGTCAACTAGATGAAATACAACCTATTGAGTTACCACCAGTTCAAGCGAATAATTTTGGTGATGATCATATTGCTAAAACTCCAGCTCAATCCCTTGAGATTCAATTTACTAACTGTGGCGAAAACATTAATAGCGTACAATTACAAATACCAAAACAAACTAAACGACTTTTAAAAAATTTAGCCGATAACGGTAGTAATGTTGATATTGCTATTTTTGATACTGATAAAAATATTATTGAATTAAATAATGAAAAACCTAATGCATTTAAATCAAAAATAGATAAAGAAAATAACAGTGCACAATTTTTATTTGATGTTAACTATATGAAACCTAATGGCCTAAATGCGACACCAGGTTTAGTATCATCCACTTTAACTTTTGATGTTATATATAGTGATATTGCTGTGGATTAAAACGCCATAAACCAACAAAGCTGGAATACCAGCTTTGTTTTAATATTTATACTTTCTACTCTAGCTAGCCAAAGAATATGTTTAAAAAATTTAAATTTTTCGCATTATTTTTCATCTTTCCTACATCATATAGTCAATCATCAATAGAAATAAATAAAGATAAATTTATTTTCATTGAAAGTGTCAATCAAGAAATAATTGAAATAAACAACAAAGAAAATAATGATTACTTTATACAAAGTTGGGTTACACATTATGATAAAGAAAATAGTAATGAAATTCCTTTTATGGTAACCCCACCTCTTTTCAAGATAGAAAAAGATGAAACCTTTTCTTTGAAAATATTTAAAAAAGATGAAATAAAAGAAAGAGATAGAGAAACATTATATAGAATAAACATTAAAAGAATACCTATCCTATTAAACTCTGACAACAATAAAAATATGTTACATGTCTCTATAAACTCTGTATATAATTTAATATATAGACCTATATCAATAGAAAAAGATGCAAAAGATGCTTATAAAAAGATTGAGTTTTTAAAAAATAAAAATAATGAGTTTATTATAAACAACCCTACACCTTATTTCATTGCTCTATCTTCAGTATATTTCAATAGGATGTTAATAGTTAATGAAAGTAAAACAATCCCACCATTTAAAAAATATAACACAAAAAAAATAATTTCAGAAAGTGGAAACGTTAAATGGAAAATATTTAATCAACATGGTGTAGCTATAGAGGTGGCGGATAAGGAAGTTATTAATGATTATTAATCATATAAAAACAAAATTAACATTTTTGATTTTAATATCTATTTATAATCAACATACTATAGCTCAGGATAGTTCACTCTCAATTTATACTCATTCATTTTCCAATATTGATAAAGAAACTATTAAACAACTACTTGAAAACAAAAAACCTGAAGGGTTTTATTATTCTATTATTCATATCAACAATAGAAAAAAAATGGCAAAACTTCTTTATTTTAAAAATATAGACAACAAGTTGATCCCTTGCCTCTCTGTTAATGATTTTATCACTCTTGGTATTGATGCTGATTTCTATTCAATAAAAAAAGAACATCAAGATATAATCCCTTTAATTGAATACTCAATTGATTTTAAATACTCTTTTTCAAATCAGAAACTAAATTTAATTATTCCACAAAAAGCATTGATAAAAAGAGAAAATAAAATCATCGATGAAAAAGATTGGGATAATGGGATCACTGCATTATTTAGTCAATATTCCTATTCAATTAGGCATCATCAAAAAAAAGACCTAGAACAAAAACTCAATTTACAAACAGGTCTTAATTTAGGTGCTTGGCGCATACGCAGTCAAAATAGCTTTTATTGGAATAAAAATCGTTACCAATCGAAGCTTTCATCACTATATACCTATCGCCAAATTAATTCTTTTTCTGCTCTTTTTTATGGAGGCAAGTTCTCACCTACAACACGAATATTACCAACTGATAAAATAATTGGCTTTCAATTAATATCCAATAATTTAATTTCAAGTAACACTCTTTATGCTAACAAACCTATTATTGAAGGAATTGCTGATACTGAAGCTCAAGTGGTGATTAAACAAGGTGATAAAGTTATTTATGAAAGCACCGTTCCCCCTGGTCCTTTTATTATAAATTCATTACCTGTTTTAGGGAGTGAAAAACTCAGTTTAGAAGTTAAAGAAGCCGATGGAAGAATAAAAACCTCAACACATTATTTCACATCATTGCCTAATCAACTAAATAAAGGTAGTTATCAATATAATTTTATTTCCGGTACGTTACCAAAGAATAGCGATAAAGAAAATTCAATTTTCCTTTTAAGTGAATTGTCATATGGTCTTAGTCAAAGAATTACCTCATATAGCGCGATAAAAAAACGAGATAACTATATGAATTATTTATCTGGACTATCTCTTGATTTAGGTATGTTGGGTGGTTTAGCAACAGACTTAAGTTATGAAAATAATAAAAATAACTTTAAATATCAATTTCGTTATCAAAAAAATCTATCAAAAAAACAAACCTACTTTACTTCTGGAATATCGTTTTATCATTATTTAGATAATTTCCAAAAAAAAGATAGCGTAAAAATAAACTATTCCGTTTCTTTATCACAAAACATTGATAATTTAGGTTATCTTTCTTTTCAATATCACGAAAAAATATATAAAGATATATCTAAAAGCTTTGAGTTAGGCACATCTTTTTCATCTTCAATAAATAAAATAAACTATAATCTTAAATATAACTTTAAAAAAGACAACTCTATTTTTGATCATTTATTCTCGCTTAATCTCCATATACCATTAGGTAATAGTAATGAACACTATCATTGGTTTAATAATCAAACAAACTATCAAAATAAGAAGAAACACTATATCAACACGACCAACATTGGAGGCGCCCTACTTAATTACAATTTAGGATATTCAGTAAATTATCAACACACTTATGATGAGAAAAGAAAGTCCAACCGTTTTTCCACCAATGCCCGTTATCAAAACAACTATCAATTTTACACATTTAATATAAACAAAATGGAAGATAGTTATAATTACAATGTTTCTATCAATGGAGGAATTGTTCTTCACTCTAATGGTATTACCCTTGCTCCTCGTTTAGGCAGAACATTTGCACTGATTAATACTCAAGGAATATCTGGAATTAAAACATCATTTTCAACAAAAGCGAAAACAGATATTTTTGGAAATCTAATTTTAAATAACATAACACCTTATCGAATAAACAACATTAAATTAAATGCAACGACATTACCCCAACAAGCAGAAACCGAAGTTTATAGTAAAAATGTTATTCCTACATTAGGCTCAGTGTCTAAAATAATTTTCCCAATAAAAATGGGTTATCGTGTTATTTTTAAATCAACAACTCCACTTCCCTTTGCATCGACAGTCATCGCGTTCGATAAAAACAGCAATATTATTTCTCACGGATTAGTATCGGAAAATAATATTATTTTTCTTTCTGGTATTACAGAGAGCGGACTAGTAAAAGTAAAATGGGGAGAAGATAAGCAGTGTCAATTTAACTATGAAATTGATGATAATGAAAAGAATACCACACTAATAAAAAAAGAAATCAATTGTATTTAAACCAATTTATCTCTATTAAGAAAATTATGAAGAAAAACATCTATTTAATGATTACATTACTACTTATCTCTTTTTCATTATCATCAGCACCTAGGCGCGGTGATCATGAAATTCCTTTAAGTTGTGATATTGATTATATTTATGAAAATATCAGCGATAAGATTTCTATTAATGAAAATGATTTCTCATCACATGAAGCGGGAACATTAGCTGATACTGACAGTCACATTATTATTGTTACTATAAATGACTGCTCTAAAAGCGATGGCGAAGTGCGTTTGAAAATTGAAAATTCAAGTATTGATAATAATACCGGTTATTTAAAAAATCAGATCACTGACGATAGTGCAAGTGCTAATATTACATTTCAATTATTATACAATGAAGAACAAAGACCACTAGATCTTAATAAAGAGAATGAGTTTGTTGAAAATCTCATTGATGGCAAAGTTGAGTTTTATTTTTTTGCTAATTATGTAAAAAAAGATGATATACCTCCAAAACCCGGTTATATACAATCCAATATTCAGTTCACTATAAAAATAAATGATGATGTTGTTATGTTTAGCGATAGCTAGTGATTGCAATTATGGAAAAGCACGATAGCTATTTATAATAGATCGTGCTTTTAACGAAATTAAATGCTTATTTAAGGCGTTACTATTTTTTCACCCATTTACCATTAATACCTTTAACAAATTCACCTTCATTAGCTCTTGCGACTAACTTTTCACCCGCAAGTCGAGCTACTGATTCTGGTGTTACTTGGTTAGTTTTAGCAACTTCAGTATATTTTGCTTTTCTGGCTTGATTGATTTCATCAACAAGTTGTTGAGCTTGTTTGTTATTTGTCTGCACAAGTTCAATATAACCGCTGAAGGTTTCCCCTACTAACCCTTGTGATCTCGCTTCATCAAGTGTTAATGCTATAGCATTTGTACTGGTTAAAGCCATTATTAGCCCAAAACTTAAGAGATATTTTTTATAATTCATCATTTACCCTTTAAAAAATGGCGCTGTTATTTTTTAAGAGATCTTCAACTTGTCTGTCTATTTTTACATTAATCTCATGTTCGATTTTTACGTTCATATTAATATTTATAGGTTTATCTGGTGTCGCGACTTCTAATCGAATACATCCTGTTAACGTTGATATTCCCATTACTATCGCCGTTAATAAAAATAATTTTTTTAAGAATAATGGTTTCACTCTGACTCACTCCCTAAATCTGATAAGCTTTTTTCTAACCACTCTTCCAATTGTGAACCAAATCGTAAACTTCGCCATAATTGGAAGACATTTTCTTCATGTCGATAATTTAGATTAACCTGACGGCGTTTATCCTCTAAAGGATTCGTTCCATGAATTTCAGCCTCTAGCACTAACTCACCCAAATTGCTTAAATTAACACGAGTCCAAGAACGACTGATCTCTAGATAACGCAACCATGCCATAGCAACACCCGCTGACATATTGTTATCATCAATTGAATCAACGAAATCTTTATCAAGTCTTAACGTTAAATAAGATGAATTAGCTAGCCAACCATCTTTAATAATCCATTGATTATTATTAATAAAAAATGGAAATTCGCCACTCACTTTACCTGATGCTGCAAATTGAGTCACTTTTAATAGAGTAAACAGATGACTTAATTGAATATTATCAATAGAAATAATCGCTGCGTCATGTTGTGGTATCGCTAATTTTGCTAAAGATATTGTTCCATCCAACATTGCAACATTAACGTTAGATAAGACTAATGGTTTACTTTCAGTTGCGGGGTAAAAACCTTGAAGATCTGCCGTAATATCGGTCATTTCAAAAAGGTTATTAACTCGTTTTATTCGTAACTGAACGGGTTGTTTAACTCCTAATTGCCATTCATCTCCATTCAAACGCCAAGGTAAGATAAAATCTAAACCTTCTAAAACACCATCTTTAAGCCACATTCCGCCTTGTCTAACAACAAGATGCCCACCAGCAATTAATCCTTGTTCAGGTGCAATAGAAAAATCAGCTTGCGTATACAATTCACCTTTATCAAGGGTAATGCCTAAATCTGCAGATATTAGTGATTGAAAAACATTAATTGGTTGTGAAGGCCAACGCATTTGCCCTCTTAGTCTCGCACCATCCCAACGTGTATTAATTGCAATTGGTCCTATATTGGGTTTAGCGCTTAACTCACCTTTTACGTTAAAATTAAAAGGTGATTCACCACTTACCGTGGCAATAAAATCTGTCTTATCTAAAAAACCACCCGCAGGGAAATCAATACGCTGACTCGTTAATTTTAGCTTTCCATTAAATGTCGGCTTTTTATCATCTCTGAACCAACGAAATGGACTTAATAAAGATAATCGTGGCGCTGTCATTGCAGTATGTTGATATTTTAAAACATCAAAACCTGTATTGAGTTTCTCAAAACTCACTAATTTATCAGTCCAATAACCTGTTCCTGCAATATCCCAATGCGCTTTTAACGGTAGTAAATTTCCATCTCCCCAATAACGCCATTGCCAAGTTCCATTATCAGGCAAGAAATCAATCGCTTTACCTTGAAAATGAATGCGGTAATCTCCCCAAATACTGTCTTGAGCAACGACTATCGCATTTAAACGCCCATTAAAACCTTTTGATGAAAAGGTGGTTCCAGCTAAAGGTAAGCGAGCATCTGTTACAGTAAGTGTCTCAGTAACGGGTCCTTTGAAACGAAATAAAGATCCGGATTGAAATTCGATAGTAGGATCTGTCAACATACCAGTGACTTTAACGGGTAATTGCGCACTAGCTTGCATTAATTCTTTATTAACAACACCGGTAATTTGAATAGGAATTTGTGCATCTAGCCAATTTACTGCCGTTTCAGGGATCGATATCACCAAATTTCCTTTCCCTGCTTTACCTTCTGTCATCACATTTAATCGTGCAGCTAATCTTAAATCCGTTAATCCTTTTTGCCATTGGGCGATATTAATATTTACACCACCTCGTAACGGTTGGTCTAATCCAAACCATTCCCAACGACCTTGCTCAATAACGATATTTTCAGGTGAGGCTGTCCAAGGCAATAAAGCCAATGCGTGACCTCCACCTTGTTCGGCAATTGAAATAGTGCCGGATTGTCCAACCCATTCAAGAATAAAAACTAACGGATGTTCATAGTGAGAAGTTAATAACGTTGCATCGATGGTGCCTTTTTCAGGTAATGACGCGATATCTAGAGGAAGCGCTATTTCAGCAGCCAGTTCAATATTGTTATCATCAGGTAAATTCACTTTAAGCTTTTTAATATCAAGCCATTGGTTGTCTCTAATGAAAATACCAAGTTGAGCATTTTCTCCTTGGTAAGTAATTAGTCGCCCATTGTTTTGTGTTTTTAGTTGTAATGCACCTTGATAACGAGCATTTTCTTTTAAGAGCACATTATCGATATTAACGGATAAATAAGGTATTGAAGTTAATAGTGAATTTATCTCAAGAGGAACAGTTGCAGTTTCTTCTTGTTTACTTGCTGGCATCATTGAAAAACATTGTTCATCAATGACGAGTTGCTGGCTATCAAATTGAAGTTTATCAATCTGCTCTTTTTGATAAGTAAAAACAAAGTTATCAAGATTAGCTAAAGTACAACTCTCTGCCTTTAATGCGATATTTTCAACTGAAACACCTAAGCGCTGTAACTTGGGCTGCGATAAAGAAAGTGTTACACCTTCAGGCAAGTAATAGTGAGCAACCACGGGCAACCAACGAGGAATAGACACCCATAAAGCAGTGCCAATTAGACCTGTGCCTAGTAGTATCGTCCCTGTCCATTTGATTGTTTTTCTTAACAACACATCATATTCCTTTTAAACAAACCTGAATCATCCACTTACCTCTCTAAATTGTTTATAATGATAGTATTAATTTCTTTCATATTGGGGCTGGATAATTCTTGTTTTTCCAGCCTCTGAATAAAAATTTAATCGAGAATAGAGAAGACTGGATGAAAATCGTTTCCTATAGTACTAAACATTATGATCGTAAACACATGGAATGGGTCAATCAACATAATGGATACCATTATGATATTGAATATTTCGATTTTAATTTGACAGAACAAACCGCAAAAAATGCCGTTGGCGCTGATGCTGTTTGTATTTTCGTCAATGACGATGCAAATCGTGCGGTTTTACAAGAGCTTGCTAGCCTTAATATACGTATCCTCGCATTACGCTGCGCAGGATTCAATAACGTCGATTTAGACGCTGCGGCTGAATTAGGCATAACGGTTGTCCGTGTGCCGGCTTATTCACCAGAGGCTATTGCAGAACATGCTGTTGGTATGATGCTATCACTTAATCGTCGTATACACAGAGCTTATCAACGTACTCGTGATGCAAACTTCTCATTAGAAGGCTTAACTGGCTTTAATATGCATAATCGTACTGCCGGTATTATTGGCACAGGTAAAATAGGATTAGCAACATTGCGCATATTAAAAGGCTTTGGCATGAAGCTACTTGCTTATGATCCTTACCCAAATCAAGCAGTACTTGATTTAGGTGCAGAATATGTCGATTTGGCAACACTCTATGCGAATTCTAATGTTATTTCGCTGCATTGCCCATTAACCGCAGATAATCACCATCTATTAAATGAAACTGCTTTTGCACAAATGAAAGATGGTGTGATGATTATTAACACCAGTCGTGGTGCTTTAGTGGATTCTGCTGCTGCTATTAATGCATTAAAACAAGGTAAAATTGGTGCATTGGGAATGGACGTTTATGAAAATGAGCGTGACCTTTTCTTTGAAGATAAATCAAATGACGTTATTCAAGATGATATTTTCCGTCGTCTTTCTTCTTGTCATAACGTGTTATTTACAGGACACCAAGCTTTCTTAACAGAAGAAGCATTGATTAGTATTAGTGAAACAACACTGCACAATATTAAAGACGTTGCTTCAGGTAATGAATGCGTTAATCAGATCAAAGCTTAATTTTAAGCATTAAGAAGATATGTAACAAAAAGCCCCCTTCGCCATAAATTAGCAAAGGGGGCCTATTTTATTGATTAGCGATATGACACTTATTTTTGTTGAGTATCGATAGCTTCCGCTGATTGTGTGGGATCAAAGCGTGAAAGCGTTTCTTTCTCTTCATCTACTTTAAATTGTGAAACTAATTTAGCTAATTGATGAGCTTCATCATCCATATTCGCTGTGATAGCCGCTGATTCTTCAACCAATGCCGCATTTTGCTGAGTAACGGTGTCCATTTCACTAACAGCCAATGCGATTTGGTTAATCCCCATGCTTTGTTCATTAGAAGCAAGGGCTATCTGTTGCATAAAGTCATTCACCTGATTAATGGTTGTGACGATCTCTGACATTGAGCGTCCAGCTTGAGCAACTTGCTGAGAGCCAACATGCACTTTATTTACAGAGTGTGTTATCAAATCATTGATCTCTTTCGCAGCTTCCGCACTGCGACTAGCCAAACTACGCACTTCAGACGCTACAACGGTAAATCCTCTACCTTGTTCACCCGCTCTTGCCGCTTCAACTGCCGCATTTAATGACAAAATATTCGTTTGATTAGCAATGCTGTTAATAATGTCATTGATGTCTGCAATTTTCTTCGCGCTCTCAGAGATTGAAGACATGGTTTCTACCACGCTATCCATCACATTTTCGCCGTTTTGAGCAGATGCGGTTGCTGTTAGTGCTAATTTGCTAGCTTCACGTGAGTTATCCGCATTTTTCTCAACTGTTGTTTTAATTTGCTCCATACTCGCAACAGTTTCTTGTAATGCGCTAGCCTGCTCTTCAGTTCGAGATGATAAATCTGTATTTCCTGTTGCGATTTCACTCGCACTAACACTAATAGTATTAACGGCATTTTTCACGGAAGAAATCATATGGCTTAATGAATTTTTCATCTTATTCATTTCATTGAATAGCTGACCAAATTCATTAGTACCGTGATTATCTACACGCATACTTAAATCGCCTTGACTCATCTTACTAAAGATATTGATTAATATTTTGATATTGCCAATAAAGGTATGGGAGAACCAACGTAATATAATGAAAAATAAAAGAATAACAATAATACCTGTCGTAATTGACACCAGCATTAAACGTTCTTGAGATGTTTTTGCAATATCGATATAGCTATTCTCGATACCATTAGCCACAGCGTAATATTGCATCGTGATATCATTAAGCTCATCCATTTTAACACTGGCTGAGTGTGTTGTTAGCTCACCTCTACGCAATCTCTCTAGTGCGCCAGTAAAGATATCGAGCAATTCATCAAAACGTTTTGTCATATCATCGGCTAGTTCTCGCCCTTCTAAAGTGAGTTTTTCCGTGTCTGACCAACGGTGGATCTCTTCACGCGTTATTTCAATATATTCTGCAGTTTGGTGAAAGTATTTTGCTGAGGGTTTTTCATTAACGCGTAATTGCCCATCTAATC
The DNA here is from genome assembly GCF_040140245.1 of Proteus sp. fly-1013. NCBI lineage: Bacteria > Pseudomonadati > Pseudomonadota > Gammaproteobacteria > Enterobacterales > Morganellaceae > Proteus > Proteus sp. fly-1013. Next base: position 199,206 of record NZ_JBEEWD010000006.1, on the reverse strand, counting down.
CATTAATATTTGCCCTGATCACGGCCATTTGATATCGCGCTTTGCCCATAAGTAACATTTGCTGACTTAGGCTATTTGATGAAACGAAATTATTATAGGATCGAGTGGAAGCATCATAACTAAAATAAATAATGCTCATAATCAACGCAAATAAAATGGCCAGCATGACCTTAACGGTCTTTTCTATACTGATATTTTTAAACATGGTCATATTCCATCAAAATATACAGAATTTTTTATCTGTACATTTGTAAGATATCAGAATGCACTCTTTCTCTGACAAAGAGCATATTCCCTGGTGTAAATAAAATAAGGCTAAAATTTATTCATTAGAATATAAAGGCACGTAGGATCTGCCTTTGTTTATAATGTCGGTAATAATGAGGAAAAACTTTAGAGTGCAGTGAAAACCATTTTTCATTTATGAAATAAACGATTGTTTTATCCATCCAGATACAAATTAACTATACAATATCCCGCAATGAAGGTGATTTTACTCAGAAAAAGATAATTTATTAATAATTTTTTAGTTTTTGTAATTTTATTTGTGTATTTTCACATTAATATTTAATAGGTGTATTTACCTATTAACATTAATTTATTTAACTTCAAAGTTAAATTATAGTGAGTTTTAAAAGTGATTTATTTCCAATAAAAATAAAGCAGTTTCTAAAAACTGCTTTTATTGTTTATTTATTATGAGTAATTTAGCTTTATTAAGAAATTTAAATAATTTTCTTTATTAATAGTTTTTCAGTTAGTTCAATAAGTCTTATCACATTCAATGGCGTTTCTAATTTTTTAACTTCATCCAAAGAGAGCCATTGGAAAGATTTATTTGTTAATTGGCTATTTTTTAACGGCTTACAAAGGTAAATCATATCGATGTGATAATGAAATCCTTGTTTTTTATCCTGGATGGGTTCTTTTAAGATGGCGAGAGGTTTTACAAGTTCAATAACATCATTGTTATTTAGGTTAAGGCTAAATTCAGGTTGATAACAAAGACACTCACACAGTAAACCTGTTTCTTCTTCTATTTCTCTTAATACTGCATCTTGTGGCTCTTCATTCTCTTCTATATGACCACCTGGTGGTAACCAACAGCCTATTTTAGAATGTAAATGGAGAAGGAATTTGCCCTGCTCATTGAATACAATGCCCGTTGCGGTGAAATGACTCTTAGGCACTTCTATTGTCATAATATTCTGAACCCTTATTTTGTGTATTTTGATCCAATGTACATCAATCTATCTCTATTTTTGTGCTATTTATGGTCTTTCGCATTTATTGAAGATTGTTTTACACCCATTAAAAAATCAGAAAATATCGTTTTAAAGTCCTTACAGGCATTTTCAGGTAATGTCGCTTCATTCTTTAAATTAATCGCGATATGCGTGACAAATCCATAAATTAAATTCACGACAATATCAGGAGAATAGGTACAAATTTCTTGTTTGTTATAGAGGGTATCTACACACTTTTTAATTCGAGGAATAAGAATTTGTGAATCAATTTCATCCCATTCTTTCCAACCTAGAACGGAAATTATTTCTTGTAAGGGAATAAGCTTATTTTTATGTTGATAAATATGATCTACACAGAAACTAAAAATAGCCTCTAACTCTTGCCACTGATCATCATAGGTAGGAATTTGAACCAGTTTTTCGACGACCTTATCAACCTGAAAAAGGTAGCATTCTTTTAATAGTGCTTTCTTATTACTAAAGTGGTGATAAAAAGCCCCTTTCGTTACTCTTGCGTGACGTGATATTTCATCAACGGAAACATCACAATAGCTCTGATTTATAAATAGTTCTTGTGCAGCTTCACGTAATGCAGTGCGTGTTTGCTCTGAATTCTCTTGTTGCCGTGATTTTATTTTCATGATAAAACCCTTAAAACATACCATAAGTATGTAATAATATATGGGTATCAGTTTCGTGTAAACTGAACAAAATATTTTCAGGAAATTATCATGTCATCTCAGTACAATGGGCTTACCCCCTCAAATACCTTATCCACTTTTAATATAGAAATTATCAAAGAACTTCTTCTCTGGATTGAGGTGAATCTGGAAAAACCGTTGCTACTTGATGACGTTGCGATCCGTTCTGGTTATACCAAATGGCATTTACAACGCGTGTTTAAACAAGCGACGGGATTAACACTTGCTTCGTATATTCGAGGAAGGCGTTTAACAAAAGCGGCAACCGAATTACGATTAACTAAATTGCCTATTCTGACTGTGGCATTGCGTTATCAGTTTGATTCCCAGCAATCATTTACGCGTCGTTTTAAAGCAACCTTTGGTGTAACACCCACAGAATATCGTAAACTAGATAATCTTTGTGGTGATAACTTTCAGCCACCAATCAATTTTGATGTTGTTGATTTACCTATTCCTAAAATTATGGAGTTGCCTGAAAGTTACGTTTATGGGATGCAATATCAGTATTTTTGCTCTATCGAAGATATAGGTAAATTGCACGAAGATATTCGTCACCAATTTTGGAATGACTTTTTACTGTATACGGATAAAAACTTTACAGAAAGTACTGTACTTATCTCATACCAACCGAACACATTACGTAAAAATAAAATCCAGATTGATTATGAAATTGGGTTAAATAGCTTAGATCATTTCACAAAAACCAGTGGTTTTAGAAAAAGAGTGATTGAGGCAGGACGCTATGTCAGATTCCAATTTAAGGGAACGCTAGAAGAATATAAACAATTTGCGATGAAAATTTATTTTTATACCCTTCCCGCATTAGGTTTATGTCGTCGCTTAGGTGCTGATATTGAAAAATATGTCAGTATAGAAACTGATGTTGATTTGATGGAATTACCAAGAACCTTAGAGATAGATTATTTCGTTCCCATTCATTAATGATCCCAAAATGGCCTGAATTTTCAGGCTATTTTATTAAGAATAAATTAATTTTATAACGACTATCTGTGCGATAAATTCTTCATCACTTGTTTCTGTACAATAATTCACTAAATTAGCTGTTTACTTATTATTAAAATAAAATTTCTATTACATCCCTACAAAAACAAACAAGGTGACCATGCGCACTTCACTTCTATTTTTACTCTCTACTTTTTTGCTTCCTTCTTTTGCAAGTTATGCAGAAATATCGACACATTTACTTTCACGTAAAGATGGTAGTGAAATTAGTTATTACTTGGATAAGCGAGCTGAAAAAAATCAGACTCTATTGGTGTTAATGCAAGGCTCTGATTGTAATAGCATTAAAAATAATACCTTTATTCAAGAAACCTTTGGTCAATGGTTACCCAACAGTGATGTTTTAATGGTAGAGAAATACGGAATTACTGCTCAATTACCTTATTCGCAATATGATGGTGAACGTGTTGATTGCCCTAAAAACTATATGCTTCATGATAATCCTAAACAACGAACTGAAGATTATGAGGCAGTGTTAGATAAATTATCTTCACAGTACCCAAATATTATTTTAATTGGTGGAAGTGAAGGTGCCACGATGGTGCATTTAGTGGTAGCTAAACGCAATGACATTAAAGCAGCTATTGCGCTAAATGGTGGGGGTCGCTTTTTTCTTGATGATGTTCTTTATAATATTCGTCTTACCACACCTAAAGAGCACATTAAAGATGCTCTAGATGGCTTTCAGCAATTTGCTAATGCCATCAAAAATAATCAAATCGATGATGAGCAATTTGTCAGTGAGCACAGTAAATTATGGTGGCAACAATATTTTGCTATTGATTTACTTAACGTTATAAAAAGTAATCAGCATACCCCTATCTTAATTATTCAGACACTTAATGACGCGAATGTAAATGTCGATGCATTTAATCAATTAAGCCAAGATATCAACCAACCTAATGTGAAGTTTATTAAATACGATAAGTTAGATCATGGGTTTTATAATGAACAAGGCGAGCGTTTAACGAATGAAATAATCAATGATATAAAGCATTGGTACTCTCAATATGAAAAACAATCCAAAAGCGGGGGATCTCAGGTTATTTTTGACTAAATGAAGCGCTATCAAGTATTACTTTAATTTCAGGTTTATTAATTTTACTTGGCATTTTTTAGTCAATCGAGAAAAATAAATTTATCTTTTTTATTGGCTCATATTCTTATTATCCTATACTTAAATAGTAACAAAATTGCTTACTAACTGATTTAAAGCAGGATCTTTATATCGTTAACTCTGTATAATGATAATTATTCTCTCTTTTAAGTTTGGGATAAGAATGGAAAGCACGACTGCACTTTTACGTCTTGATAAAATAGGTTACCGAGTCGATAACAAAACTATCCTTGATAATATCAATTTTGAACTTCAACCTTCTGAATTTAAACTTATCACAGGCCCTTCAGGTTGTGGTAAAAGCACCTTGCTCAAGATTGTCGCTTCACTACTATCACCTACCAGCGGTTCAATTTTCTTTGAAAATAAAGACTATCTAACGTTTTCACCTGAAGAATATCGCCAGCAAGTTTCTTATTGTACTCAAACACCGATGTTATTTGGTGAGACTGTTTACGATAACCTTAAATTTCCTTATTTCTTACGAAAACGCTCTGTGGATGATAAGAAAATAGCCCATGATTTGGATTATTTTTGTTTGCCTACATCCATTATGAAAAAGGGAATTAATGAACTTTCGGGAGGCGAAAAACAACGTATTTCACTGATAAGAAATCTACAATTTATGCCAAAAATCTTATTACTTGATGAGATAACAAGCGCATTAGATGAAGATAATAAAACAAAAGTGAATGATGTTATTCACCACTACGTTAAAGATCAAAATCTCGCTGTGTTATGGGTCACTCACGATCAAAATGAAATAAAACATGCTGATGATGTGATCTTATTACCTTCTCACAATGATGCCTGATTTTTTATTTTTTTATCAGTCACCCTTTTGTTATGAGCGAACATAATATTATGAACGAACATACGATAAGCAATGAATCTCTGATTTTCTCGCTTTTATTAGTTCTCGTGGCTATTTTTATTAGCCGTAAAGAAAAACTAGCTTTAGAAAAAGATATTATTTGGAGTACAGCAAGAGCCATTGTTCAACTATTAATTGTTGGCTATGTCTTGACCTATATTTTCCATGTTGACCATTTTATTCTTACTTTCTTAATGGTGTTATTTATCTGCTATAACGCCGCCCATAATGCTAAAAAGCGGAGTAAATATGTTAAAGATATCTTTCTGATCTCTTTTACCGCTATTACGACTGGGGCATTATTAACTTTAACTATTTTATTGCTCACTAGTTCCATTGCTTTTACACCCATTCAAATTATTCCAATTACGGGGATGATTGCAGGTAATGCAATGATAGCAACGGGGCTTTGTTATAATAATTTAGGTCAACGTTTTCAAAATCAACAACAGCAATTGCAAGAAATGTTAAGCCTTGGTGCAACACCTAAGTTAGCCTCAATGAGTATTATTCGAGATAGCATTAAATCTTCATTAATCCCAACGGTTGATGCAGCAAAGACTGTCGGTATTGTGAGTTTACCGGGTATGATGTCAGGGCTTATATTTGCTGGTGTTGATCCATTACAAGCCGTTAAATATCAAATTATGGTGACTTTTATGTTGATGGCAACAGCCAGTATTTCAACCATTATTGCTTGCTATTTAACCTATAAGAAGTTTTTTAATCAACGCCACCAGCTTATTAATTTTGAAAGCCGCTAAATATATCTATTTAGCAATATTTAAAAAGGTCACTTAATAAAGTGACCTTTTTTATTACTTACTGAGAGGTCGGTTTAAAAGCTTATTTTAATACCGTACATCCCATTTTTTTGACTAACTCACCGGCTTGAGATTTCACACCTTGAGCACTTTCAGGTAACTGACTCCAAAGTGTTAAACCAGTACGAGCTTCCACTTCTGCTGCCGTTACTTGGAATTCACAGAAATTTGCTTTTTTCGGTGTTTGTTGATCCATAATAAATGCTGCATAAGAGGAGCTTTCTGGTGAATCATTTAGAAAAACCACTTTGAAATATGCACTTGGAATTGTGTGATCTTTATCTGTACTTGGCAATTTACCCATATCTCTTTCGTAAATAGGTCCTGTAACTGTAAAGACTTTGTGACCTTCTTTTGCCAAATTACGCTCTTGATCTTCTAATCGCACCCAAGCACCTTGGTTTAAGTCTGCTTTTTGCGGTGTAATATTAGAAAGATAGTTAAGCGCATTCCAACCTGGTAACGCAGCTAATGAAGCGAGAGGAGCCTGATGACCACGGTCAACTTTTAATGTGGCATTGGCATTTTTGTAATCCGTTGGCGATAAGGTTTCATCATTACCTAAAGCCGGATCTTTTTTCCAGTTACGTGCTTTACCACTACCAATACTGTCTTTCGTCACTAAATAAGCAACCCAATCTGCAAACTTGGTTTCGCTATTATTATTTAATGTATAAACATCGCGTTGAATAGTGGTTTCACTGCCACCTAATGGACAACCAATACCACAGTTTTCATCATTCATTGCACGCATTGAAGTATCACGCACAACAGCAGATGATTGAGTTTCAAGTTCAGGTACTACTGTCATCTCTGAATTGGCATAACTAGTTGAAACCATAAGCAGTGATAAAACAATTGGGGTAATACGTTTCATATAAAATTCCTTTTTATAAAATGAAGAAACAAAAAAACTCGCCGAAGCGAGTTTTTTTGTTCAAATAAGAGAAAATCCAATCTTCTCTTTCAGTAAATTCAGGTAATAAACGGCGAAGAAAAACGCATCATTTTAATAATGATGTACGTTTCAATCACTGAATATGACTCAGAATTTTGCTACGAAATATGATGGAGGTTTTCACAACCCTAGAATGCAAAAAGCCCCGCATAAGCGAGGCATTTATTCATTTGGTTGGTGAAATTCAAATTTCCCACCATGAGAATAATAGTGAACTATATTTCCCATTTCGTCAATAGATTTTCTTAAAAAAAATATTTGGTGAATGATTTATTCTCTTATTAACATCAAAAGGGGAATTTTTTATCTTTAATGTAATATCAAGCTGTATAGTTAACATCCCATCGTTTTTCTAAGCTTTCGCGTAATTCAAAGGTAAGCGAAATCACCACATTCTCACCAACGTAAGGGTATCTGGCGATAAAAATAACCTGATTATTATTGGGTAATTCAAAGACTTCTGCTTCACCTAAATGAAGTGACATCACAATTTTCTTTTTAGAAAAACGGATCGGTTTTCCATAATGAGCATGTAACCACTCTTGTGTCATTAATGGCTGTAACCCGAAAGGAAGTGCATGAGGGAAATGAAATTGCTTTGTTTTTTCATCAAATAGCGTCAGCGTGATTTCACTTAAACCGACACCATACGGCTCAAAATATAAGTGAAGAGATTCTTTTCTCATCGCTAAACTGCCACTTTTAGGTTTGGACTTATAAGGAATTAAATTTTGATCGTAAACATCTTGATATTTTTTCCCTAATTGAGCAATTAGCCCAGCAATATCTATTGTCATTACTTACATTCCTTAACAAAAAGCCCCTATAAAGGAGCTTTTTAATGAAAATAAGAAATTAACCACGTCCTTTCGGACGATTAAGAATATGATCTTCCCAATCTTCAACTTCAGTTTCTGGCACTGCAATATATCTTACAGAAATATTACCTTGGTGCATTTTTGCTTTATTACCTGCAATAAGCGGATGCCAGCTTTGTAACGTTTTGCCTTCTGCTAACAGACGATACGCACATGTCATTGGTAACCACTCAAAAGTCGGTAAATTATACCGTGTAAGCTTGATACAATCTGGCTCATAACGGAAACGATCTTCGTAATTACTGCATTGGCAGGTTTTAATATTTAGCTGATTACAAGCGACATTGGTAAAATATATCTCGTCAGTATCATCATCCATTAACTTGTGTAAACAACACTGCCCACACCCGTCACAGAGCGATTCCCACTCATCATCACTCATTTCATCCAATGTTTTAGTCTGCCAAAAAGCCTGTGTCATCTCTACGTTATTACCTTATTGCTCATCTAATACGAATTAAATAACCCGCGTTGTCAGCTGATGTTCATTAACACTTAATACCAACATATCGCCTGATTCTAGAGGGCCAACACCTTCAGGTGTTCCCGTTAAAATCACATCACCAGGACGTAGGGTAAAAAAGCGAGACATATAGCTGATAAGGGGTAAAACAGGGGTTAGCATATCACGACTGTTACCCTGCTGACGAATCTCGTCATTAACACGTAACATTAAATCTGCGTTTTGCGGGTCGCCAAATGAATTGACAGGGATAAAGCCAGACAATGGTGCAGAGCCATCAAACGCTTTACTTTTTTCCCACGGCTGCCCTGCTTTTTTCAATTTACCTTGTAAATCACGCAATGTGAGATCAAGACCAATACCGAAACCCGCAATTGCACGATCAACTCTATCTTCATTAGCTTGTTTAAGTGGCTGACCAATAAGTACTGCTAATTCAATTTCGTGGTGAACCGCACCCATATCTTTTGGGATAGCAATAGGTTGGCGAATATCACACATAGCTGTTTCTGGTTTGATAAAAATCACAGGCTCTTCTGAGCGAACGGATCCCATCTCTTTAATGTGATTTGCATAGTTACTACCAACGCAAATCACTTTATTGACAGGAAAATCAAGTAACGCACCTTCCCAATCACGATGTTGATACATAATGTGTTCCTTTTAGGTAAATTGCTGTGTTTTATTTCACTGTAAAAACGCGATTAGCTCGCGTTAGGCAGTGAATTTATTTTATTAGCAACGCCATCAGCCATTGTGACAATGCTAAGGGCAAAAAAGTAAGAGCTGTTCCAATGCATAATCGTACGGAAGTTCTGTGTCACTAAATAGCTTCTGTGCAAATCATCATCAGGAATAATTAACCATACAGGCATAGTATCGTTCAATTGACTATTTGCTGGTAATTGAACACCCAATGCTTTCCATTGAGCGACCGTTTTTTTCTGTTCGGTCTTAATACCTTCAAGCTGTTGGTTAAAATCTACCGATAAAGTAACCTGTTCTCCCCAAGGAAGTCCACTTTTCCAGCCTTCCGTCGCCAAATAGTTAGCAGCCGAAGCAAATGCGTCTTCTTGAGTGTTCCAAATATCGATTTTTCCATCACCATTGCCATCTGCGGCATAAGTTAGGAAAGAAGATGGCATAAACTGAGTTTGTCCCATCGCTCCTGCCCAGGAGCCTTTAAGTCGCTGTCCCTGAGGGATATGTCCTTCCTCAATAATCTCTAATGCTGCCATTAATTGACGGGTAAAAAGTTCTTCACGACGGCCTTCAAATGCGAGCGTTGCAAGTGCAGAGACAACATCTTCTTTGCCTTGCACCTTACCAAAGCCACTCTCAAGTCCCCATAACGCAACAATATAGTTTGCAGGTACACCATATTTTTTGCTGATTTGTTCTAGAGTATCTTGATTCTCTTGATAGAGTTTAGCCCCTTGGTTTAAACGGCCGTTGGTGACAATGCGTGGTAAATAAACATCGAGTGTGATTTTCTTTTCCGGCTGATTACGGTCTGATTTAATCACTCGTTCAATAAAATGTGCTTCTGAAAAAGCAAAATCTATTGTTTCTTGTTTATATCCCAATTGAGCGGCTTTCAATTTCAATGCTTCAACATAAGCAGGAAATTGTGCAGAAGTACGAGTTTCTTTAGGAAACGCTTGTTCTAACGATGCAACATCCACTTGTTTCCATCGAGGCATTTTTTGTGTTTCAACTGCCGTTGCCTCTGGTGCGGTAATTTGTCTTTCAGCCAACTTTTGTTGGCTATTAGTACACGCAGATAACATTAAACCGGAAACAATCACAGCGATGAATGAATATTTGAACATTTATGCTCCTTTTATCTCGATGATTTATTCAGTTTTTTCTGATTTTTTTAATTCATCTAAATAAGCATTTAACATACTTTCGACAGGTGGTGGAACTTGTAAGTAAAAACCCTGCTCAACTAATGCTTTTTTGACTTTTTCAATGTCAGCATGCGCTAAACGCTGTCTATCCGCGAGATTAAGCAACATTGAAAATTGTGGTTCGCCAAAACTTTGTAATAATTCGTCCGGAATTCGAGAGAAATCATCCTTTTTTTCGATGTATAAATAAGTTTGATCACGTTTGGTACTACGGTAAATTGCACAAATCATTTTCATTAAACTCTAATTATTAAAATAAGCGACTTGCCTGAATATTTTAGTAAATATAACATGCTTATATACTTTCGTAATATCGTCTCTGGTTTTTTGTGCCAGATTATAAAAAATTTACTGAGTCAGATAGATGTCAAACACGCCCATTGAGTTAAAAGGCAGTAATTTTACCCTTTCAGTACTCCATTTAAACGATGGAACACCGAAAGTTATTCGTCAGGCTATTTCAGAAAAAATTGCACAAGCGCCTCAATTTCTGAAAAACGCACCTGTGGTTATCAATGTCTCTGCTTTAGCAGATGAGAATATTGATTTTAAAAAACTGAGGCGAATTGTAGAAGATGCTGGCTTACGAGTCGTGGGAATTAGTGGTAGTTCAGACGCTCAACAGAAAGAAGCGATAATTGCCGCACAGTTACCTATCTTAAATGAAGGTAAAATAGTTAAGCCAAGCACTCAGGCAAATAACGATAAAACGAATGAAGCTCCGGCAGTTGTTCGTCAAAAAACAAAAATCATCCATGCTCCTGTTCGTTCAGGTCAGCGAATTTATGCACAAAATAGCGATTTAGTTGTTATTAGTAATGTAAGTGCAGGTGCTGAATTAATTGCTGATGGCAATGTTCATGTCTACGGTGTATTGCGTGGACGCGTACTTGCAGGCGCATCGGGTGATAAAGAGAGCCATATTTTTTGTACACATCTGTCTGCTGAACTTGTTTCTATTGCTGGTCAATATTGGCTAAGCGACCAAATTCCTACGGACTTTGTTGGTAAGTCAGTACAACTGAGTCTGCAAGAGAATGAATTAACAATCGAGAACTTAATTTAGAGCATCGACAAGGAATCACTCCATGGCACGCATTATTGTTGTTACGTCAGGTAAAGGTGGGGTTGGTAAAACAACTTCCAGCGCGGCCATTTCTACCGGCCTCGCTCAAAAAGGTCATAAGACGGTTGTTATCGACTTTGATATTGGGTTACGTAATTTAGACCTTATCATGGGTTGTGAACGTAGGGTTGTTTATGATTTTGTTAATGTTATTCAGGGCGATGCATCTTTAAATCAAGCATTGATTAAAGATAAGCGTACAGAAAATTTGTTTATTCTCCCTGCATCACAAACAAGAGATAAAGACGCTCTCACCCGTGATGGTGTAGAACAAGTATTAGATGAACTCGATGAAATGGGTTTTGACTTTATTATTTGTGACTCTCCTGCGGGTATTGAAAGTGGTGCATTAATGGCCCTTTATTTCGCAGATGAAGCTATTATCACAACAAACCCTGAAGTATCATCTGTACGTGACTCCGACCGTATTTTAGGCATTCTTGCCTCTAAATCACGTCGTGCTGAACGTGGTGAAGATCCAATTAAAGAACATCTGCTATTAACTCGTTATAATCCGGGCCGCGTTAACCGTGGTGACATGTTAAGTATGGAAGATGTTCTTGAAATTCTATGCATTCCACTATTGGGTGTTATTCCAGAAGATCAATCTGTTTTACGTTCATCTAACCAAGGTGAACCTGTTATTTTAGATGGCGAATCTGATGCAGGTAAAGCCTATTCAGATACAGTAAATCGTTTGTTAGGTGAAGAACATCCATTCCGTTTTATTGAAGAAGAGAAAAAAGGCTTTCTGAAACGCCTTTTTGGGGGGTAAAAGATGGCTTTACTAGATTTTTTCCTGTCGCGTAAAAAGTCGACAGCTAATATTGCCAAGGAGCGTCTGCAAATTATCGTAGCAGAACGTCGCCGTGGTGATAGCGAGCCAGCTTATTTACCTGATATGAAAAGAGATTTATTAGGTGTCATCTGTAAATATGTACAGATTGATCCAGAGATGCTTTCTGTTCAATTTGAACAAAAAGGCGATGATATCTCTGTTTTAGAGCTAAATGTGACTTTACCTGAGAGTGAAGAGCCCACAAAGTAAATCATATTTTACGCTTTATCTAAGTCATTATTCACAGAGCCAGCCATGAACTATAATTAATTTGATTGGCTCTGTGTTTAATTATATACATATTGAATACACCTGAATGCGCAAATAGCGCTATATCTCGTTGCTATTTTAATCATTGGTGATAAGTCACAGGAGACCCGTTATTTCGTCATAACATTTATATTTACCAATAATCTATTTAGTCTATTTCTGCCTTCACCTTCTTTAGGTGTTTTTTGTGTGCAAAAAATAAGAGCCTCAAAAGAGACTCCTATTTGTTATTCTTTAGTTTGTCTATTTATTAAACTAACGTTCCCATTTTATTTTGGATATTAGAGGTTGGAAAATAGACAATTAACAAGACTATGGATATTGCGCCAGAATTTCTGTCACTTTCTCTTCTAATAATGCTTTACGCCAGCGCGAAATTAATTCAGGTTGCCCTTCTTTTATTTTCCAGTGAATACTTAATAACTGATTAATCTGTCTTCTTGAAGCTAATAATTCAGGGTTGTAGCGCTTATCTTCACTAATTTCTTGAATAATCGCTTTAATCGCTTTAAATGCTTTTTTGTAGTTTGGTTGTTCAATTAAATTACCAATAGGCTCTGGGCAATCTTCATCTTTAACTTCTTTAGCTTTAACAACAAAATCTAATAATCGACGGCCATGACAACGAATTTCTTGACCTGAAAGCGACAATGCATCGAGTTCTGCTAATGACGATGGAAGATAACGAGCAACAGACCATAGGTGTTCTTCTCTTACAACGAAGTTTAATGCCATATCTCGAGCTTTGGCTTGATTTAAACGCCACTGAGCAAGCATTTGTAAGCATGCTAACTGTTGGTCTTTTAATTGCCATGCATTGCTAATATCACGATAGGCGAGCTCTGGTACAACCGTTTCTTGTCGACGTTCTGCAATCATTTTGCATTCATCTGCGATCGCATCCATATAGCCGGCTTCTTCTGCTTCTTTAATTAATTTTTTAGCTAAAGGTAGCAAATAGAAAACATCACCACTGGCATATTGGCACTGTTTTTCAGTTAAAGGACGCGCTAACCAATCTGTTCGGGATTCACTTTTATCTAGTGCAACATTTTCATATTTCTCAACTAATGTCGCAAAACCACAAGAGATAGGATGCCCTAAAAATGCAGCCACCACCTGAGTGTCAATCATTGGTGTTGGAACACAACCAAACTGGTGAGAGAAAACCTCGAGATCTTCACTTCCAGCATGGAGAAACTTCATAATGCCCGGGTTTATTAATAGCTCAACGAAAGGAGCCCAATCCTTAATTGCTAACGGATCAATAAGAGAGATCTGTTTACCGTCATACATCTGGATCAAACCAAGATGAGGGTAATAGGTACGTATGCGGACAAACTCTGTATCTAAAGCAATTTGTGAAGCCTCTGAAGCGGCTTTACAGGCGGTATCCAGTGCAGTGTCTGTCGTAATCAATTGATAATTCAAAACAGGTTTCTCTTGTTTTTATGTCTAATGACTTTTTTATGTAATCACAAAAACGCCGGTATAAACCGGCGAAATTGAAAAAGGTTATTGAGTGTTGTATCAAGATTCAGTTGAGGTTTTCAACTCTTTTTCTTCATTTCTTAACTCTCTGCGTAAAATTTTACCAACATTTGATTTTGGTAATTCATCACGAAACTCAATAATTTTAGGTACTTTATAGCCTGTTAGGTAACGACGACAGTGTGTTTTTATCTCATCTTCCGTTAATGATGGATCTTTTTTCACAATGAAAACTTTAACGGTTTCACCAGAGTTTTTGCTGGGTACGCCAATTGCAGCCGACTCCAAAACCTTAGGATGTGCCGTAACGACTTCTTCAACTTCATTAGGGTATACATTAAAACCAGAAACTAAGATCATATCTTTTTTACGGTCAATGATACGAATAAAGCCTTCGTCATCCATTGTGGCAATATCACCTGTTGCAACCCAACCATCGTGTAGGACTTCATCAGTTGCATCAGGGCGATTCCAATAGCCCTTCATGACCTGAGGGCCACGAACCCACATTTCACCGCCTACCGTGCGGTCAACTTCGTTACCTTCATCATCAATAAACTTAACGTCCGTTGAAGGTACAGGCAATCCAATACTGCCACTGTATTTTTTCAGATTATAAGGGTTACCGGTGACTAAAGGAGAACATTCCGTCAAACCATAACCTTCTAACAGATGTTTACCAGTTAACTCTTCCCACTCTTTAGCAACACTACTTTGAACAGGCATACCGCCGCCAACAGAGAGATTCAGTTTCGAGAAGTCGAGCTGACGAAATTCTGGATTTTGCAACCAAGCATTAAATAAAGTATTTACACCTGTGATTGCCGTGACAGGGTAACGTCCTAACTCTTTAATTGTTCCTTTCACATCGCGAGGGTTAGTGATAAGTAAGTTTTTACCACCAATTTCAATAAAGAGTAGACAGTTAACGGTTAAAGCAAAAACGTGATACAGCGGTAATGCAGTGACCACCAGCTCTTTACCTACATTTAGTGCAGGTACATAAGCCGCTTTCGCTTGCTCAAGGTTTGCCAACATATTGCGATGCGTTAACATTGCGCCTTTAGCAATTCCTGTTGTGCCACCTGTGTATTGCAAAAAGGCTAAATCTTTACCTGTAATTTCAGGTTTAATATATTGCATACGATAGCCAAAATGCATTGCTCGACGAAATGAAATTGCATCAGGCAAGTTATATTTAGGTACTAATCGTTTGATATATTTAACAACAAAGTCGACTAATGTTGCTTTAGGACGAGAGAGTTGATCACCCATTCGGGTCAAAATAACGTGTTTAATATTGGTATTAAACACGATTTTTTCGAGTGTATGCGCAAAGTTGGAGACTATTACAATGGCACTTGCACCACTGTCATTTAACTGATGTTCAAGTTCTCTTGGTGTGTAAAGTGGGTTTACGTTTACGACAACCATGCCTGCACGAAGAATACCGAAAAGCGCGATAGGATATTGCAGTAAATTAGGCATCATTAAGGCAACACGATCACCTTTCTTCAGTCCTAAGCCATTTTGCAGATATGCTGCAAAAGCACGGCTACGCTCTTCAAGTTTGCGATAAGTCATGACCTCGCCCATATTGATAAAGGCGGGTTGATCTGCGTAATTTGCGACAGCGTTTTCAAGCATCTCAGCAAGGGATGCGAAACGGTCCGGGTCAATTTCAGCCGGAACATCTGCCGGATAACGTTTAAGCCAGACTTTTTCCAAAGTAGTACTCCTGATTAATCGCACTTCTTGGGTTAATATTGTGTTTCATTTTTAACAAAGTATTAACTCATCCTACCAGCACAAACAATTTTCTGTTGTGAAGATGCGAAGTGTGTCACTAAATATTTTATTTTTAGATTAACAAAAAAGAAGGCGGTCAAAACCGCCCTCTCTTTTATTTTTATTCAACTTTAATAACTCTATTAGATAGTTACCTAATATATTATAGATATTGATTATACACCGTTTCATACAAATGGAGATAAAATATTATATCGTCATGCGATCTAATACCCACTTTTTATTCTAAAACGGGCACGACCTGACCAGTTCCATATGGATATCCACCGTAACCGCCATATCCATGGTGATAGCCCCAATATGGACCATCGCCATAATATCCCCATGTCATAACAGGTGCGGGCATAATGACTTGCTGTGTCAGTGTCCAACGTTTTATACCTGTTACATCAATACGTAAAAATGGATAACTCGCCTCACCAACTTTGCCAGTTTCAACACCTTTGATAGTACCAACAACAGTTACATATTGATTTTTATAATCAGTGGGATCTAAGAAATGCATAACATTAGCATAGAGACGCCCAACAGAAGGCTGTTTCAATTCTGGTGCAGCATCGTATTGAGAAAGAGGCATAACGGCAATTTCTAGCTGCGTTGATGATTGAAGATTTTTAACATCAATCACACGTCCACCAAAACGCCCTTCTTGACCAATATAAAGTTCAGGTGCAGCAAAAACGCCATTTAAATTAGTCACTGGCGTAGCTGATGTACCTTTTATTGATTCAGGTATAGAGACGCATCCCGCTAGAAACAAAGCACTAGATAGAAATAGCGCTTTGCTTACCAAACGGTAGTTTAATTGTCTGTTCATAAACCACCTCATTGCAAGTCAATATTAACGTTACTCTATAATAATATTATAGCCTAGCTTCACTCTTCGGCTTCTAATAGATACTTCTAAATCTATTCACGACCAGGCAATTTTTTCCACGTCACTTCATTACGTAAATAAACTGGCTCAGCATCTTCAACTTTCGTGGCTTTACCTTCATGCCAAGCAGTTACAGCAAGAGGTAACATATCTTGTGCAGCGGGAAGCGTGATCTCAGTTTCAACAACAGTGAAAGGCAGTGCCTCTTTTAAATCAGGATATGCTTGCCAGCCTGTACCTGCAATTGCCCATGTTCCTGTTGTTGACTGTAATGCTTCAATAAATTGCTCAGGTTTCATCACCGCTTCAGTGTCTTCGCCCATCCAAACACCTGCATCATTACGCTGATATTGAGCGCAATAAATTTCACCCATACGCGCATCTATTGCTACAAGAACTTGTTTAATACCCGTTGTTCTAAAGACACCTTCAGCCATTGTGGCAAGTGATGAAATACCAATCATTGGCAACTCTGCACCTAACGCGATACCTTGTGCAACACCTACACCGATGCGAACACCTGTAAAACTTCCGGGACCTCGCCCAAAAGCAAGAACATCCAATGATTGCAATGTGATGTTTGCTTCTTCTAAGGCGCTTTTCACCATAGGTAAAATCTTTTGTGTATGTTCACGAGGTGAGATTTCAAAACGTGAAGCAACAACGCCTTCATTCCAAACTGCAACTGAACAAGATTCTGTTGCAGTATCAATTGCTAAAATTCGCAGTGACACGCCATAACTCCGGCAAATTCGATAATTAAAAGAGGAAGAATAATATCATAATAGTGTTCAACAGAATAAACACACATTCTGTGCGATCGCTATTATGAATCCGATATTTCTTGTATTACATTCTGCTGTGCGCGTTGGCTCAAAAAATTCATTGTTTTTTCGAGTGAACGCGTGCGAGGTGACGGAGGCAAACTGCTTAAAAAAACTTCGCCATAAGCACGAGAAACTAACCTATCATCACAAACTATAATTGCACCATAATCGTGTACATCACGAATTAATCGCCCAACACCTTGCTTTAAACTAATAACAGCATCAGGAATTTGGACGTCTCTAAAAGCATCTCCGCCTCGCAATTCACAATCTTCAATACGTGCTCTTAATAAAGGA
This sequence comes from Proteus sp. fly-1013, assembly GCF_040140245.1. Classification (NCBI taxonomy): domain Bacteria; kingdom Pseudomonadati; phylum Pseudomonadota; class Gammaproteobacteria; order Enterobacterales; family Morganellaceae; genus Proteus; species Proteus sp. fly-1013. Next base: position 181,670 of record NZ_JBEEWD010000006.1, on the reverse strand, counting down.
TCATCAGGTGCTGTAAAGGGTAATTTATCAATAATCACGCAAGACAACGTATCGCCACGCACGTCAACGCCTTCCCAAAAACTTTGGGTCGCAACTAAAAGCGCATTTCCTGATGAAACAAACTTTTGCAGTAATTGCGTCTTGCTCATTTCTCCTTGCATCAATACAGGTAATGGCAAACTGGCTTTAAACTCTTCAGCAAGTCCACGCATCATGGCATGTGAGGTACAGAGGAAAAAACAGCGGCCTTGGTTCTTTAAAATAACGGGCGTTAGCATAGCGGCTAAACGTTTCGCTGTATAAGGCTGATTTAATGGTGGTAAATAACGCGGTACACAGAGTAATGTTTGATGTTGATAATCAAATGGGCTGTTTAAAATCAGTGTTGTCGCATTTTCTAAGCCTAATCTATCTGTGTAATAAGACATCTGCTCATTTACAGAAAGTGTTGCTGAGGTAAATACCCAACTGCTTTTATGCGATTTGATTAATTCGCGAAATTTATCTGCAACAGACAATGGTGTGATAGCTAATAAGAAATGGCGACCATAACTTTCAAACCAGTAACTATAACCCGGAATTGTGGTGTCAATCAGGCGTTTTAAGCGATTGCGGTAAACAGTGGCACGTTCAAAAGCACTATCAAGTAATTGGCTTCGCCCTAACGAGAGTTTCATTACGTCATAACTCAATTCTAAGGCATCATCCAGTAACGTAAGAAAACGTTTTGTTTCGCCACCTTGCAATAGCTCACGTAAGTTTCCTCGATAGCCTGTTTCACCTAACACTAGGCGAAAATCCATCACCATTTGTGTTAATCTATCAGCACTTTTTTGTAACTGAACTTGGTCTCTTACTTCTGTGCGATAAGCAACCGTCATATCTCTGGCGAGATCAAATAGCTGTCTACTGGTAAGTTGTTGTCCAAAGTAGTGGCTAGCAATATCTGGAATTTGATGGGCTTCATCAAAGATCATAATTTCAGCTTCCGGAATTAGCTCACCAAAACCAGTATCTTTAACAACAGTATCCGCCATAAATAAATGGTGATTAACCACCACGACATCTGCATCCATTGCTTTTTTACGTGCGCTTAGAACATAGCACTCTTTATAACGAGGGCAATCACTTCCCAAGCAGTTATCGTTAGTGCTGGTGACTAAAGGCCAAACTCGGCTATCTTCAGCAACACTATGACAACGGCTAACATCACCATCTTCTGTTTGTGTTGACCATTGGCGTACATACATGACATCAGACAAAACTTCAGCTTCCAGATCACCACCACTGAGCATTTGCTGATCAAGTCGTTCTAAACAAAGATAGTTAGAGCGCCCTTTTAATAATGCTGTATTACCATCATAATTAATCGCTTCAATGATTGTAGGTAAATCTCGACTATATAATTGATCTTGCAAGGCTTTAGAGCCTGTTGAGATAATAGTTTTTTTACCCGAACGCAAAGCCGGTACAAGATAGGCATACGTTTTTCCGGTACCCGTACCCGCTTCTGCGATAAGTACACCTTGCTTATCAATAGTTTCCGTTATTGATTTCGCCATTTGTCGTTGAGCTTCACGGGGATGAAATCCTGTAATAGTTCGGGTTAAAATCCCGTTTTCTGCAAAATCGTCTGACACAGGCATACTCTTTTTATAAAATAAGACGTAAATTATGCCAGTGGATAACCAAAAGTACCACCTATGCCGTTAATACAAAGGAGAATTCATAATGACAATTAAACGTATCGACCCTGAAGATCGCTGGTCTGAAGCCGTTATTCATAACGACACTATTTATTACACTGCGGTGCCAGAGAATTTATCAGGCGATATTATTGAACAAACAGCAGATACATTAGCGGCAATTGATGTTTTGTTACAACGTGTAGGTTCTGATAAAACTAAAATTCTTGATGTAACAATCTTTTTAGCTGATAAAGCCGATTTTGAAGGTATGAATAAAGCATGGGATGCATGGGTTGCCAAAGGTAGCGCACCTGTACGTTGTACTGTACAAGCACAATTAATGCACCCTGAATATAAAGTCGAAATCAAAATTATTGCGGCAATGTAAAAATATTTAATAAGCACCTACTTTCTATAGGTGCTTATTTTTTGAATTTATTAGCTAAATCAAGATAGTAATCTGACAAATGCTCATCGCCATAGCTCTCACCAATATGGCTATTTCCCATGAATGTTAAGAAAAACTCAAAAGGCCCATAAAATTTTTGAGAAGTAAAATGGCGCAATATAAAAATAGTCATTTTTCTTAAGAAGTCAGGTAGATGAATAATTTTTACTTTTTTATTTAATGCAACGCCTGCAAGTGCAGCAATTTGATTTAATGACAGAATATCAGGTCCACCCACAGAAATTTCTTTCGTATTACGCCCTATCATTTTAATTACAAACTGGGCTAGATCTTTACCTGAGATAGGATTAATTTTTTGTTCACCCGAACCAAATAAATAGACTTTTCCCGCCGAAGCCATTTGCAAAAAATCTCCCATATCGCTGAAGTAGCCATTAGGTCGAATAACGCAATACGATAAATTAGATTGTTTTAATTTATCGACAAAACGCTCTTTAGCTTCAAAGATTTTTAATTGGCGGTATTTATCTCCATCTATGGCGGAGATATAAATAAACTGTTTAACTTGTGATTTAACAGTTTCTTCAAGAAGGTTTACATTCGCTTGATAGTCAACATCCAGATAGGTTAATCCCTCTTTTTGCCGAGTGATCCCTACTGTAGAAATAACACAATCAATATCTTTAGTAAGATCTTTTATTTGGTCAGGATTTGTTATTGCACCAATAAAAACATCATCAATATTCGTAAACTGTGTCGCTTGCTGGCGATTTCTAACTAAAATACGTACCCAATAACCTTGTGTTTTTAGTTCTTGTACAAGAAATCGTCCTAAATAACCTGTTGCCCCAGCGACTAATATCCGTTTCATATATTCTCCTTGTTTAAACAATAAAAAGAATAGCATAAAAACAAAAAAGCTGAATTCATAAGAACTCAGCTTTTTTAATGTCACTTATTTTGCTGTGATAATTAGATTCTTTTTTATCAATATCTCATTCATTAAGTTAATTAGATTTAGGCAAACTTAATCATTACCATACCTACTAGTAATAATATAATTCCACCCCATCCTTTATAATTGAGTCTTTGATTAAATAAAATCCAACCGGCAGCGATAGTTGCAATAATTCCGAATGCTCCCCAAAGTGCATAAGCTACCGAAAGCTCTATTCCTTTGACTGCCATTGCTAGTGCACTAAAAGCACCTAACACACAAAACAGTGATAATATTCCTAATCCCATTCGGCTAAAACCGTTAGACATTTTTAAGAATATATTCGCGACAATCTCAAGCACTACGGCAAGTATTAAAAACGCACCGTGCCACCATTCAAATTGAGCTAACATAATTAAGCCTCCTTGATATTGGCAGGAATTGACTTATTCGCTCCTTTTACAGCACTGGCAACGTGCTTGGCTTTACCAGCAATACTTTTTACCGATTCTGTTGTTTTCTTAGCAACAGCCGATTTTTTAGTACCTGATTTGATAAGCGTGATCCCTGCAATTAACATTGCTAGACCGCCTAATTTTAATGGTGAGAGTGATTCTCCAAACCACAGAACGCTGAATGTTGTAATAATGACAATTCCAATACCTTCCCACAGTGCATATGCTACACCTAATGCCACTTTTTTAACGGCTATGGCTAAAAAGATATAGGAAGTGGCAATCATTAACCACATCACAATCATACCGGTGTAACCACCGCTCACACTGGCGTACTTCATAGATAAAGTACCGATAACTTCACAAACAATAGCTAATGCTAAAAATATCCAATAAATCATTTTTTCATCTCTCATACACACTCGAAATACGCCAAAACGTTTCTTGCGCAGAAGATAGAGAATATGTAGATAGTCTTTCTGGCGGCAATAGTAGCCGAACGTTAAGGCAACGTCGTTTCCTGATAACTCAGGAATTAAGATGAGAGTTTTCTATAATGCGCCACACCAGTAGTGTTCGCTGGATAAAATAGCAGAAAGGAATAACTTATAGGTAGAACGTTTAACTTTGACGCTTTTGGCGCTAGTCATGATTATTTATTCTTTCATCGCACAGACCATCCGCACGATATACTCCGAACCCTCATATAAGATGGTTAAATGTTACATGATATTTCTATCATGCCAAATTATTTAAAGCAACGTCTTTCAGCAAAATTTTTTTGTTAATTGATTGGTTTTATTTAAGTTTTAGTTTCTAGCTAAAATCAGATTGCATAGTTAATCAGTAGTTTTACGATCCTTCAGCAGTTTTATTCATCTAAATTGCTGTAATTATGCTTAAAGATATTTATTCGATACAAAAACACCCAGCATAGCTGGGTGTTTTCTTTTTAGAATGGATAATCAAAATCAGTTATTCAATTTCATTCCAAGAACGACCATCGCGGGTGATCATGGCAACAGATGCCACAGGTCCCCAAGTGCCTGCTTGATATGGCTTAGGTAACTCATTATCGCATTCCCATGCGTTAATGATTGAATCCACCCATTTCCATGCTTCTTCTACTTCGTCACGACGCACGAATAGCGCTTGTATCCCGCGCATGGCTTCTAACAATAAGCGTTCGTAAGCATCCGCTAAATGCGTTTGATTGAATGTTTCAGAGAAACTCAAGTCCAGCTTGGTTGTTTGTAAACGATGTTTATGATCGAGTCCCGGTGCTTTATTTAGCACTTCGATATCGATGCCTTCATCTGGCTGTAAACGAATAGTCAGCTTATTTTGTGGTAACTCTTGATAAGTCTCACTGAAAATATTCAGCGCAGGCTTTTTAAAATAAACCACAACTTCTGAACATTTGCTTGGTAGACGTTTACCTGTTCTTAGATAGAACGGAACACCTGCCCAACGCCAGTTATCAATATCAGCGCGGATTGCCACAAATGTTTCTGTATTACTGGTTTTATTGGCACCTTCTTCATCAAGATAACCAGGTACTTTTTTACCTTGTACAAAACCACCAGTATATTGTCCACGAACCGTTTTTTCGCGAATATTGGTGTTATCAATACGGCGTAATGAACGTAAGACTTTCACTTTTTCTTGGCGAATACTGTCAGCCGTTAAATCAGCAGGTGGTGACATCGCTATCATAGTCAGGATTTGTAATAGGTGGTTTTGCACCATATCACGCATTTGACCGGCTTGATCAAAGTATCCCCAACGCCCTTCAATACCCACTTCTTCTGCAACCGTAATTTGGACATGGTCAATCGTTTTATTGTCCCAGTTGTTGACAAATAGTGAGTTTGCAAAGCGCAGTGCTAATAAGTTTAAAACGGTTTCTTTACCTAAATAGTGGTCAATACGATAAATTTGTGTCTCTTTAAAGTATTTCGCCACACTATCGTTAATAGAAACCGAAGACGCTAAATCAGTCCCTAATGGTTTTTCCATTACGACACGATTAGGCTCTTTGTTTAATTTTGCATGACCTAATCCCTGACACATCGCACTAAAGGTGCTTGGAGGCATAGCAAAGTAATAGATAGCCGGTAATTTATCTTGTTTTAGATGCTTTGATAACTCAATGAAATGGTCGGTTTCATTAACATCAAGATTACAAAAATCTAAGCGATCACTTAAACGTTGCCAAATTTCAGGGTTAATTTCTTCTTTTAAAAAGGTTTTTAACGCTTCATGAGCGACATTTTTATATGCCTCAACATCCCAATCAGCACGACCGACACCAATAATGCGAGAGTCAGGGTGAATATATCCTGCTTTTTCCAATTGATATAATGATGGAATGAGCTTACGGCGTGCTAGATCCCCTTTCGTACCGAAGATAACCAGATCACAGGCCTGAGCAGTCGATATCGCTGCCATAGAACGTCTCCTCATGATGAGATTTTGTAATTTTGTTACAGAATTTTGTATTAATGTACTCTTTTGGATGTATTCAGTAAATACACTTGCACATTTTAGTCCCTAACTTACCACACATATTGTAATGCTTCATTTTATGCCTAGTGTTTTATCCTTTCTTGTAACTTTACAACAGTTTTGTATCTTGCTTTCAGCTTTGAAAGTTAGACACACGTCATACTTTAACGAAAAAAGCCCTGTTTACCGATGGTTTACACTGCAAGCCTTGTTCTTTGCGTAGTATATTTTCATAAAACCGTTATAGATTTCTCCTTTTATTGAAATTGGCAAAGCCAAGGATCTGTATATTTAATGAATATATTGGAAAGGGTTCAGTCTAATCTGGACATCTTGAGTAAATCAGAAAAAAAAGTCGCAGAGGCTGTTTTAACTGCGCCACAAACCGTTATCCATTCAAGTATTGCCTTAATGGCTAAAACGGCTGATGTCAGTGAACCCACTGTTAATCGATTTTGCCGACGTATGGCAACAAAAGGATTTCCTGATTTCAAATTACAATTAGCACAAAGCATTGCCAACGGTACGCCTTATGTAAATCGTAATATTGATGATTCCGATACCGTCTCTTCTTATACCAATAAAATTTTTGAATCCGCAATGGCGGGACTTGAAAATGTTAAAAATAATATTGATATCGCAGCTATCAATCGTGCAGTTGATATTTTGACGCAAGCTAAAAAAATCTCTTTTTTTGGTTTAGGTGCATCAGCAGCCGTTGCTCACGATGCCATGAATAAGTTTTCTCGTTTTAATATTCCTGTCACTTATTTTGATGATGTTGTTATGCAACGTATGAGTTGCATAAATAGTACTGATGGTGATGTGGTGGTTATTATTTCACATACAGGACGTACTAAGAATTTAGTTGAAATCGCAAAAATCGCGCGTGAAAACGATGCATCCGTCATTGCCATTACCACTCCGGGCTCTCTTTTAGCCTCTGAAGCTACCCTTCCTATATTGCTTGATGTGCCTGAAGATACTGATATCTACATGCCGATGATCTCCCGCCTTGCTCAACTCACTATTATTGATGTTCTCGCAACAGGATTTATTTTACGCCGAGGACCAAAATTCAGAGATAACTTGAAGCGCGTCAAAGAAGCTTTACGTGATTCACGGTTTGATAAGTAACCGTTTTTAATTATTCTGTCAGTATTGTCACACTTCAATTTGTGCCCCTGACTAGATAAGTTTTTGAAAAATGGTAGCATATCTGCGAGCTAACTCTCGCATATAATGAAAACAGTAGTGTATGTTGCAATTAGCTTGAAGCGTTTCACTTAACATATTGGGTAAAGCACAATCTGATTTCTGTTTTATCCAATTGCCAACACCTTTCGTTCAAGGTCAACGGAGTAATACATGTCCAGACGGCTCAGAAGAACAAAAATTGTTACCACCTTAGGCCCAGCAACAGATCGTGATAATAACTTAGAAAAAATTATTATTGCTGGCGCAAATGTTGTTCGATTAAATTTCTCTCATGGTTCTGCGGAAGACCATCTTGCTCGCGCTAATCGTACGCGTGAAATTGCTGCAAGATTAGGTCGCCATGTTGCTATCCTCGGGGATTTACAAGGTCCTAAAATCCGTGTATCTACCTTTAAAGACGGAAAAGTTTTCCTGAATGTCGGTGATAAATTCTTACTTGATGCAGCGCTTGAAAAAGGCGAAGGCAACCAAAATCAAGTGGGTATCGATTATAAGGGCTTACCTGCTGACGTGGTTCCAGGCGATATTTTACTTCTTGATGATGGTCGAGTTCAGTTAAAAGTCCTCAAAGTTGATGGTTTAAAAGTCTTTACTGAAGTGACTGTCGGTGGTCCTTTATCTAACAATAAAGGCATTAATAAGCTCGGTGGAGGCCTCTCTGCCGATGCATTAACAGAAAAAGATAAGCAAGACATTATCACTGCTGCAAAAATCGGTGTTGATTACCTTGCCGTTTCATTCCCAAGAACAGGTGAAGATCTTAACCTTGCTCGCCGTTTAGCCCGTGATGCAGGCTGTGAATGCCAAATCGTTTCTAAAGTAGAACGTGCTGAAGCGGTTGCTAATGATGAAATCATTGATGAAATCATTCTTGCTTCTGATGTGGTGATGGTTGCTCGTGGCGATTTAGGTGTTGAAATTGGTGATCCTGAGCTGGTGGGTGTACAGAAAAAATTAATTCGTCGTGCTCGTCAGCTTAATCGTGTCGTTATCACTGCTACTCAAATGATGGAATCAATGATAACAAATCCAATGCCAACTCGTGCTGAAGTTATGGACGTTGCTAACGCCGTATTAGATGGTACTGATGCTGTTATGCTTTCAGCAGAAACCGCAGCAGGACAATATCCAGCAGAAACGGTCGCTTCAATGGCACAAGTTTGCTTAGGCGCTGAAAAAATGCCAGCTGCCAATGTTTCTAAGCACCGTTTAGATATGGTGTTTGATACAGTAGAAGAAGCCATTGCGATGTCTACAATGTATGCAGCCAACCATATGAAAGGCGTTAATGCGATTATTGCGATGACTGAATCAGGTCGTACTGCACGCATGATGTCTCGCATCAGTACAGGTTTACCGATTTTCTCAATGTCTCGTCATGAGAAAACATTAAATCAGACCGCACTTTATCGTGGTGTAACACCTGTTTATTGCAGTACTCACACTGATGGTATTGCCGCTGCTAATGAAGCAATCGGCCGTTTACGTGATAAAGGTTTCTTAGTTTCTGGTGATTTAGTGTTAGTCACTCAAGGTGACCAAATGGGCACTGTGGGTAGCACCAATACATGCCGTATTCTGACGGTTGAATAACACAGAGTCCAAAATCTTAATAGCAAAACGGGCACTTTATTAAGTGCCCGTTTTTTATTTACTTATTTTTCGGACAAGAACTAGTCCAGAATATTCTCACGAGCGTAAGGCTCTATTTCGCCCTCTTTACGTGTTTTCAGTAATTTTAAGATCCACGTATATTGTTCTGGCGTTGGTGTCACTAGAGCTTCTAACTCTTCATTCATTCTACGTGCAATATACTCATCATCTTTATCTTCAATATCATCCATTGGTTCACGCACAATAATACGAAGTTGATGCGTTTTATGACAATACACTGGAAACAGAGGCACAATAGCCGCTCGGCACACTTTCATTAATCGCCCAATCGCGGGTAATGTCGCTTTATAAGTCCCGAAAAAATCTACAAATTGGCTATGCTCTGCACCATGATCTTGATCTGGCAGATAATAGCCCCAGTAACCTTGTCGTACAGAAGAAATAAATGGCTTAATACCTGCTTCGCGTGAATGTAATCGACCATCAAAATGATGACGTGCTTTATTCCATAAATAATCAGCAACGGGATCTTTTTGATGATGGAACATCGCAGCCATTTTCTGACCTGTTGATGCTAACAGCATTGCAGGGATATCAACTGCCCATCCATGAGGCACCATAAAAATAACATTACGGCCTTGCTCTTTAAAACGCTCAATGATTTCTAGTCCCTGCCAAGATGTGCGCTTTAATATACGCTCAGGGCCTCTTAAGCAAAGCTCTGCTAACATCACAAAGGATTGAGGCGCAGTTTCAAACATACTGTCGAGTACATTTTCACGTTGCGTTTTATTCCATGTTGGAAAACAGTATCTCAAGTTGATATCTGCACGACGTCTTGCGCTTTTCGCTTTACGTCCAACAAAACGACCAATAGAAGCAAGAAATGGATCACGCCATTTTACTGGCATATAAGCCAATGCACTTAATACACCTGCACCTAACCATGTTCCCCAATGACGAGGATGCAAATATGCACGGTGAAAAGTGGGTACATAACCCGCTTTGCTATCTGTATCTTTTTCTTTATTCATCAGATAACTCTCTGAACTGATACCCCAATAAGGCGTAAAAAACATTAAAACAAAAGCGGATGATATCAATCATCCGCTTTTATGTCTTTAAAATCGTGTTTATTGTCAATCGGCTAGCACTAATTGCGGCTTAATCTCTTTTACTTTAGCAAGATATTCTTGTTTATCTTTACCAGTTAAACCATCAGCACGAGGTAATGTTGCTGTTAGTGGATTGACTGCTTGTTGGTTGATCCACAGCTCATAGTGCAAATGAGGCCCCGTAGAACGCCCTGTATTGCCTGATAACGCAATTCTATCTCCACGCTTAACACGTTGCCCCGGTTTTACAAGTAGCTGGCGTAAGTGCATATAACGTGTTGTGTATTGGCTACCATGACGAATAGCGATAAAGTTACCTGCTGCACCACTGTATTTCGCCACAATAACTTCGCCATCCCCTGTTGCTAATACAGGTGTACCCACTGGCATTGCAAAATCGACACCTTTATGAGCAGCTAAACGACCTGTCACAGGGTTAATACGACGAGGGTTAAATTGAGAGGAAACTCTAAACTGCTTCACTGTTGGGAATCGCATAAATCCACGTTCTAATCCACCAGCTTGGCTATCATAAAAACGACCATCTTCAGCAAGGAAAGCATAGTAGTCTTTACCTGCGCTGCGTAAACGCACACCAATAAGTTCACTTTGTTCTGTACGGCCATCGAGCACTTCGCGAGAAAAGAGTGCTGCAAATTGATCGCCACTTTGTAGTTTTTTAAAGTCTACTTGCCATTGCAATGCTTTAGTCACCGCACGGGCTTCTGAATTAGTTAAACCTGCATTCGTTGCACTAACAGAGAAACTTCCACGAATAACACCGGTGGTAACACTGTTTTTCCACTCACCTTTTTGAAACTCTTTTGTCTCTTTAAAGCCCGTTTCTGTACGGGTATAAACACGAGTTTCACGGCGAGAAACACCCCAACTTAACTCTTTTAGTAACCCATTATCATCAAGTTCCCAACTAATTGGTTGCCCGATTTTAAGGTTTCTAAGATCTTTATTTTGATTAGAGATAGTCGCGATATCAGCAGAATCAATACCAAACTGAGTCAATATTGAACTTAATGAATCACCACTAGAGACAATATAAGTATGAGGGACTTGTGCAACTGCGGTGCTTGTATCAGAGCCATCATCAGCATCAACTAAGCCTTCGTCAGTAAGTTGATCACTACTGTCAGTGATAATGTCATCTGTATTTTCATCTTGATTGACAAGAGGCATTTGGATGCTGACAGGAACGTCTCGGCTTTGCTCATTTTGAAGAACCACTGGTCGCCAAATTGCGACGGCCAGTGTTGCTGCAGTTAACGAACCAAGCATGATCTTATGTGGGAGTGGTAAACTTAAATATACCTGTGCAATGGATTTCTTCTGCTGCACGTTCTTAATTCCTTATTGTGTTTCATTCAGGCAGCTCGCATATTGGTTAGCTAGTTGGGTAAGGAATTTTATATAGCTCTCTTGAGTCAGAGCAATCCCACTTCCTAGGGGGTCTAATACACCCATTTTAACCCCAGTGCCTTTCGCCACTGTTTCTATTACTGTCGGCCTAAATTGTGGCTCAGCAAAAATGCAAGTTGCTTTTTGCTCAACCAACTGTGTTCGTATTTGATGTAATTTCTGCGCACCCGGCTGTATTTCAGGGTTGATCGTAAAATGACCTAACGGCTTTAAATTATAATGTTTTTCGAAGTAGCCATAAGCATCATGAAAGACAAAATAACCCTTATTTCTCACAGGCGACAGAATATTAACAAGATTCTTATCAGTTTGCTTGAGTTGTTCGCTGAATTTACCTAGGTTTACGTCCAGAAGTTCTTTTTTATCTGGATAGAGTGTAATTAACCTTTCGTGGATCTGTTTTGCAGACGACAACGCAATCTCTGGTGATAACCAGATGTGCATATTATAATCACCGTGAGAATGATGTTCGTGATTTTCCTCATGTTTATGCACATTGTCATCATCATCTTTCAATAAAAGTGACTTTATTTCGTCAGTTTCCGCTAAAGCCAACTTATGATTGTCAGTAAGTCTGTTTAATGGCTTATCTAAAAACACTTCCATATCAGGCCCCACCCATACCATCAGGTCTGCTGAAGTGATTTTTTTCAAATCAGAGGGTTTTAACGCATAATCGTGTGGAGATGCCCCATCTGGTAATAAAACTTCTGTTGGTGTTACTCCATCAGCGATAGCAGCAGCAATAAATCCTAGTGGTCTAATGGAAACGACGACATCAGCCTGCACTGAAGCACTGAATGAGCTTATCATCGCTGTAGCTAAAAACGATTTCAATAAAAAACGGTGCGCAAATTTGTTGTTTTTATGTAACATAGGAAGAATTCTCGTGAATCATCATTGGAAATGTTATATTATAACGTTTCAATGATTCTGCAAGTGCTAATTTTATGTCTGACTTGATTTGTTTAAAATCGGTTTGTGTTTCTTTTGGTGAAAGAGAAATTTTAAAAGATATCTCTTTTGATCTAAAAGCAGGCCGTATTCTTACTTTACTTGGCCCTAATGGTGCGGGTAAATCTACGGTTATCCGTTTAGTTCTTGGTTTATTAAATCCAACCTCAGGAAAAGTTGAGCGTCAAAATGCACTACGCGTGGGCTATGTGCCACAAAAACTTTATCTCGATCCCACAATGCCACTCACCGTTAAACGGTTTATGACACTAAAACCAGGTGTTCATGATAAAGATATTCTCCCAGCTTTAGAACGAGTTAATGCGGCGAAATTAATCGATCAGCCTATGCAGAAACTTTCTGGTGGTGAGTCTCAACGTGTCTTGTTAGCAAGAGCGTTGCTTAATCAGCCCCAACTTTTAGTTTTAGACGAACCCACTCAAGGTGTTGATGTTAATGGTCAATTAGCACTTTATGATTTGATTAATCAGCTTCGTCACGAATTAGGTTGTGCCATCTTAATGGTTTCTCATGATCTTCATCTTGTGATGGCAAAAACGGACGAAGTCCTCTGCTTAAATGGTCATATTTGCTGTTCAGGCACACCAGACGTGGTTTCTTCTCATCCCGAATTTATTGCCATGTTTGGAAGTCGTGGTGCTGAGCAACTTGGTATTTATCGTCATCATCACCAGCATAGTAAGGAGTGTCGTCATGATTGAGTTGCTGTTACCGGGTTGGATTGCCGGTATGCTCTTAGCCATGGCGGCGGGCCCTTTGGGCTCTTTTGTCGTTTGGCGTCGTATGTCTTATTTCGGTGATACCTTGGCGCACGCTTCACTACTTGGTGTTGCGTTTGGTTTGTTGTTTAATATCGAACCTTTTTACGCTGTTATTGCGGTCACCCTTCTTCTCGCTATTCTATTGGTTTGGTTAGAATTAAAACCCCAACTTTCTGTCGATACGCTTTTAGGGATCATGGCACACAGTGCACTTTCTTTAGGGCTTGTGGTCGTCAGTTTAATGTCGAATGTGCGTGTTGATTTAATGGCTTATCTGTTCGGTGATTTGCTGTCTGTAAACTATCAAGACGTTATCAGTATCTTTGTTGGTGTTGTGATTGTTTTATTTGTCATTATTCGCTCATGGCGTCCTCTGCTTTCCATGACAATCAATCAAGATATGGCGTTTGTTGATGGAGTGAATATTCAACGAGAACGCTTAAAGTTAATGATGATCACCGCGCTAACCATTGGTTTAGCCATGAAATTTGTAGGTGCACTGATCATTACCTCTTTACTGATCATTCCCGCAGCAACCGCTCGTCGTTTCGCTCGTTCTCCAGAACAAATGGCTCTGATTGCAATCGCTGTTGGCATGTTGGCAATTACAGGTGGTTTAACCTTCTCTGCTTTCTATGACACACCTGCGGGCCCTTCTGTTGTTTTAGCCGCGAGTTGTCTATTTATCTTGAGTTTATTTGCACCTACTAAACAGTAATCAAATAATCCAAATTTAATACAAAAATAACCCTTGATGAAATGACTCCATCAAGGGTTATTTTTTATTTATGATAAATGACAGAACGTAAATTTAGTCTTCTACAATACGATTAAAATGGCGATAGGCGTGATTAGTGGCAACTCGACCTCTTGGTGTGCGTTGAATAAAACCTTGCTGAATTAAATAAGGTTCTAATACATCTTCTATAGTTTCACGCTCTTCACCAATAGCTGCTGCAAGGTTATCTAATCCTACTGGGCCACCCATAAATTTATCAATGATGGCAAAAAGAAGTTTACGATCTAAATAGTCAAAACCTGCCGCATCCACATTCAACATATCAAGCGCTTTAGACGCAATTTCTTCATCAATAGCACCATTGCCTTTTACTTGGGCAAAGTCTCTCACACGGCGCAATAGTCGATTAGTAATACGTGGAGTACCTCGTGAACGCATAGCAATTTGGCGAGCACCTTCGTCTGTCATCTCTAATCCCATAAAACTAGCACTGCGAGAGACAATGTGCTGAAGATCGTCAACATTATAAAACTCAAGACGTTGAACAATACCAAAACGGTCACGCAATGGAGACGTTAAAGAGCCTGCTCGTGTGGTTGCACCCACTAAGGTAAATGGAGGTAAATCAATTTTAATTGAGCGAGCCGCCGGTCCTTCACCAATCATGATATCGAGTTGATAATCTTCCATTGCAGGGTAAAGAATTTCTTCAACAACCGGTGAAAGACGATGGATTTCATCAATAAACAGCACGTCATGAGGTTCAAGGTTAGTTAGCATAGCCGCTAAATCACCGGCTTTTTCAAGCACAGGACCTGATGTCGTGCGTAAATTAACACCCATTTCATTAGCAATAATATTTGCTAAGGTGGTTTTACCTAATCCGGGAGGTCCAAAAATAAGCAAATGATCGAGCGCATCATGACGCAATTTAGCCGCCTGAATAAAAATCTCCATTTGTTCTCGAACTTGCGGTTGCCCAACATATTCGGCGAGAGATTTAGGGCGAATAGCCCTATCAATAATTTCTTCTTCAGGTTGTTGAATTTCTGCTGAAATCAGGCGATCTGCTTCAATCACAATGTGTTACTCCTAAATAGCCGCGCGCAACGCTTCTTTAATAAGCGTTTCGCTATCTGTACCCAGTTTTGCCACTTTGCTGATCATTTTTGCAGCTTCTTGTGGTTTATAGCCTAATGCGATTAATGCAGCAGAGGCTTCAGCTTCAATATCAGCCGCTTTTGGCGCTTTAGGTGAAGTGCTTTCTGGTAACTCGATATCACTATTTTCGAATAAATCACCATTAAGACCTTTAAAGCGATCTTTCATTTCAACCACTAAACGCTCAGCGGTTTTCTTACCTACGCCCGGTAATTTCACTAATGAAGTGATAGATTCATTTTCAATAGCAGTCACGAATTGGCGAGCAGACATGCCAGATAAAATGGCTAAAGCAAGTTTAGGCCCCACACCATTGACTTTAATTAATTCACGAAAGAGTGCGCGCTCTTGTTTTTGGTTAAAACCATAAAGTAATTGTGCATCTTCGCGCACGATAAATTGCGTGTAGATAATGGCTTCTTGACCAATATCAGGCAATTCATAAAAACAGGTCATTGGCATATTGATTTCATAACCTACACCATTACCTGCCTCGATCAGCACCACTGGTGGCTGTTTTTCAAGAATAATTCCTCTGATACGACCTATCACCCTAACGCCTCCGCAAAAATAATTACGTCAAGTTTATAACATAAAAAAAGCTGGACGTATATCCAGCTTGTGAAAAACCAAAGACATTTGCCAAGATAATAACTTATCTTAACCGACCTCGCGTTAAAACCAGACGCGGATCACCTACACGTAATAAATTTTGGTTAAAGTGACAATGTGTAATCGCAATTGCTAATGCATCGGCTGCATCCGATTGTGGTGCCGCGGATAATTTTAATATTGAACGCACCATATGTTGCACTTGGCTTTTTTCAGCCGCACCTGTACCCACAACGGTCTGTTTAACTTGGCGAGCTGCATATTCAAAAACAGGTAAATCGTTATTAACTGCCGCAAGTATTGCTACACCACGCGCTTGCCCAAGTTTGAGTGCCGAGTCAGCATTTTTTGCCATAAACACTTGTTCAACGGCAAACACATCTGGCGAAAATTGAGTAATAATTTCGCTAACACCAGCATAAATACGTTTAAGTCGATTAGGAAGGTCGGGAACTTGTGTGCGAATACAACCGCTTCCCAAATAGATGAGTTGTCGCCCTTGCTGTCGAATTACACCGTAGCCTGTAACACGCGAACCGGGGTCTATACCTAGAATAATAGCCATATCAATTCCTGTTGCCGATATGGTCGATGGCGAGAGAAAAGAGCAAAAAAATCTGCTCTGCTCTTCTCTTCGCACTTTTAATAACAGCGTTAAACACCGTTATTTTCGATAATCGCTAGAACGATTACAGGATATCTTCCAGTTGTTTTGCAACTTCATCTGAGATATCACCGTTGTGATACACTTCTTGCACGTCATCACTGTCTTCTAGCATATCGATAAGACGCATTAATTTTGGTGCAGTTTCAATATCTAATTCTGCTTTAGTCGATGGGATCATCGAAACTTCTGCTGATTCAGCCACAAAACCTGCTGCATCCATCGCATCTTTTACTTCACCAAAAGATTCTGGTGTGGTGTAAACATCAATAGCGCCATCATCAAAAGTTTCAACGTCATCCGCACCCGCTTCTAACGCAGCTTCCATAACAGCATCTTCATCAACACCCGGTGCGTATGAAATGACACCTTTTTTGGTAAACAGGTAAGATACAGAACCATCAGTTCCTAAGTTACCACCTGTTTTGGTAAATGCATGGCGAACATCGGAAACAGTACGGTTACGATTATCACTTAAGCATTCAACCATCACAGCAGTACCTGCTGGGCCATAGCCTTCATAAATGATGGTTTCCATATTATCGTTTTCATCATTACCCACACCGCGTGCAATTGCACGGTTCAAGGTATCACGAGTCATGTTGTTCGATAATGCTTTATCAACTGCCGCACGTAAACGCGGGTTAGTTGCAGGATCACCACCACCTAAACGTGCTGCTGTAACTAATTCACGGATGATTTTAGTGAAAATTTTACCGCGTTTCGCATCTTGCGCTGCTTTACGGTGTTTTGTATTGGCCCATTTACTATGACCTGCCATGAAATATCTCCAAACGTGGTCTAATCATTAAATAACAAATTCTTCAATCGCTTGCTGATTACTGGCGGATTTTGTTAATTTTGCCGCCAGTGGCGCGTCTAGCCATTGGTATTGTGAATGCTCAGTTAGCACAATATCCCGCTCTGCGGGCAGTGCTAATGTAAACCAATGTTCCTGACAATGTGTAACATCTGGTGCATAACGATGCCG
Source organism: Proteus sp. fly-1013 (assembly GCF_040140245.1). Taxonomy (NCBI): domain Bacteria; kingdom Pseudomonadati; phylum Pseudomonadota; class Gammaproteobacteria; order Enterobacterales; family Morganellaceae; genus Proteus; species Proteus sp. fly-1013. The sequence goes on along the minus strand of NZ_JBEEWD010000006.1, from coordinate 164,392 downwards.
AAAATGTGCAAAAATCTCAAAAATAATTGAGCGTTGGCAATCCACCAGCTCAAGATTTTCTTTTATGATATCAATTCCAACTTCTTCTTGCACTTCGCGTAATGCCGTTTGAAAAGGCGTTTCTTCCTCTTCTAAGCTCCCTGTCACAGATTGCCAGAAATCAGGATCATCTCGACGCTTTAGCATAAGCACCCGTTTGGTCTCTTTTGCATAAATAACAACTAAAACGGATATCGGGCGCTTATATTTCATCATTTACTCTTTATCTTCGCTAACTTCTTTTTGAGTCACTGCAATCGCTAACTCTTTTAAAGAATCTTCATTAGCAAAGCTTGGTGCATTAGTCATTAAACACGCAGCGGCTGTTGTTTTAGGGAAAGCAATAACATCACGAATGTTATCAGTCCCCGTTAACAGCATGACTAAACGGTCTAAACCAAATGCTAAACCTGCATGTGGTGGAGTACCAAATTTGAGCGCATCTAATAAGAAACCAAATTTCTCTTGTTGCTCATTCGGTGCAATACCTAAAATGCTAAATACCGCTTGTTGCATTTCATTACGGTGAATACGCACTGAACCGCCACCCACTTCATAACCATTGATAACCATATCATACGCATTTGCCACAGCACCTACTGGGTGTGCAGTCAGTTCAGCTGGTGATAAGTCTTTTGGAGAAGTAAATGGATGGTGCATCGCACTTAAGCTACCGGTTTCTTCATCTTCTTCAAACATTGGGAAATCGATAACCCACAATGGTTTCCATGCATTTAAATCGGTCAGTTCAAGATCACGACCCACTTTCAGACGCAGAGCGCCCATCGCATCACTCATTGTGCCTTTACGACCTGCACCAAAGAAAATCAAATCGCCGTCTGTTGCGCCTGTTGTTTCTAAAATTGAGTTAACAACATCGTTAGTCAGGAATTTAGCGATTGGGCTTTGTACACCTTCAATACCTTTCGCGCTTTCGTTGACTTTCATCCACGCAAGACCTTTAGCACCGTAAATACCAACAAATTGTGTATATTCGTCGATATTTTTACGGGTTAATGATGCACCACCCGGTACACACAATGCGATAACACGGCATCTTTCATCATTTGCCGCTTGTGCAAATACACTGAACTCAACATCTTTGACTAAATCAGCGATGTCTTTAAGTTCCATTGGGTTACGTAAATCTGGTTTGTCTGAACCATAACGACGCATTGCTTCAGCAAAAGTCATTACTGGGAACGCACCTAAATCGACACTCAGAACATCTAACCATAATGCATGGATCATACGCTCCATCACTTCGCGCACTTGGTCTGCACTCATGAAAGAGGTTTCAACATCGATTTGTGTAAATTCAGGCTGACGGTCAGCACGTAAGTCTTCATCACGGAAGCATTTTACGATTTGATAGTAACGATCAAAGCCAGACATCATCAGTAGCTGTTTAAAAAGCTGTGGTGATTGTGGTAATGCGTAGAATTTACCTTTATGTACACGGCTTGGAACTAAATAGTCACGCGCGCCTTCTGGTGTCGCTTTTGTCAGCATTGGGGTTTCAACATCAAGGAAACCTTCACCATCCATAAAACGGCGAACAAAGCTTGTGATTTTAGCACGGGTTTTTAAGCGATCTGACATTTCAGGGCGACGTAGGTCTAAATAACGATAAGTTAAACGACGCTCTTCAGTATTTGTTTGATTGCTATCTAACGGTAATGGCTCTGAACGGTTAAAAATAGACAGAGATTCTGCCGCTAACTCAATTTCACCTGTTGCCATATTTTTATTAACTTGGCTATCAGGACGAGCGCGTACTGTTCCTGTGACTTGAATACAAAATTCATTACGCAGTTCTGAAGCCTGAGAAAATGCCTCTTTCTGCTCTGGGTCAAAGAAGACTTGAACAATACCTTCGCGATCTCGCATATCAATAAAGATAAGTCCACCTAAGTCACGGCGACGGTTAACCCAACCACAAAGAGTCACTTTTTGGCCCACATGGGCGCTATTCAACTGCCCACAATAATTAGTACGCATACAATATCCTTTTACTCAGCTTGTTGTGCTTTCTGCTGCGGAAATTTTGGCAATAGTCTTTTTCGAGTAGTGTCAAAAAAAAGGCAGACATTATAACGAAAATTCTTCCCGGAGATAAGAGTATAGACCTAGTTTATATGATACATCTTTTCAAGGATTTGCTAATCCCCAAACAATTAATTAATAATAATTATTTATAGCGACAGAAGTCGCTTTGAGGTTTATCATTAAATTCGCCGTTTTTTGGCTTTGGCAATGGAGAAAAGATGGTTAGCTCGCTTTATATCGTACTGGGCGCACTATTATTGATTAAATTGTCCCTCAATGTCGTAAAACTCAGGACACAATATCGGGTTGCTTATGGTGATGGTGGCTTTTATGAATTACAAACAGCCATCCGTGTTCACGGCAATGCGGTAGAATATATTCCAATTTCCATGATCTTATTGCTGGTCATGGAAATGAATGGTGCTTTTGTTTGGATGGTACACATCTGTGGCTCAATTTTAATCGCAGGTCGTTTTTTACACTCTTATGGATTAAAACACCGTGAACTTCGCTGGCGTCGTTCAGGCATGGCAGCCACTTACTTATCAATGGTATTGATGATCATTGCTAATATTTATTTCCTTCCTTGGATACAAATCTTTTCCTTTTATTACTAAGTCCTCGCGGGAATAACATGATCATCCATGATCAAAACCGACATCCTTGCTGTTGTGTCTAATAACGGCAAGGTATCAAAAAGGTTTATTTATTTTTTCCAATTTCTTTCTAAATAATGCAACTTTGTGAGCACCGTCGCTTCTGGTAGAATGCTGGCTTCTTTTATTCCTTAAACCTATTTTAGTTATGTCGAATTCAAAATCATCACAACAAGACAGCTTATTTGCGACACCTATCGCTAACCTTGGTGACTGGCGCTTTGATGAAAAAGTCGCTGAAGTGTTTCCTGATATGATAAAACGCTCAGTACCGGGTTACTCTAATATCATCTCCATGATTGGTATGCTTGCAGGTCGCTTTGTTACACCCAATAGCCAAGTCTACGATTTAGGCTGTTCTTTAGGTGCAGCAACCCTTTCCATGCGTCGTAATATTGATGCCACTGGTTGCAAAATTATTGGTGTTGATAATTCACCGGCAATGGTAGAACGCTGTCAGCGTCATATTGATGCCTATAAAGCAGATACACCCGTTGATATTATTGAAGGTGATATTCTTGATATCGAGATCAACAACGCCTCAATGGTCGTACTTAACTTCACCTTGCAATTCTTAGCACCAAACGATCGCCAAATATTATTAAACCGAATTTACCAAGGTCTTAATCCCGGCGGTGTGTTAGTACTTTCTGAAAAATTCAGTTTTGAAGATAAAGAAATTGATGAGTTACTGTTTAATATGCACCATGATTTCAAACGCGCTAATGGTTACAGTGAATTAGAAATTAGCCAAAAACGTAGCATGTTAGAAAATGTTATGCTGACCGATTCTGTTGAAACGCATAAAACTCGCTTACATAATGCAGGTTTCCCACATGCGGAAGTTTGGTTCCAATGTTTTAATTTCGGCTCTCTTTTAGCGATTAAAGGCAATAATTAATGATTAATTTTGGCTCGTTTTATCAACTTATTGCGCAAGATGAGCGCTTATTTCATTGGTTAGATACATTACCTGCTCAATTATCAGAATGGCGCTCAAATGCGTTACACGGTCACTTTTCCTCATGGGAAAGAATGCTTGATGGCTTGCCAGAGATTGCCCCTACTGAGATTGACTTAAAAAATGGTGTGATTGCTCAGCATACTCCAGCATTAAGTGCAGGCGAGCAACTGGGATTAAGCAACGTTTTAAAAAATTTAATGCCGTGGCGTAAAGGTCCATTTTCACTTTATGGCGTCGATATCGACACAGAATGGCGCTCTGATTGGAAGTGGGATCGTGTTTTACCGCATCTTTCACCACTTGAAGGCCGTTTAGTATTAGATGTTGGTTGTGGCAGTGGTTATCACATGTGGCGAATGTTAGGTGAAGGCGCAGAATTTGTTGTCGGGATCGACCCTACTCAACTTTTCTTATGTCAATTTGAAGCAGTCAGAAAATTATTAGGTAATGACCAACGCGCACATTTAATTCCTGTTGGTATTGAGCAAATGCCAGAATTAAATGCCTTCGATACCGTATTTTCTATGGGTGTACTTTATCATCGCCGCTCACCTCTTGATCATTTATGGCAATTAAAGAACCAATTAGTGTCTGGTGGCGAATTAGTATTAGAAAGCCTCGTTGTTGATGGTGATGAATTCCAATGTCTGATCCCGGGTGAACGTTATGCGCAAATGCGTAATGTGTACTTTATTCCATCTGCAAAAATGCTGAAAGTTTGGCTAGAGAAATGTGGCTTTAAAGATGTGCGCATTGTCGATGAAAACACAACCTCTCTTGATGAACAACGTAAAACGGATTGGATGGTAACGGATTCATTAGAGGCATTCTTAGATGCTGATGATAAAACAAAAACAGTTGAAGGTTATCCGGCACCTAAACGTGCGATATTAATTGCAACTAAGCCTTAAGTTTTATTTATTTTAAGTGTGTTACAGATAATCATTACAAAAAGGGTATCTTATCAAGATATCCTTTTTTCCATATCAATCTAAATATTTAAAATCACTTATTCTAACTTAAACCATATTTACATCGATAAAATTGACTCTATAAAAGTTCATCATGGCGAAATATAAAGAAAATAAACAAGCTAAACAAAAAAGGATCGCACAACAAAAACAGCAATCTCTGGTTCTTAACGAGCGCCGAAAAGAGAATGAAAAACGAGAACTCTTTTTTTCTAATCAAAATTTTTTAGAAAGTGAGTCATCTATTGTACTTACGCCATTGCAGCGTAAAATCAGTGCGTTATTCTCTTGGTTTGATTATTTTACTCAATTCTTTTATATCGCTTTTATTATTACCGCATGGTGTTATCCCGCGTTGTTTAGCGTTCAAACCATTTATAATTTAACCGTTATTTTTATCTTTGAGTTTGTTCTTGTTCATTCAGGCCTATTTATGGCTGTGCTAGCACGAACTAAACTTATTTTTGTTCTTATCCCTGCTTATAGCGCATTCGCCTTTATGATTAATAGTTTTGTTATGGGCGATGAAAACATTGTACTTTGGCTCTACGCGGTTATCATCGCTAATCGCCTTATTGGTAGCTATCAAGCAAAGAGTAGAGAAGCTTGGAATAAAAACATTCTTAATTCCGCATATATGACGCTCAATTTTCTATTTTGCATATTCTTAATTGCAATAATTCGCTTTATTGTTCCTTATGGTGGATTAACACCTGAATATTTAGACAAAGTAAATTATTTAAATTTAATCACCTCTCATAGTGAATATTTTAATGCACCTCATGTTGGCATGGCGTTAGGAACACTTTTATATACCATTCCTTTTATTTTTTTGACAATGACAATGTTTTCACCTCTTTATAGAAAAATTAAATTTAAATATAGTTATAACAGAGAAAAAGCAACTCGCGGATCACGACGTTAATCTCCTATTGATCTGGGCATGTTTATCGCTATAATGAGCGCGTTACATTCCCTATCCTATTTTATTTTTTAAGAGGCACTTCCCTACGATGAATTAAATTCTGCCAGAAAATTTTTTCAAATACCTTTTGGGTATTTATTTTCTGTTACTGGCAGACAATAATTTATTTCGTCGCATCTAAAATAGATCACGGCTGTCTGCCACCTATTTCGTTTAGGAGGTATTACTATGACAATAGCCTGTCACTTCTCACAACTTACTATCGAATTTAATCAGCAAGTTCTTTTTCCACCATTAACTCGCTCATTGGCTTGTCAGCAAAATGCATTAATCGGTCATAATGGTAAAGGAAAATCTGTACTATTAAGATTATTAGCACAAAAAATATTACCGACATCAGGCAAAGTTAATTGGAATATGCCTTTTGTTCACGTTGATCAATTAACCCGATTACAAGGCGATACACTTGCTCAAGCGTTAGATATTCAAGAAATTTATCAGGCATTTCAACGCGTTGATGCAGGTATTGCTACATTAGAAGATATTGAGTTACTCGATGGCAAATGGCAACTTCCAGTTACGTGGCAGAATTTATTAGATTCAGCACAACTCCCTGTCGCATTAGATACCCCTATCGCACATCTAAGTGGTGGAGAACAGACACGTTTAGCACTTTGCCGCGCTTTTTTATGCGAGCAGAGTTTTCTGCTCTTAGATGAGCCAGATAACCATCTTGATTATCAAGGACAACAATGGTTAATAAAACAGTTAGCTCAGCACAAAGCAGGATCTCTTATTGTTAGTCATAATCGAAACTTGCTCTCATATGCGGATACGATTCTTGAATTAAGCGAGAAAGGTTTATCTGAATATGGAGGAAATTATACTTTATATGAGACACAAAAAAGTGCAGAAATAGCCTCGTTGGAAGCCGCAAGTGATCGACTAAACAGCCAAATTAAAAATGAGAAACGCCAGCAACAAGCGACATTACAAAAAGCAGCACAACGAAAACGACAAGGCGAATCAATTAGGAAAAGTGGCTCTCAATGCTTACTTTTATTGGATATGCAGACAAATCGGGCTGAACAAAGACAATCTGCAGTTGCAAAGCGTCATCAGCGCGTAATCGATGATATGCAATCTCAAAAACAAGGTGTCGATGAGGAAAAATCACATGTTCATCAACAAAAAATGGTGTTGAATTATCAAAGTGATGGTCACCGTTTAAATGTATTTGTTGATAATCTTCAACTTCCATATGGTTATCAGCGCCCGATTTCATTTTCAGCTTACGGTAATGAACATTGGCATATTAAAGGTAAAAACGGATGTGGGAAATCAACATTATTAAAATGTTTGATCGAACAAATTGCACCTCTTTCTGGTGAATTTCGTCTAAACAAAGACTATTGCTATCTCGATCAACACCTTGCTTTACTTGATAAAACATTACCTGTTGCACAAGCACTACACCAATATCAGCCTGCTATTTCTATTGAGCAATGGCGAACACGCCTTGGGATGTTGAGAATTAGAGGTGATAAATCTTTACTACCGCTTGAAAAACTAAGTGGTGGCGAGCAATTAAAAGCAACGTTATTGGCCTTAACTCATAGCCCAAAACCACCTGCGGTATTATTACTCGATGAGCCAGATAATCACCTTGATATCGAGTCCAAACAACTATTGGAAAATTTACTCGTTGAATATCAGGGGACATTATTACTAGTTTCGCATGATGAAGCTTTTGTGGAACGCTGTGGTATTACACATACGTTATTATTAGGCGAGATTATATAAAAAACTGCGCCATAAAGGCGCAGTTCTAAAATCGTTAATTTATGCTAATCAAGATGCTAATGGTGCATGAATACTCATAATATCTTTCATTGCTTCAACCGTATCTTCATCCACACAGTAATGCGTAAATTCATCTACTTCACTATCAGAGCTCATTGTTACACCCGCTTTACGATAAATCATAGTTGAAGGTGCTACTTTTCCTGCTGAACTGTGTATTTCTTTTAATCCTACATCTAGGAATTTTTGGATATTACTGAGCCTTACACCAGCCCCCGCCATAATGATAGGGCCCTGTGTTTTCTCATTTAACGTTCGTAATAATGGCAAACCTAGTTCCGCGTTTGCCTGCTGTCCTGACGTTAGAATACGAGAAACACCTAGCTGAGTCAGTTGTTCTAGCGCTAACAATGGATTAATACACATATCAAAAGCGCGATGAAAAGTAATGGCTAATGGCCCTGCAAGCTCCATTAAAATTTCCATTTTAGGCAAATCTATATGCCCTTCTTCATTTAAAAGACCAACAACTGCTCCTGAAAATCCCATATCACGGATCAAACTAATATCATTTTTCATTGCTGAAAAATCAGCTTGTGTATAACAAAAATCACCACCACGAGGGCGAACAATGGGATGAACGGGAATACGAACCAAATCTCTGACTTGTCTTAGCATTCCAAAGCTTGGCGTAATGCCACCTTCTGCTGGACTCGTGCACAGCTCTATTCTGTCTGCACCCGCTCGTTCTGCTACCAACGCACATTCAGCGCCAAAACAACAAATCTCCAACGTAGCCATATCATCCCTCTCCATCCTTAATAAAGAAAGTAATCAGAAAATAAACATCATTTCTTAGCGATTTCTAACAATAGTTGTCGAATCTCGTTATTCATTCAATTCTGCTATCAGAATTTTGTGCTGACACAAGCAAACTATTTTCTGAAAGTGTCGCTCAACACTCACTTTCTACGATTTCAAGTAACGAATAAGGATGATACTTCACTGTGACTTTTCCATTAGAAATAGCCACTGTTGGATTAGGTAAACGTTCTTTCTCACCTTTAGGTTCACTGATTTTTAAGCTAACACTCTCAGGTAACATTTCAGGTAAAAATGACATAACTTTAGTCACTAAATCAGTTGGCTCAACGGGGATCACTTGCTCAATATGCTCCCAACCTTGATACTCATATTTTTTATTTGTGGGAAAAGGTAACTCAACGATGGAAACAGATTGATTTAAAATAGTTAATGGCGTTTCTAATTGAAATAGATATATTGGCCGTCCATTAATTACATTATCAGAAATACACTTTCCACACTGGCTTAATCCTACTCTCCACTGCTCCGCTAACGCTAAATCGTGACAACGTAACGATACGTGATCCGTGAGATGGGCGGATAAATCTATACTCAAACTATTGGCAAATAGCGTCATATTTTCTTCAAACAAAGAAAGCTCGTGAGTTAAATCATTTAATTGAGGAATTGAAGAAAATAACACCATTTTGAATAACCTTAATGAAAAAACAGAGAAAAAACCTTAAAGATAAGGCCGAGATGGTAGCATGTTCTAGCCGGAATATGTTATAAATTCAAGGTTAATCCCAATTCTTTATAAAAAACCTGTCAGGCTTTTGTCGTCAGGTTTTATTTTCTCAATAATTTAAGGTAACCCGGTGAATATTCAGGCTTTTCTTTCAGAAAAAATCAGTGTGGCAATGTGTGCTGCTGGCGCACCCGCTGATAGCGAACCTCTTGTCCGTCAGTCAGCCAAAGTACAATTTGGTGACTATCAGGCAAATGGTGTCATGGGAGCTGCAAAAAAAATGGGGATCCCACCCCGACAACTCGCAGAAAAGATCTTAGAAAAGCTCGATATTACGGATGTTGCAGATAAAGTTGAAATCGCAGGCCCGGGTTTTATCAATATCTTTTTATCTTCACAATGGGTTGCCAAGCAAGCTGAAGCCGCATTAGCAGATGAACATCTAAACGTAACACCCGTTGAACCTCAAACTATTGTTATCGACTACTCATCTCCGAACGTTGCGAAACAGATGCACGTTGGTCACTTACGCTCGACCATTATTGGTGATGCAAGTGCGCGTACTTTGTCTTTCTTAGGTCATAATGTTGTTCGTGCTAATCACCTTGGTGATTGGGGTACGCAATTTGGTATGTTAATTGCGTATTTAGAGAAAAAACAGAATGAAAATGCCGCTGATATGGCGTTGTCTGATCTCGAAGAATTCTATCGCGAAGCGAAAAAACATTATGATGAAGATGAAGTATTCGCAGAGCGTGCCCGTAATTATGTTGTGAAATTACAAAGTGGTGATGAATACTGCCGTACAATGTGGCGCAAATTAGTTGATATCACCATGCAACAAAACCAAGTGACTTATCAACGCCTTAACGTCACATTAACCGAAGATGACATTATGGGTGAAAGTCTTTATAACCCAATGTTAGCGGGTATTGTTGCTGATTTAAAAGCAAAAGGTCTTGCAGTAGAAAGTGAAGGTGCAACGGTTGTTTTCCTTGATGAGTATAAAAACAAGGAAGGTGAACCTATGGGTGTTATCGTTCAGAAAAAAGACGGTGGCTACCTATATACAACAACCGATATTGCTTGTGCAAAATACCGTCACGAAACATTACACGCTGATCGCGTACTCTATTATATTGACTCTCGTCAGCACCAGCATTTAATGCAAGCTTGGACGATTGTTCGTAAAGCAGGCTACATCCCTGATTCAATGTCACTCGAACACCATATGTTCGGTATGATGTTAGGTAAAGATGGTCGTCCATTTAAAACTCGTTCTGGTGGCACTATTCGTTTAACCGATTTACTTGATGAAGCCCAAGAAAGAGCACGTACATTAATCGCTGAAAAAAATCCAGATATGGATAAAGACGAATTAAATAACGTTGCTCGCGTTGTGGGTATTGGTGCTGTTAAATACGCTGACTTGTCAAAAAACCGTACAACAGATTACATCTTTGATTGGGATCTGATGTTAAGTTTTGAAGGTAACACAGCACCTTATATGCAATATGCATATACTCGTGTTGCTTCAATCTTCAAACGTGCAGAAATTGATGAAAATGCGTTAACACAACCTATCGCACTAACACAATCTCATGAGAAACAACTTGCATTACGTTTAGTCCAATTTGATGAAACCATTATGCAAGTTTCCCGTGAAGGAACGCCTCACGTTATGTGTGCTTATCTTTATGATCTGGCACAAGCCTTCTCTGGCTTTTATGAAAACTGCCCTATCTTATCTGCTGAAGATGAAAACACTCGCCAAAGCCGTCTAAAACTGGCTCGTTTAACCGCGAGAACCTTAAAACAAGGTTTAGATACTTTAGGCATTGAAACCGTAGATAGAATGTAATTCATCTCTATTTTCAAATAGCAGTGATAAAAAAACCGATGGCATTAACCATCGGTTTTTTATTATGCATTAAGTCTTAATTCAATATAGCTAAAATAACACTTCAAGCAATTGTGTAATCAAACTTCCAAATGCTACTTAATCATTAGTCTTCATTAGCAGTTATAACATCCTGACACAGTAGCCCTCTAATATCTTTTGCATCAATCCACCCATCAACACTATCTATTGGCTTGCTAGGGCTGTATAAGCGGTCATTGACATCTTTAGCGGTGAAAGCAAGCTTCTCATTAGTTTTGTCAAATACGCCCACACAGTTAACTGGAGTGAGTCTTGAGGTTTTAATTTTTCCGTCAGCAGTACAACCTGCAAGAAATAATGTAGCTAATGATACAGAAATGATAATTGCTTTTTTCATAGTAGCTCCTTGACGCTTTTATTTTTATTTTTACCAAAAACCACAAAGTGGTTATTTAGTAGTCTTTAAACTAGAAATATTTAATGATTTATAACTGCTTTGAGTATAACGAATAAATGGAGAAATATTTGAGTTATTGAGCTATTAATAAAAAAATAAGAAATATTGAGAAGGAATAGAAAAGAGAGGGAAAAACAGAAAACAACGGCGGACAAATGAAAGCAATAATTAGTGTACCATACTGAATTCTCAGTAATCTAATTATCTATTAAAAATAGATTTAGCATTAATTTCATTATTCACACGACTTATTGTTTACTGCTTATCCCCAGCAATCGTGTTACCTATTTGAAGCGCAGACAAAATAGATATGATCACTTTCAGTAGTACTGAACGATAACAAGCAAATAACTTTACAGTCACGGTTAATCTACCTGAATAAAGAAATAATAATATGTCTTAAATCAAAAAAATTAAATGTTTTAAAATATACTGCAATATTTTGAAATATTTGCAATATCTCATCATTAAGTAAGAAATATTTAACAGATGTGTCAATTTTTAAACCTATACAACACAAGAGAGTTTATCTAAAAAAAGATAATTCGTCAAACCGTAAGTGCTTAGAATATAGTGTCTATTTTTTTACTTTATGTAGAATCCCACCATTAGTAAACAAATTGTCTAAAGATATTCGATATGATTAATGATTAGATAAACTTATTAATAACCATCAAAAAATGTGTTCCAATGCCTAAAATCTGTATAAACCATTTAGAAATTGGAAAAAAAATTTAATAAAAAAAAGAGCAAGAAAAATGTTTTTTGTTTTTTCTTGCTCTTTTTTCTCTTTCTAAGAGTAGTCAGAATCATGTGACTAAATGCTAGAAGTGTGATCTATGACGCATTATAAATAGTCTAAAAATAGAGAAAGGTTCTAAACGAGGAAAGTTGTGTTGATAAAAACATTGTTAATTTTGCAACTCCTCGCTTTTATACAAAAGCGAGGAGTCACTGTTTCAGTTATAACGCACGTAGTGAGAAATGACGAGGTCTAAACCCTAATGCATACAGCGCAACAAAATAACTCCCTGCTCCGGCAACTACAACCAACAACAAGCGCAATATACGCATTGGCATACTACCAATATCCCAACTTGGCATGATCCACAACATTCCAGCTAATACAGCGCCCATTACGGCAAGCGCAATAATAAGTTTCAATAAGAACACAGGCCAGCCAGCTAAAGGTTGATAGATATCTTTCTTACGGATTTGCCAAAACAACATAGAAGCATTGAAACAAGCCGCAATACCGATTGAGAGCGCAAGGCCCACATGTTTTAAGCTACCAATGAATGCAAGGTTCATTAATTGTGTGAGGATCAATGTGGCAATTGCAATTTTTACGGGTGTTTTAATATCCTGACGAGAATAAAAACCTGGTGCTAAGATTTTTATGATAATCAACCCCATTAGCCCAACACAGTAAGCGATTAGCGCTTGTTGTGTCATCAATGCATCATGAGCATTAAAATTACCATACTGGAATAAAGATGCTGTTAAAGGCCCTGATAGTACCGCTAAACCAATAGTACAAGGCAGTGCTAATAAAAAGCACAGTCTTAACCCCCAATCCATCAGTTTTCTATATTCTTCAGTGTTGCCACTGGCGAAGCTCTTAGATAATGAAGGAAGTAAGATTGTACCTAATGCAACCCCTAATACCCCTGTCGGTAACTCCATCAAGCGGTCTGCGTAATACATCCAAGAAACAGAACCAGAAACTAAAAAGGAAGCAAAAATAGTATTGATAATCAATGATATTTGGCTAACTGAAACGCCTAAAATAGCAGGTCCCATCAATTTCATCACACGCCAAACACCGCTATTTCTAAATGAGATACGCGGTAAAACAAGCATACCGATTTTTTTCAAATGTGGTAATTGATACCCAAGTTGTAATATTCCTCCCGCAACAACCGCCCACGCCAAAGCCATAATAGGAGGATTACAATAAGGGGCGACGACTAAAGCAAAAAAGATCATGCTGACATTGAGGAGCGTCGGTGCAAAAGCGGGTACTGAAAACCGATTCCAAGTATTTAAAATAGAGCCTGTCAATGAAGCTAATGAAATAAGAAAAATATAAGGAAAGGTGATCCGTAATAGATCAGTCGTTAATTGAAATTTGTCAGGTGAACTACTAAAACCCGGTGCTGTAACATAAATCACCCAAGGTGCAGCAATAATACCAATCACGGTGACCACGGCTAAAATAAGCGTCAGCATACCCGAAACATAAGCAATAAAGGTACGCGTTGCCTCCTCACCTTGCTGATTTTTATATTCTGCCAAGATGGGAACAAATGCTTGAGAAAATGCCCCTTCTGCAAAAATACGACGTAATAAGTTTGGCAATTTAAAAGCAACAAAAAAAGCATCTGTTGCCATACCTGCGCCAAAAATACGCGCAATAATTGCATCACGAATAAATCCAAGTACCCGTGAAAATAAGGTCATTGAACTCACGGCAGCGAGTGATTTAAGTAAATTCATAAAGTCATTCTAATTTTTGTTGAATGGAATAAAAAGAAAGGGACTATACTCCGTCTCTAACATCGAAAAATCAATCTTCAATTAGCTAAGAATACGCTGACTCTACTTATCTTCGACTAACCAAAGCGATTAAAAAATAGCAACTTATGGCTTCGTGAGCATTTTTTTCAACATCACTTCCAGCATAATTTGGTTCTCTTTTTCATTAAATTCAGGATCAATAACATTTCTTCCCATTGAACCATCTGCGATAACTAACAGCCATGTTGCAATTTTCTCAGGCTCAAGTGTTGAGTCTATCTGCCCTTTTTTAATACCGTTTTTCAGCATCGCAATCAAACGTTGTTTATTGTTTCTCTCATTTTCAATAAAAATCTCGTGAATGCTCGCATTACGTGAGGCTTCAGCAAAAATTTCAATGCTAATACGTGCATATTCTGGGTGATTATAGAGCTCTATAATTTCCTTCATTAAATCGATAATTGCCTGAATGCACTCTTCTTCAGTTTCATAACGACAAAAAATATCGTCAAATAGTTGTGCATCTTCTAATGCTATCGCTTCAATAATCGAATTTTTATTTGGAAAATAATGAAATACATTTCCTGGACTCATACCTGCTTCATGACAGATTTCTGCTGTTGATGTGGAGTGAAAACCTTTTACAGCAAAGCAACGTATTGCAGCATCAATAATATGCTTCATTTTCGCTTTTTGTTTTTCAGTAACAGTCTTGTTCATAACATTAAAAATCTCTGGACAAAATAAATTAGACTGATTAGTCTATAAACAACTAGACCAAGCAGTCTAAAAAGTTAACCCTATTATTGCAGAGTAACGATATCATGCAATTACTTAATGAACACTATCAGCTTCGTGTTGCAGAACCTTCAGATATTCCTGAAATTATTCAATTATTTGCACAAGCATTTCGTTTTAAATTAAATGCTTTTAATATTGATAGCACTAATCCTAATCAACGTCAGCAATTAGAAGCTATTTGGAATTCATTAGCATGTAAAAAAAACAGCCAACAATTTGTTGTCACTGATAATGGAAAAATTATCGCAACATTTTGTTTAGTAATAAAAGAAAACGACTTTATTGCAAATTCCTTTATTAAAACATCATCCTTAAATTATTGGCGCTTTGGTATTATTCATTATATTAAGCAAAAGATTTTCTTTTCTTTATTTGATTATACGCCAAATGAAAATGAAGCTTACTTGGCACATATTGCCGTTTTATCATCATATCAAGGACACGGTATTGCCTACGCTATACTTGAGTGGATAACCCAATATAGTAAAGATGTTCTG
The DNA here is from genome assembly GCF_040140245.1 of Proteus sp. fly-1013. Classification (NCBI taxonomy): domain Bacteria; kingdom Pseudomonadati; phylum Pseudomonadota; class Gammaproteobacteria; order Enterobacterales; family Morganellaceae; genus Proteus; species Proteus sp. fly-1013. Next base: position 149,276 of record NZ_JBEEWD010000006.1, on the reverse strand, counting down.
AAAAAAGCGTATTTATCACTTTATGTCGATATTCATCATGAAGGTGCGCTTTATTTGTATCAAAAGAATGGATTTTATATTGAAAAAAAAGAGTCATCACGCTTAACACAGTCTATTTTCCATATTCAACATTGGTACTATATGTTGAAAAAAACGGATCAAATGGCTTATTAAATATCACGATTATCATCAAAAAGAGGCTAAAAGCACTGACATAAAGACGTTTCTAATATGATTATAAACAGTGCTTTTCTTCCATAATGACCAATATTAACGTTTAAAATAGGTTCGCGTTGTTAATGCAGTCAGTACGTGATCTCGCCACTCTTGATTAATTTGTAGATAGTTTTTGGCATACCCTTCACGTTCAAAACCATGTTTAGCTAATAAGTTTCCACTACGTAAATTATGAGGCATATAATTCGCCATAATACGATGCATCCCCTGCTGTCGCTGCATATAACGAAGTGTTTCAGTTAAAGCTTCAGACATATAGCCTTGACCTTGCCATTTTTCACCGACTGAATACCCCAAGAAACAGGCATTAAAAGCGCCTCGCATAACATTGCTGTAATTAGCGACACCAATAATTTCATCTTCCTTTTGTGTTAATAGTAGAAAATGAAAAGCACTTTCTTGTCGGTGCAGCTCGTTCATATATTGTAAACGGTGTTCCCAACCAGAGGGTATATAATGTGTTTTATCTCTTACGGGTTCCCACGGAATTAAAAAACGACGATTTAATGTATAATAATCAGCCAATCTTTCAGCATCTCGTTCGTATGCTAAACGAATTACCATTCTTTGTGTTTCAAAACGAATTTTAGGAATTCCGCCACGATAACCAAACATTACGATCTCATTATCCTTTGATATAAATAAGTCTAATTCTGAAGCAACTCTTCTTATTCTGCCACTAACCTTAATAAAAAAATATCATCTTTAATTTACTAGGAATTATGCACATTTAGAGACAGAATAGTCGAAGAAATAAATTATTTCATTCCCCCCTTATTTTATTTAAATTATTTGCTTATTGATGGTGAGTAATGGCGCTGGTAACACAAGCCCGTACTTTGGGTAAATACTTCCTCCTAATTGACAATATGTTAGTTGTCTTAGGTTTTTTCGTCGTTTTTCCGCTTATTTCTATTCGTTTCGTCGAACAATTAGGTTGGGCTGGTGTTATTGTCGGTTTTGCTTTAGGGCTTAGACAACTCGTACAACAAGGTCTTGGCATTTTTGGCGGCGCTATTGCAGACCGTTTTGGTGCAAAACCAATGATAATAACAGGCATGTTATTACGAGCTTTAGGTTTTGCTTTAATGGCAATGGCTGATCAACCTTGGATACTTTGGTTATCTTGCATTTTATCTGCATTAGGTGGAACTTTATTTGATCCACCTCGCACAGCGCTAGTTATAAAATTAACCCGTCCTTATGAACGCGGTCGTTTTTACTCTTTATTGTTAATGCAAGATAGCGCTGGTGCCGTTATTGGCGCACTCATTGGTAGCTGGTTATTACAGTATGATTTTCATTTGGTATGCTGGGTCGGTGCTGGTGTTTTTGTTATCGCAGCCTTATTTAATGCTTGGTTATTACCTGCTTATCGTATCTCCACAACCCGAACACCAATTAAAGAAGGGTTAAAGCGAGTATGCCTTGATAAGCGCTTTGTCAGTTATGTCTTAACCCTGACAGGTTATTTTGTATTATCTGTTCAAGTTATGTTGATGTTTCCTATTATCGTCAATGATATTGCGGGTACACCAACTGCTGTAAAATGGATGTATGCCATTGAAGCTCTACTTTCTTTAACGTTGCTTTATCCTATTGCTCGCTGGAGTGAAAAACGTTTCAAATTAGAACAGCGTTTAATGGCTGGCTTATTTTTAATGAGCATCAGCATGTTCCCTGTTGGCATGATCCATTCATTACAAAGTATCTTCTTGATTATTGGTCTATTTTATCTTGGTACCATTACAGCAGAGCCTGCACGCGAAACCTTAAGTGCATCACTTGCTGATCCTCGCGCTCGTGGTAGTTATATGGGTTTTAGTCGCTTAGGCTTGGCATTTGGTGGAGCTATTGGATATACAGGTGGTGGATGGATGTATGATTTAGGTAATCAATTTGACATGCCTGAATTACCTTGGTTCTTACTAGGAACTGTAGGTTTAATAACACTTTATGCGTTACATCGCCAATTTAATCGTAAAAAAATAGAAACAGCCATGCTTACTCCCTAGAGATCAGGTAAACTCTTAGTTATCAATGATCAAGGAGTGTTTATGAAAGCAATTTTTCTAACCAGTATATTAGTATTAACAAGCTTAATCACAGGGTGTGATCAGCTCAAGCAATTTGATGTGAGTGAAAACCTTATTAATGACTATATCAGTCAAAAAATAAATCTTCAGAAACATATTGGTGAAGATGAGGTTGTATCTGCTGATATTAAATTAAGCAATCTTTCTATTCAAATTGGTCGTACTGAGCCGGGTAAAATAAGTCTTTCTGGTACAACTGATCTGATAATTAATTCATTCTTTGGTAAGACTAGCGCTAAAGTTGAGCTTACGTTATCAGGGCAACCTTCTTATCAGGCTGATAAAGGGGCGATATACATAAAATCAATGGCTATTGATAGTTACAAAGTCTCTCCAGAAAAAATGGATGCTGTGGTTGTGGCACTAAAACCTTATTTGGATACAACAATCACGACTTACTTTGATAATCACCCTGTTTATGTTCTTAATCCAGAAAAAAACAGTGCTGAAGCTGCCGCGTTTAAACTGGCTAAAGGAATTGAAGTTAAACCGGGTAAATTCGTGATCCAACTCTAATAGTTACGCAAGTTGATTAAAAATATTTATCGTCATTAATGAGAAAGGCAAACCTAATGGTTTGCCTTTTTTATGAATAATAAAATACTTTTGCAAAGAAATAGTTATATTACTCTGCTTGCGTATCTTCAGTATCGTCACTCTCTTCTTCATCATCAGAGAGTTCTTCACGTAATGCTGATAATGCACCACGCGCAATACCTGCTAGTGTGCGATAAAAGCCAGTTGTTGCATGAGCTTCAACCTTACCTAAAAATGTGCCAGCCCAAGGTAATAGATATTCATCAAATAATTGTATTTGTGCCAATACTTCATCTTCTGCTGAGTTATCTTCAAGCCATGAAGCAGCAAGTAGTAAAGCACCAAAACTGTCTGTTGCATTATCTGTAACTGGCATACCCCTTGCGATCAAAAATTGACGAATATCGTCTTCTTTGATCTCTTCATAATCATGGGCATAAATAGACACAGCAGGAGTTTCGCTACCAAAAAGAGACTGATAATCCGCTTCAACACTGGCTAAATCTTTGACGCTATTTTTTAAGGTGTTAAATAACTCATCTTGCTCTAATGGCCATAGCTGGCTAAGTTTTCCTTCACCAATCATTTTAATAATTGGTGATAAAATAGGATCATTGGGATCACGTTGGAATAATGTGCCTAAAAGCCGGCAAACTATTGAAAATTCATTCATTGTATTTTTATCCTAAAAAGTTTCGCGTTATTGTGCGTTTAACGGTAAGAAAATCAACTTTTTTCGTCATTTCTCTTTTATTGTTAATATAAATCTTACTATTTTTAATCGCTTGAAACAGAAAAAGCGCGCTCTTATTATTAAGTCTTTTACTTAATATAAGAAACGCGCCTAATCCCATGCTACTTATCTTCTAAAGCAGTTTTATAATAAACGACTTTATGACAACAGCATTTTATTGCATTTGTTAACTGGCTATATCAAGAAAATTATCTCTTACACCATTCACACGAAACCACCCTGCAATACTTATTCTTTCTTTATAAGTAGGAAGTACTTCATGAGGGAATTGTTCTGAAAGAAAAACAACCAAACGTCCACCTTTAGGAGCAACTGTTGCTAGTTCTTTATCTTCCAAATCATAAATAACTAACTCGCCGCCGTATTCTTTTTTCCAATCCTCATTAAGATACAATACTGTTGTTAATCGCCGCGTCACATTTTCTTTAAATGCATCCAGATGTTTTTTATAAAAAGCACCTTTTTCATAACAAGCAAAATGCGCTTCATATTCAAAAAGTCCAAGAAAAAACTCACGATTTACCGCACGTTGAATAGACTCCATTTGCATTAAATAATGCTGAACGGGTGTTCCCATTTCAGGTTCTAGCCAACGTATTTTATCACTTCGAATTGTTGTTTCTGCAAGCCGATTCTCATGACGACCAATACGCGCTTGTTGTGCATTACCATCAAAACAAGCGCGCAATTGTTGAACAGCCTCTGGTGTGAGGAAATCATCCCATACACACCATCCTTTCTCTGCTATTTGCTCAAGAAGTTCTGCTATATTCATTAAGTATATTGTCTTATTAACATGGGAAATAACTTTATATCACCAAGTTAAGTGAAATTACAATTTAATAAACTTATCTTTTCGATAACTTCATTTTATTAGTGATAAACCCTAAAATAGCAAACAATCACAATATAAAACAAAACTTACTATTCCTGATAATCCTTATAACATTCTGATAATGTAGCTATTTATAGAAAAAATAACTGATAACACTACAGAATAGTTAAGAAAAATAAATAATTTATTTAGAAATAGTAGCTTGTATTAATTTTACTCAATGTTCTATCACCATTTTCTTTTTGTTCGTAATCAAATTTAATTTCACCTTTTACTTGATGGTGTGAAATCGACTTTTTACTTTCCAACCGCAAAAATATAAGAGGTAATGATTTCCCTTTATCAGCTAGCTCACTCACAGACATAACATCTATAGAATTAATATTATACTTAATTTTATTTAACTCTTTCTTAGACGCATCATATAAGCTATCTAACTTACTCTTGATTTCATTTAATGTAAGATTATTATTTGTTTTCACTTCATCTAAAAGTGTTTGAACTCTTGCTTTAATCTCAGTATAAATATTTTCACTTTTCGCATCTAATTGATACTTGGAAATAAAATAAGGTTTGAATTTTTCATTCATATTATCTTTTTCTTGTGAAGAGAGTGTTTCTTTTCTCTCTTTTAAATCTAACAAAAATTGTTTTACATTAGCATTTTCATTAGCTAAATATACTGGCTTATTTATTAAATCACTTTTATAATTTGACTTTTCAACTTTTAATAAATTATTTAATTTTTCATTTTGTTTTTTATTAGAAGATAAAGATAAATAAATATTATCTAGCTTATTAATACCACTGGCAACATCATATTCTTTAGGGTATATATCAAATAACTTATTTAGTTTAAGCACCCTTTTATATATTCCTTTTAAATTCCTCCTTTTTTCTTCAAATTCTTTCTTGTTTTTATAAAATTCACTATCATAAACAGGTGTTTTAAATAAAGAGTTAATCTTTTTTTGTAGCATCGTTTCAAAGTTTTTAACGGTAGCTAAAGGATACCATTGAATATTACTTTGAGAACTTGTTGTTGATGGAGTTATTTTTAGATCTCGATAAAATTCAAAATTAAGCTCAAAAAAATCAAAATCAACTTTTCTTTCAGAATTTTCATTGTCTACCTGTCCATGAGAAATAAGCTTATTTACATTTAAATTTAATTTCATTAAGTTTAATGCAACATTACCACCAATAGCATTTCTTGGTATAATAACACTTGTATTTTTATTGAGCGTAGTTTCAACATTGAAGCTTATCTCACTTCTTAATTCGCCTCCTAATGACAATTCTATTTTATTGTTTTTTTCAAGCATTGAATTATACTGAAGCTCGTTTTCAGAGAGATCTAATCCTTTATTAATAAACTCACTTACATTTTTCAATTCAACTGAAAATGAAAAATTAGATTGTTTCTCTTGATTTATATTAAGGAGTACACTTGCCATGACGGGAGTAATAAGACCATAATCAATAGTACCTTCCTTCCATTGCTTATTATAACTTGTTACTCCTGCTGATAGACCACCAGAGATATTGGCATTCAATTTATTAACAAATGAAAACATGACTTCATCTTTTTTATTTTTTGATAATGTAAGTGAGTGATTCTTTGCATAATTAGCTAATACAAAAGCATTTACCCCCACATTAGCGGGTAAGTTAAATACATTAATACCAAAAAATGCACGAATATCATTTTCGTGATTAATAGTAATGCTTTCATTATTTTTTAATTCCTTAACTAATGTGTAAATTATTTCACCTTGTTTTATACCATTATTTATTCCTTTAATAACTCTATTTAATACATTATAACTTTTATGTATATTCTCTTTTGCCCCATAAAAAGCTATATTTTTGTTTTTACTGGGTAAAACAGATGTATTTGTTAAACCTTTAATATTGGAGATTAGTCCTCTGAACCCAGGATCAATACTTTTAGCTATATTTTTTATCATTGCACCATATTTTTTTAATGCATACTGCTGCTTAGCTTTATCAATATGAATTCTTGCATTATCAATAAATGATGAAACAAAAGGAATATGTCGACTACTAAAGTTACCTATTGTTTGAGTCGAAAATGGCTGCCCTGAATGGTAATTATTGTAATTGTTTTCACCTACCATTGAATAAAAAGATAAAGGCGGCTCTTGTTTTAACCGTGTTACTTCATATTGATAATCTTTAATAGCAAAAATATTTAGAGGATCAAGATAATATATTTTTATTTTATCACCTTTATCAACAACAAGTTGAACCTGATTTAGTATTGGCTTAATTGCTAATATTTTATCTTTTTCTTTTAATGGTAGTTTAATTTTATGTTTTTTTAATAAAATGTCGCCATCAACCTCATCTCCTTTAGCAATTAGGGTAGCGGGTAATCCCGTTGTGAAAAGTTGATTATCTTTAACTTCTATTGTTATATCTAATCCTTCTCTATTTAGCTTTAAAACATTATTCTCTTTTTGTTCAACAATATTATTTATACTTGACAAATCATGCTGAAATCGATTCTCTGGCGTATACTTCTCATATTTTATAATAATTTCGCCATCAGCTTCATTTGATAAATTATCTTTTAAATCATAACTCTTCTCTATTTTACTAAATTTAATTTTATAAAACTCATTACTATTTTTATTTTCATCTCTTTTTCGCCCAATTAAATTACCTTGAGAATCGACATAAAGTTCTTTAAATTTAATATTTTCGTCAGCTTGTGATTCAATATTAAATACACTATATTTAAATCCATTCTTTATATGCTTTTGATACAAACCAGTAAATAGATCATACGTTTTCCCTTTAATTAACATTAATGAGCCTTCATCTGTCAGTGTGACACCCATATTGTTAAGAAGTGACATATTAGTTGAACCTAAATACACATAATTATTTGCATTATTTAAACTAAATTCTTTCTCTTTTTTTTTCACTTCGTTTTTTTTATTATACTCATTATTACTATTATTTATTCCAACGACATTGGTCTTTTTTTTCTTGCTACTAAAAGTATCGGTAGAATGAATCGTACTGTTAATTATTTTTATTTCACTCATTATTTATATCTCATTTTTAAAAAGAATGAGGTAATAATCAATAAGATAAACTGTAAGAGATATCTATTTACAACCAGATTTTTATTACATTATATAAATAACAGAAAAAATGATGTTTTTTGAAAGTCAGGACAAAAAAATAGGCAATAAACTAAAATTTATTGCCTATTATATAAAATTAGAAAAGGTATTAAATCGTTTTAATATCCACTTTTCATATCAACCACACCACAAGGTGCTTCACCCTTTTCAATTCGTTGGATATTTTCAACAATCGTATCCATTGCGATATTAGGAATTGTAAAGGCTGCAATATGTGGCGTAATAGAAACGCGAGGATGTGTCCAAAATGGGTGCATTCCTGCTAATGGCTCTTGAGCAAAAACATCCAAAGTCGCATCAGCAATATGCCCTTGATCTATCGCTTCTAATAAATCTTGATCAACTAAATGCGCACCCCGCGCCAAATTAATCAAATAAGAAGAAGGTTTAAGTTGTTCAAAGAGTGAAAAATTCAAAATACCATGCGTTTCTGGCGTATAAGGTAATAAGTTAATTAGTAAATTACACTCTTTAAGGAAATCATTGAATTGCTCTTTACCATAAAAACTTTCAACATTTTTAATTTGTTTTTCACTGCGACTCCAGCAACGAACTTTAAAACCAAGTTCAGCAAGTTTAGTCGCAACACTCCCACCTAAAGCTCCAGCACCTAAAACACCAATAACAAAATCATCATAAGAATGCGCAGGAAGTTGTTTCCATAAGCGTTGTGATTGTTGGCGTTTATAATCATCCATTCGACGAAAGTAATACATCACTTTAGCAATCGCATATTCTTGCATTTGAAGCCCCATTCCGGTGTCTTCTAAACGCATAACAGGAACGCCAGTTGGTAATGTACCCGGCTTTTGTTGTTCTTGTTTTAAAATAGCATCGACTCCCGCCCCTAAGGCAAAAATACCTTTAAGGTGATTGCGACTGGCTAGCATTTCATAAGGAGGAAGCCAAACCATAGCGTAATCAGCAGGTTGATTATCGCCAGGTTCCCAAATGCGTATATTGGCATTCGGCAAACGTGCCTTCATACCATTGATCCATGTATCTGCGTCAAAAAAAGGATGATAATAAATAATATTCATTTTGCCTTCCTCCAGCATTTTTATCATAGGGTGCGAGGGTTACGTTCTGATTTCAAGTCTCTTTGAATAAGTTGTTAATAAAAATGTTGAGAATGTTAACCAGTTAACGAAATTCTTAAATCTCTTTTCAATGCAACAATCCATATTGGTATTGCTTTACTGCATAATTTGCCTAGCATTTGTGCATATTGTTTTTTATTTGACTGCTTGATACAAAAGTTAAGGGAAAAATGCATTTAGCTGTTGACGCCTATGATCCTTTTCCATATAGTAGCGCCCCGTTGAGAGATGTTAAGTGCATATCCAACGACAATACGGTGAGATGTCCGAGAGGCTGAAGGAGCACGCCTGGAAAGTGTGTATACGGCAACGTATCGAGGGTTCGAATCCCTCTCTCACCGCCATATTCTAAGATAGAGCTTAGTTTTTTAACTAGGCTCTATTTTTTTGTCCGAAATTTCCAATCTCTTAGTCTTGTTTGCTCTTCACCGACTCGTTTATATCCAGTAACCCTTCATTTTTTGATGATGTTATTGTTAGTATACAACACATTTTTTATTTTATTTTTTGCTTAATCGTTTTATTTAATAATTTATCATCACTTAATAATCAAAGATTATTAATTTTAATGAGTCAAAACAACTTATGTAGTTGTTATTTATGTCTATCCGATTTTTATGACGTAAAAAGATTTTTATTACCCTATCTCTAAACGACATTTATTCTAAAATAAAACGCTTTTTATAATTTTAAAATAAATTTAAACTTTATTTTCAAGCAAGCAACAGAATAAATACAATAAGATACATTGCATTATCTATTTAGGTTAACTTATTAGTTTAATTGATTTTATTTTTACTAAGCTTTAAGATATACATTAATAATTTGATGTATCACATTATTATCAGCGAATAAAAGCGATATCCTCTCTTTTCCTTATCGCCGTTATTCGGCATCTGACTTCTTATTTTGGTTTAATCCTAAATGAAAACTCATAAAGTTAACCGGGTTCGCCCCTTTAGTGCATTTATTGATGCATGTGTAAAAGAGCCTTACTCTTTTGCGCGTTTATTAAAAGATATTATTGCAGGGATCACCGTCGGAATTATCGCGATACCTTTAGCCATGGCTTTGGCAATTGGTAGCGGTGTTCCTCCGCAATACGGTCTTTATACCGCAGCTATTGCCGGTATAGTCATTGCTGTTTCTGGTGGCTCGCGATACAGCGTGTCAGGGCCTACTGCCGCTTTTGTTGTGATCCTTTACCCTGTATCACAACAGTTTGGTTTGAGTGGCTTATTGATTGCTACGCTGATGTCTGGCGTTATCTTAGTGGTTATGGGATTAGCTCGCTTTGGCAAGCTTATTGAGTATATTCCCGTTTCTGTAACACTTGGATTTACTTCAGGGATTGCTATCACTATCGCCACCATGCAAGTAAAAGACTTTTTTGGTCTTGAATTAGCGCATGTGCCAGAAACCTATATTGATAAAGTGATTGCTCTAGGCTCTGCATTACCGACTATTCATCTTGGTGATACGCTTATCGGTCTGACAACACTGTTTGTTTTAATTTATTGGCCTAAGCTGAATTTACGTTTACCCGGACACTTACCCGCTTTAATCGCAGGTACAGCAGTAATGGGTATTGTGAATATGTTCGGTCATGACGTTGCAACAATTGGCTCGCAATTTAGTTATATGCTTCCTAACGGAACAACTGGGCAAGGTATTCCACCTATTTTGCCCCAGTTTGTTTTACCTTGGAATTTACCAAGTTCAGGTACATCACTTGAATTAAATTGGAGCACTGTTTCTGCTTTATTACCCGCAGCTTTCTCAATGGCAATGCTAGGTGCTATCGAATCACTATTATGTGCGGTTGTGCTTGATGGTATGACTGGCAAAAAACACCACTCTAATGATGAGTTAGTCGGACAAGGTGTTGGTAATATTGTCGCACCTTTCTTTGGTGGTATTACAGCGACCGCAGCGATTGCACGTTCCGCTGCTAACGTGCGTGCAGGTGCAACATCACCTGTTTCTGCTATTGTTCACTCGTTATTGGTGTTGCTAACTTTACTTGTATTAGCCCCTTTTCTTTCTTATTTACCTTTAGCCGCAATGTCCGCACTGCTGTTAATTGTTGCATGGAATATGAGTGAAGCGCGTAAAGTTATTGATCTTATTCGACACGCTCCTAAAGACGATATTATTGTCTTAGTATTATGCTTATCGCTCACCGTCCTCTTTGATATGGTTATTGCCATTACTATCGGTATTGTGTTGGCTTCACTGTTATTTATGCGTCGTATTGCCAATATGACCAAAATAACTGAATCCCCTTATACTGATGATGATAAACAACTATTAGTTGTGCGTGTTAATGGTCCATTATTCTTTGCTGCCGCAGAGCGTATCTTTAATGAGTTACGTGAACGTAGTAAAGGTTATAAAACCGTTATTATGCAATGGGATGCTGTTCCTGTATTAGATGCAGGTGGATTACATGCATTCCAGCATTTTGTCACTGATGTTAAACATGATACCCATGTGATTGTTTGTGATATTCCTTTCCAGCCTTTAAAAACGCTGGCAAGAGCAAGAGTCACGCCTATTGAAGGAGAACTTAATTTCTATCCTTCATTACAAAAAGCACTGGATGATTTGGAATTAATTCAGTAGTTATTTATTACAATTAATATAAAATTTATTTAGCCCTTAATTTAAGTTATTTAATTAAGGGCTATTTTAATATTTCATAATTTATATTTTGTTTGCCATTGTAAGTGCAGTATAAATTGTTTTAAAAGAAATTAATAAAGATAGGGACGAATCCAATAGTGGCACAGCACCGTAGCTAATATACCAATTAGCTACTCGTTCATTTTTTGCATCTATAAGCAATGCTACACCTCCCAATTCACTTGCCACTGCAAGACAACGCTTTCCTGCTGTAAGAAGTAATTGTCCTCCTAGCCCCTTTCCTTGAACCGATAAATCAGTCGCTAATCGTGCAAGTCTAAAAACAGGAATATCATGGCGAGCTAAACCACGTTTAATCATTTCAGGTGTTTTTTCAAACTCGATAGAAGCAGGACACAAGCTGTAATAACCTATAATGGCATTATTACTACTATTGATGGCTAAATAAGTTTTAGAACTACCATTTTCATGATTCTGTCTTGCGTGGCGATACAAGAATTGATTAAGTACTGTATCGCCACAATTAAAGGTATGTCTATCATGCTTTTTACTGATTGCTTCTTCATGCCAGTTAGGTATTGTCATACTTTGTCCGGTAGAGCAAAAGCCGCTGCCAGTAACTTAGCATTAGGCTTTGGCGGATTATCTAAAAGTTCCATAACACGTAACGTGTCTTTTTCCGATAACTTTAAACGTTCATTGTTTTCAATAACTTGTCGAGCCACTGGTACGACATTGCGAAGCACAAATTCCGTTAGATTTGTGTTTTCTAAACTAGCTGCACGAATAAGCAGTGATTTATCTTCTGTAGTAATACGAATTGATACTCTCTCACTATTTTCTACGAGTGTTTGAGCCATAACTGCCTCCTATGTACACATTGAAAGCGTACAATATGATTAAAAAAGTTACAACTTATTTTATATTGAGAGAAAATGAATTGCATTTTTTAATATAAATTAAAAAAACATTCAGATTTGAAATGTATATAGTGCGGTAATTTCTTAATATGGCTTATTTAGAATTAGGAATAAACGCATTACCAATCCCGCTTCCTTGCACACCCTTTTTTAATAAATCTTGATAAAGTGCATTCATTCCCAACCAGTGATTTTCACACCATTCAGGAGCTAATAAGGTGGGTTTTCTGGCGCTAGCACACACACGGTGATAAATCATTTCAGGAGGAGTATGGCGGATCATCTCACCCGCGGTATAAACATATTGTTCTTGCGTCAATGCATTAATACGCCCTGCTTTCCATGCTTTAGCTATTGTACTGCCTTCAACAATATGCAATGGATGTAATTTAAGCCCATCAGTACCTGTCTCTACCACACGCTCTAATGTTTGCATATTAAGCCGGTGATCTTCTCGTGGCAGTCCAACAATAAGGTGCGTACACACTTTTAAACCACGCCGACGAGCTTCACGAGTGGTCGCTTGGTAACATTGAAAATCATGCCCACGATTAATGTGTTTCAATGTTTTATCATGAGCCGTTTGCAAACCAAGTTCTAACCATACTTCATAGCCTTTATCGCGATAACCTTGCAATAAATCCAAAACGCTGACAGGGACACAATCTGGCCGAGTTCCAACACATAATCCAACCATGTCAGCTTGTAATAATGCGGTTTCATATAAAGTACGCAAATATTCTACTTCGGCATAAGTACTGGTATAGGCTTGAAAATAGGCAAGATAACGATGTGCGCGGTTAATATTTTTGGCTTGTAATGCAATTTGTTCTTCTATCGAATGATATTGCGTTTGTTCATCAGCAAAAGAAGAGACATTACAGAAAGTACAGCCACCTCGCCCTAATGTGCCATCTCGATTAGGACAGTTGAAACCGCCATGGAGGGTGATTTTATGAATTTTTTCGTGATAACGGCGCTGAAGATCAGCGCCGAACATATTCACTACTGTATGCAGTTGCATAACAATTTTATTTGCTGGTATCTAACTCTGGGAAATTTTTCACCACTTCATCAATCGCTTTAATTTGAGCTAAGAAAGGCTCTAATTTTGCCAGTGGCAACGCTGATGGGCCATCACAACGCGCATTATCTGGATCTGGGTGAGCTTCAAGGAATAATCCAGCAAGGCCAACAGCCATACCTGCACGAGCTAATTCAGCAACTTGCGCGCGACGTCCGCCTGATGCTGCACCAAATGGGTCACGACACTGTAATGAGTGGGTGACATCAAAAATAACGGGTGCGCCTTGAGAAGCCTGCATCATGACATGGAAACCTAACATATCAACAACTAAGTTATCGTAACCAAAGTTACTACCACGATCACATAGAATAACTTGATCGTTACCGCCTTCTTTAAACTTATCGACGATATTTCCCATTTGACCTGGGCTTACAAACTGAGGTTTTTTTACGTTGATCACAGCGCCAGTTTTAGCCATCGCTTCAACAAGATCAGTTTGACGCGCTAAAAATGCAGGTAATTGAATAACATCAACCACTTCTGATACAGGTTGAGCCTGTGCTGCTTCATGAACGTCAGTGATAATTTTAACGCCAAAAGTTTCTTTTAACTCTTGGAAAATTTTCATCCCTTCTTCTAAACCCGGACCACGGTAAGAGTGGATTGAAGAACGGTTTGCTTTATCGAAAGAAGCTTTGAATACATAAGGAATATTCAGTTTCTGAGTTACAGTGACGTAATGCTCACAAATACGCATGGCTAAATCGCGCGATTCTAATACATTCATGCCACCAAAAAGCACAAATGGCAGGTCGTTTGCTACCTTGATATCACCAATATTCACCACTTTATGTTGCATATTTATCCCTATACTGTTTGTAATGTACTGTGTTAATTAAGTACGTTTCTTAAATTTTTAATGTAGAACAATAGGATTTTGTTCTATCGAATGAATTTGGATTTTGATCATCTCTGAAATAGGATCTTCAGGACATTGCTCAACAAAATAGTTTAAGTCAGAAATCGCCACATGGTTGCACTCTAACTGAGCAAAAATAAGTCCACGATCACGTATTTCGTAGGGATCTTCAGGATCAAACATTAACACCGTTTCACTGGCTTTTAATGCTTGCACCATATTCTTTTCTTCCATTAAAGAAACTTTCAATGTATCCAAAAGCTTACGAATAATAGAACTGTATTCTGATTCTTCTAAATCTGCCTCTAATAATACAGAGGCACCGCCTACATTCCCTTTTAACCAAACTTCTAAGGTATGTTGCGATAGATATTCACCATTTATTGGATTTAAAAATAGCGGTTGTTCATTAGGAATATCTATTCTGATGATCAGTTGTGTAGGAAAGATAACCGGGACTAACGGTAAATTTAACGCTTGTGCGATATAAATAAGAATCGAACCCAGTGAAACAGGAGAGCCGACGTGTGTCGCTAATACTTTATCTAACCATAACGTATCAGAAAGGCAATATTTGCCACTTGCACCACTAAAGTGCCACTGCTTATAAAACAGTTTTAGCAGTGCTTCTATCTGCTCTTTGGTATTTCCTTGTTGGGGAATTTCAGCTTCTGCCTGTTCAACTAACTGCGCGAGTTGATAACCAACAGAAGTGGTCGGAAAATCAGGTCGAATAGCCTGAGAGATAAGGATCATGCCCTTAACTAAAGGGGCTTTATTAAATTCGTAATCAGCTATGGTTTCTATCATAATTCCAACGACCTACTGTCACACGCTCATTACCGCCATAATCACGGAAAGTTTCCACACAGCAGTAACCCTTATCAATAAAAATATTGCGTACCCCTTCACCTTGTTGCCAGCCGTGTTCCAGTAATACCCAGCCATTATCAGTTAAAAATTGACGAGCAGTTTCAATGATAATCTCGATATCAGCAAAACCATTTTTGCCAGCAACTAATGCGGTTAAAGGTTCAAAACGAACATCCCCCTGATGAATATGCTCATCATTTTCATCAATGTAAGGAGGATTACTGATTATCATACCAAATTGATGCCCTGAGAGTGAACTAAACCAACAACTTTCCATAAATTCTGTGTTGTTTAATGCTAAGTTGGTCGCATTCTCTTGCGCTAATACCACTGCTTCAGCTTGAAAATCCACACCAATAATATGGCAATCTGGGCGTTCAGATGCCATTGCTAACGCAATAGCCCCTGTTCCCGTTCCTAAATCAAGAATACGAGTCGGCTCTGATGGCAGTTTTTCTAAGGCTTTTTCAACAAGGCATTCTGTATCTGGGCGAGGAATTAATGTTGCAGGTGAGACTTTTAAAGGCAGTGACCAAAACTCTCTTTCACCGACTAAATAAGCAATAGGTTCACCTTTAATACGTCGAGTCAGCAATTGCGATAATTGTTCTAACTCATCTAACGAAAGTACCGTTTCATTAAAGGCAATTAAATAAGTACGAGTACGTTGTGTCACGTACCCAAGTAGAATTTCAGCATCACGTTTAGGGCTGTCACTTTCAATTAATTGCAAGGCTGCTTCTCGCAGCCATTGTTCATAATTCATTAATTCAACTCAGAAAGTGCAGAAAGCTGATCCGCTTGATATTCAGTTACGATAGGCTGAATTAATGGATCTAATTTTCCTTCCATGACTTCATCTAAGCGATAAAACGTAAGGTTGATACGGTGATCTGTTACACGACCTTGCGGGAAGTTGTACGTTCTAATTCGGTCAGAACGGTCACCAGAACCCAATAAATTACGACGTTCAGAAGCTTCTGCTTCTTGGCGTTTTTGCATTTCAGCTGCTCGAATACGTGCGCCTAATACAGACATCGCTTTGGCTTTGTTTTTGTGCTGTGAACGCTCATCCTGACATTCCACCACAATTCCTGTTGGAATATGTGTAATACGGATAGCAGAGTCGGTGGTATTAACGTGCTGACCACCCGCCCCTGAAGAACGGAATGTATCAATACGTAAGTCACTTGGACTGATTTCAGGTAATTCAGCTTCTGGCACTTCAGCTAAGACGGCAACCGTACAAGCAGAAGTATGAATACGACCTTGAGATTCCGTTTCAGGAACGCGTTGAACACGGTGACCGCCTGATTCGAATTTCAATACACCATAAGCGCCATCGCCAACCACTTTTGCGATAACCTCTTTGTAGCCACCATGCTCACCTTCGTTAGCATTCATGACTTCAATACGCCAGCGACGTGATTCTGCATAACGGCTATACATACGGAATAAATCACCCGCGAATAATGCCGCTTCATCTCCCCCTGTTCCCGCACGAATTTCAAGGAAACAGTTAAATTCATCATCAGGATCTTTAGGCAGTAACAGCACTTGTAACTGCTGTTCTAAATCATCGTTTAATGCTTGTGCTTCTTTCAGCTCTTCTTGTGCCATCTCTTTCATTTCAGGATCATCAAGCATCATTTCTGCTGCTTCGATGTCGTCTTGCACTTTTCGCCATTGGCTAAAACAAGCCGTAACGTCAGTTAATTGAGAGTATTCTTTTGAAAGCGCACGAAAACGCTCCTGAGAGGCAATAACATCGGCTTCTGACAGAAGTGCCTGAATTTCTTCATAACGCTCTTGTAGAGCTTCCAACTTAGCGACAATAGAAGGCTTCATTCGTAGATTAAGATCCTGTTAGACAAAGTTAATTATGGGTAATACCCAAACTTTCACGTAATAGATTCAGGCGTTCAATATCACCATCACTGGCGGCCTGTTGAAGAGATTTTGTTGGTGTGTGAATAAGACGATTCATCAATTGATGCGAGAGCTGTTGGATGACTTTTTCTGCATCCGCTCCGTTTTGTATCAATGTGATGGCTTTTTCTGTCATTTCTGCACGTAACATTTCAGCACTGTCTCGATATTCTCGAATTGCACCCACAGCACCTTGTGCTCGTAGCCAATCCATAAATTGCCCACTTTCTTGCTGGACAATATGTTCTGCTTGAACCGCAGCAGCTTGGCGTTGTTCACGGTTATGTTGAATTATCGCTTCTAAATCATCAACGCTATAAAGATAAACGTTATTAAGCTTTTCGACATCTTGTTCTATATCACGAGGAACTGCGATGTCCACCAGCAACATTGGCTGATTTCGGCGTTTTTTAAGCGCTCTTTCAACCATTCCCTTACCAATAATTGGTAATGGGCTTGCCGTAGAACTAATGACAATATCAGCCTGTGCAAGACACTCATCAATCTCTGATAATGTAATGACTTCAGCATCAACTTCATTTGCTAAACGCTGAGCACGTTCTTTTGTTCGATTAGCAATAATGATTTTTTTGACTTGATGTTCACGAAGATGGCGAGCGACTAACTCTATTGTCTCGCCTGCCCCCACTAATAAAATAGTCAAAGAAGATAACGATTCAAAGATTTGACGCGCTAATGTACAAGCCGCAAAAGCAACAGAAACCGCATTAGCACCAATTTGTGTCTCTGTTCTCACTCTTTTCGCAACTGAAAAAGATTTCTGAAACAAGCGTTCCAGCTCTGAAGAGAGCGAGTGGTAATTTTGAGAATCGGCAAAGGCTTTTTTAACTTGCCCTAAAATTTGAGGTTCACCTAATACGAGAGAATCTAAACCACTTGCCACTCGCATTAAATGGCTGACAGCTTGATTATCTTGATGCCAATAGACACTGTTTTTCAGGTCATTTGGCTCTATTTGGTGATATTGACATAACCAGCGAATAAGCTGTTCATGGCTATTTTCTTTGTCTTCCATACTAAGATAGAGCTCAGTACGGTTACAAGTAGACAGCACGACACCGCCTCTGACAGCGGGTTGCTGTAAGAGGTTATTCAAGGCATCACCCATGGTATCGGGAGAAAAAGAGACTTTCTCACGTAAAGCAACGGGGGCTGTTTTATGATTAATACCTAATGCTAATAACGTCATATCAACTATATCGAGTTATGAATAAATACCGCCTCGCGACTTGACTTAGTGTAAACCTAAAACAGCGCATTTAGTATGGACTCTTCATTTCCGCCATTCTACTTGATGAACAGATTCAATAAAAGAGCTTACTTGAGTGATAGGAGATTTCTATACACAATTTAACGAAATATCGTTATATCATAAGGTTTATGATACTCTTTTTTTCAACTAATAACGAATTAAAGGAATGTCTCAGCTATGCGTTCACGCTTTTTTTCAACCAAACAACTCCTGCGCCTTATCCCGCTAACGGCGTTGTTGCTGAGTGCCTGTAATCTAAATCAGATAAAGACTCAAGGCTCGGCATCTGATAACGATGTGCAATGGCAAGCTCGCCAACAAGCATTAAAGAAAATTTCACAATATGAAACCCGAGGCGCTTTTGCTTATATCGAAGATACAAACAAAACCTATGCCCGATTCTATTGGCAAGACAGAGCTGATGAGCGTTATCGCTTATTGCTTACCAATCCTTTAGGCACAACAGAACTCGATTTAAATGTCATGCCTGGTGTGATTGAAGTTACCGATAATAATGGTAAAAAATATTATAGCGATAATCCTGCTGAGATGATTTACCAACTCACAGGTATGCTTATTCCACTCAAAAATCTGCGTGCTTGGCTTGTTGGTTTACCGGGTGACGCAACTGATTTCGAATTAGATGCTAATCACTTATTAAAATCTGTCACATTACCTGCACCTGAAGGTGATTGGATTGTGACTTTCCAAGCTTATGATTCAAGTACCACACCCAACCTGCCACAACGCCTTGAATTAAAACAAGGTGAACGCACTATCAAATTAAAAATGGATAACTGGGATATACAGCAATGACACTAAGTTGGCCTTCTCCTGCCAAACTAAATCTTTTTCTCTACATCACGGGAAAACGCCCCGATGGTTATCATAATTTACAAACGTTATTTCAGTTTTTAGATTATGGTGACACACTAACCATTACACCTCGTGATGATACCCAGTTAACTATCTTAACGCCAATTGATGGCGTAGAAGATAAAGATAATTTAATTATTAAAGCCGCTAAATTACTTCGTGATTATTGCCAGCAACATAATGTTCCTTTGAAGTATCACGGTGCAGATATCAGTATTGATAAAAAACTGCCTATGGGAGGTGGCTTAGGTGGAGGTTCATCTAACGCAGCAACAACATTAATTGCACTTAATTATCATTGGCAAGCCGGATTAAGTGACGAAACCTTAGCCGAATTAGGCGTTAGTTTAGGCGCAGACGTTCCTGTTTTTGTAAAAGGTCATGCAGCGTTCGCCGAAGGCGTTGGTGAAATTTTGACCCCAGCAGAGCCAAAAGAGCAATGGTATTTGGTCGCACACCCCGGAATTTCCATTCCAACACCGACAATCTTCACAGATCCAGAATTAAAACGTAATTCTCCTATTCGCTCTCTTGGCGCATTATTAAAGGCTCCGTTCGAGAATGACTGTGAAATGATCGCAAGAAAACGTTTTCGTGAGGTTGAATATCTGCTTTCGTGGCTGTTAGAATATGCACCGTCACGCTTAACTGGGACAGGTGCCTGTGTGTTCGGCGAGTTCGACTCACAAGTTGCCGCTAGTGAAGTGTTAGTTAACGCCCCTGAGTGGGTGCATGGATTTGTAGCGCAAGGCGTCAACATTTCTCCTCTGCATTTATTCCGCTCAAGGATACCTGTGTTATTGCACCCGTAGGATGATGTTTACAAACCTTATGTTCATAAACACGTTCTTTACTGGTCAACAATATCTCTCTCTGGACGCAAGCCTGAGGTTTTTCTCGTGCCCGATATGAAGCTTTTTGCTGGTAACGCAACCCCGGAACTGGCTCAACGTGTTGCCAACCGACTCTACACTAGCCTAGGAGACGCGGCTGTAGGTCGTTTTAGCGACGGTGAAGTCAGTGTGCAAATCAACGAAAACGTACGTGGTGGTGATGTATTTATCATTCAATCAACCTGTGCACCTACTAATGATAACTTAATGGAATTAGTGGTCATGGTTGACGCATTACGTCGAGCTTC
Organism: Proteus sp. fly-1013; assembly: GCF_040140245.1. Classification (NCBI taxonomy): domain Bacteria; kingdom Pseudomonadati; phylum Pseudomonadota; class Gammaproteobacteria; order Enterobacterales; family Morganellaceae; genus Proteus; species Proteus sp. fly-1013. Next base: position 128,934 of record NZ_JBEEWD010000006.1, on the reverse strand, counting down.
CGCTGGTCGTATCACTGCTGTTATTCCTTACTTCGGTTATGCCCGTCAGGATCGCCGTGTTCGTTCAGCCCGTGTTCCTATTACGGCAAAAGTTGTTGCGGATTTCTTATCTAGTGTAGGCGTAGACCGCGTTTTAACCTGTGACTTACACGCAGAACAAATCCAAGGGTTCTTTGATGTACCGGTTGACAATGTCTTCGGCAGCCCAATCCTTTTAGAAGATATGCTTCAAAAAGATTTGGACAACCCTATTGTTGTTTCTCCAGATATTGGCGGTGTTGTTCGCGCTCGTGCTATTGCTAAGCTTCTGAATGACACTGATATGGCTATCATTGATAAACGTCGCCCTCGTGCTAACGTTTCTCAAGTTATGCATATTATTGGTGATGTTGCTAACCGCGACTGTATCCTTGTTGACGATATGATCGACACAGGCGGTACATTGTGTAAAGCAGCTGAAGCGCTGAAAGAACGTGGTGCTAAACGTGTATTTGCTTACGCGACTCACCCAATCTTCTCTGGTAATGCTGTTGAGAACATCAAAAGCTCTGTTATTGATGAAGTGGTTGTCTGCGATACAATTCCGTTATCAGCAGAAATCAAAGCATTAAATAAAGTCCGCTCATTGACCCTTTCTGGCATGCTGGCTGAAGCAATTCGCCGTATTAGCAATGAAGAGTCAATCTCTGCGATGTTTGAACATTAATTTGTTATAACATTCATTGCAATTTGAGATAACTAAACCCGCTATAGCGTTTGTTATAGCGGGTTTTTTGTTGCTATTTTCTAGAGTAAGAATTTTAGGCAACAAAAAACCCGTTATTATTAAACGGGTCTATAGGTGTGTATTACAACGCATAATGACAACTATTATTCACTTAATATCAGTTATTAACTTCATTATTATTGTTATCTAATCTGATATTTATTTGTGATAACAACATTATGGATAACGGTGATTGTCATGACGACGATAACGCTCATCATGGTTACGTAACCACCAATATCTTTCTGCGATTGTTTCTCTACCACCAATGCGGGCGCCTGCTAACCACACCAAAGCACCAATAAAGATCCCCATTAAAGAGATATCTGATAAAAACTCAGGAAGTCCTAATGGAAAAATATGAGTAAGAAGCGTATAACCAAGACTACCGAGCATAACAATCATCCCCGTAGCCATACATAAATTACCAACTGCAAATGCATGTTTATATTTCATGTTGCACCTCCAAGCGCGTCGTCAGACGATTCAACAACAAAATACATCGAATAACCTTTTGTTCTTTGCAGTTATTATAGCCATAAATACTAAGAAGTTATTGTCGAAGAGATCACATCGCTCCGAAATTTATTGACAATTCTTAACAAAAAATGTGTTTTTGTCTTTCAAAAGAAGAAAATAACGCCGATTTTGTCATTTTCGCTCTTTTTGTTAAATCAAAAAGGTGATATTTCCTCTACACATCATTCCCAAAAAACATTCTATGTAATCTATTTTGTGCTTCTGAGCTTAGACAGGTAAACTATGCCCTTTCTTTTAAGACGATAACAGTGAAAGGCTATTGTGAGTAAAATTAAACTTATCGTCGGGTTAGCAAACCCCGGTGCAGATTATGCCCAGACTCGCCATAATGCGGGTGCTTGGTATGTTGATTTATTGGCTCAACGTCATCAACAATCTCTAAAAGAAGAGAGTAAATTCTTTGGTTATACCGCTCGCATTAATTTGAACGGGAATGATGTTCGATTATTAGTGCCGACAACTTTTATGAACTTAAGTGGTAAAGCGGTACAGGCGATGGCGAATTTCTATCGTATCGAGCTTAATGAAATTCTAGTTGCACATGATGAACTCGATTTACCGCCCGGTGTTGTCAAAATGAAGTTAGGTGGTGGCAATGGCGGTCATAACGGTTTAAAAGATATTCAAAGTAAGTTTGCTAATAATCCGAACTTCTATCGTTTACGCATTGGTATTGGTCACCCTGGTGATAAAAATAAAGTTGTTGGTTTTGTATTAGGTAAACCACCAATGAGTGAACAAAAATTGATTGATGACGCTATTGATGAAGCACTTTCATGCACAGACATTTTAATGCGTGATGGTTATGAGAAAGCAATAAACCGCTTACATAGCTTTAAAGCATAATCATTATATTGATAAATTAAGTAATTTTAATATTCAGAGGGTAAAGTCCCTCTCTTATTTTGTGCGATTAACCCCTGATGATTTAATCAAACGGGGATTTGCTCTATAATAGCGCCAAATTTTTTTAACAGCACACAACAGGAATACTCCCTCCTGTTGTTTTTATGTGACAAGGTGAACGTTTATGGGATTTAAATGTGGTATCGTCGGTCTGCCTAACGTAGGGAAATCTACACTGTTTAATGCCTTAACTAAGGCAGGTATTGAGGCAGCCAACTTCCCATTCTGTACTATCGAGCCAAACACAGGTGTTGTTCCAATGCCTGATCCTCGCTTAGATAAACTAGCTGAAATTGTTAAACCACAGCGTATTTTACCAACAACAATGGAATTTGTTGATATCGCAGGTTTAGTAAAAGGTGCATCTAAAGGTGAAGGTTTAGGTAACCAATTCCTAACAAATATTCGTGAAACTGAAGCGATTGGTCATGTGGTTCGTTGTTTTGAAAATGACAATATCATTCACGTTGCAGGTAAAGTTGATCCTGCTGAAGATATCGAAACCATCAATACTGAATTAGCCCTTTCTGACTTAGATACCTGTGAACGAGCAATGCACCGTAATCAGAAGAAAGCAAAAGGTGGCGATAAAATTGCTAAAGCAGAAATGGAAGTGTTAGAAAAATGCTTACCGCATTTAGAAAACGCAGGCATGTTACGCGCTTTAGATTTAACTGAAGAAGAAAAAGCAACTATTCGTTATTTAAGCTTCTTAACGTTAAAACCAACAATGTATATTGCAAACGTTAATGAAGATGGTTTTGAAAATAACCCATATCTTGAAACTGTTCGCAAAATTGCAGAAGCAGAAGGCTCTGTAGTTGTTCCTGTTTGTGCCGCTATCGAAGCAGATATTGCCGAGTTAGAAGATGCAGAGCGTGAAGAGTTTATGCAAGATTTAGGTATTGAAGAGCCTGGCTTAAACCGTGTGATTCGCGCTGGTTATGCCCTACTGAACTTACAAACTTACTTCACTGCTGGCGTTAAAGAAGTACGTGCATGGACAATCCCAGTAGGTGCAACAGCGCCACAAGCGGCAGGTAAAATCCACACTGACTTTGAGAAAGGCTTTATCCGTGCTCAAACTATCGCTTATAACGATTTTATCACTTACGGTGGTGAACAAGGCGCTAAAGAAGCAGGAAAAATGCGTGCAGAAGGTAAAGAGTATATCGTTCAAGATGGCGATGTAATGAACTTCTTATTTAACGTCTAAAATTTCTCACATAATAACAAACCACGTAATTTGAGTAAAATTCAAATACGTGGTTTTCTATTAGTTAATAAATAATAGAGTATATATTCTCTTTTTTCCTTAAAAGAAACATTTACCTTTATTACATCAGCCAATGTAAAGGTATTATTTTTCGATAGATCTGCTCAAAATGCTTATTTGCATATTTTCTCATTTTCAATAAAATGGGGTTAAATTTAAAATAATTATTCATATCATATTTAGATAATGCCTCAATCCATGTTGTGTATTTATCACCCATTAATTCTGGGTTTAACTCCTTTGCTTTATTCATCAATCCACAGATATAATTTAATAAAATTTGATAACGTTCTTCATTATATGAACCTAAAGTAAAGTTATCCATATAATCAGTAAATAAGATAGCTAAAGTCAGTAAATATTTAGATTTTTCTTTATTATCTAATAACCATAATTCAAAAACACTACAAATATCTTCATAATGTTCTGCCTTGAGTGAAATATTTTCTTTTTTATCATCAGAAATGACTAATAATTTTTCAGAAATCGTTGATAAATTTTTATATTTTTCTATATCAGTCAAATCATTCTGAATTTCAGTGGGCTTTCCCACCCACCTTGACTGAAAATTTTGTTGGTATGAACCAAGATTAAGCAATGATAATAGCTCATCAATTTTAATTTTATTAATAGATATATTATAGTTATTTCTGAAAACTTTAAAATCCTCATTAAATAAAACATCATGATTAATATCTTTTTTATTTTGATACTTACCATTAAAATAAATAAAAAAATTATCCCATTTAGCAGCACACTCCATACAATGACTAAATAACATTTTAGTTATATTTTTATGGTTAGCTATCATAGCCTTATTTCCACTAATAAGAATATAATTATTATATTTTTCATTTTCCCAGTTAATACGGTGATAGCCGTTACTAAAATTCACCTTCCCTACTAAAGATTTTACTTCATCAAGTTCAAGATATCTATTATATAAAATTCTAGCTTTCTCTTTAATTTCATCATCATTATGATAAAGAGATAATGTCATTAATTTAATAAAATTACCATTTCTCTTCAACATAAAATCTTTTAATTCTTTATTATTAGAAAAATCAGAAAGAAGATTTAAATAAGTTATTATATATTTATCTTCCATACGAAAATCAAAATCTCTATCTTGCTTATTCGAACATTTAACTTCAAACAAATGCTTAATAAAATCAGAAATGATTTTATTTTCCATGCAAAAACTCATCTCCAGAAGATTTTTTATAATTGAGTCTATAGGAACTTCATTTGTCATTTCAGCTGTGTTTATTTTTTTTATAACATCTCTAATTAGAGATATTTTTATCTCTTTATATTTATCACTTATAGTTCCAATAATCTTAAATGGTGTATTTATATAGCGATTCTCATTTAAATGAGAATTAAAAAACTCACTGTCAGAAAAATATATCTTTGCTCCATCAAGCTTTGCTTTTGAAAAATCAGTTAAATACTTACCCATGCAAATATTAATTTTAGCATTAGTTAAATCTGCATTTTTATATATAGCACCATCTATATTTACACCACTTAAGTCCGCATTTATTAAGCATGAATTAGAAAAATCAATATTTACATTTATATTTTTCATGTCAAAAACATTAGATGGTGAAGTAAATTTTGTATTACTTAAATCTCTATTTTTTAAATAAACATTACTTAAGTTATTTACATCAATATTTTTATTCCTATAATCATTACAGCATTCAATTTTTTTATTTTTTTCTATTGATTCCATTAGTTCTTTTTTAATTGAAAGAACATCTGAATCTTTAATTCTGCAATAAATTTCGTCTGATACTCTTCTAAACTTAGCACCAGGACTATCCAAATATTTATTCATTCTTTTATTTATATTAATTTTTTTAATTGAACTCAACCTTAAAAATAACATTTCATATTTACTTTTTCTATTCTCATAAAAAGAATCACCATTATTTTTTTTTAACTTTATTACAGTACTTCCTATTTTTACTGCTAATAACTTCTCTGCAAAAGATAAATTACTCTCTGTTGGATTATTTTTTGCCAAGTCAACCGCTGATACGCTATTTCTAGCGATACGAGAGTTGAGATATAAATATATGTTATTCAAATAGCCCCCTGTAAAATAAAAAATATAATTAAAAATCATTGAATCACTATATTATTACTAATTATTTATACTTTAAAAAAGCAACCAAATGAATAAATAGAAGTGTTATAATTATTTTTATAAAATAAAATAGCCAAAATCTAATTTTTTTCTAAAAGTTTTACAAATTATGATAAGAAATTTCCTTATCCACACACATGATGCGATTTTAAAATCATCAACCAACTATTTTTAGCTTTACTTTGATATAAAAGAGTTTAACAAACCCCATCAATAACCTCATTAAATGTTAGAACACCTTTAATTAATAAACCTTATTAATTAAATCACAATGAAAAATAATCTATATTTAATTTTCAAATACACAACTATCACTCATTATTCAATAACAATTAAAACATTTGAAAATCTTATGTATTGGATTGATAATAAATTTGATAGTCAACTAATGACTATCTTTATTCAATAAGGATCGGTTTTATTATGAATAGTAGTCTTAAATATAACGTGCGAGATAATAGCGATATTAAACAGAATAAAGAGAGTGGTTGCCAATGTGGGCAAGAAATAATAAACAACTTAAATAATTATATTAATAATCATCCCGAATGTACTATTTATCAAAATTCATTAATGAGTAGTTTAATTGCGGGTGTATATGACAGTGATGTTACTATTGCTGATTTATTAAAGCATGGTGATTTTGGTTTAGGAACATTCAATCAACTTGATGGTGAATTAGTTGCATTCGACAGTAATGTTTTTCAGCTACGCTCTGATGGTAGTGCGCGGAAGGCATTAAACTCTCAAAAATCTCCTTTTGCTGTAATGACATTTTTCAATTGTGATATTGAACATCACTTTTCTTATGGTGCATCACAAAAAGAAATACACAATGTAATTAATCAGTATGTTTCTTCCGATAATTTGTTTTGTGCAATCAAAATTGAAGGTGAATTTGAATTAGTTAAAACACGCACAGTGCCTCGTCAAGAGCCGCCCTACCGCCCAATGTTAGAAGCTATCGAAAATCAGCCTATTTTCACCTTTCACAACGAAACAGGAATTATTGCAGGTTTTCGATCCCCACAATTTACTCAAGGCATAAATGTTGCGGGATTTCATGAGCATTATATTAATCAACAACGCCAAGGTGGTGGGCACGTTCTTGATTACTACTTAAAAAAGGGCATATTACAAATCGGGATCATTTCTCGCCTTACTATTGATTTACCCAGCCAGTCAGCTTTTCTACAAGCTAATTTAATGCCAGACAACCTCCATCAAGCAATAGAACAAGCCGAAAATTAATTTAAAAATCACGTCATTTTATTCTCAATCCAATTTTTTATTCACTTGCAAAATCAAAGAAGGTTATATGAATACTCCTCATTGGAAATGTGGTGCAGATTTAGTTGTCAAACAATTAGAACAACATGGCATTAAACAAGTATTTGGTATCCCGGGTGCAAAAATTGATCGTGTATTTGATTCTCTTGTTGATTCTAGCATTGAAACAGTGGTTGTTCGTCATGAAGCTAACGCCGCATTTATGGCTGCCGCAGTTGGTCGTTTAACGGGCAAAGCGGGAGTGGCTATCGCAACGTCGGGTCCAGGATGCTCTAATCTTGCAACGGGCATTGCAACAGCAACATCTGAAGGTGATCCATTAGTTGCGTTGGGAGGATCAGTAAAATCCTCTGATAGACTAAAACTGGTTCATCAAAGCATGGATACCGTGACCATGTTTAATCCTATTACTAAATTTTGTGCTGAAATTGATTCTTCAAAATCAATTTCCGAAACTATGGCTAATGCCTTTCGCCATGCAGAATCAGGAAGACCGGGCTCCGCTTTTTTAACTTTTCCAATGGATATTTTAAATAATGAAGTTAATAGCCCAATATTAGTGCCTAAATCAAAATCCAATATTGGTAGCGCAAATAATAACGCCATCCAAGAAGCCGTGAAATTACTGCTGAATGCCAAAAGCCCCGTTATTTTATTAGGACTACAAGCTAGTTACCCTGAAAATGCATTAGCATTACAAAAGCTACTTGATATTTGCCCTCTTCCGATTGTAGGCACTTATCAATCGGCAGGTGCGATTGCTCAACGCCATTTTCCTTTATTTGCAGGTCGTATTGGTTTATTTAATAATCAACCGGGTGATGAGTTATTATCTCACGCTGATTTAGTAATCACTCTAGGTTATAGCCCTATCGAATATGAGCCGTCATTATGGAATCATAATAATGCCAATATTATTCATATAGACGAGATCCCCGCTGAAATTGATTTAGCTTACTGCCCTGATTTAGAATTAACAGGCAATATTAAATTAACAATTGATAATTTAACTCACTATTTTGCTAAACAATCTGCATCTCAAATTACACTCTCAAATAATACTCGTCAGGTTTTAGAGAAAATTCGTCACCAAAGAGAAATTCTGCAACAAAATAGTTATTTTCGACATGGTTCTCCTATTCACCCTTTAACCATTATCCATGAGATGCAAAATATTATTGATAACGATGTAACACTCTGTATTGATATGGGAAGTTTTCATATATGGCTCGCTCGTTATCTTTATAGTTTTAGAGCAAGACAAATGCTGATTTCTAATGGACAACAAACAATGGGCGTTGCATTACCTTGGGGAATTGGCGCTTCTTTTGTTCGACCATCCGATAAAATTATTTCTGTTTCTGGTGATGGTGGCTTTATGCAATCGTCTATGGAGCTAGAAACCGCAGTTCGTTTAAATACCAATATCTTGCATATTATCTGGGTGGACAACGCTTATAATATGGTCGAAATGCAAGAGCAAGAAAAATATGGTCGTTATTCTGGCGTAAAATTTGGAGCCATTGATTTTAAACGTTATGCCGAATCTTTTGGCGCTAAAGGATTTTCGGTTGAATGTGCATCTCAATTACGTACCGTTTTACATGAAGCAATGGCTGTTGATGGCCCCGCCGTTCTTGCTATTCCTGTTGATTATCGAGATAACGCTAAATTAATGAAACATATTGATTATAATTTAATTATTTAGTGTGTTCTAAACTAATTAGATAAAAGCCCCCAATAATATTAAATACTATTGAGGGCGTTCTAATATAGCGCTACTGTTTATTTTGATTTAAATATTCAGTGACGCGAGTTTCAATGTTTTTGCGCTCACTCTCTGATAAAGAATAGAACATAGCGACGTTACTCACATCTCTATTCATTAATAAACCATAATAGTATGCTTCTTTAGCATCACCTTTAAACAGATATGCTTCATAGAGTTTTGAGAAAGAAGGCTCCGCGAAGCTCATTTTTCCTAATCGAACATTCATATCTACAATATAGTCATTATGATTTTTTAATGTAGAAACATATATATTTACTGCAGGATCTTGACTTACACTATCCAGCCCATTGGAGTATATTTTATTTAATTCGGTATAGATGCGATTATCTATACCGAATGGGTAATCTAAAGATAATTGATACCACTCAATGGCTTTATCTAAGTTTTGCTCAACTAAGCAAGGTGCCTCTAAATAATAGTCAGCAATTATTCTAGTGCTATTATAGGTAAATTCGTTACTACGAGGTTTTTCTGTTTCTATCCATTCTTTAAAATAGTTCGCCGCTTTATTGATATTATCTTTATCTTCGCAAATGTTTTCCATATAGTAATTATAAAGATATTTGCTCGCTTTTTTATTTCCTAAATCATAGGCTTTTTCAGCATAAGTAAAACTTTTTTGGCGATTTTCATAAGAGTAAAACCTTGCTAATTCAAGTAGTTTCTTATCGCTCTCTTCTTGTTTCATTAAACGATTAAGATCATTATCTCTTCCCTCTCGGGTTCTTGTCACTATTTCATACAATTCTAATTCAGGGCTAGATAAATCAATACTAATACGCTTTTCATATTCTTGTGCTTTTACTGCATCTTTTTGAATGCCTTCTTTACCTTCTTGATAAATTAAGGATAAATCTTTTAAGCAAATATTATTCCCCAAATTTGCACATTTATGACGCCAAGCAAAACGTTCTTTAGTGGTAATATTGGTTAAATTATCAAAGTTATGATCATGATAAAGCCTTCCAGGCATATTTTCATCAACATATCTTGTTGTGACAATAAATTGCATTGCTTCAGTAGAACCTAATTCAGCCAATTTAAAAATATCTTTATAATATTTTCTTAATTTTTCTTCATTAAGATTTTTAGCAGAATTTTCATAAATAATATTTCTTATTGTATATTTAAATGCTAGATTTATATTTTTATTTAATAAGGGTTGAACTTGCGTTCTAACTTCCTCGTCAAACAAAGAACGTTCAACGATAAAATCAATTACTCTTGGCGAATTCATTCCATATTTCAAAAGAAGATCATAACCTTCTGTTCGCTCTTTTTTAGTAAGCACCCCGCTTTCCAAATCATCATCCAGCGCTTTAATTACATAAATAAAAACATCATTATTTATCCTATTTTTATATTTCATAATTGCAATGGCTTGATGAAGATAAGCTGCATAAGTGTAATAACTTGCTTTTTTATACAATGAAAAAGCATATTCTTTATTTTTAATGGCATCTTGTTCTAAAAGTATATCGGCAAAATAGTGTGCGAGGCGATAATCTTGATTAAATGTGTTAGCTTTATTTTTATTCACACTCTCTTTTAAAATATCAACGATGTACTCTTTTGCGATATATTCTGAAACATCAAACTCAAAATAGATCCTGACTAATAGATGTTGGCTCTCATCTAATAATTTATTATCTCTGATATTTTCTTGTAATAAATTAACCACTTTTTTCAAATCTTGTACCGTTCCCTCACCATTAGCATATAGCTTCGCAAGGCTTAGTTTACTTTCTGGAGACGGTTGTATTTTATAAGCTGAACTTACTAGCTCAAAGGCTTTATCAGGATCATAAAAGCTACTTTTGGGATTTGAATAAACATTAGCAACGGTTAGCATCGCTTGATAAGAATCAGGATATTTTTCTAAAAGCTTATCTATATATTTTTTAAGTGTTTCACTAAAGTATGGTGAATTATTGCTATTATTTTGAGTTAAATCCTCAATTTTTTTAATTAATCCATCATGATGATCCAAATCTGCCGATAACGTTAAATATACTTTAGCTAATAAGGCATCTTTTCTGAGAAGATCGCCCTCTTTATCACCATTATAAATTTGATAAAGAAGATATACCGCATCCGGATAATTTGCATTTGCCGCATCAAGAAGTAGATTAATATCTTCTCTTATTAATGTATATTTTAAATACATCATTTTAGGATCTTTGCTTTCAATAAAAGGCTTTATAAGAGCTTCTGTTTTTAGTGATCTCTTAGGGGAATCTGGATTATTTAAATATTGATATATAGCTTCTTTATTTCCTGTCTTAGCTAGTTTTTCTAACTCTTCAAGTGTTGCCTTTTTTTCTGCTAAAGAGTGATCGCCATCGATAGGTATTAATGCATATTCTGCATTTCTGCTAGCTTCATCTGACACCGGTTCAATTTTATCTTTTTTGAAATATAAACCTAAAACAACAACAATTAATGAAATAAGTATAAGTATATTTTTCATTTTACGAGACATAATTATCCTTTTACGTTACATAATTTACTTTTAAATAATCAACCGCTATAGATCAATAATGATGGATTCTGATTTATTTAACTTAAGTGTCATTTTTCTATTTACACCAGTCAATCGATAACTTACCAATTCTTTATGTAGCAAACACTTTTTCATTAAAAATGCGTAGGCTGTCTATTCCCTATTTAACATATTCCGTGAATAATGAAGAAGAGATATTCTAGACTTAGTGAATATCGATTAATATCTAATTGGCTAATAAATTCAAATCGTTGCCTTATTTAATCTTTAGGATAACCCCATGCTACAATCACCTCATCTTTCTTCTCATGCCCGATTTATTGCACTTCGCCTTCTCCCTAACGAGGATGTGATTATGGCATTACGGCAGATTATTAAAGAACAAAATCTGAAATCGGCATTTATTGCAAGTTGTGTGGGGAGTTTAACAGATGTGGTATTACGTTTTGCAGGTCGCGAAGAAAATCGCTATCTTACAGGTAAATTTGAAATTGTTTCACTGATTGGAACGTTAGATGACCAAGGTGAACATTTGCATTTAGCGGTTTCAGATGAAAATGGATTAATGTGTGGTGGACATATGATGCCAGGCTGTACAGTGCGCACGACGCTAGAGCTCGTTATTGGTGAGTTAGAGCAAGTGACTTTTAGCCGTCAGCCTTGTGAGCACTCTGGTTATGAGGAGTTGGTCATCACACCGCGTAAATAGCCTTTTTATCAAAAGCGTTATTGACGCAAAATAATAAAACCAATAGTAACTATCCTTTGTAAAGGTTTTTAAACTATGTCTACAACTCCTCAAATTTCGAGCCGTACTCTTGTGCTCATTGTTGTTTCTATTGCAATAAATATGATCGGTGGTCAAATCACCTCAATGGTCAAACTTCCTATCTTTTTAGACTCTATTGGTACACTTATCTGTGCATTATTAGGTGGTCCGTGGGTTGCATTATTTACTGGATTATTAACCAATCTATTATGGGGATTAATTAGTGGTCCAATGGCCGCCGCATTTGCACCCGTTGCCATGATGATAGGATTAAGTGCAGGTTTATTAGCGCGTGCAGGTGGTTTTCGCTCTTTAATTCGCGTTATTGGCTCAGGCGTTGTCATTACTTTAGCGTTGATGATTGTCGCTGTTCCAATTCGTACTTATTTATTTGGTGGTGCAACTGGAAGTGGCGCAGATTTCTTTGTCGCTTATTTTCATGCTGTTGGTGAAGGGCTTATTGAATCTGTTGCAATTACTGTATTAGGTGCCAATCTCGCCGATAAAATATTATCAGCAATTATTGCTTGGTTATTAGTACGTCAATTACCACAAAGAACACAACGTAATTTCCCTGCAATGGCTAAGGTTCGCTAATAATGCATCCCTTCACCTCACTGGTATTATGGCTTTGGCTAAGTGCTAGTGTGCTTTTTTTATCATTAAGCTTACCACTGCTGATTATCAGCAGTGGTACTTTTATTAGCTTATTACTTTGGAAAGACTCTCGCTGGCGTTGGCGCTTTATTGCATGGTTGATGATCCCAATGGCAATAGGCTTATGGTTAGTTCATAGCGGTTGGCTTGCGTATTGGTTAACAGGTGGCATTTTAGATACCAGTAAACAAACTATGGCAATAACGCTATGGCTAAGATTATTAGCAATAATAAGCGGCGCTCAATTGTGGTTGCAGTACACTTCAACCGAACAATTTATCAGAGCCTTATTTGCTAGCCGTCTACCTATGAGCCTTTCCTATTTATTAGCAGGACCTTTGTTACTTGTAGAACAATTACGCCAACAATTACACAATATAAGAGAAGCACAATTAGCGCGAGGTGTACCTCTTGATGGTTCATTTTGGCAACGTCTAATAACATTACCTGCCATTATCCTACCACTTATTAGCCATGTATTAAGTGACTTAACTATTCGTAGTGCCGCATTAGATATGCGAGGATTTCGTATTATTGCAAAACGTACTACGCTTTCTCCTCCTGCCGATACTCCACTACAAGAGATGTTACGCCATTTTATTTTACTGCTTATCTTTGTTGAAGGGGCTATTTGGCTATGGTACTAAGTCTTCAGCAATTTAGTTTTACCCCTAAAGGCGATGAGCAACCGATTATCGGCCCTATTGATTTGCAATTAAAACAAGGAGAGTGGCTTGTTGTTTTGGGAGGAAATGGCAGTGGAAAAAGTCTTCTTGCCCAATTACTAGCAGGTTGGTATCCCGATTTATTAACAGGTTCAGTACAAGGCTTGGGAATTGTACAAAATATTGCTCTAGATAAAAGCCGATTAGTGTCGCTAGCCCCCGGAAGACAACTCGTTCAACAATCCCCCCAACTACAGCTCTCAGGCTGTGCTTTTACTGTAGAACAAGAGATTGCTTTTGGTCCTGAAAATTTAGGGTTAAGCGATAATGAAGTGCGATTTCGTGTAAAAGAAGCAATGGGATTAACACAATGCGACAGTTTACGTTTTCGTCACCCTTCTACACTTTCAGGTGGAGAAGCTCAGCGAGTTGTGATTGCAAGTGCCCTTGCCATGCACCCAAAATTATTATTACTTGATGAAGCATTCAGTCGTTTAACCCCTAATGCAACACAACAATTACAACAGCGTATAAAACAATATTCAAAAGAACATAAATGTAGTGTGATTATTTTTGAACGTAGCTTATTACCTGCAATAACGCTTAGTGAACAATTTTTATTGTTAGAAGCAGGAAAAACAAAAGCAACAGGCGTCTTAGAAGATATATTTCCTTTCTTATTTTCAACAATTAATGCCCCTGATTCATGGCAAGCTTTAAATTGGTTAGTTGAAAACCATTATTGGAACACAAATATTGTAAATAACGATAAAGCTTTACTTAAGGCTTTTAAGGAGTTTTATGCTACAGCTGGATAAAGTGTCTTATCGTTGGAGTGAAGATGTTCCATCCTGTATTTCTCAATTATCTTTAACGTTAAATCAAGGTGAGTGGATAACGCTCGTTGGTGATAATGGCGCGGGTAAATCAACCTTATTACGTTTAATTGCGGGGTTATTAACACCCAATGAAGGTGAGGTAAAACTCAATAATCAATCATTAGCTCAAATGAAAGCTGAGCAACGAGCCCAATATATTGGTGTATTATTTCAAGAGCCTGAACGACAAATATTTCATAATACAGTAGAAAAAGAGGTCGCTTTTGGTCTGAAACAACGCAAGTTTTCTAAAGATGAGATTAAAAAACGTTTAGATGAAACATTAATGCTTTGTGGTTTAAGTGATGTCGCTGATGTTCATCCTTTAGATTTACATGCAGGTCAACGCAGAATGGTTGCCGTCGCCAGTTTAAGTATTCTATCCCCTAAAATATTACTGCTTGATGAACCTACTCGCGATTTTGATGCACATTGGCTGGCTTGTTTTGAGAATTGGCTTCAAGTACAAAAAACATTAGGGACATCTGTTCTTGCTATTAGCCATGATCTGGACTTCACTGCACGACATTTTCAGCGAGTTATCCATTTATCTTCAGGTAAATTAATTGCTGATGGCGCACCTGAAAAGGTATTAATGAGCTCAACACTGCAATCCCTTTCAGATATACCTGCACCTACGCTATACTCATTAAGCCAAAAACTAAAATTACCAACTAAAAACTCCCCCATTGAATGGGCTAAAATGTTAGTTGAAATGAATAAAAATCATAAAATTAACCCATAATAATCTTAAGGCTTATCTCTCTATTATTCGCGTTTGTTGTTGTTTATTTTGTTGCTGGAGATAATAAAATGGAAATTATTCACACTCTATTAGACTCTTTGAGTCATTTATCTCCCATTACGCTTTTTCTCTCCATTACATTAATCACAGCTGGAAAATCGACTATTGGTATTTCTTCATTCTTACCTCCTGCATCTTTAATGTTGATCTTTATTTTTGGTGCCTGTTTGCCTCTTTATTCTCCTATTTTTCTTTGGCTAGCAACCAGTTGTGGCGCTCTATTAGGCTCGATTATTAGCTATGAATTAGGCCGCTCTATCTATCGATTTCCTCGACTTAAAGCATGGGTTAAGCGTTATCAATCAAAAATTAATCGAGTTCAGCAGTTATTAAAAAATAAGACTCACTATATTTTATTTATCTCTCGATTCCTCGCTGTATTTCGTTATTTAACACCGTTTAGTGCCGGTCTATTAAAACTACCCACATACGGCATTTATATTACCAGTGCTATTTCCGCATTAATTTGGTCAGCTATGTTTGTACTGATTGCAACAGGTGTGCTTTCCATTGCCTTATAAGCGTTTTAATTACGACTAAGCTTTACTACCAAACTTTATTGCTAACCTTTATTTATCCTCTTAACACTAAAAATGGTCTATTTACCCTCTTTTTCATCGAATTATTTAACGATTTTCTGACCCTCTGTTTTTTTCATTTTATTTTTTATTATCGATAAATAGGTTGTTTTTTAGCTCGTTTTATCGTTTCTCTAACAAGTTATTGATATTTTCTTTTGCCTTTTATCACTATCACCATAATTATGATTAAAAATTGCATAATTACTATGTTGATCACAAATTGTTATTTTCTTGTTTTAATTTCATTACGCTACTTCACAATTTCTTAACGTTCCTTATTTCTATAAAAGTTGTCATGTTGTATACAAGTTGGTGTGAAACATTCACCTGCGTTTTTATGTACAGGAACAACATCATGAGAATAAGAAAAACAAAGCTTGCCATCGGTATTGTTGCTGTTATTGCTGTTGTCTCATTAGCAGTAATCGGCAAAAAAGAGAATGCGAATAAACAATTTCTCTCTGTAGCAACCGCTTCAACAGGAGGAACGTATTATCCGATGGGAGTGGGTTTAGCAAACGTATGGAGTACGCATCTTAAGGATAGAGGCGTTCAAGTAACCGGACAATCTTCTGCTGGCTCAATAGAAAATATCTATTTAATGCAGAAGAATGAAGCTCAACTTTCAATATTACAAAGCCTTTTAGCCGTAGAAGCCTACGAAGGTGTGCGTAACTTTGAAGGTAAACCAGAAAAAAATCTACGCTCAATTTCTATGTTATGGCCGAATGTCGAACACTTTGTATTGATGAATAACAAAGTGAAAACAGGCACATTAGACGATATTCGTGCAACAAGTTTTTCTGTTGGCCCTCAAGCCAGCGGTACCGAACAATCTACAATTATTATTCTTAAAGGCGTTAATTTAACTAAGAAAGATATCACTCCAGAATACCTTGGCTATGGAGATACGGTTTCTGCTATGCGAGATGGTCGCCTTGATGGTGGCGCATTACCTGCTGGCGTCCCAGCTTCTGCGGTAACGGATATGTACGCAAGTGGTGTCAGTGCAAAATTACTCGAAGTCACCGATAAGCAACTTGATGATATCAATCATGTGGCAAATTCATGGTTTCGATTTGAAATACCCGCCAACACCTACCCTCGTCAAACTGAAATGGTCAATACTATTGCTCAACCTAATATCTTAATGACCACAACCAGCATTGATAATGATTTAGTTTATGAGCTGACAAAAACTATGTTTGAGAACCTGCCTGAAGTTCATCAAGTTCATAGTGCAGCCAAGTACATCACCACAGAAAATGCATTAAAAGGCGTTTCTGTACCATTACATTTAGGGGCTTACCGCTACTACAAAGAAATCGGACTAGAGATCCCTGATTATCTTATTCCACCAGAAGCTCAAACGCAGACTAATAATAAATAACAGGAGTGAGTTATGACTAACAATGACCACCTAACTCCGGTAGAGCCACCTGCATTAGATAAAGAAGCAAGCTCCGGCAATCGCCAACTTGCAGGTATTTACCTGAAAATTACCACGACTCTTGCAATATTAATTTCGCTTTATGCTATTTATTCCAACGCATTATCAAATACTCAAGAGTTTTATCGTAATACAATTTTTCTTAGCGGTATTTTAATTTTAGGTTTTATTTTGTTTCCATTCTCTAAGCGTTTTTCAACGCCTAAATTTAATGGATGGGATTATCTTTTTATTGCTTTAACATTAATCAGTTATGGCTATTTTTTCTTTAATTATGTTGACCTTCATGTTGTGAGAAAAAGTATTCCTAATACGACTGATTATGTCATGGCCATATTAGGAATTATTGTACTGTTTGAAGCAGCAAGAAGAACCACTGGCTACTTTATTCCAGGACTTGCCACTTTTGCCATTATCTATGCTTTATTTGGTCAGTATTTTATGGGTATTTTCGGTCATGCAGGATTCTCTGTAGAAAGATTGTTATACCGTTTATTTATGACCAGTGAAGGTATTTTTGGGATCACTCTTTCAACAGCCTCAACAGCAATTGTTGTCTTTATTCTTTTTGGCTCGTTCTTAAGTGTGAGTGGTGCAACGGCGCTATTTAATGACTTAGCACTTGCTCTTGCGGGTCGTCGCCGTGGTGGTCCTGCTCAAGTTGCTGTTATTTCATCTGCATTAACGGGTTCATTAAGTGGAAGTGCTGTCGCCAACGTAGCAACAACCGGTACTTTTACCATTCCTTTGATGAAAAGCATTGGATTAACACCTCGCTTTGCGGGTGCCGTAGAAGCAACTGCATCAACGGGCGGTATGATAATGCCACCTATTATGGGTGCTGCTGCATTTATTATGGCGGGCTTTTTGGGCATTTCTTATACCACGATTGTTATTGCCGCGATTATTCCAGCGTTGTTGTATTACGCAGCATTAATTATGGCGATTGATATCGAAGCTAAAAAACAAGGATTAAAAGGTTTAAGTAAAGAGAATATCCCACAAGTTAAAGCGGTATTAAAAGCGCGTGGTTTATTATTACTGCCTTTAGTTATTGTTATTGGCACCTTATTAGTAGGTAAAACACCTATTTATGCAGGTTTCCTAGGTATTTTAACCATTATTGCTGCAAGTTGGATCACGCCTGATAAATCAGTCCGTATGACATTAACTAAAGTGGCTGATGCCTTGGCTGAGGCTGCTCGTGGATCTGTTCAAGTCACTGTCGCTTGTGCTGCCATAGGCGTCATTATCTGTGTTGTTACGATGACAGGTATTGGTGCGACATTAGCATTTAATATTGTCTCAATGACAGATAATACATTATGGATGATCTTATTAGTCGTTATGCTGGTGTGTATTGTATTAAGTATGGGTTTACCTTCAACGGCATTATATATTGTTGTAGCCGTTACAGTGTCACCTATCTTAATTAAAGCAGGTGTAATGCCTTTAGCTGCTCACTTCTTTGTTTTCTGGTTTGGTGCTTTATCCAATATTACACCACCAGTGGCATTAGCAAGTTATACCGCAGCGAGTATTGCAAGAGCTGATCCAATGCAGACATCATGGGATGCAGTTCGTTTAGCACTTCCCGGGTTTATCATTCCGTTTATTTTAGTTTATAACCCTGCTTTATTGATGCAAGGTGATAATTTAGGTGTACTTTCTATTGGATTAATGATTATTAGTGCATTAATCGGAATTTATGCACTAAGTATCGCAACGGCAAACTTCTGGATGATTAAAACAACGTGGTTTGAGCGTATTGCATTTGCAGCAGCGGCAATTCTAATGATTAAACCGGGCTTATATACCGACCTTTTAGGTGTCGCCTTGATCCTATTAACCGGTGCATTCCATTTATTACGGTCTAAAAAGCAATTAGCCAATATGGGGCATGCATCTGGAGAAAACTAGATGATACAAAAGATCTCACGCCAAAAAGCGTCGCATCAAATTCTTGAGCAGATAAAGCAAAATATTAGTAACGGGACTTACCCTATTGGTGAAAAGTTACCCTCTGAAAATGTACTTGCTGACGCCTTTGGCGTCAGTCGAGTCCCCATCAGAGAAGCATTAGGTGTCTTAGAAGCCAGTGGCATTGTAACTTCACGCCAAGGGGGCGGTCGCCGTGTCATTGACCATTCTATACTCAGTAAATATGAGCCATTAGTTATGGAAATTGCTTGCCCTGAAGAGATAGATTCGCTGCTTGAAATGCGTGAGGTCATTGAACATGAAGCGGCAGCTATTGCCGCTTTACGTCGAACACCAGAAGAATTACGCGCTATCGAAAACGCCCACGACGCTTTTGTTTTGGCAACAAGGCAAAACAAAAGCATTGGTCATAAAGAAGATTATCAATTTCATCGTTCGATTATGGTTGCCTCACATAATCCCTTTTTTGTCCGGATCTTAGATAACTTACATGAACTCTACCTTGGTGTATTAATGTATTCGTTAAGTAAAAACAAAGGACGAGATACTGAAATTGAACGAGTAATTGCAGAACATGAGGCAATTCTTGAGTCAATACGTCAACAAGATCACGATGAGACAAGCCATAGAATGCGTCTTCATTTAACCAATGTGCGTGGCAAATTAAAGCGCTTACAACAAGAACCCTGTTAATTTAAAATTTATAAAATGGATAATATTATGACTTATGACGTGATTATTATTGGTGCGGGATTAGTCGGATTAGGGGTTGCAAGTGCACTACAAGAGAGTCAACCTGAGCTGAAATTACTAGTGATTGATAAAGAATCTGGCCCTGCTGTTCACCAAAGTGGGCATAACAGTAATGTTGTTCATTCAGGTATTTATTACACACCAGGGAGCCTCAAAGCTAGGCTGGCAAAACAAGGCAACATCACAACGTATGCGTTTTGCCAACAACATAATCTCTATTATGATCGTTGTGGTAAAGTCATTGTTGCTACCAATGAAAAAGAGTTACAAGCATTAGAAAATATCTATCAACGAGGCATTGAAAACGGGCTTGAAGTAATCAAAATGACTGAAGCTGAGCTTAAAGTCAGAGAGCCTTATGTCAATGGTATTGCTGCCTTGTTAGTTCCCGATGCAGGTATTGTGAATTACCCTGAAATTGCAGCAAAACACGTTGAAATTATTCAATCTCGTGGCGGTGAGTTTGCATTTGGACAAGCGGTTACAGCAATTAATGAAACCGATGATACTGTCACTGTGACAACATCCAATAATCAATTTACAGGCAAATGGTTAATTAATTGTGCCGGTTTATTTAGTGATCGTATTGCTAAAATGGCAGGTTATGATACAGGTATGAAAATAGTCCCATTCCGTGGTGAATATTTTATGCTTAATGCTAATAAAAACTACTTAGTAAATCATTTGATCTACCCTGTTCCTAATCCTGATTTTCCTTTCTTAGGTGTACACTTTACACGCATGTATAACGGGCATCGTGACGTTGGACCTAATGCGGTATTAGCGTTTAAGCGAGAAGGTTATAAAAAAAGCGACATTAACTTAAAAGATCTCGCCGAAGTTCTCACTTATAAAGGATTTTGGAAAATTGCTGGAAATTATTTAGGTGAAGGAATGGCAGAGCTTCGCCGCTCATATTCACGTAAATTATTTACCGCGAATGCGCAAAAACTCATTCCTGATTTACGTGAAGCAGATATTCATCCGGGTCCTGCTGGTGTTCGAGCCCAAGCATTAACTCGTGAAGGGAAATTAGTAGATGATTTCCATTTTGTAAAAGGTAAACGTTCACTGCATGTTTGTAATGCCCCATCACCTGCGGCAACTGCGTCTATTGAAATAGGCAGAGAAATAGTAAAAGAGCATTTTTCTTTGTAATTGAAAAAATATACTTCGAGTAAAAATAACAAATAGCATTGAAATTAATCAGTGCTATTTATTTTTATATCACTCACTGCATTCTTTTAGCGCTTCACTCATTAACCATTGCTGAAATATTTCCATTGATGCTGTCATTGGCTTTGACTTTAAATATGTTAGCCAATATTTTCCCATTTCAACTTCTATTTTAAAGGGTTGCACTAACTGACCATTTTCAATTTCTCTTGAAAACATTTTTGCTGGTGCTAATGCAACTCCTCCTTCATAAATAGCGCTTTCAATCATTAAGCGTGAAGAGTCAAAAATAGAGCCCGTTATTTTTATAGGCGACATATTTGCTTTTTCAAACCATTGTAACCACTCATCTTCTCGATAAGAGCGATACAAGTTTTCATTTATTAGATCAGTTGGATGTTGTAAACGTTTCGCCGTACCCGATGAACACAATACCGTTAATGGTGCAGAAAATAATGCTTTGTTATGAGTTAATGGCCATAAACCTTCACCAAATCGAATAGCAAAATCTAATCCTTCAGTAGCCAAATTGACCACATTATTATTTGTTCTTAAATTCACTTCTATTCTTGGATATAACTGCCTAAATTCGGCCAACCTAGGTAATAACCACCCCACCGCAAATGTACCGACAGCTGCAATTGAAACAACATCGCGATATTCACCGCGTTCAAATTGTTTAAATACACGCTCAATATCACTAAAAGCCGTTGTTAATACAGAAAATAAGATTTGAGCATCATCCGTCATTTCTAAACCTCGAGGTAAGCGCTTAAAAAGAATAACGCCAAGCCGCTCTTCTAACATTCTCACTTGTTGGCTAACAGCACCTTGAGTGACATACAGCTCTAATGCCGCTTTGGTGAAATTAAGATGTCTTGCTGAAGCTTCAAATGCACGCAGTGCATTTAGGGGGAGATGTGTTCGCATAATATTCTTAGCCATTAGATTTTCTATAAGCTAAGGTGATTTATTATCGATTGTCAATAAATCAATTAAATAGGATATTGCACCTTATAAATAAACGGCTCTATATCTACCCAATAACTGTCTATTTATATTGAGATTTTCTTTATTAACTTAATATGAGCAACAATGACCATGTTTAAAACAACATTTCGCCAAACAGCAGCGATCGCAGTTTCATTAATATCTCTATTAGCATCTCCAATGCTATGGGCTGACAACAATAATACAATTGAAGAGCAATTAATTACGCTGGAAAAATATAGCCAAGGTCGTTTAGGCGTGGCATTAATCAACACCGAAGATAACTCACAAATAACATACCGTGGTGAAGAACGCTTTGCGATGGCAAGTACAAGTAAGGTTATGGCGGTTGCAGCCGTTTTAAAAGCGAGTGAAAAACAAGCCGGATTATTAGATAAGAATATTACGATTAAAAAATCTGACTTAGTTGCTTACAGCCCTATTACAGAAAAACATTTAACAACAGGAATGACACTGGCTGAATTAAGTGCGGCTACATTGCAATATAGCGATAATACAGCAATGAATAAGATATTAGATTATTTAGGCGGCCCAGCCAAAGTCACTCAATTTGCACGTTCAATTAATGATGTCACTTATCGCCTTGATCGTAAAGAGCCTGAATTAAATACAGCAATTCATGGTGATCCTCGTGATACTACTTCTCCAATTGCGATGGCTAAAAGTCTTCAAGCACTGACATTAGGCGATGCACTAGGTCAATCTCAGCGTCAACAACTTGTTACTTGGTTAAAAGGTAATACAACGGGTGATAACAGTATTAAAGCGGGTTTACCGAAACACTGGGTTGTTGGGGATAAAACCGGTAGTGGTGATTATGGTACAACTAACGATATTGCCGTTATTTGGCCTGAAAACCATGCGCCATTAATTTTAGTCGTTTATTTCACACAACAAGAACAAGATGCAAAATATCGTAAAGATATTATTGCTAAAGCAGCTGAAATTGTAACAAAAGAGATATCTAATTCACCTCAAACAAAATAAATTTCTTTATTGATAATCTAGATAAAAAATTAAATAGAATAATAGAGCTATTAATTGGCTCTATTATTACATCCATACACAAAATAATATCAGTGAAATAACATACAGATAAACAATTAGAGTGTAATAAAAAAGCCTCCGTTAAATTTGAACTGACCCCAGTTTATTGGACAGTTCAAATTAACTAGAGGCTTTCTCTATTAAAAATATCGTGTGATGATTTAAAATTAACCAAACCTAAATGTTTAGAAAATTAAAGTGGTAAAGCAAAACTCACTTTTACCGTTTCCATTGGTACTTCTGTTTTTATACTTTGGATGCTTGGAATTTGTGTTAAATAATCGGCATGAAAACGACGATACGTTGCTAAATCTTTAGTAACGATGCGAATAAGAGCATCACATTCGCCAGCCATTAAATGACATTCAACCACTTCAGGTAACACCTTGATAGCTTTTACAAATTCTTCAATAGTTTCAGCATCTTGCGCTCTAAACCAAATTCTTGCAAATAAAGATAACCCTGCATCAACCTTACTACCATCTAATACAGCAACATAACGAGTGATCACACCAGATTCTTCGAGTAAACGCACACGACGAAGACAAGGAGAAGGTGAGAGTCCAACCTCTTTTGCCAGCTCAATGTTCTGGATTTTGCCATCACGCTGAAGCACCTGCAAAATATGTTTATCTATCTTATCTAATTTTATTGACATCAAAGATTAACCTTAATTCTATTTGTGGAATTTTATTGCCAATTAATTCTTTTTGTTAGCAACAAAGCAACCCGATTTTTTCGAAAACATCATATAATCTTTCCGCTAAATTTCACAGCAAAAACGATATTTCTCTTAAACTATCTCTATCAGGTGAAAAGATGGAATTTAACACTTTATTATTATTCGCACTGACTGTTTTACCGCTTATCTGCACACCTGGGCCCGATATTCTTTTTATCTCATCCCAAGGACTATCAGGCGGTATGAAATCAGCATGGATTGCCAATACTGGCGTTATATCAGGCTATTTAACCCATGCATTACTGAGTGCGTTAGGGCTTGCCGCCTTAGTATCAGCATCACCCATTTTATTTCATTTACTCAAATGGGTTGGTGTGTTCTATATCAGTTATCTTGCAGTCAAGATGTTGATATCTGCCTGCAAAAAAGGTCAATTAGCCCTAGATGCCTCAAAAACCTCACATCTATTTCGTAAAGGTTTTTTAACCAGTTTTCTTAATCCTAAAGGACTACTCGTTTATCTCGCTATTTTACCAAACTTTATTGATAATCATAATGATGTAGCAACACAATCATTGCTGTTATCTGGGATATTTATCACGACTTGCTTAATTATTTATGGTCTGCTAGGCACCTTTTTTGCTTATATTGGCTTAAAAGGCGGTTTAAGTGAAAAACGTCGCCGCTATAACGATGGCATTGCAGGTGGATTACTCACTTTTGCGGCTATTAATTTGGCTTTAAATTAGCCTTAATCCTAAGCACTATTTATTATTCTAGTCAGTATTTGACCACAAAAATGCCTCTATTTAAGTGGTCGAATATCTGCCCATAATAATTGGCAATTTGCGGTTAACGGTCTTATTTCACCTTCTCGAATATCAGGCAACCACCACGCTCCCTGTCCTTTTGATAAACTCTGACAAGTTGCGCCCATTAAAGTCCATTCACCTTGAGTGACATAAATTAATCCTGCATGAGAACTAGGCAAAATAAGTGGCCGTGTTACTAAGGTCGTTTCTGCTTTCCAGCACGTCCGACGCACCATAATATTTAAGCATTTTACGCTGCCTTTAATAAGTTCAGATTGAACATGGATATCACCTGAAAAATCAAAAGGCTGATAAGAGTCTGTAACGGAATGACTAAGAAAACCGGGGCTATTTAAATTGATGCCATTACCTTCTAATAGCACCATTTGCCGATCAATGTCAGGAAATTGTCCTAATGAGCTATTCTCTTCGATGAAGGTTAAACACGCTCGCCATGAAAAATCATTATTAACCGGCCAACACACAATTTCTTGCGTTGTACCTTTTTGATTATTCCACGATATAAACGGTAACTCTTGTTGATCAAAACAACGTAGCTTCATTGTATCCTCCTGCAATATCTGGCTATCAGTCTGATAATGAGGTTAAGGATTAATCATTGGAGATTACCGTCAATAAATCAATAGCTAACTTTTAAAAATGTGCGCTGACGTCAGCTATTTACGTCGTAATTTTCTGCATCCCTCACCAATAATTTCCATTCCTTTTTCAGTACGACTATTCCATTGAAAAGAAGAGTTTAAACGAAATGCATGATTAAATTGAGAGCTGGTGGAAAACATTGAACCCGGTGCAATACTGACACCTCTTTCTAATGCGAAGTGATAGAGTTTATTGGCATCAAATGTTGATTCAAACTCTAACCAGAGAAAATATCCTCCTGATGGAATATTCACTTTTACATCTTCAGGTAAATGCGTTTGTATCGCTTGTAGCATCCGATAACGCCTTTGTTCTAACAATAATCTTAATCGGCGAAGATGCGTATCATAACCACCTTGTGATAAATAATCGGCAATGGCTTGCTGTGTTGGCATACTGGCAGAAACTGTACTCATCATTTGCAACTGCTGTATTTTTGTTGCATGTTTTCCTGCTGCGACCCAACCCACTCGAAATCCCGGTGCAAGACATTTGGAAAAAGAAGCACAATGTAAAACGCTATTTGTTTTATCAAAACCTTTTACTGGCATCGGTGCTTTCTGGCTGTTATAGAGTTCGCCATAGACATCGTCTTCGATTAGCGTTATCTGTTTCTTCGCTAATATGTCCACCAGCCTTATTTTATTCTCATCGGGCATTGTTCCACCTAATGGGTTTTGACAATGGCTCATCAACCAGCAGGCTTTAATATCGTATTGCTC
Organism: Proteus sp. fly-1013; assembly: GCF_040140245.1. Lineage (NCBI taxonomy): Bacteria > Pseudomonadati > Pseudomonadota > Gammaproteobacteria > Enterobacterales > Morganellaceae > Proteus > Proteus sp. fly-1013. The sequence continues at coordinate 103,094 of NZ_JBEEWD010000006.1, read as the reverse complement.
AACCACTCTTTCGAGTTCATCTAAACAAATTCCTGTTACAGGATCTGTTCTAATGGCAATCGCTTTTAATCGCAAACGTTCAATAGCTTGTAATGCGCCATAAAATGCAGGTGACTCAATCACAACCCAATCACCCGGTTCGGTGACTGCTTGCAAACTAAAACTTAATGATTCCATTGCACCAGCAGTAATCACAATTTCATCTGGGGAGACATGAATTCCTTGTAATGCATAGCGTTGTGCAATGTTACGGCGTAACTTTTCATTTCCCGGAGGTAAATTGATCACCGAACTTTGGGGCGCTAAATGTCTTGCGGCAGAAGCCAACGCACTACTTAATTTAGGCTGAATAAATAAACTGGGATCGGGAAAAGCGGAACCAAAAGGAATAATTTCAGGATCTTTACACGCTTGAAGGACATTGAAAATAGAAGTGCTTATTTCAACATTCTCACTCATGTGTAGCCCTTTGCTGGCTGTTACTTGACCAAAACGGGTATTACGATGTGCAACGTAATAACCTGATTGTGGTCGCGCAGTTATCCATCCTTGGCTTTCTAATAACTGATACGATTGTAAAACAGTCATTAAACTTAAACCTGATTGTTTCACCGTATCCCGCAATGAAGGTAAACGGTCGCCAGATTGCCAGATATTATCTTCAATTTGTTGGCGTATTTGCGCTGCAAGCTGTTCATATCGAGTCATATAAAACTGTTTACCTCAAAACTGTTATAGTCATTTTTAAACTTATTGTCACTATTATAGCTTACTGTCATATGGTCTACTAATCCACACGATTTACCTGCTATTTACATTTTTATATCAATATAACGAGGTTTTTATGCTTGGGTTAAGTGCCTTTGATTTGGCGCGTATCCAGTTTGCGTTCACAGTTTCTTTTCATATTATCTTCCCTGCAATTACTATCGGACTGGCTAGCTTTTTAGCCGTCTTGGAAGGTTTATGGTTAAAAACTCGCAATAAGGATTATTTAGCGCTATTCCATTTTTGGTCAAAAATATTCGCTGTTAACTTTGCTATGGGCGTTGTCTCCGGTTTGGTCATGGCCTACCAATTCGGAACCAACTGGAGCTTTTTCTCTGATTTTGCGGGCTCAATTACAGGCCCTTTACTCACTTATGAAGTTCTTACTGCTTTCTTCTTAGAAGCCGGTTTCTTAGGTGTAATGCTATTTGGTTGGAATAAAGTAGGTGAAAAACTCCACTTTTTTGCAACCTGTATGGTGGCATTAGGTACATTAATGTCTACATTTTGGATCTTGGCTTCAAATAGCTGGATGCAAACACCACAAGGGTTTGAAATTATAAATAACCAAGTCGTTCCCGTAGATTGGATTGCGGTTATTTTCAATCCATCATTCCCTTATCGCCTTGCTCATATGGGTGTTGCCGCTTTCCTTGCATCTGCCTTCTTTATTGCCGCATCTGCCTCATGGCATCTGCTCAAAGGCAATAAAACATCCGCGATGAAAAAGATGCTTTCAATGTCTTTATGGATGATTTTAATTTTAGCACCAATTCAAGCACTCATTGGTGATGTCCATGGTTTAAATACCTTAAAACATCAACCCGCAAAAATCGCCGCGATCGAAGGTCATTGGGAAAATGAACCCGGAGAAGCAACGCCGTTAATTCTCTTTGGTATGCCAGATATGGATGCTGAAGAAACAAAATATAAGATAGAAATCCCTTATCTTGGCAGCATGATCTTAACTCATAGCTTAGAAAAACAAGTTCCAGCATTAAAAGAGTTTCCTAAAGAAGACCGACCTAACTCACTTATCGTCTTCTGGTCTTTCCGCATTATGGTTGGCCTTGGCATGTTAATGATTTTAGTGGGTGTTTGGGGAACATGGCTACGATATAAAAAGAAACTTTATGAATCTAAAGCTTTCTTATGCTTAACTTTTTTGATGGCTCCTTCAGGACTGATCGCTATTCTTGCTGGTTGGTTTACAACAGAAGTAGGACGTCAACCTTGGGTTGTTTATGGCATACAACGAACTCGAGATGCCGTATCTGCACACGGCGAAATGCATATGAGTATAAGCTTGCTCATCTTCTTAGTTGTTTATAGCTCTGTATTCGGTGTTGGATATGCCTATATGTTAAAACTGATCCGTAAAGGTACACCGGAGGTTCATCATGGGAATTGATTTACCAGTTATTTGGTTCGTCATTATCGTATTTAGTACGTTAATGTATATTGTCATGGATGGTTTCGATCTGGGTATCGGTATGCTTTATCCATTTATTAAAAGTGACCAGGATCGTGACTTAATGATGAATACTGTTGCTCCTGTATGGGACGGCAACGAAACATGGTTAGTCCTAGGAGGAGCTGCATTATTTGGGGCTTTCCCATTGGCTTACGCGGTTATTCTTGATGCTTTAGCAATGCCTCTAACATTAATGCTTGTCGCCTTAATTTTTCGTGGTGTCGCGTTTGAATTTCGTTTTAAAGCCGATGACACCCATAAAGGTTTTTGGGATAAATCATTTATCTTTGGCTCTATCTTAGCCACCTTTATGCAAGGCGTTGTCGTTGGTAGCGTTGTTCAAGGTTTGCCTGTTGTTAATCGCGCCTTTGCGGGTAGCTATTTTGATTGGTTATCCCCTTTTGCACTCTTTTGTGGATTTGGATTAGTTATCGCCTATTCGTTATTAGGATGTGGCTGGCTAATTATGAAAACCGAAGGTCATTTACAGCAGAGTCTATATAAGGTCGCAAAACCTCTTACACTTGTTATGCTTGCAGTCATTGTAGCAGTTAGTGCATGGACACCATTAGCACAACCTACAATTGCTGAACGTTGGTTCACATTACCAAACCTGTTCTTCTTTTTACCTGTTCCTCTTTTAGTGTTGTATAGCGTTTGGTTAATTTTACGTTCAGTGAAAAAACAGGGGCATTACCTGCCTTTCTTTGGCGCACTAGCTTTAATTTTCTTAGGTTTTGCAGGATTAGGGATCAGTATTTGGCCTAACATTATTCCACCTGCAATTAGTTTTGTAGAGGCATCCGCACCGCCAGAAAGCCAAGGGTTTATGCTAGTTGGCGCACTATTTATTATTCCAATTATTCTTGTGTACACATTCTGGAGTTATTACGTTTTCAGAGGAAAAACAAATTATGAAGAAGGTTATCACTGATCCACAAATACAAAGCAAACCCTCGTTATTAAAAAGATGGGGATGGTTGATTACTATTTGGTTTTGTAGTGTTTTAGCCTTATTCGCAGTTTCTTCTCTCTTTCGTTTTTTAATGACGTTAGCCGGAATGAAAGTCAAGTAAAGGCGAAGTACATACAGCAATATAATTAACTAGCACCTAATACGGTAAGCTATAAAATAAAAAGTAAAGAAAGGGCTGAAGTTATCTTCAGCCCTTTTATCTTTATTTAAAATAATGGGTTATTGTTTAGTATTATTACACCTTAGCCTATTGTTATCAGATGCTCTTTTAATGGCTAATTTATATAAATTATTTTGCGATAAAAGAAAATGGAAAAGGAAGCAAAAAAGTAAATATTTTCATTTTTCTATGATTAACTAAATTTAAATCAAACTCTTTGCTAAAATAACTACAAATACATCATTTTTGATTAATGGTAAGAGATAAAATCTTTTTTATGCATTTATTACGATAAATAAAGATATAAACAATCCTATAAAAAGCCATCTTCTCTATAAATAAGATAGAATGAATGTTGAATTAGGCTTCCAAAGTAATTATGATATCGCCGCCTAGAGGATTCATATCTGTATTATTCTATAAAGACACGCTAAATGAGTCATTTAGATATACCCATATGATTAATTCAAAAATTAAATCCACCCCCTATTAAACGTGTGGGTAATGGACAATGTCTGTTCAAAATACATATTTTGATAATTTAGAATTATCTTAATTGCTAAGAAAGATCACTTACACTAGGCTTACGTATTGTTGCTACTAAATTAAGGATGAAGTCATGAATTGGTATTTGGAAGTCATTAAAAATAATTACGCTAACTTTTCAGGCCGTGCTCGCAGAAAAGAATATTGGATGTTTACTCTGGTAAATACCATTATTATTACTGTTCTATATGCTATTTTAATGTCATCAATAGATATGTATACAGGTGAAGTCAGTTCACTAGGTTCAATTGCAGGTATTATTATCGGTATTTATTCTTTAGCTATTATCGTACCTAGCCTTGCTGTAACTATTCGTCGTTTCCACGACCAAGATAAATCAGGTTGGATGTTCTTACTTGCATTTATTCCTGCTGTTGGTGGATTAATTGTTTTTGTCTTTATGTGCCTTGAAGGTACTAAAGGTGACAACAGATTCGGCCCAGATCCTAAAGCTTAATCTACTGCTGAATTAATATAATAATACAGTGAGTGTATAACTATTTAGTTTACTCACTGTATTAATTGATTTTCCTACCTTTGTTTTAACCATCAAAAATCGTTCCTCTCTAAAAATAAAAGAATACTAATACATCACCCTACTGCATTGTACTTTAGTGTTTTTATTTACCTCTAGCTTTTCTAATTAATACCATCAAGTTATTACACCATGTTTATTGCGTTGATCTTTAAGCTTTTTCCTTATTGCTAATTTGAACTTAATCACACTCTATAAGTAAAAAATACGCATTCCTTTACTAAATCAATGTTAATGTTGATAATGACTATCATTATTAATTGAAAATGATAATATCTACGTCGATAAAACAATTAAATGAGTCAGGTAAAAAAACGTGAGTAACCAAAAAACACCTCAAGAAAAAAATATTTATAAACCAGCTCCTCCTCGCCTAGTTCAAGTAAAACGTATTACTGATGTTACACCGGGAATGCGCTGTATCACCTTTACGAGTGATGATTTAGATACTTACCCAGCAGATACTGCGGGTGCACATTTAAAAATATTCTTACCTTTAGAAGGCCAAGTTAAACCAACCGTGCCGGGCTTTTCTGAAAAAGGCCCTAAATGGCCTGAAGGTGAACCAAGATCGATTGTACGTACTTATAGTGTTCGTGCTATTCGTCCTGAGCAAAAAGAGTTAGATATTGAATTTGCCGTACATGACGATGCAGGCCCTGCTATTCATTTCGCGCTAAATGCTAAGCAAGGCGACTATATTGGGATCACTAATCCGGGTGGCCCTGATCCTTTATTAGCACCTGCGTCACATTACTATATGGCAGCGGACCCAAGTTCATTACCTGCTTTAGTGGCTTTAATTGAAACCATGCAGCCTAATGTTCAAGGAAAAGTTGTTATACGAGTAGAAGACGAAACGCATCGCCAAGAAATTAAACATCCTAGCGGCTTAGAGATAATCTGGTTGATTGGCTCAGTTGAAGAACAAACTCAAAACTTAATTAATGAATTTATGTCATGGGAATTACCTGCTGAAGATGTGGCATTTTGGATTGCGGGTGAAGACAAAATTATTCGTGCATTAAGACGCCATATTCGCCGTGATAACGGTTACGATCGTAGTCTGATTTATGCCATTCCTTATTGGCGTTTTGGTTATGACGAAGAAGGCTATCACGCTGAACGTCACCATGTTATGGATAACGAAGACGTAAGCTGAGTAATAAATTAAAGATCAAGCGTTGGCTGTGCAGGCTGCATATTAGCTCCCTCAATAATATGCAGCCTTTTTTATTATAAAAATGTAATCAATGTATATCCTTTTTATCTTGCTGATAATTTCCATCATCATCTATATAGATGACTGTAATAACTTGGTTGTTATCAATTCGCCCTTTATATTCGATTTTCTGTTTTGAAAACGGCGCTATCATTGTGGTCTGAATTAAAGATTGCTCTTTATTCTCTTCTGTATATATTTTTGAAATCGTAAAAAAATAAGCTGAAGGATTACTAATCTCTAAATTCTGCTGTTCCTTTATAATCTCAATCTGTTTAAAAATAGCGCTACTCGTTAACTCAAGTTGTTTAGGGCGGTAAAAAAGCTTAATGCGAGTTTGTAATGCTAATTGCAACGTGTTCGTGTTTTCACCACTATTCGGTTTAGGTGGAATATCAAGCACATTAAGATAAAAAATAGACTCTCTATCTTGAGGCAACTTATTGTCTAATTGTTGTATTTTTAATTGCGCTCCTCCATTAGCGGAAACTTTCATTATAGGAGGGATAACAATAAAAGGAGCCGTTGTTGTCTCAGGGGTTGATGCAATATCACCATCATCTATCCAAGATTGAACTAATGTTGGTTGTTCACTGTGATTAAAAATTTGCAATGACAGTGTTAATTTGTCCATAGGAAAAATTAGACGTGTACGTTCAAGTACTACACTCGCATTTGTTGTCGGCGTTATAAGAATAAATAATAAAATAAAAGTAACATTCATTATTTTTTTCATTAGGTACGCTCTTTAGTCATAAGACATTACTAATGTTGCTGTGCTTGTTATTTTCCCTTGAGTAACTGAGTTAGCATTATAAGGATAGTAATAAGCTCCCATATTAATCGAAAAGGCAGAAGATAAGGTGTTACCTTGGTTAACACTGAAAATACTAGTCGCACTACCTTGCGTTGTAATATTGTCAGAAAAGGTTATCGGACTTGTAATATTATCACTTTTTACTAAACGAAATCCGACACCACTAACCCCTTGCGTTGTCGTATTAGTTAACACGGTTTTATCTGTAGACAATAAATTTTGACTTGATAAAAACATCTTAATATTTCGAGAAGTTTTTGAGCCACTCAAGAAATCTTGACAAGTAAAGTTTAATGTAAAAGGAGTATATCCCGCTTTATCTACCGTTTTAGCATCTTTTACGCTAATTAAAGGAAGTGAAACAATCAGCCCTGCATTAGAGAAATTACACGTTGTCATTACAGGATTATAAGTAATTTGCATTGGCTGTAAAAAAATATCATTTTGATCGACAGGCCATTGCCACGTTAATAAGAATTGAACAAGTTTAATAGCAATATTAAGTAACCACTGAATTAGCCCAACACTTGATGCATCCGATGCTAAAATAACAGGATTAACAATTGCAGTACTTCCACTGACCTCCGTATAATTACTCGATGGTTTAGACGTCAGTAATGTAAATTTCAAGGTAAAATTTGTATCCAAAAGAGATGCTGGATGTGTTCCTGCATCTATATTCGTCACGTTATCTTTTTCTAATGCCGTTAATGTAATAGAGACAAATTGTTTTCCTCCATTAAATCCTATTGTTCCTACTCGATTATCAGCAAAAGGAGAAGCAAGCCCTACTGTATTAGGAAATAAAAGTCCTCTAGTTGTACATTTAAAAGTACCAGGAAATGTTGTTCTATTCATTTTTGTTACTGTCGTTGAAGTCGCATTTAAATCAGTAGATAAATCAAAATTAACATTTGGTGCAGTAATCGTATTATCAGGCTTACAATTAGCAATAGCCTGTTGGCTTATCGCTCCGATTAATAATAAAAATATAAAGACCGATGTTTTCATATTAATTTCCTTTATTTGCAGATATTACGATTTTTATCCATCGTATTTATTAAATGATCCACAATACATTCCGTTTTTTCGGCTTTATTTAATTTGATAAAAAGTGAAGAAGGTAGCTCATCACTTTTTAAATAAAGCACGCTTGATTGTCCCACATAACCAATGCTCTCTTTTTTATTATTTAAAACTTCCGTACCGAAAGGCAGACTCTCATTATTCTCTAAAGATGCTTTAATAATGAATGTTTTACGTTTATCCGTCGTTAATGTGAGGTAATTAACTGCACCTAGATATGGAGCTACCTGAGTTGTATTTCCTACAATCTCGGCATTTGAAGGTACTTCTGTATTTGTTAAAGTATAATTATTTGTACGATAAGGAATAGTGTTAGTCACTAATACTATCCCTTGATGATTGGTCAAAGTGGCTTTATTTCCATTAACCATCATATTATTGGCCATAGGGGCTTCGATAAGAGTATAGGTATTCCCCGTACTACCTGAAAAAACAATATGACTAGGTACAGCAACAACCGTCCCTCGGGTGCCCAATCCACCTTGACGATAATTATTTGCTTCCGTATAAGAAGCCGATAATGTGCTATAAGGATGACGATAACTCACATTAGTACCAACTAAATTATTACCACCCGTTTGATTTGAACCTGTTACTGTATAATTTATTAAATCATCTTGACCCGCCGTTCCACTCATACTAAGTGTAGATTGTTGATAACGTGAATCAGCAGCATAAATTGAAGTGTTAATATTGGCTCTTTTATCAAAAAATGAAATTGGCACACTAATATTCAAATAATAACGAGTTTCATCTTTATTATCGTAATTTCTTAACTTTGAGATGGAAAGATTGTAAGCAATATCTTTATAGTTATTAGAATATCCAAATTGATATTCTCGATTACTTTCATTTGTATTCCAATAATTTCGATGAGTACCTGATAAAAAAATAACACCTCGCTGACCACCTAAGTATTGATTTAAATTTATTGTAAACGTATTTTTTGCTCTAGAGCCTCTTAATGCATCAAATGTAGATAAATCAAGATCGGATACTGCATTATTATTTTGTTGTTGAGCAATCTCATTTTGATAATCTTTCCAAGCTTTATAGTTGTCATGAGCATAAATTGAATCTACAAAACTATAATAATCGCGAGTAGAATAACGATAAGCAGCCAATGTTAAATTGGTTAATGTCGCATCCATATATTTACTATAAGCAAGACGAAAACTTTGCCCTGTTTTTTTACCTGTCTGTAAATCTGCAGTTGCATGTGTTATATCTGCTGAAATTGCCCCAAATTTAAAATTCCAACCACTGCCTATCAATGCGGAGTAATAATCTTCACTAACAATACCGCCTGCATAAACAGTAACTAAATTATTAAGACCATAATGAAACTCACCTTGTGCAAATTTAGGTCGATAATTTGTATTACTAATTCGTGATTCACCTAGCGTTACGTTATAACGATAAACATCTTCTTTTAACATATCAGGAACGGCTGAAAACGGCACAGTGAAAGAGACCTTCCTCCCATCCGCTTCTTGAATAACCACTAAGAGATCACCTCCTCCCGCAGTGGGTTGAATATCTCGAAAGGAAAATTCACCCGGAGGCACATTTTCTTGAAAAACTAGATTTTCATTTTGATAAACACTGACTAGTGCGTTCGTCTGTGCAACACCACGAATAATGGGTGCAAATCCTTGACTCGAATTAGGGAGCATACCCATTTCTGTTGCCAGTGATGCCCCTCTAAAGGGAATACTGGTAAAAAGTGCCACTGGTGTATAAAAATCACCAATTGTTAATCCTGAAGTTATTTGACTAAATGCCTTATAAACATAACGCGTATTGTTTTTCCATTGGCTTTTGCCATGAGAATAATAAGAATAGTTAGATTCATCTCTAAACTGCCATGCACCTAAATTCACACCTGAATTAATATTGGCAAAAAAACTCTCGTTATTGCTTTTACTTCCTTTTTTTTCTTTATAGTTATAGTAGTTTAAATTATAAGATAAAATCAGAGCAGAAATGCCGTGTTGCCAATAACTTGGATCAATATACCCTACTTCTGATTGTTTCACGGAAATCTGAGGAGCATTAATATCAAGCCTTAATTTATTAATATCTAATACCGACGTCACGCCTTTTGCCAATTCATTTGATAGTATGGTTTTTTGCTGTGCAATTTTTTGTTTCGCAGATAGCGATAAATTTAAGCCAAGTTTATTTACATCCATGGTTTCAAAAGCAATCTCTGCGTGTTCACCTATTACATTTATTTCAAATTGTCCTTTCCATACTTGATTGACATAAACATCGACAAGTTGTTTTCCTTCAGGAATTTTGTCGTCAATATAAAATCGTGAAATATCTCCATTCTTTGAATTTCCAACAAGTAAAGATGTATCAAATCCCTCTGCATACAGATTTTGAGTATAATATTGTATTCCTAAAAAAATAAGGATTGAGAGATACCTTGGATTATTCACGATGTTATCTCGACTAGAGTTTAATATTCTGTGATTTATAAACACCAAAATCATCAACATAAATAACAACAACGGAATTACTTTTTAATTTATTAATTAATGGTAACTCACGAGAAGATAACGGTGGGATCATTTCAGAATCAGCGAGAGTAATACGTGGCGTTTCTTCAGTAGAAATAGAAGCTATAGTGAAATGATATTGTGAGTTGTTTTTAACTAAAACCTTATTACCATTTAATTGATAAGTTATTTTTTCATTCACTAATTCAGGATCATCTGTTAATGCGGTAGGACGATAGAAAACTTTAATTCTTGTTTTCATCGCCAATTGCAAATAGCTTTTTCCTTTTAGTGCTTGTGCATTTTCAGGAATATCTAATACATTTAAATAATAGGCTTTTTCAACATTACTTATCTGTTGTTCATTGGAATTTTTTATTCTTAGAGTTTGTCCTTGTCTTCCTGCTATTTTGACAATTGGTGGATATAAATAAAAAGGCGAATTTGCATTTTCTGGTGTTGAGTCTACATCTCCATCATCTATCCAACTTTGTACCAAAGAAGCTAAATCACCATTATTCGTCAATTGGATATTAACACTATCAACACCTTCATAATAAATAACGCGAGTACCATTGATAATGATATTGGCTAATACAGTTGAGGGTAATATCAAGATAATTAAAAGGAATATTAATTTTTTCATTATAACCACCCCAAAAAAGCCAGACCCATTGAGTCTGGCTTTTTATATTATAAATAAGATACTGTATAAATAACGTTAGAGTGTACTGGCCCTGTTTTGGCCGCTGTCGCATTTGTTTTATAGTAACTGGCAATTAAGCGTAGAGTATCTGAATCTGGCGCTGTTTTATCGCCTTTAATACCTGTATCAAAGGTGGCATTTAGTGGTATAGCAACTGTTGGTGCTGCTGGTGTTGATAAACTAAAGCCCACGTTTTTTGCAACTAATGGATCATTTTCATTCGAAGTATCATTAACTAAATATAATCCACTTGTTGAAATAGTATTTGCAGATGAGAAATGTATCTTTAAATTACTTCCACTTGGAGTAGATGCAGGAGCACAATCAGAGAATGTCAAAGCAAACTCTTTTTGATTTTTGGCAATAACAGTATTTGCCGTTGTTCCAGCATCCGTTACGGTAATAGGATCTAATAGAATAGAAAAGTCCGCACTATTTCCCCCATTAATTGTACAAGTGGTATCACTAATAGCACCAGAGAAAGAAATGATCCCCCCTGCGCTGTTGGTTGCGGCAAATGCCGACGACGACAATATAGCCACTGATAATAATGACAGTGGGAGTTTATTTTTAAACATATATAACTCCAGAATAGATAAATATTTAATTAGCAAAAATAAGATTCTATTATTGCCATCATTAACTAGAGGTAACAAAAGACCCTAGTCAATTTGATATTAGTAATAATTTAAAAAACCAACAAACAAATTTATCTATTTTTTAAAATACGTGATTTAAGTCAAATTTAATTAAGCTATTAGTTAATATATAAATGTATTTATATTTGAACATCACTATTTAATAGAAACATTGTAAACAAAAGAACAATAACAATTAATTTATTAATAACCAATCAAAAAAAGAATACTTACAAATAAATTATTTTATTTTGAAATTTTTCATTCAATTTAAGCATTCCATAATTAATAAAAAAGATAATTAATATAAAACAAAATTAAAAAAACAGCTTAATTATAAAAATAAAAAACAAATAAAGAAAAAGGCCACATTAATATGTGACCTTTTTAATTTCATACAAAAACTCCCATGCTCTATTTAATCATTATAAGCAGCTAATACATGCTGACATAATGTAGAGCGCACACAATCTTCCTGCATAAATTTAATCACACCCACTCGATTATTAGCTTCAAATCGAATCAGTGCATCAGCTAATCCAGACGGTACACTAGCAGGTAAATCACACTGGGTAATATCGCCATTAACCACAACGGTGACATTTTCGCCCATTCTGGTTAAAAATAATTTCATTTGATTTACCGTAACATTTTGCGCTTCATCTAAAATAACAAATGCATTTTCAAAAGTACGCCCTCGCATATAAGCAAAAGGTGCAATTTCAACTTTACCAATTTCAGGTCGTAAACAATATTGTAAAAATGAAGCACCTAAGCGTTTCACTAATACGTCATAGACAGGGCGAAAATACGGTGCGAATTTTTCAGCAATATCGCCGGGTAAGAAACCGAGATCTTCATCTGCCTGCAACACTGGTCGAGTAACAATAATACGTTCTATTTCTTTATTAATTAAAGCATCTGCAGCCATTGCGGCACTAAGAAAGGTTTTACCACAGCCAGCTTCTCCTGTGGCAAAAATAAGATTCTGATGCTTAATTGCATTCATATACTGGCGCTGCGCTTCTTTGCGAGGAGATAACACTCGTTCATCACGCTTTTCTCTCGCCATACCAATGGTATCAATATCCCCAAATCCCGGTAAAACCATAACATTATCTCGATGTGCCCCATTGCGTTGTTCTTTGCGTGAGGTGCGTTTATTTTCTCGGCGTAAACGTGTTGCTGCTTTTTGTCTACTCATAGTGGTATTTACCCTTGTTAGTCTTCAAAAAGTCATCGACATCTCTGTTTTTATTCCATTCACTTACCGGTGAGTCCCCTTCAGACTCTATTTAGTCGCAGAAAACAAAAAAACCGGTCACAATCCTGAACATTAAACATCAATGAACGGTTGTTGCCGGTTTTCTGTGAGTAACGAGATATTTCCATTGCTTCTATCATTCATATTCCCCATCATGGAGTTAGAGTGAAAATTAGCGAAGCTTTATGACAGTATAATGACAAAATAAAAATATTTTCAATACTAAGATGATTTATAACGAGATGGACTTAACATAAAAATAACAATAAATGTTATTTCAGGGGGAGTAAATGAATTTTTTACGATTACCTTTTATTTATTGGTTACTACTTAACCTCATTCCATTTATTGGTTTTGAACTTCATTCTGGCTCTCTCAAAATGGGATTCTTTTTTTATCTCGGTTTACTCACTATTACGACTTCTGGGATCTGGCTTTTTTATTGCCTCTCCTTTTTTATTAAACAAAAAACGTCTCCTAATCCTAATCACACACCTCGACAATTAGTGACCAGTGGTCCTTATAAAATAAGCCGTAATCCTATGTATCTTGGTTTTTTAGATATCAGTATCGGGTTATTTTTTATTTTTGGTAATTGGGGATTTTTAGGGGCAGCAATCGCGTTTTACTTTATTACTGATCGCTATACGATAGTACGTGAAGAGAAAATCTTAAGTGAATTATTTCCGCAAGCGTGGCAACAATATTGTCGCCACGTTCGTCGCTGGATGTGACCTAAATAATTACGATTAAGGCTGTTTACAGTTATTAGCTAGACGGTAACCTGCCTTAATTGCCTCACTCTCTGTTTTAAACAAAACCGCATTTTTATCTGACATTGTTTTATAACCAGAACAATGTGCAAAATGGTAGATCTTGCTATTAACATTACCTTTAATCTCTTCAGATTGTGATGTATTTACTTGTTTAGACGTTTCAGTTTTAGCTTTAGTGACTGGCGCATTATTTGTTACAGATAATCCGGCACCACTATTTTTATGTCCTAATTGCCACTTCACCTCACCCGTCACAAACGGATTATGATATCCAACAATGCGAGCAATACGGTTATCACGCTCTTTTTCCCACGCTGTTGGTGGATAAGCATTATCCCAAGCCATTAATAACTGTTGTTGTTGACGTGACATAGCGAGGTTATAGCGATCATGTAAATAGAAATAAACCCTTGCTACTTGTCCCTTAACTTCATTACGAGGTTCAAAAGTACGTGACGCGAAGTCAACACGGCTACGGCATTGACCATATTGATAAGGTGCTTGTGCTGGTAATTGCCCAAAACTAAAATTACTGCGATCCCCGTTAACTTCACCAATAGATGGCGCTAAATTGTGTAGATCGGCTTCAATTTTGCCAAATACAGGATCGTTTTTCACACAATTCGTTCTGCCTCCATTTTGCCAACATTGGCGTTGATGACCAAAGACCCATGCAGGAACAATATGCTCCCACTCAATACGTTCTGCTCTTGTTTGTTGGGTTCTAACTTTATAACCACAACTGGCTAAATTAACACGCCCACCAGATTTACCTACCCATTCCCAATCACAACCACAATAAATAGTGCCTTGTGACTTTTGATTTTGATCATAATAAATACGTTCTTTTGCTATCTCTTTCGCTTTTGTAAAATTCTCAGGGGCCTGCGCTTGAACATTTAGCGTAATAAAAAACAAACCCAACACAACCGCGGTATAGTGTAATATTTTTCTCAAAGTGGTATCTGCCTTACTCTTTATTTTATTAAACCCAATAAGAATTATCTTTAATAACCAACTGATAATCTTATTTTTATTTAGCCTAATCTTACCTTTTTTTTGTTTATTTTGGACAATCTTTCTTGCTATTTTTTGTATAAAAAATAAAACAATAAGCGTGAATGGTGATAGAAAAAGCCGTTATTCTCGACATTAACACAAAAGGGATTTGCTATGGTTTAGTCCATCAATGATTTGGAGAAATTTAAAAATGAATGAGAATATGCTGAATTTGATGGACGAATTAGTCGAGATAACAAAAAAGCATGCGAATAACGAAGATGTTAAAGCGCATGCTAGCTTAGAATCTGAGAATAAATTACGAATTCAAATTATTATTTCTGACAAAAATGAACTGGATATTACATTAAACTCATTACAACACGCGATGTAAGTCATTATACACTCGGACGCTTGCGATATAACCATAATCCCGGCAAGGATAGCCCGATAGAGAGCGCACCGACAATAAATGAAGCTTTAAGGAAATTAGTAACTAAAGCTTCAAAAATTTCCGCGCTATAACCAATTTGCGTTAACTTCACTACAGAGATCATCGCTATATATGCATTTATTCCGGGGAACATCGGAATAACCGCGGCAACAGTAAAGACTTTAGGGTGTGCAAGCCACCAGCGTGACCATTGAATACCAATGCAACCCACTAAAATGGCGGCACAAAAACTTGCCCATTCAATGTTCATCCCGCTCATCACTAAAACAGTACGAGAGCCGTGCCCTATTGCTCCTAATAGTGCGCAATATTTTAATGCCCTTGAAGGCACATTAAATACCATCGCAAAACCCACTGCGGGAATAGCAGCTAAGATCATATCTTCAATTAGGGTGAGAAGTATCGTTATTATGCCCAATCTCTTAACCCCCATACTGCCATGGCTAAAATAACCCCTAAACAGGTTGCCAATGTTAGCATTGTTGCCATTGCCCAACGCGCTAAGCCTGTATTAACGTGCCCTTTAAACATATCAGCAACAGCATTAATTAAAGGAAATCCGGGAACAAGTAATAAAACGCTGGCAGCCATTGAAATAGTCGCCGTAGTTTGAAAATAAGAGAGCTTTAATAATAGACCTGAGACTGAAGTCGCCACAAATGCTGTAATACAGAAATTAATTAATGGATTCATTTGGCGATGTGTTAATGCTTGGCGAACAAACATACCAAGACCACCACCAATGGCTGAAACTAAAAAGCCATCCCAATTACCGCCATTTAATTTAGAGAAACAACCACAAGATAAGGCAACCATAAAAATAATCGCCCAACGTGGATAACGTAACGGCTTTATATGCTCAAAGCGTTTTCTTGCTTCATGAATATCTGCAAGGTGATGTTCGACCAAAATAACAATATGCTGCACTTCAGTGACAACATGCATATTAATACCGCGATCGACAATCTTACGTGTTGATGTTTGGCAATGCCCGTTAACAATCGTGGTTAATACCACTGCATTAGCAGAAATTGCACTTTCGACTTGATGTACACCTAAAGCTAAACCTAGACGGGTTGAAAGCTGCTCAACCAGCATACTTTCTGCGCCATGTTGCAATAGCAACAACGCAGTTTGAATACATAACTTGGTAATTTCACGCTGTTTATCTTGTGAAATGGCAGTGCAATCCGCCATTATCTCATTATCCATACTATGCCTTAGTTTTAATCAAAAACGAGCCATTGCTAATATAAAGTTTATCAGCATAGCTCGTTTCTCGCTCTATTATCTTTCAATACTATTATGAACAAATAAAATATTTAAGGCTGTAGGTAGATCAATGTTATAGAGGGATGGTCATAAATATTGTCATAGAAAAATATTGCACAATGATAAAATACCCATTCTTATTTTTAACTCTCATCATCAAATAGCTATCACTGTTTTAATAAAAAAGCACTCATACAAGTGCTTTATAAATCTTCTTAATTAAAGAAATTAAAAAGATTTAATTACTTCACCAATTCATTAGCTTGGATATACGACTCACCCAGAGTTTCTGCAACAAATACCGGAACACCATAAACCGCAGAAATAACAGAAGAGAGCTGTACCAGTTGCTCTTTATCATTTTTTTGTGGATCGGCTGTCATTATCATACCAGCACAATATTCACTAAGAAGCGCTTTTCCCTCTTTAAGCCAGCGTCTAACCGCTTTCATCCCCTCCATATCTTCTTTTTTATGCTCTTTGTCCTTTTTATTGAAGGAAGGGTAAACCAGAACAAATTTTCTTTTTTCGTTTAGCACTATATCCATTTCAGCAGTCCAGTTATTGGCATCTTCCAGTGTTTCTGGAAATATTTTCATCGTAATAACAGGAAATTGCTCAACACCCATAACGGTAAAAGTTTTATTATTCAACATAATACTCATCTCTAATTAATAACAATCGCTACACTTTAGAATGACTATCATTCTCAATCAATGAAGATCCGAGTATTTAAAATAAAACCGCATTAATAAGCAATCGCACTCACATATCAATTTAAAATGACAATGCTTAAATTTAAAAATAAAAAACCCCTAAATCGAGATCTAGGGGTTGCATACTATTTTCTAACTTTTATAAAAATTTTAGCGAACAACTAAAACAGATTGCTTAGCATAAGCGACAATACCTGATGCATTTGAACCCAATAGGTGTGTTGAAATACTAGGACGACGAGAACCTATTACAATTAAATCTGCATTAATTTTTTCAGCGAGTTCTAAAACTTTATCTCTTGCAGAACCAAATACGGCTGAAAATTCAACTTGTTCATTTGGCAAATCAATGCCATTAGCTAATTCTTGCAGTTGTTCTTGTACACGCTCAAGTGCTTTATTTGCAAAAGAGCTGAGCATGTCATAATGATAGCTATAACTAATAGAGAAACGTGAAATATCAGGAATGGCATGGAAAAGATGCAGTTTTGCACCCTCTAATTTAGCAATATAAACAGCGTGTTGTAAGGCTTTAGTTGTTAACTCATCTTCTGAAATATCAACAGGTACTAGAATTGTCTTGTACATAGCAACTCCTCATTATCAGATTATTGTCTGTTTATTATTGTAGCGTTAATCCCACAGCTTGCTTATTTAATCTTCCTCAAGATGCCATTTATGCAATTGTCGATGAATAAAAGGTGTCACTACAAGCCCAATTGATAAAATAAAAACACACTGAAGAAACAAACCATAAATTGCAATAAAAAAGCGCCCTGTTGGGGTTGCAGGTGCTGGCTCTACCGGTTGACCACTTAACATAGAGATTGCATTTAATGAAGATTCCATAAAGCTATGCCCTTCAATTAAATAAAAACCTAATACGCCGGGTAATAATCCTAAGAAAAAGAAAATAGAGCCTATTACATAATAGCGTAAGATGCGTAGAATAAAATGATCGAGCCTTAAAAGTTCTTTGGTAAATTTTTCCATTCTTATCCACTTTCCAGACTGTTTATTCGATAAATGACTTATTGAATAAATAAGATAAGCTACGCAAAAAAACTAAAAAATATGCTATGAGGGATGCTCATAGCATATTAGTAATATATTAACGAACAACTAACACTGAAATTTCAGCATAGCGAACAACACCCGCAGCCGTTGAACCTAATAAATGAGTGCTGATATTAGGTCTACGTGAACCAATTACAATTAAGTCTGCATGAATATCTTTTGCTGTGACTAAAATTTCATCACGAGGTGAGCCAAAAGTGACCGTATAAGCGACCTTTTCAGCAGGTAAATCCACCGAATCTACCAACATTTGCATATCATTCTCTGCTTTCACTGTCGCTTTATCTTTAATTTCTGGATAACCCAATGAATATGCATTAATGATTGCTGAAGAGATAGGAAGAACATGAATTAAATGTAAATTAGCTCCCGTTTCTTTTGCTAAATATACCGCATGTCGTACCGCTTTACTGGTTAACTCTTCTTCTACAATATCAATAGGCACTAAAATCGTTTTATACATAATAACTCCTCTCAACTCTCCATTTGCCTTAATCCTATCGCAATAACCCAAAGATTACTGTGAGTGAATTAACTAAAAACAACCTAATCTTAATATAAACCTACTTTAATTATTAATACGTTAAGCCAAAAAATAAAAGTGATCATTCAAAATAGTTTGCATTATGTTGCTGTGTCAATGCCCATATTTGATTGCGAATATTTCGGATAGTATCAATCAATTCTGATGCAGTTAATCCTATTGGCCCAATACCTTTTTCGACTAAGATATCCGCCGCCATTCCATGTATCCAAACCGCACTTTTCACCGCATCAGACATTGCCATTCCTTGCGCTAAAAAACTGCCCATAACACCTGTTAGTACATCACCACTCCCTGCGGTTGATAATCCACTATTACCCGTTGTATTAATCGTTAATTCCCCTTTCGGAGATGTCACTACAGTATTTTGGCCTTTGATTATTGCCCAACAATGATAAAGCTTCGCAATTTCTTTCGCCGCTTCTTCTCTATTATTTTGAATATCATTTAACGTGCAATTAAGCAAAATAGACGCTTCTTTAGGGTGTGGTGTTAATACACAATGCTGATTAAGCGAGAGTTCTGATTTTAATTTAGCCATTAACACTAATGCATCTGCATCAAAAACATAGGATATATTTTCATTACGTTGCGCTAAAGCTATTGATAAGACTTCTTCAGAATTTGCAGATAATCCCAATCCACATCCAATCGCCCAAGCAGAAATATCTTGCTGATTTATCAATGTCAGTGCTGTTTTGAGCATAAGCTCTGGCGCACTATCAATAAAAGGAATGGGAAGTTGTGGCTGAGCAAAACCAAGAAATACCTTTCCACATCCTGCTTTCAATGCACTTTTACCGGCTAATACAATCGCGCCGCTCATTCCTTCTGCGCTACCTACAATGCCTAATGTGCCAAATGTTCCTTTATGTGTATTTCCTGATTTACGCTGATAAAGTGCGGGATAATGAGTGATCGCCTGTAATAGTTGTTCTTCATTCATATTATTTTCCTTCCCTCCTTTTTCTGCATTTTTTCTTATTGCTCGCAATGATTGTCGTACCACATTCTATTGTATTAACGTTCAAAACATGACGTTCAAAGTATAGCGTGATTTCAACAAATAAATGGGATCACTGGCTATTTTGTCTCTTTATCATGCTAACAATTTCAATATGATAAAATGCTTTCATTATCACTATTCATACCTTGCTGAGACTTTGCTATTCTAATAGCCTAGCTTGATATGATTTATAAATTAAAGACAAAGGAACGTAGATAATGAACGAGAAGTTTAAAACACAAGCAGATGTAGAAACATTAGCAGAAGAAGTGGCTTGTTTAAAAACACTAGTCACCTATATGTTAAAAGCATTAGGTCAAGCAGATGCTGGGCGTGTTATTTTAAATATTGAACGTGCAATTGCAGAAGTTGATGACGAAAAACAAGCAGAGACATTCCGTAATACAATTAGCCAAATTAAGACAGCCTATCGCCAATAATATGTTTATTTTCGAGTTAAGTACTTGCACATATTTTTATTTTATTTTCTAAACTTTTTGTGCTGCACAAATAAACAAAATTTAGTTTCAAACTTCCTATATACTCAATCTCGAAATAAACCATTCTTTATTCATTTAGCTACCCCTCTATCCTTATAGAGGGGATTTTTTTCTCTTTTACCCATCTTTGATTTTCCTATTTAAGTTATTTTCATATCACCTAAATGATAATGAGTTTACTTTCTTTTCGATAATTTCATCTAAGGATTGCTATCAAAACTTCTTTTTGTTTAATATTTTTAATGTTATTTGAATTAAATAGCAGTATTAAAAGTCTTCTTGTCATAACTAACACGATTAGAAATCGATCTATTAAGCACAGTGTGTTCAAATTATCTTAATGTTAACAGATAGTTATTTGACTCTTTTTTATTCTCACTTTTATATTTAAAACGCATTTTTTGTTATTTTTAACACAAATAAAAAACTATCTTATGGAATGTAAATAAAGATAAATCCTAATATTATTATATTTTGAGTTGTTTCAGTTGTTGTAATTTGTGAACTTTTATTCAGTCAAAAAATGCTAGCTTATTGTCCCTAAACAAAATTATAACAATACTGGTTAAAACCCATTGAATTAAAAATATTAACTATTTATATTTTTACACTTATTCTGATTTATCGTCACTCCTGTTTATATGTTACACTCAATAAGTACGTACTAAAAAATAAACATGAGGCTAAAATGAAACCACTTCTCTTATCTCTGCTATTATTACCTGCTGTTGCTTTTGCTAACCCAACAAAAATGGCTGATGATTACTGCGATACTTTTAAAGATATCTCAATTAAAGCTTATGACACAAAAGAGCCAGCAGAGAAAATTGCTAAAGATGCAATGGCCTCTCTAAATGCAAAGAAATTTGATTTTGCAAAATTAGAAGCAACTGAAGCACAATTCCAAGAAGGCGCTATTGAAGTTGTTAATTCTTTACGTGAAGCTAAATCTGAAATTGGCTCACGCGCAGAATTCCAAGACGGTTTAACTCAAATTGTTGCAGCTTGCAAAATTCAAATGGTTGCTGCATTAGAAGAGCAAAAAAAATAATCTTCTCATTAAAAAATGAGTAACAATCAATTTAAAGAGTAGAAATTATCCTGCTCTTTTTTATTTCCCCTCTTCATCATTTGTTCTTCTTCCCTTTCGCTTTTCCTTTCGCTTTTTTCTCTATAACTAACTCTCTATACTCTAAATAATTCAAGGTGTGGTCAACAATGCTACAACTTGAAGTATGACGAGTATCAATTATAGAGTATCTATCTATTGATATTAAGGTTTATAATACCTCGGTAAATACTTGTTAGTACTGGCCATAAAAAGGAGATATTGTGAGCAACGAACAATCCATCCAGCGTTTAAGAAGACTACGCCAGTCCGAAAACCTGCGCGCGCTCTTTCAAGAAACAACGTTAACTAAAAATGATCTCGCTCTACCTATATTTGTAGAAGAAGGGCTTGATGATTACCAACCTATTAAAAGTATGCCGGGTGTCGTTCGCATTCCTGAAAAACGTCTTGCTTATGAAATTGAACGTATTGCAAAAGCAGGCATTAAAACTGTCATGACTTTTGGGGTATCGCATCACCTTGATGAAACAGGGAGTGATGCTTGGAAAAGTGATGGCTTAGTTTCTCGCATGTCTCGTATTTGTAAAGATGCAGTACCAGAAATGATTGTCATGTCTGATACCTGTTTTTGTGAATACACATCACATGGTCACTGTGGTGTTTTACATGGCGAACATGTTGATAATGATGAAACTATCTATAATTTAGGTCTTCAAGCTGTTGCTGCGGCACAAGCTGGCGCGGATTTTATCGCACCATCTGCGGCAATGGACGGTCAAGTCGCCGCTATTCGTGCTGCACTTGATAAAGCAGGATTTAGCGATACAGGTATTGTTTCCTATTCGACTAAATTTGCTTCTGCCTTATATGGTCCTTTCCGTGATGCAGCAGGCTCTCGCTTAATTGGTGATCGTAAAACTTATCAAATGAATCCAATGAACCGCCGTGAAGCGATCCGCGAATCATTAATTGATGAGCAAGAAGGTGCTGATATGCTGATGGTTAAACCGGCAGGTGCTTATTTAGATATTATTCGCGATGTGCGTGAACGTACTTTATTACCTTTAGCGGCTTATCAAATCAGTGGTGAATATGCTCAAATTAAATTTGCAGCATTAGCCGGTGCAATCGATGAAGATCGTGTAGTAATGGAAACTTTAGGTTCAATTAAACGTGCTGGTGCGGATTTAATCCTATCTTACTTTGCGCTTGATTTAGCTGAAAGAAACCTACTTTAACCACCTTATACTCTAAATAATTCAAGATGCAGCTAAGTGGCAACGGCTATTGAACGCTGCAACTTGAAGTATAATGAGTACTTTGACATCCTCCTCCACCTTCGCTCTTCGCAACTCAGGAGGAGGCCCCCCCTTTGGAGGTTAAGATGGATAACTGTATTTTCTGTCAAATTGTTGCTGGAAAAGCCCCTTGCCATAAAATTTGGGAAGACGAGCACCACCTTGCTTTTCTTTCTATATTTCCGAATACCAAAGGCTTTACGGTTGTTATTCCTAAAAAACACTATCCAAGTTATGCCTTTGATCTCAGTGATGAAGCCTTAGCATTGTTAGTTATTGCGACGAAAAAAGTGGCAAAAATCTTAGATAAAACATTCCCTGATGTTTCGCGTTCAGGAATGTTTTTTGAAGGATTTGGGGTTGATCATGTTCATAGTAAACTTAGCCCGATGCATGGCACTGGTGATATGACAAAATGGGCACCTATTGAAAATAAGCAGAAGATTTTCTTTGATAAATATCCGGGTTATCTTTCATCTCACGATTTTGAACGAGCAAGTGATGAAGAGCTTGCACAACTCGCGGCACTGATCAGAAAAAATAACCAATAGCAAAAACCTAACCTGCTCTTTTTATAAAAAGATAAAATTTTCAGATATAAAAAACGCCCAGTCTTATTTTTTAAGCTGAGCGTTTTTTTATCAAGATTAAAAGCATTATTTAGCTGAAAGCTTCGCTTCCATTGGTAAATAAGGCTGAACTTTCTGTTTAAGGAGTTCAATTAATGCCGGATCGTTAAAGCGATAATTATCAGGTATTCCCAATACATGCACTTTTTTATAGCGCATGGTTGCAGGAAAATGTGCAGATAATCGGTTTAAATGTTTAGATTCCATGACAAGCACTAAATCAGCCCATTTAAGTAATTCGTTATCAACCACACATTGCGCATCTTTGCGCGTACCCGCCGAAAGTGTATTAATGCCTTCTCTATCTGCAAACAACAGTTCTGCGGTTGGGCTTCGCCATTGATTTTTACTGCAAATAAATAAGATATTCATCATTACTCACTATCAGATAACGCATTTAATCGACGCTGACTACGAGAAATTCTTGGGTATTCAATTCCTAGTTGCGCAGCTCTGGTCATTTTAAGTGATCGAGTATATAAATTAGACCATTTTTTTTCTGGTTTAAACATCACTCGTGAACAACCCATTTCTTGATGTTTATTTTTGCGGTTAACACATTGACGCCAACCACGATCTCTTTGTGTAGACATAACAACCTCTCAGATTAAAGGGATAGCAGCCGCAGTAATACGGAGAGGGTCTAACAATGTGTATAATACATGATAAAAATAAAATTCTAAACTTAATAATAAAAGATATCTTTTGTCTCTATACGCAATTATCCTTAATAATTAAATTATATTATTTAAAAATAGAAAAACAAAATATTATACTGAACATTTAATATAAAAAGAGAATAATGAACACAGTAACCATGGTGTTAAATAACTAACTAGTTTAATCTATTATCATTGAATAAATTTAACTCGAGAATAAAAAATGAAAAAAATAGCATTCTTCTTTTTAAGCTTATTAATTTTAAGTACCACTGGATGTGTAACAGGTGCTATTTGGTATAGTAATCCTGTCGTAGATTCAGAATACAAAAAACAGGCCAGTGTAAATGATAATATAGTAGGTGCTTTTGAATATAAAAATCTCAGAGTTAAATATAATCAAAATAATGAAAATCTAGCGCCCATTCAATTACCCGGATCTGGGTATGGGTTCTTAGGTGAAAATTATATTTATATACTAACTCAAGGTGCTGATGAACTAATGCAATTAAATGAAATCATTAAAACAATCCCATTGAAAGCATTTGATAATTCTGAAGGTATCATTAGACTAAAACTTACCAAAAAAAATGATAATGTCATTGAATTTAAAGAAGATTACCATATTTATATCAGTAAAAAATTCACATTAACTGACAAACAAACAGAAGTATTAAAAAATTTAGGATTTAAAGAAACACGTAATTCTGATGACAGTTCATGGGTGAAAACAATACCTATCAAAGGATATGTATTCCAGAAAGACGTTATGGAAATACCTGCGACATTGAAAGACAAATTAAACGAAAATTATAAAGTCGAACTGTATACTTATGAAAAGAGCAACTCATTTAAACCAGGTAATTTAGCTAGTAATATTATCATTACCCCACTCACGCTTGTGGCAGATGTGATCGCTACCCCTGTGATTATGTTGGCCTTTTCGGATTATATTTGGCGATAAAAAATTTGGTGATAATGGATCAGTTATTATTTACTGATCCATTATTAAGATAAATTAAAAATTACTTGTAAGTAATTCGCGTTGGCTTATCTAACATAATTTCTGTTTTTGCAGGCTCTGTTTGTGCAATAACGTTACCTTGGCGGATAGAATAACGCACAGGTACTTGGCGACGTAAAGCATCAAATCCGTTATCTGCTGGCAGAATAATAAAGTTTGCACTGTTTCCTACTTCAACACCATAATCCGTTAAAGCGAGTGTTTTTGCACTGTTGTGGCTAATTAACTGTAATCCGTTATCTATTTGACCATAGCCCATTAATTGGCAAACATGCAATCCCATATGTAAAACTTGAAGCATATTTGCTGTGCCTAATGGATACCAAGGATCAAAGACATCATCATGACCAAAACAGACATTAATATTACTTTCTAACATCTCTTTGACGCGAGTAATACCACGACGTTTTGGATAGGTATCAAAACGACCTTGCAAGTGAATATTAACTAAAGGATTCGCCACAAAGTTAATGCCAGACATTCTTAATAGTCGGAATAAACGTGAAGTATAAGCACCATTATAAGAATGCATTGCGGTTGTATGACTAGCTGTCACTCGTGAGCCCATATTTTCTTTATGTGCTAAAGCGGCAACTGTTTCAACAAAACGAGATTGTTCATCATCGATTTCATCACAATGAACATCAATTAAACGATCGTATTTTTGTGCTAATGCAAAGGTTTTATGCAGTGATTCAACACCATATTCACGCGTAAATTCAAAGTGTGGAATAGCACCTACAACATCAGCACCTAATTTTAATGCTTCTTCTAATAATGCTTCACCATTAGGGTAAGACAAAATACCTTCTTGTGGAAAAGCAACAATTTGTAAATCAACCCAAGGTTTAATTTCTTCTTTTACTTCCAGCATTGCTTTTAATGCTGTTAGCGAAGCATCTGAAACATCCACATGGGTTCTAACATGTTGAATACCATTAGCAATTTGCCATTGAAGCGTTTGCCATGCGCGTTGTTTAACATCATCATGAGTTAACAGTGCTTTTCTTTCAGCCCAACGCTCAATACCTTCAAATAATGTTCCCGATTGATTCCAATTCGGTTGCCCTGCTGTTTGTGTTGTATCTAAATGAATATGAGGTTCAACAAAAGGAGCGTGAACTAAACCACCTTGCGCATCTAATGCTTCAGGATGAAAATTATTTTCAGGTTGTGGCTCTATCGCTTCAATTTTGTTGTTTTTAAGCGTAATGCGCCACAAACCATCTTTTCCAACTAGACGAGCATGATTAATTTGTTCGATATTCTTACCCAGCATGACTTATCTCCGCTTGTCGAGCTGTACGACGATTTAATATTGGATTTAACACGGCGTAGCTAATTGCACCACCTAATACTGCATTGACAGGTACGATACCCGGTAACCAGTGCCCTGCCATAATACCAATTGCAACTGCCAATAACGCAACCCAATTAACTGATTGCATTTTTTCAACATTGAAAGTGTTATAACGCGCTTTATTCATCAGATAATCTGCAATAATAACGCCACCAATAGGTGGAATGGCAGCAGATAAAAAGGTTAACCAGCCTACAAAGTTATTATAGAGCCATAATGCACACAGTGTACCGACAATACCATTTATCACTGAAAGCTTTTTACTTGATAAA
Organism: Proteus sp. fly-1013; assembly: GCF_040140245.1. Taxonomy (NCBI): domain Bacteria; kingdom Pseudomonadati; phylum Pseudomonadota; class Gammaproteobacteria; order Enterobacterales; family Morganellaceae; genus Proteus; species Proteus sp. fly-1013. Next base: position 76,737 of record NZ_JBEEWD010000006.1, on the reverse strand, counting down.
CCCGTAATATTGGCAAAACCTAATCCAGAGGCATATAACGCATTATCATTGGTTGTCCAAATATTTAAGCCTAATACGACAATTGCTGGAAGTAATAATCCTTGCGCAATCATCACATCAGAAATATCTGCCATTCCTAGTGAAGCGGCACCTGCTGCACCAAAGACAAACATCAATGTATTGCCTAAGAAGAAGGCAATAATGGCAACCACCACCGCTACTTTAGGGTTTCGTCCGAAACGGACAAAATCAGCCGTAAGTGTTCCTGCACTAATAAACGATCCGACAACCATCGCCAGCGCTAAATTAAAATCTAATGGCTGAGTAGGTTTAACGGCCATTAGCGTTGAAAGTCCGCCCATATCATGTATAGCAAGATAAACAGAGTAACTTCCAAGGATTGCGATAGCAGGAACAGCAATGATAGAGAGAACAGTGAGAGCGGAAATGCCGAAGAATACAGTGATGGTCATTAAAATGCCGGAAACGGCGATGAGGAGATTAATATCAATACCAGTGGCTTTTCCTACCGGGATGGCAAACATTGCCACACCCACACCAAACCAACCAACCTGAGTACCACCGAGTAAAAATGAGGGAAGCCAAGAACCTTTAATACCGAAAGAGTAACGCGCGAGGAGATGAGTAGTAAGACCTGTTTTTGAACCAATAAAACCAAGAAATGCGGTGTAGATACCAAGAAGAAGATTACCAATTAGAACTGCGAGGAAGAAATCATTAAAGGAAAGACCAGTACCAAGAGCGCCGCCAGTCCACATACTGGCTGAAAAAAACGTTAATCCCAACATCACAAAGGTTAACGCCAATCCACCCTTTCTTGCGGATATGGGCACTGGGCCCTGACTATAATTGTTGTCCTGAGACACTTTAACCCCCTATTAATTTCACCAGGCCAAAAAAATCTGACGAATTCTATCTACATAAAAATATTATGCAAACGTTTTCGTTGTCTGTTTACGATAATTAATGGAACGCTTCATTTTTTAAGAATTGATATTCATCACATAAATAGGAGAGAAATCGTTGTATTACTTGAATTTAGCTGATTCTTTTGCGTGAGTTTTATAAAGACATTTCATTTAGAAATATTTATGAAAAATTAAATATCCGTATTTTTACTTATTTTACACAAGAAATTATTAAATTATTTTATATAATTTTAATATCAACGAAGAGGAAATAATGATAAAAAGACAAAAAAGGAATTTACACTCCTCTTTTGTCTATCATAATTTATATGCTTAAATTCGTTTTTCTTACAGGCCGATCACCTGCAACATAATATTTAGCCTGACTTTTAGGTAAAGATTTAATTCCTCTCACCTTATCAGCTAATTTTTCTGCAATCATAATTGTAGTCGCATTCAAATTCCCAGTGATTATTAGCGGCATGATAGATGCATCAATAACTCTTAAGTTTTCTATGCCGTGTACTCGACCTTCTCCATCGACAACTGCCATTTCATCCGTTCCCATTTTACACGTGCCACAAGGATGAAATGCTGTTTCAGCACGTTCTCTAACAAAAGCATCAAGCTCTTCATCACTTTGAATATGTTTACCTGGACTAATTTCTTCACCACGATAATCATCTAATGCTGGTTGTGCCATTATTTCTCGTGTAATACGGATAGCTGAGCGAAACTCTTCCCAATCTTGCTCTGTGGACATGTAATTAAACAAGATACTTGGATGTTGATGAGGATCTGTAGATGTTAGTTTTACACGTCCTCGGCTCGGAGAACGCATAGAGCCTACGTGTGCTTGAAAGCCATGAATTTCTACGGCATTGCTTCCGTTATAGTTAATAGCGACTGGCAAAAAGTGGAATTGAATGTTTGGCCACGCATATTTTTCGCTTGAACGAATAAATCCACCAGCTTCAAATTGATTACTTGCACCTATTCCTGTTCCTTGGAATAGCCATTGCGCACCAATCTTAGGTTGGTTATACCACTTTAAAGCAGGATAGAGTGAAACTGGCTTTTTACATTCATACTGTAAATACATTTCTAAATGATCTTGCAGGTTTTCCCCAACTCCGGGTAATACATGTACTGGCTGAATATTAAATTCGTCTAATACCTTTTCAGGACCAATACCAGAACGTTGTAAAATTTGAGGTGAAGCAATTGCACCAGCACACAACAACACTTCTCGATTGACTTTGGCATGATGAGGCGTGGTGTTTTCCCCTGAAAAATAGCGAACACCAATTGCTTTTTTACCATCAAACTCAATGATATCCGTCGTTGCATGTGTCTCAATCGTTAAGTTTTTTCGCGCTTTAGCTTGATCAAGATAGCCTCTTGCTGTACTTGCACGGCGGCCTTTGGGTGTCACAGTTCTATCCATTGGGCCAAAGCCTTCTTGTTGATAGCCGTTAAGATCAATCGTTCTTGGGTATCCTGCTTGAACACCTGCCTCAATCATTGCTTGAAATAAAATATTGTTGCCTTTTTTCGGTGTTGTCACACTCACGGGACCTTTATCACCATGATAATCATCAGCACCAATATCGCGCGTTTCTGCTTTACGAAAATAGGGTAGGCAGCTTAAATAATCCCACTCTTCAAGCCCCGGCAATTTAGCCCAGCCATCAAAGTCCATCGCATTACCACGGATATAACACATACCATTAATTAGCGATGAACCACCAAGTCCTTTTCCTCGACCACATTCCATGCGTCGGTTATTCATATAGGGTTCAGGCTCTGTTTCATAAGCCCAATTATATCGCCTACCTTGTAACGGATAAGCTAATGCCGCTGGCATTTGTGTTCGAAAATCGAACCTGTAGTCCGGACCTCCAGCTTCAAGGAGCAGCACAGTAACTTCAGGATCTTCTGTCAAGCGGGTAGCAAGAACGTTACCGGCTGAACCAGCACCGATAATAATGTAGTCATAGACCATTGTTATCTCCTCTGTTTCAGTCATCAAAAAAAGAATGGATTAAAAAACGGATGAAAACTCCCCAAGTTCAATTTGAATGGATTTTATTTGAGTGTAATTTTGTAATGTCACAAGCCCATTTTCACGCCCTACACCAGAATGTTTATAGCCGCCAACTGGCATTTCTGCTGGAGATTCACCCCATGTATTAATCCAACAAATTCCTGCTTCTAATTGGTGAATTACACGGTGAGCTGTTGTGAGATCTTTGGTGACAAGACCTGCGGCCAAACCATAAACGCTATTATTTGCGCGTAAAATCACTTCATCTTCAGTTTGATAACTAAGAATACTCATCACAGGGCCAAATATTTCATCTTGTGTGATATTCATATCATCGGTGCAATCAGTGAAAACGGTAGGTGCAACATAAGCGCCTTGAGCAAAATTATCGTCGTCTAAGCGATAGCCACCACAAAGTAATTTTGCCCCTTGTGCTTTGCCCAACTCAATATAATTCAAGACTTTTTCAAGATGGGGAAAACTGACCAGTGGGCCAAAATTGGTGTCCATTTCAAGAGGAGAACCGATCCTAATGCGTGATACGCGCTCTGTAATTTTTGCTTCAAATGCAGGTTTTAATCTTTCAGGAATAAAGACACGAGTACCATTGGTACACACCTGCCCTGAACTATAAAAATTTGCCATCATCGCAATATCAGCAGCAGTATCTAAATCTGCATCATCAAAAATAATTAAAGGTGATTTTCCACCAAGCTCCATGGTTACTTCTTTTAAACTTGAAGCAGAAGCATTTGCCATCACCTTTTTACCCGTTTCAATTCCACCAGTAAAAGAAACCTTCGCAATATCAGGATGCTGTGTTAACCATTGCCCCACATTCGCTTTTCCTGTAACAACGTTAAAAACACCCTTTGGCAATCCTGCCTCTGTGTATATTTCAGCAAGTTTTAATGCTGTTAATGAAGTCATCTCACTTGGTTTAAAGATCATGGCATTACCTGCAGCAAGTGCAGGTGCAGATTTCCACAACGCTATTTGAATGGGGTAATTCCAAGCGCCGATACCAGCAACAACTCCCAATGGCTCACGGCGAGTGTAAGCAAAAGCGGTTTCTCTAAGCGGAATTTGCTCTCCTTCAAGTGCTGGAATAAGGCCAGCGTAATACTCTAAAACATCAGCACCCGTTACAATATCGACATAACGTGTTTCAGATAGCGGTTTGCCTGTATCTAAGGTTTCTAAATGAGCCAATTCATCATTGCGTTCACGCAAAATATCAACAGCACGTCGCAAAATTCGAGAGCGTTCCATCGCCGTCATCGCACGCCAAATTTTTTGCCCTTGTTTTGCGCTCTCTACAGCCCAATTGATATCTTCTTCACTTGCAGACTGTAAATGTGCGATCACTTCACCATTAGCCGGATTAATCGCTTCAAATTGTTCACACTCAGGCTGTGCGCAATCAACATATCCACCATGAATATAGAGTTTATGTAACGGTGGGTTTGGCATAGTTTCTCCTTTATTATTAGTTTATTAAGTCTTTATTTGACTCCGATTTGTCAGTTGCATATCGATATATTCATTAGTAATGATTTTGGCATCTTCAAGAGAAAATGGAGCATTACTTAATGCACTTCGTAGCCATAAACCATCAATTAATGCGGCTAAACCTTTTGCTGCCATACGTGCTTGATCTTTAGTAAGAACGCGCCCAAACTCGTAACTTAAATTGGAATAAAGCCTTCTATCATTAACCTTTTGTAAACGATTTAAATTAGGCTGATGCATACTACTTGCCCAAAAAGCTAGCCATGTTTTCATTGCCGCTTCACTTGTTTGAGAGGTATCAAAGTTACCTTCAACAATGGCTTGGATGCGTTGTTTAGGTGTTGCATCACTTAACATTCTTAGCCGTATCGCCACCGCAAAACCCAATTGATACTGGATATGACGCATAGCGGCTTCCAATAATCCATTTTTATCACGAAAGTAGTGACTAATAATGCCGTTAGATACACCCGCTTTTCGAGCTATCAATGCGATGCTCGCCTCTTGCATTCCAACCTCATTAATAACTGCTAATGTCGCTTGGATTAATTGCTGTTTACGTATCGACTGCATTCCTATCTTCGGCATGATTTAAAGACCTAAAAAATACATTGGACGCTTTTATTAAACGTTTTTTTAATTGAACATTCAATCAATATTAACTATTGTTTATCACAATTAATTTACATATCGATATGGGAGGACATTGTGAAAATTTGAATCTTTGCAACTAATTCAATTAGTTAACAAAGAATGCAACTTTTAACTTTTAGATAAATAAATTTTTGGAATTTCTGATGACAACTCTTAACAGCACAAAAAAACCGCAGAAAGACAAGCTAAACTCTGTTGTTTTTTTCGCTTCAGCGACGCTAATTTTGGCGTTCTCTTTTTTCACTATTTTGATGACAGAAACAGCAAATAAATGGATTGTGGCAACACTGGGATGGGTATCAAAAACCTTTGGTTGGTACTATCTATTAGCGGCAACGTTATACATTGTTTTTGTTATTTTTGTTGCTACATCTCGTTTTGGAAATATCAAATTAGGACCTGAGCAATCGAAACCCGAATTTAGTGTTTTAAGCTGGTCTGCAATGTTATTTGCAGCCGGTATTGGTATTGATTTGATGTTTTTCTCCGTGGCGGAGCCCATTACTCAATATATGTTACCGCCAACAGGTGAAGGTGAAACAATAGAAGCAGCCCGTCAGTCGATGGTGTGGACTTTATTCCACTATGGCCTGACGGGCTGGTCTATGTATGCACTTATTGGTATTGCTCTGGGCTATTTTAGCTATCGTTATAATTTACCCTTAACCATACGCTCTGCACTTTATCCCATCTTTGGAAATCGTATTTATGGTCCAATAGGTCATACGGTTGATATTGCTGCCGTATTGGGAACTATTTTTGGTATTGCAACAACATTAGGTATTGGTGTTGTGCAACTTAATTATGGTTTAAAAGTTCTTTTTGATTTGCCCCAAGGATTGGGTGTTCAAGGTGGGTTAATTCTATTATCTGTAATTATGGCTGTTATTTCGGCAACATCAGGTGTTAATAAAGGGATCAGGATCTTATCTGAACTCAACGTACTTCTCGCATTGGGGCTTATTTTATTTATCTTATTTGCAGGTGATACTGAGTTTTTATTAAATGCACTGGTATTAAATGTCGGTGATTATACTAATCGCTTTTTAGGCATGACTTTAAATAGTTTTGCATTTGATAAACCAACAGATTGGATGAATAGCTGGACGCTCTTTTTCTGGGCTTGGTGGGTTGCATGGTCGCCTTTTGTTGGACTCTTTTTAGCACGTATTTCAAGAGGACGAACAATCCGACAATTTGTCATAGGCACCTTAATTATTCCTTTTGTTTTTACGCTGCTATGGTTATCTATTTTTGGTAATAGTGCTTTATATGAAGTGATCCATGGCAATAAAGAACTCGCACAAACAGTATTGGAAGCGCCCGAAAAAGGATTTTATTCATTATTAGAACTCTATCCAGGTTTTGGTTTAACGGCTTCTGTCGCCACAATTACGGGATTACTATTTTATGTTACTTCTGCCGACTCTGGCTCATTAGTATTAGGCAATTTCACCTCTCAATTAAGCCATGTTAATAACGACGCACCCAATTGGCTTCGCATTTTCTGGTCTATTGCTATTGGTTTATTAACGTTAGGTATGTTAATGGCGGATGGTATTTCTGCCTTACAAAACACAACTATAATAATGGGATTACCCTTTAGCTTTGTTATTTTCTTTATTATGGCAGGGCTTTATAAATCATTAAAAGTCGAAGATTTTAGACGTGTTAGTTCGCTAAATACCAATGCGCCAGCACCACTTTATGGTAATACTACGATGAATTGGAAACAGCGTTTAGGGCGGGTTATGAATTTCCCGGGAACGACCTATACACAACGTATGTTAGATTTAACCTGTATGCCAGCAATGCAAGATGTTGCTAAAGAGCTTTTACTGCGTGGAGCTAAAGTCGAATTTAATTATTACCCAATTGAAGATAATGAACGCTTACATCATTTAGAGCTTGTGGTCGATCTTGACCAAGAGCAGAACTTTGTTTATCAAATTTGGCCACAGAAATATTCAGTGCCTGCATTTACCTATCGTGCTCGTCGAGGTAAATCAGATTATTACCGTTTAGAGACTTATTTATGGGAAGGCTCCCAAGGAAATGACTTAATGGATTACACCAAAGAGCAAGTAATTACAGATATTTTAGATCAATATGAAAAGCATCTAAATTTTATTCATCTTAGTCGTGAAGCACCGGGGGCAACCTTAACGTTCCCTGAATCAAATTAAATTCTCACTTAAAATAAAAAAAGGAGATCATTATTTGATCTCCTTTTTTATGCGATTAATTTTCTATTTTACTGAAATAAACAGCAATCCCACACCTAAAAGAATTAATAACACCCCAATAATCTTATCGGCGACTTGCTGATGAGAAAGTATTTTAGCTCGTAAAAGCGGAGTGGAGAAAAAAAGTGCAACACAACTAAACCATACCCAATGGGCGATTGAGATAAACATTCCATAAGAAAGGTTTATCCAAAGTGGGTTACTTAAGTTGGCAACTTGCGTATAAAGTGCAATAACAAACAACATCGTTTTAGGATTTAAAGCATTAGTAAAAAAACCAACCCTTAATGCTTGGAACATATTAGGTGCTGAATTGACTGCATTCTCAATGGTCAGTTGTGTTTTATTCGTTAACGATTTAACCCCAAGATAAATTAAATATCCAACACCTAGTAATTTCATAATAAAAAAGAGCGTTGGTGATCCCATAATAATAAAAGAGATACCAAATACAGTGTAAAAAACATGTACTTGTACTCCAACCGCAATACCAATTGCTGTCATTAACCCTACTTTTACACCATAGGAATAACTATTTTTTGTTACCATAGCAAAATCTGGACCCGGGCTAATAACCGCCAATATTGTAATCATCGCCACAGCAATTAGTTCACTCATTGTTCTTCTCACTCTCACTTTTGAATCAATAATAAGTAATAAAAAGTGACATAAAATATGTTCTTCTTTTAATAAAAACCTATTTAGCTCACCACCAATCACCCTATTTTGCTGTCTTGACTAAAAATAAAAAGCGATTTATCTTGCAGTATATCTGTGACTTTTCATCATCTATTTTTACAACTCAACTTTATCACTTATCTTTATGAAAACACCCTCTTTAACGTCATTGCGCTTTTTTAATAGTGCTGCTCAAACAGGTAGTTTTGTGAGTGCAGCAGAACAACTTCATGTCACCCACAGTGCAGTAAGTCGACAAATACGATTATTAGAAGATGAATTAAGTATTCCTTTATTTGAGCGGCGTAATCGCGCGGTTTATTTAAATGAAGCGGGTCGATATTTATATAAAACAACTTCTTCAATTTTCGAACAGCTAGAAGAAACCATCTCGCATCTGCGTTCCCCTTTAAATAATCCGGTGTTAGTGGTTTCTTGTGAACCCACTATTGCGATGAAATGGCTTATTCCTCGTTTATCTCATTTTTATACTTTATATCCTGAAATAACGTTGCATTTAGTTGCCGCTGGTGGCGCTATTGATTTCAATAAAGAAGGTGTCGATTTAGCATTTCGACGAGATGATTTTTTATGGCATAAGAATATTTATGCAACAAAAATATGTGATGAGCTAATTGGTGCTGTTGTAAAGCCTAATAATATCCATCATTCAAATAAGCAATTAACAACGCTCTCTCGCCCCCAAGTTTGGCAAGATTGGTATCAATATTCAGGTATACAATCGACTTATACCCATACCAGTCAGTATGAGCATTTTTATCTTGCTATTCAGGCTACTCTTGCTGGGTTAGGTACGACCATTGCCTCTTTTCTTATGGTACAAGATGAATTAAAAGATCAACAACTTATCGCCACACATGGCTTTGTTAAAGATAACTCAAGCTACTACTTGCTCTCTCCAAGCGAAATCATGCCCGACTCAAAGCAGGATAAGTTTAAAAACTGGATCATTGCTGAAGCGGAAAAATGTGCAATAGAGACTGAAAGATCACGGGGATAATCCTATTTTTATCTTAAAAATACTCGACTATCTGTTTGCTCCCATAAGAACAGAGTGAATAAATAATTATTTTTTTATCATATTTATTTACTTCTATCTTTTTTTTAGTAATCTATGAGAACTAATAAAACATAGAATAATTTACTTGGGAAACGTAACATGAATCGTCGGTCATTTTTAACATCATCAAGCCTTGTTATTGGCGGATTATCATTAAGTTCTTTTGTAAGTTCTGCTTATGCCAATGAAGTACTGAAAAATAAATTGGTATTTAATGCAGAAAATCCGTTACTGCTTAATTTCAATGAAAATTCATTAGGCATGTCGCCTAACGCTCAAAAAGCAATTATCGATGCCTTACCCAATGCATTTAGATATCCAGATGATGCGCGTAGCGAATTAATTAGCGAATTAGGGAAAGAATTTAAACTTTCAGATAAACACATCACCTTGGGAAACGGCTCATCTGAAACAATTCAAGCAGCCGTGCAATTTGTGGCAAATAAAGCACAAAAAGAAGGTAAAGCAGTTCAACTTATTGTTCCTGATCCGACATTTAACTATGCAGAACTTTATGCAGAACCTTTAGGTGTAAAAATCGTTAAAGTGCCTGTTGATAATACTCTAGCTTTCGATTTAGCAACTATGCAGAAAAAAGCGCAAGAGTTTGATGGTATTAGCATGGTGTATTTGTGTAATCCAAATAACCCAACAGCAATGTTAACTCCTAGTGCCGATTTATCGAGTTGGGTGAAGTCAGCAAAAGAGAATGTCTTTTTTATTATTGATGAAGCTTATGCCGAATTTGTTTCTCCCCCTACATTCGCCAGTGCTATTACGTTAGTGGCAGAGGGTTATAAAAACCTGATTGTTACTCGTACTTTCTCTAAAATTTATGCTTTAGCAGGACTGCGTGTAGGTTATGGCGTTGCCGTACCCGAAGTGATTGCACAAATTGATGCTTTTGTTTCTATTGATAACACCAATACTGCTGGTGCTGTTGCCGCACTTGCTTCGCTAAAAGATGCGCCTTATGTGGAATATAGCCGTAAGTCGATTGATGTTTCACGCCAGATAGTGGTGGATGTATTAAAAGAGCTCAATATTGAATATGCACCATCTCATGCAAACTTTATTTTTCATAAAGTTAAAGGTGATGTAAAAACCTATCAAAATAGAATGAAAGAGGCGAATATTATGGTTGGTCGTGAATTTCCGCCTGCTTTTGGTTGGAGTCGTTTAACTTTAGGCACACCAGAAGAGATGAGCTATTTCGTCATTACATTAAAAGCCTTTAGAGCTAAAGGTTGGATTTAATCTGATTTAATGCTTATTTTATTGGTTGCTTATTTTATTGGTTGACGAAAAACGCCTTTGAAAATAATATCGAGGGCGTTTTTATTTATCGTTGTTTATTACTGTTCTTGTAATTCTAACTCAGCAATAACAGGAAGATGATCACTTGCATCCGACCATTTAAATATTGCTGAATCTTGTGGGATTGTCATATTTTTGATATCCCAAACTTGTCCTTTAAACGTAAAGATATGGTCGATATCGATGGCTGGATTAATTGCTGGCCATGTACGTTTATCACTATTTGGTTTTTCAACAGGGTTCCAAAAATAGTTAATTTCTTGGATTGGTTGTTCATTGGCAGTAGAGTTAAAATCACCCGCCAATATTTTTATTGATGTTGAAATATTATCAAAGCCTGTCTCTGTATCGCCAATTGCAGCATCTAATATATGTCTTACTTGACCGATACGAATAGTGGGATCTTTTTGCCAATCAAGGTGTGTTCCCATAATAATAATCGGTGAATCAAACCCTGGTTTAGTAATCTGTGATAATAAAACAATACGTTGTTCTGCATTACCAGAAGGCAGATTAACCACCTGTGATTTATCAATTTTGTATTTTGATAAAATACCAACACCATATTGCCCACCATCAAAATCGAGCGCTTTACCAAAAGCAAACTGCATATTATTGGCTTTTGCTAATTCTTCAAGCTGGTTAATATTTTTACTGCGTGCTGTTTTATTATCAACTTCAGTGACAACAATAACATCAGCATCGATATTTTTGATTGCTTGGTTAAGCTTGTCAAAATTGGTGACATCCGCTGAAACTTCATTTTTACCAATGTTATAGGTAGCTACTTTCAGTGTCGGTTTATTATTTTGATACACCTTATTGGGTGTACCGCCTGATTGTACAGCAAGGATTTCTGAGCCTGTGGTATTTGCTACTGCCATTGATGACAGTAATACGCCAGTGCTGACTAGGATAGATATTGCACTTTTTTTCATAATTTCCCCGAAAAATAAACAGAATGCTAATGGATGATCAACAATAAACTATCACACTGAAAATATGACGCAGTGATACAATCCACAAAGTTATTTCGAGATGCAAAAAATCAACCTGATATCGTGGCATTAAAAGCCCTTAGAGCTAAGGGGTAGATTTAGCCTAGTAATAATATCACTATAAAATAGTACCGATTTTATTTACTTTTAATTTTCAAATAACATTCCATTACGTTATAAATACTTAATATTATTTTTAATTTAAAATAAAAACAATGACATTTACTATCTCTAGCATTTAAATTTAATATATTAAAGACTAATAATATTAAATTGGGTTACGTATTATTACTGGAATAAAAATTTATTTTTTGTGAATTTCACCTTAAGAATAAAATCAACACATTGATAATTAGCATCTTGCTTGCTATAACTAAAATTATCAAATAAAAATATAACTTCTAGTTATAAAGACAATAAATAAATTTTATTATCTTTAAAATGAATAAGTAAGATCTTTTTTATCATCTTCTGAAGCAGGGTTATAACAGACAAGGACAGCAATATTATAAAATTAGTATCACGAAAAGGATAACCCATGTTATTACATCAACTGAAATTTCCCTTACTGTTTATTTTGAGTTCCACCCTATTAACCGGCTGTTTGTCCTTAAAAGAAAAAGCCGCGATTAAAGCGGAACAGGATAGAGCTGAGCAACAACGTTTAATCGACGAAGAAATTAAAAGTTATGACCCACCCGCCGTGATTTATCGTATTGATGACCACCGCTTTTTTACCTTGGAGAAATATAATGAAAGGCGAGAAGGGATCACCTATTACAACAATACAAAGAACAATATCCATCAAGAAATATTATACGGATCAGCTTGTTTATACCAAGGACGCCTAATTTGGGCAACCGAACGCGATGATGCTTTAGTTTTCCCTGCGGTACTGAGTCGAAGAACAGATCAATGCGCAGGCACTAAATGGGGTTGTGTTAACGCGATCCTTGTTACCCTTGATGGTGGAAAAAACTTTAGACCCACAAATGCAGGTTTTGGTATTCATACTGATCACCCCGGTTACTACTCTTCTTTTTTCGACATCATTGTCACAGATGAGGGATTTTATTTAGGAAAAACAACGGTCAGTCGGCGGAAAACTAACGATGAATTAGCCAACCCTTGGTGGCGTATCATTTATTTTGATCCTACTGATTCTAATTATGTCCATAGTAGTTGGGGGGAAGAAAAAAGCCCACCTGAAGACTTAAAAACCCCCTCAGGGCAAACCCGTTTTGATTGCAGTGCCCCTTCTATTTACCCTATTTCACAGGCGGAAAAATGATGAGCAATCGAGACCAGCCCCGTTAATTAGCACCACCAAACTTTCTAAGAAAGAAGAAGGCAAAAAGTCAATAAAGCCATTCACGATAACAGCTAACGTCAATCGCTTTATTTAATTATTCACTTTGTTGTTTTCAATAAAACGGTATCACGAAAAGGATAACCCAATGTTATTACATCAACTGAAATTTCCCTTACTGTTTATTTTGAGTTCCACCCTATTAACCGGCTGTTTGTCCTTAAAAGAAAAAGCCGCGATTAAAGCGGAACAGGATAGAGCTGAGCAACAACGTTTAATCGACGAAGAAATTAAAAGTTATGGCCCACCCGCCGTGATTTATCGTATTGATGACCACCGCTTTTTTACCTTGGAGAAATATAATGAAAGGCGCAGTGGTTCAACTTATTACAACAATACTCAAAAAGGAATACACCAAGAAATTATTCGCTCCTCGGCTTGCCGTTACCAAGGTCGCTTAATTTGGGCAACCGAACGCGACGATGCTTTTGCTTTTCCGGGGGTATTGAGTCGTGTGACCAGTCGTTGCGCAGGAACAAAAACAGGTTGCGTTAACGTTATTCTTGTTACTCTTGATGGTGGAAAAACCTTTATGCCCACAAATGGCGGGTTTGGTGGCAATACTGATTATCCCGGGCCTAGATCTGCTAAATTCGATATTATCGTGACTGATAAAAGCTTCTATTTAGGAGAATCTCCATTTTCTCGTTTAAAAAATGACGGACTTGATGATCCTTGGTGGCGAAAATTTTATTTTGATCCTACCGATTCTAATTATGTTCATAGTAGTGTGGGGGATAAAGAATCTCCCTCTCCAACACTAAAAACTCCCTCAGGACAAACCCGTTTTGATTGCAGTGCCCCTTCTATTTACCCTATTTCACAGGCAGAAAAATGATGAGCAACAATAATCCAACTCGTTGGCTAAAACCTAAAGAGTGCCTTGATGGCAGTCAAGAATGGCGTTCTATCACTCATGCTGCCAATATTGGTGGAGAAATCCATGTTAAACCCCACTTACCTGGAATTATTATTTTTGTTCATGGCGTTAATTCAGAAGGGGAATGGTATGAAGATGCAGAAATTCAACTTTGTGCAGGTCTTAATGAACGCTTAAATTTAACTCATACACCTTATAGATTAAAAGAAAATAAATATTACCAACCTAAATTTATCTTAGATAAGAAAAATTATGATAATAGCCATTATATTTATGAAGAGCCTATTCGAACATTAACCGAGTTGGGTAATTCCCCTGTGATACGTTTTTATTGGGGATATCGTGCAACCGATGATGATTTAGGGCAATACTGTATTCCACTAAAAAATAAAGAAGGAGAAAGCTATCATCGCTTAGTTAATGAAATACTTAATCCTGAATACAGTCATAAAGATGAAAAATATTGGACACCCGAAGATATAAAAAAATACAATATTGTACAAGAATACCATTATCTGCCTTATCGTAAAAAACGTCTCTTTATTAATGAAAAAATTAAACATAAAGGCCCTTTTTTCTGGGGTGGAGGACCATTTCAAAATGGATGTAATAATTTAGTCAGTTTATGGAGCGAACACGGTTTTAGTAATCTCGCCATGTTATGGACAGTGATCCCTACCCCTATCCCTTTTAATGTACAAGCCTTTAACCCCGAATCAGATCGGTTATTAACAAAGTCTCCTCCTCGTCACTATTATGCTCATGCTGTAAAACGGCTAGCCAATTTAGTCAAGAAAATACGTGAAAACAACCCCTATGATACTGTTACTGTTATTTCACACAGCCAAGGCACGATGATAGCGTTAGCCGCCGCAGCGATTGAAGCCCCTGATAGCCTCTTTGTTTTAAACTCTCCTTATGCCACAAAAGATAATTTCTTAAATAGTTACTCTTATGTTTACAATGAAAACATTAATGAAGCACATCGAGAAGCAACCCTAAAAGAAATTATTGATAAAATCGCAAAGAATAAAAATCGATTAAAGGGATCGCCTTGTGGATATTCAAGTCTAGTTGTTGGGGAAAGTGAAGATAAAAAAAGTTGGACTCCTGATGTAATAATATATAAAGGAAATAAGCTTGATATTAGAGATAACGAGAATAAAGAAAATAAAAAAAATATCGAAATAAATAAAGAAAAATTCACTAAAGGTGAGTTTATTAAAGAAAGAGATAATCACGGACGGTTCTATATTTATTGTAATCCGCACGATCGTGTAATGGGATCATCACCGTTAGAAAGTATTGGTTGGTGCCCACTTCCTAATACTGAAGAAAGAGGACAAATACAGCATCATCCATTATTTGCCCTTGAGCATCCGCCCTATATCAGAATGTTAGCACGTAATACGCCTTGTGGTGGAAAACCTAATCCAAAAACTATATTTACTGATGCAAATAGACGATTCAGTGATGGTAATATTTTTTGGGACAGCAATACCAAAACATTAGAAGGCTTCGCATGGCCTGAGCCTTCAGCTAATATTTCACTAAATATTAATGCTCCAGAAGTACCTCATCCTATTACAGCAGCAGAATTGACAACCTTTGATGAAGATTTTGCCGTAATAGAAAAAAAAGAGGAAGAACCAGCCCCTGAAATTAATATAGATGCTGATAACCAGAAAAAAGAGATACCTTTAGGTCAAGGTTATGGACAAATTCTTTATGATGATGAATTAGGCATCTACACTCCAAAAGATGCCGAATATTACTTCTATAAAGATCTCTATTCTTATCAACATCGTATTTGGGTAGAACTCACTCCAGAAGAGAAAAAAGTACTCAAGAATAATCGACTATTAGATCCTCAAGATCAAAATGCAACCACAAAGTATGAAACCGTAGAAGAGATGAGGAAACGTATTCGTGAATATAACCAACGCCCAACAGACCATGGTACATTACCAAGAAATTCACTGTTTCTTCGTCGCGTAGTCACTTATGACTTACCTATTGGTTATTGTGAAATAGGCAGAAGCCCAGAAAAAATGGATGAGTTAAGGAAATATGCGGATTGGCTAAGTGGCTTAGATATCTATATGGAAAAAGGTGAATTAGATTTACCAAAAATTCCAGATATCATCGAAAAGCCATTAAAGAAAAAATAACAATAAATGCCCAACATTATAAATCTTAAAAATAAGAAGCCCGCGTGAATTTATTCAAACGGACTTCTTCTCTTATCAATACTTATTGATTACATTAAAGCGGATCTACTTTTAAGCAAGAGACTGCGTGGCGGAAGCTTCCTTCTAATAAAGGACGTGTTTTCGCACATTCTTCATCAGCCATCGGACAACGTGTACGGAATATACAGCCTGATGGTGGATTAATCGGAGAAGGTAATTCTCCCTCTAATAAATCAATATGCTTGTTACGCTCTTTATCGGGATCAGGAATAGGCACTGCTGACATTAGCGCTTTGGTATAAGGGTGTAATGGATGATGATAAACTTCATCATAAGTCCCTAATTCCACCGCGTGTCCTAAATACATCACCAATACACGATCTGAAATATGTTTTACCACTGCCAGATCATGCGCAATAAAGATCAAAGATAATCCCATCTCTTTTTGAATATCTTTCAGCAAGTTCACCACTTGAGCCTGAATTGATACGTCTAATGCTGAAACGGGTTCATCACAAATCACTAATTTAGGCTCTAGAATTAACGCGCGAGCAATACCGATACGTTGGCATTGTCCACCAGAGAATTCGTGTGGGTAGCGGTTGATTAAGTTTGGCAATAATCCGACTCGCATCATCATTGCTTTGACTTTTTCAACCACTTGCGCCTGTTTCATTTTAGGATGATAAGTTTTAAGCGGTTCGGCAATAATATCGCCAATCGTCATTCTTGGGTTTAAGGAAGCCAGCGGATCTTGGAATATCATCTGGATATCTTGGCGAATATCTCGCCATTGCTTATTCCCCATTCCCAGTAAATCATTACCTAACCATGAGACAGTTCCACCAGAGGCTTTGACTAAACCAATAATGGCACGCGCAAACGTTGATTTACCACAACCAGATTCACCAACAACACCGAGTGTTTCACCTTCATATAGGCGCAGAGTGACACCATCGACAGCTTTTAGGCTTTTTTTCGCTTTCCAAAACCACTGTTTATTATCTTGAACATCGAAATAAACCTTTAAGTCATTCACTTCAAGAATAACTTTTCTATCTTGTAATGTGGCTTGCGTCATACCAATTCCTCCACCGCTTTAAAACAGGCACGTAATCGCCCTTGTGCAAATTGCTCTAATTGAGGTTCACTCGTTAAGCATTGCTCTGTTGCATATTGGCAACGAGGTTGGAATGGGCAGCCTTTTGGCAAACGTAATAAATTAGGCGGGTTACCCGGAATGGTAGCGAGCCGCTCATCTTCGCCGTCTAAACGCGGAACAGCTTGTAACAAGCCGATAGAGTATGGATGTGAGGGTTGATAGAAGATATCACGCGCTTTACCGTACTCCATAGTACGCCCTGCATACATTACCAATACTTTATCGCAAATACCCGCAACCACCCCCAAGTCATGGGTGATCATAATAATCGCGGTATTTAAATCATTCTTAAGCTCATTGAGTAAGGTCATGATTTGTGCTTGAACCGTCACATCAAGTGCTGTTGTTGGTTCATCTGCAATTAAAAGTTTTGGTTTACAAAGCAATGCCATAGCAATCATAACACGTTGGCGCATACCACCTGAAAACTCATGAGGATACATGCTCATACGTTTATGGGCTTCAGGCATTTTTACGGCATCTAACATACGCACTGATTCCGCATAAGCATCATTTTTGCTCATGCCTTTATGAAGCATTAATACTTCAATAAGCTGCGCACCCACTTTCATATAAGGGTTTAATGAGGTCATTGGATCTTGAAATATCATGGATATTTCTTCAGCGCGCATTTTATTAAATTCACTTTGGCGAAGATTTAAGATCTCACGACCATTAAAATTGGCACTACCCGCTGTACGACCATTTTTAGCCAATAATCCCATTAACGCGAATGCGGTTTGTGATTTACCTGAACCCGATTCACCAACAATCCCTAAGGTTTCACCTGCTGATAATTCAAAGTTGAGTTTATTAACGGCAGTAACATCACCATCTGCGGTACCGAAAGTCACGCTGAGATCTTTAACACTTAATAACGACTTGCTTGTTGAATTTGTCATTTTGTTCTCCTTAACGATCTTTCGGGTCTAATGCGTCACGTAAGCCATCACCGATAAAGTTAAAGCAAAACAGTGTGACAACTAAGAACGAAGCCGGGAAAAGTAATAACCAAGGAGAAACTTCCATTGAGTTTGCACCATCACTTAATAGTGCTCCCCAACTACTTAATGGCTCTTGTGTTCCTAAACCTAAGAAGCTTAAGAAGGATTCAAATAAAATCATGCTAGGCACTAGTAAAGAGGCATAAACCACCACCACACCTAATACGTTAGGTACGATATGTCTTAGTACGATATTACGTGATGACACACCACAGACTAATGCAGCTTCAATAAACTCTTTACGTTTTAGACTTAAGGTTTGTCCTCTTACAATACGCGCCATATCGAGCCAAGATACCATTCCGATCGCAACGAAAATCAGTAAGATATTTTGACCAAAAAATGTCACCAATAAGATAACAAAGAACATAAATGGGAATGAGTTTAAGATTTCCAGCAAACGCATCATCACAGAGTCAACACGTCCACCAATATAACCTGCCATTGCGCCATACAGCGTACCCACAATAACAGCAACAAAGGCAGCAGCGATACCGACCATTAATGAAATACGCCCACCAATCGCAACACGGACGAGTAAATCGCGCCCAGATGAGTCTGTACCAAAATAGTGAGAAGAGGCAAAATCAGGTGCCATTGACATCATTTCCCAATCTGTATCGTCATAAACAAAAGGCGATAACATTGGGGCAAAAATAACAAATAATAAAATAAAGAAAAGTAATACTAGGCTCGTGATAGCCGCTTTATTGTGCATAAAACGACGACGAGCGTCTTGCCATAAACTACGGCCTTCAATATCTAGCTGCTCCGAGAAATTCCCCAGAGCTTCGCTGTTTTCCTTCAGTGATAACATAACGCGCTCCAGTGTCTATTAATAACGAATTTTCGGATCAATAACAGCATATAAAATATCGACAATCGCATTAAAGAAAATCGTTAATGCACCTACGATAATGGTTAAGCTTAATACCAATGAGTAATCACGGTTTAAAGCACCATTAACGAATAATTGTCCGATACCCGGCAATCCAAAGATGGTTTCAATAACCATTGAGCCCGTAATAATACCGACGAATGCAGGTCCCATATAAGAGATAACAGGTAGCAACGCAGGTTTTAAAGCATGACGCAGTACAATTCTTTTCATCGGCAAGCCTTTCGCTTTTGCCGTTCTAATAAAGTTTGAGTGTAAAACTTCAATCATTGAACTACGGGTAATACGCGAGATACTGGCGATATAAGAAAGCGACAGCGCAATCATAGGTAGCAACATATATTGCACAGCACCGCCGTTCCAACCACCAGCCGGTAGCCACCTTAGCGAGATAGCGAAAATAAGAACCAGCAGTGGTGCGACAACGAAACTCGGTATTACAACCCCCGTCATGGCAAAAGTCATGACGGTATAATCCCATTTGGTGTTTTGATTCAGTGCGGCTATCACGCCTGCCCCCACACCTAAAATGACAGCAAAAATAAATGCCGACAGCCCTAATTTAGCTGAAACAGGGAATGCTTTACCGACTAAGGTGTTTACACTGTAGTCTTTATATTTAAAAGAAGGCCCTAAATCCCCTTTCGACAATTGAATTAAATAATCGAAGTATTGCTTATAAATGGGATCGTTTAAGTGATATTTCGCTTCAATATTTGCCATAACCTCCGGTGGAAGTTTCCTTTCCCCTGTAAAAGGGCTACCGGGTGCTAAGCGCATCATAAAAAACGAAATCGTTATTAGAATAAATAGAGTCGGTATCGCTTCTAAAAAGCGACGAAAAATAAATTTGAGCATTGCCCGTTCCTATAACACAAACCTATTCAGGCGTGACGATAAAAAGACCTTGCCTTAAAAAAGACAAGGTCTCGCCCGATTACTTAGCAATAATGTACAAGTCTTTAGTATGTAAATTATCTAATGGATCTTTACCTGAATAACCACCCACATAAGGTTTAACTAAACGGGTGTTTACATAGTAGTAAAGTGGAACTATTGCCGAATCTTTATCTAATACGCCTTCAGCTTTTTGATAAATAGCGGCACGTTCGTCATCAGATTTCACACGTAAAGACTCTTTGATCAATGCGTCAAATTCTGTGTTTTTATAGTGAACGGTGTTGTTACTGCTGTAAGACAACATCATGTTTAGGAATGAAGAAGGTTCGTTATAATCTGCACACCAGCCCGCACGTGCAACATCATAAGTTCCTTGATGACGTGTATCTAAGAAAGTTTTCCACTCTTGGTTTTCAAGAGATACATCTGCACCTAAGTTTTTCTTCCAAATTGAAGAGGCAGCAATTGCCACTTTTTTGTGAAGATCAGAAGTGTTGTACAGCAGTTTAAATTTCAGTGGGTTGGCTTTGTTATAGCCCGCCTCTTCTAACAATTGGCGTGCTTTTTCATTACGTTGTTCTTGAGTCCAAGTCGCAAACCACTCTGGTTTACTCTCTTTAATGCCGTCAGTAAATGGAGGGGTAAAGCCGTAAGCCGGAATATCACCTTGGTTTTTCACTTTATAAGTGATGATATCTCTATCCATTGACAGCTTAAGTGCTTCACGAACACGCGGATCATTAAACGGTGCTTTCTCATTATTAATTTCATAATAATAAGTACATAAATATGGGCTTATGCGCAATTCATCTGGGATCTCTTTTTTCAGTTTTTGGAAAAGTTCGATCGGTAAATTGCTATATGTCATGTCGATTTCACCCGCACGATAGCGGTTTACGTCGGTAACTTCTGATGAGATAGGTAGGAACGTGACTTTATCAATAACGGTACTTTTGTTATCCCAATAAGTTGGGCTACGCTCTAAAACAATACGTTCGTTGACTGTCCAGTCTTTTAAATTATAAGCGCCGTTGCCGACGAAGTTAGCTGGTTGTGTCCATTTTTCGCCAAATTTTTCAATGACTTTTTGGTTAACTGGCGACATGGAGGAGTGAGCTAATAATTTTGGTAAATAAGGCACTGCTTCAGATAAAGTGATTTCTAATGTGTTGTTATCTAATGCCTTAACACCTAATTCTGTGGCTTTTTTCTTACCCGCAATAATATCGTCGATATTTACGATATGCGCATATTGCAGATAGCTTTCATAAGGAGATGCAGTATTAGGATCAGCTAAACGTTGCCAGCTATAAACGAAATCTTGTGCTGTGACAGGCTCACCATTTGACCATTTAGCGCCTTCACGAATTTTAAATGTCCAAACGGTGAAGTCTTTATTTTCCCAACTAGTTGCAGAGCCCGGTAAAATTTCACCATCTGGACCAACAATAGTCACGCCTTCAAAAAGATCACGTGCCAATGCAGATTCAGGAACACCTTCGATTTTATGAGGATCAAGCGATTGTGGCTCAGAGCCGTTATTACGTACAAGCACTTGTTTTTCAGCTAATTTCACCCCGTCTGGAACAACGGCAGCATTAGCCGTTAATGCTGATAATCCAAAGATTGCGCTTATTGCAATCGCCAACGCACTCTTTTTAGTTAAATTACTCATCTTATAAAATACTCCCAGTTAGTGAGTTGGTTGTTAGACAACCATTCTGTGATGTTCAGTTGTGTTTTAGAACGGTTTACACAACTTATTGTTTTTACAAAAAATAAATCAATCTTGCTTATTTGCTATCAGTGCTTAATTGCCTGATAGCATTATAATTTTTTATGCCGCTATCTTTTTTGTGTAGCTCTTTATTGTTTTACTACTTTTTAAGTTACTTTTAATGGTTCAAATCGCACATAACTATAGAATTTCGATAATTTACCAGTTTTAGTTATCTGCCTTTATAAAATAGCGCTTTAAGTCCGTATAATCAAAGGGGTCTTTACCTGTAAATCCGCCCACTTTTGGACTAACTAATCTAACACTGACACGATAATAGACAGGCACTATCGCCGAGTCCTTGTCTAGCAAGGCTTCAGCGCGTTGATAGAGTTGATGACGAGCCCCTTTATCTACTGCGATTAAGGCATTATTTAATGCATCATCGTAATCATTATTTTGATAAAAGACGGTATTTAGACTGCTAGTGGAAAGAAATGAATTTAAAAATGAGGTAGGTTCATTGTAATCTGCGCACCACGTTGCTCTTGCAACTTGGTAATTACCTTGATTACGATTTTCTAATGCAGTTTTCCATTCTTGGTTTTGCAAAGTCACATTTGCACCAATACTTTTTTTCCACATTGACGCTGCCGCAATTGCCTGCTGTTTATTTTGTTCTGAAGTATTGTAGAGCAAAGTAAAAGTCAGAGGATTTTGCCCATCAAATCCTGCTTCTTTTAATAATTCACGCGCCCTTTCATTACGTTGTTGTTGTGTCCAATAAGCCCATTTAGGGGCTTTAAAATTACCGTTGCCAATAAAGGAAGGTGTAAAAGAATAAGCAGGTATTTGCCCTTGCCCCATTATTTTTTCAGCAATGACTTCTCTATCAAGAGTCAGTTTTACTGCTTCTCGAACTCGTGGATCATCAAAAGGGGCTTTTTTATTATTTAATTCATAATAGAAAGTACATAAATACGGTGTGACATGTAAATTCTTTGGTTGTTCCTGCTTCATTTTTTTATAAAGAGCAGAAGGAATTGCGCTATTAGTGATATCGATTTCACCACTGCGATAGCGATTAACATCACTGGTTTCAGAGCTTATTGGTAAAAATATGGCTTGTTCAATAATGGTATTTTTATTATCCCAATAAAGTGGATTACGCTTTAAAGTCACTTTTTCATTCACAACCCAATTTTCAATAACATAAGCCCCATTGCCAACAAAGTTTTCAGGACGAGTCCAATTCACACCATATTTTTCAACAATCTCTTTTTTAACGGGCTTCAACGGTGTGTGACTGACCATATCAATTAAATAAGGAATTGGTTTGGTTAAATTGACTTGCAAAGTGTGAGGATCTATTGCTTTCACACCTAATGTTTCAGGGGATTTTTTACCACTAAGAATATCTGCAATATTTTCAACATAAGCATATTCGAGATAACTGGCATAAGGTGAACCCGTTTTAGGATCTACTACTCGACGCCAGCTATAAACAAAATCTTCAGCAGTAACTGGAGAGCCATCACTCCATTTTGCATCTTCTCGCAAATAGAATGTCCACACCTTGTTATCATCTGTTTCCCAGCGTTGTGCAACGCCCGGCATACTTTCACCATTCGGCCCAACATAAGTCAGCCCTTCTAATAAATTTAAAATAATATTAGTTTCTGGTGCGCCTTCTACTTTATGCGGATCAAGAGATGAAACCTCAGTTCCGTTATTAATTACAATATTCTGTTGTTTTGCCAGAATAGTACCTTCAGGAAGAGTGACGGCATGAGAAAAAAAGGAGGTTAAGACAAGTGACATAATACTGAGTGGAAACACTGTTTTTAACGTAACTTTATTTTTCATGGGTACCTCTCCTAATAAACAATAATTTATAGCGGGGTCGCTCAATTAACGTTAGGTATCGTTGTTAAATTTTGATTGTAATATTTGTGGCTCTTAGATATTTGCTGATATTAACGAGATAAAAAATGATAACAACACCTTTCTTTTTTACACTTATCGTAAATTTTGTCAATTAATGCGGTATTCTTATCACTTAACTTTATTGAGCCCTCTAGCGTTCTATCTTGAGAAAATAAAAAATACATATCGAGAAAGGCAAAACAACAAATAAACATTAAATTAACATCATGCAAGTTTTATAGATAGAAAACCTACTTAGCTCACAAAATTAATATAATTAGGATGGGTTTTAACCGACTTGCAGAACTTTATGATGCTTCGTTTGTAAAGAGTTTCTCTTTGAAATTAATTATAAATAACAATAAATTCATCTTTAGACTGAATAATAATTCCAATTTAAAAATATTTATAGATTATTAAATATTCACTTTTATTGTTTATTTTTAAAATTTAATCTAGATGTTTAATTGAAATAAAAATAAAAAATTTTTCATTTATATTTCTATGAGTTAGATAAAAAACCTCTTTAATATACATCTCGAATATTAAAGAGGTTTTTAATTTTTAAATAATAACTTCAATTTTTTTCAGCTATTGAGCCGATTTTGATTGAAACCATTGTAGCTTCTCATTCAATGAGACGACCTCTCCCACTATAATCAGTGCAGGGCTTTCCATTGTTTCTGCCATCTCTGCCAATTGACGCAATTGGCCAACAATCACTTTTTGTGTTGTTAACGTCCCTTTTTCGATAATAGCGACAGGCATCGTCGCACACATGTTTTGGCTAAGGAGCATTTGCTGAATATAAAGGGCTTTGCTTAATCCCATATAAAACACCAAAGTTTGATTTTTTTGTGCAATACATTGCCACTGCGCTTCATTTAACCCTTTGCCATGCCCCGTAATAAAGCGAACACTTTGCGCATAATCTCGATGTGTTAAAGGAATACCCGCATAAGTCGTACAACCTGATGCCGCCGTAATACCGGGGATCACAGAAAATGGAATATGATGTTCAATCAAGGCTTCTAGCTCTTCACTACCTCGACCAAAAATAAAGGGATCGCCCCCTTTTAATCTCACTACTCGTTTTCCTGCGGTAGCTTCTTTGATTAAAATTTGGTTAATCTCATCTTGAGGAACACAGTGAAAACCAGCTTGCTTACCAACATAAATACGTTGTGCATCTCTACGAACTAATGCCATAACATCATCGGACACTAATCTATCGTAAACCACTACATCAGCTTGCTGGCACTGCTGTAAACCTTTAATGGTCATTAACCCTGCATCACCCGGCCCTGCGCCAACTAAAACAACACTGCCTTGAGGTTGCTGATTTTCAGATAACAGTGCGCTAATACGTCGCTCAATACCGTCGTCTCTTTGCGCTTCTATTTCGGCTTGTAATGTTTTATCTGCAAAAAATTGCTCCCAAAAATAACGTCTGGCACTCATCGATGAAAAACGTTGTTTTATTTGCTCACGTAACTTTCCAGCAAGTTGTGCTAACGCACCTAGATAATTAGGGAGTAACTGCTCAATTTTTTCTCGCAAAATACGAGCGAGTACAGGTGCTTTTCCGCCCGATGAAATCGCCACCACAATAGGAGAGCGATCGATAACAGAAGGCATAATAAAACTGGCTTGCTCTGGTGAATCCACCACATTACAAAATATCTGTTTCTCTGTTGCCGATTGAAAAACCTGTTGATTCACTTGTTCGCTATCTGTTGCAGCAATAACAAGCCATTTCCCAGATAAATGAACCTCATTAAATATTCCTGTGATACAGTTTAATTTTTGCTCAGTGTGCCATTGCATAAACTGCCCTGTAAACGAAGGCGCGATAACAGAAATAATAGCTCCCGCTTCCATAAGCAATCTCGCTTTACGTTCAGCAATCTCACCGCCTCCCACTAATAAACAAGGTTTATCTTTAAGCTGACAGAATATTGGAAAGTAATCCATATTCGTTCCCCTATTTATTGTGATGACGCATTACGGCTACGCACGCTAACCGTGTTACCTTCAACCTTGACATCAAAATGCATGATCGAGAAATTCTCATCTTCAAGGCAGAAACCATCCGTTAAACGAAAATGCTGTTTTTTTAGCGGACTGACGATATACAGCTCATTTTCATGTTCAGCAATTAATCCTCGTGATAAAACACTAGAATGTGCAAAGGGATCGATATTGCTTAACGCATATAAACGCGCATCAGAATAAGGGCGAAATATGGCAACGTGATCTTGTTCCACCAGCGCACAAACACCTGTTCCCGGAGTAATATCATCTAGTTGGCAAACCGCTATCCATTGACTCATGATTGCGCCTCCTCAGTGACCAATTTGATATCAATACGTTCATGTAAACGTGCGGGACGATGTTGAAATCGTTCTTTTACCGTTTGCACTGTCGGATCAGGCATTGGATTATTAATAAAGTGGGCAAAACGTTTTAATGCTTTTGGAGAATCAACTGTTTCTTTCCATTCACAAGCAACGCGTTCTTGTAAAGTTTTAAGTTCTTTTTCCAGTTGTGCATTTAAGCCTAATTTGTCGTTAATAATGACATCACGTAAATATTCAATGCCACCTTCTAAATTATCTAACCACACTGAAGTGCGTTGCAGTTTATCGGCGGTGCGAATATAAAACATCATAAAGCGGTCGATATAATGCACTAACGTTTCCTCATCGAGATCAGAAGCAAAGAGATCTCCGTGGCGTGGTTTCATACCACCATTTCCACCGAAATAGAGGTTCCAGCCTTTATCTGTGGCGATAATACCAACATCTTTGCCTTGTGCTTCAGAACATTCACGAGTACAGCCTGATACGCCAAATTTCATCTTATGAGGTGTTCTAATACCTTTATAGCGATGTTCTAATGCAACGCCCAAACCTACACTGTCACCAACACCGAAACGGCACCAACTGCTGCCTACACATGTTTTTACCATACGCAGTGCTTTCGCATAGGCATGACCTGTTTCAAAACCTGCGGCAATCAGTTTTTCCCAAATAGCGGGCAAATCCTGTTTGTGCGCACCGAACATCGCCATTCTTTGCGAACCCGTAATTTTGGTATACAAATTGTATTCTTGAGCGATTTGCCCAATAGCGATAATACCTGCTGGGGTAATTTCACCACCAGGAGAGCGAGGAATAATGGAATAAGTCCCATCTTTTTGCATATTCGCGAGAAAGTTATCGTTAGTATCTTGCAAAGAAACTAAATCATCACGCAAGATATACTCATTCCAACATGAGGCAAGCAATGAGCCGACTGTTGGTTTACACACTTCACAACCATAGCCTTGACCGTGTTTTTTCAGCAGCTCATCAAAGCTTTTCAGTCCTTCTACACGAATAAGATGATAAAGCTCTTGGCGAGAATAGTGGAAATGCTCACAAAGATGGTGATTAACTTCAATACCTTGTTTGGCTAATTCTGCATTTAAGACTTGAGTCACCAGAGGAATACAACCACCACAGCCTGTACCTGCTTTAGTTTCCGCTTTAATGGCAGCAACTGTATGACACCCTCGTTCAATTGCTTGAATAATGTCGCCTTTTGTAACATCAAAACATGAGCAGATTTGTGCCGTTTCAGGTAGTGAATCAACACCGATTGCCGGCTTACTTCCAGCATGTGCCGGTAAAATCAAAGAGTCTGGGTGCTCTGGTAACTCAATGGTATTAAGTGATAGTTGTAAGAGATTGCCGTAATCTTCGGTATCACCCACTAAGACAACACCTAATAGGTATTTATTATCTTCGCTAACGATCAGGCGTTTATAAATTTCTTTGCCTTCATCCAGATAGATATAGCTACGACATCCTGCTTGATTTCCATGAGCATCACCGATACCGCCCACATCGACACCAAGAAGTTTTAATTTTGCACTTAAATCGGCACCCTGAAAGACAGAGTGATGTCCTAATAAATTATCAACGGCAACTTGTGCCATTTTGTAGCCAGGCGCTACTAAACCGAAGGTTTTATTTTGCCAAGATGCACATTCACCAATGGCATAAATATCAGGATCTGTTGTTTGGCAATAATCATTAATAACAATACCGCCTCGTGGGGCAATATCTAAATCACATTGACGAGCTAACTTATCTTTCGGGCGAATACCTGTGGAAAACACAATAAAATCAACTTCTAGAGATGTACCATCTGCAAATTGCAGTGTTTTACGTGCATTTTCTCCAGTTGATAATATTTCTTGGGTATTTTTGGAGGTATGCACTTTTACACCCATACGCTCTATTTTTCGCTTAAGTTGCTCACCACCTAATGTATCCAACTGCTCTGCCATTAAGGTTGGCGCAAACTCGATAACGTGAGTTTCAATACCTAAGCTTTTTAGCGCACCGGCGGCTTCTAAACCTAACAATCCACCACCAATCACTGCCCCTTTACGACTAATACGTGCGCAGGATTCGATAGCGTTTAAATCTTCAATGGTCCGATAGACAAAACAATCCGGTGAGTTATTTCCCTTAATTGGAGGAACCCACGGATAAGAGCCTGTTGCCATCACTAATTTATCGTAACTGACACAACGCCCTGTATTAGTGTGTACCACTTTTTCGTCACGATTAATGGTTATCACGCGCTCACCAATTAATACGTCTATTTGGTGTTTTTCGTAATAACCTTGTTTAACTAAGGAGAGTTCTTCTGCGGTGTGATGTGAGAAATAAGAAGAGAGATGGACTCTATCATATGCAACGCGAGGTTCTTCACAAAAGACGACAATATTAAATTCTTCATTGCCACCTTTATCAATCAACTCTTCGATATAACGGTGTCCCACCATACCGTTACCGATGATTGCGAGTGTTTTCTTGCTCATTTTTGCCTCAGATTTAAAGATTTCTAAGGCTAAAATACGAAACTACTCATAAGAGATATTGATGGATATCAAATACAGCTTAATCAATTCAGCTACTACAACTTAATAGTCAATGAGTTACTACTAAAGGAGTATTTCATCATCATATTCTTGCGGTTAATTATTCTTCTACCATAATTAATTTTAGCTACTTATAACGAAGAGTTATATGTAAGCGTAATTAAAACTTTGCGCATTGGTCACGTTTTGCCTAAGTTAATTTCACAAAGTAATAATAATTAGAGCGTGTTAACCTTTTTTGCTTATTTTTACAGCAAGAAAACCGTGTAAAGCAAACGACTCAACGAGTATGGACATTGATTGCCATTAACAATGTCCACTTAAGATAAAAACAAGTGTTGGTTGAAAGCTGCCTTACAGGTTCGATTAAAAGACGTTTTACTCATTTTATTCTGCGTTGATAAACACTAGCTTAGTTCACTAGACTAGTGTTTATCGCCTTGCCTAAAATGCTTTTAATTCGAATAAAAATTGACCATAAAAGGCTAACACGCTCTAATAAGTTATTGACATAACGATTTTAGCTACACCGTTTCAGGGAGCGTCTCATGAAAGCAAAATTATTATCATTATTCGTTGTGGGTGCCCTTTCCGTACCGGCATTTGCAGCAACACCTGCTAATACATTAATTGTGGTACAAGGGCTTGATGATATTGTCAGCCTTGATCCTGCTGAAAGTAATGAACTATCCAGTATTCAAACTGTACCTAGTTTATATCAACGCATTGTTCAACCTAATCGTGATAATCCAGAAATTAATGAACCGATTTTAGTTGAAAGCTGGCAAGCGAACCCTGAACAAAAAACAATCGTATTTAAAATTAAGCCAGATGCAAAATTTGCATCAGGTAACGCTGTACGTCCTGAAGATATTATCTTCTCTTATCAGCGTGCGATCACCATGAACAAATCACCTGCTTTTATTCTAAATGTGTTGGGTTGGAAAACTGATAACATTCATTCACTGCTGAAAAAAGTCAGTGATAATGAATTAGAAGTACGTTGGACTGCTGATGTCAGCCCTGATGTTGTGCTAAATATCCTTTCAACGCCAATTGCTTCTATTGTTGATGAAAAACTGGTTTCCGCTCATATTAAAAATAATGACTTTGGGAATAGCTGGCTGAAGATGAATTCAGCAGGAAGTGGCGCATATAAAATGCGTGCTTATCAACCACGTCAAGCTATTGTGTTAGAAGCTAATCCACTTTCGCCAACTGGCGCACCTAAAATCGCAAATATTATTATTAAAAACGTGCCTGATCCGGCATCACGACGTTTATTAATTGAAAAAGGTGATGCGGATATTGCACGTGACTTAGGTACAGACCAAACGGCGGCTCTAGCGGGTAAAGCGGGTATCAAAATTTTAGATATTCCTTCTGCTGAACAAGTTTATATGGCTTTTAATACCGCCAGCGGAAACCCTGCGCTGAGTAACCCCGCATTTTGGGAAGCCTCTCGTTATTTAATTGACTACAAAGGCATTACTGAAGATTTAATGCGTGGTCAGTATTTTATTCACCAAAGCTTTTTACCTGTGGGTTTGCCGGGTGCACTAAAAGATAACCCATTCACTTTTGATCCCGAAAAAGCCAAAGCAATTTTAGCTAAAGCGGGTATTACCAATGCACGCTTTACGTTAGATGTTGAGAATAAAGTTCCTTACATCACTGTGGCGCAATCTATTCAAGCAAGCTTTGCTCAAGCAGGTGTACAGGTCGATTTATTACCCGCAGCAGGTAGCCAAGTGTATAGCCGTGTACGCGCTAAACAACATCAAGCAGCCATTCGTTTTTGGATCCCTGATTATTTTGATGCGCACTCAAATGCCAGTGCCTTTGCTTATAACGATGGGCAATCCAATACTGTGGCTTGGTTAAATGGCTGGAAAATTCCGGAATTAAGCCAGCAAACATTGTCTGCACTTAATGAAGCGGACAAAACAAAACGTCAATCGCTCTATACTGAAATGCAAAAAGAGTTACAACGTAGTTCACCTTATGTGTTTATTGACCAAGGTAAAAATCAGATAGTCATGCGCGATAACGTCAACGGTTATGCGCAAGGTCTAAATGCAGATATGGTCTATTATGACAAAGTAACTAAGTAACTAAGTAACTAAGTAACTAAGTAACTAAGTAACTAAGTAATATTTTTTCCTGAAACCATCCACAGTCATGTTACTGTGGATGGTCTATTTTTTGTCATTTCACTAGGCTATTGCTGTATGAATACTGCTATGACGTTACCTATTCGTCTAAAAGGTCAGTTAATTACCTTTGCTCAAGGAATATTGACTCTGGTGCTGACTCTTTTAGGGCTTCTTGTCATCACTTTTACGCTTTCTGCTCTTTCACCGGTCGATCCTGTCTTACAAATTGTTGGTGATCACGCAAGCCTCGAAACCTATAACCAAGTAAAACATGAGTTAGGGCTGGATTTACCTATCTACATGCAGTTTTTTCATTATGTAGAAGCGCTGTTGCAAGGGCATTTAGGTACAGCAACATCTACAGGTCAACCCGTTCTTGATGATTTGTTAGCGACTTTTCCCGCCACATTAGAATTAGCAACTGTTGCATTATTGATTGGTGCCAGTCTGGGTATTTTATTCGGCGTTTTGTGTGCGCGTTTTGTGGGAACACCGCTCGATTTTATTTTGCGAATTCTGACGTTATTAGGTAGCTCAGTCCCTATTTTCTGGCTAGGTTTGATTTTGCTATTGATCTTCTATGCCACATTACAATGGACAGCAGGTCCTGGGCGATTAGACGATATCTATCAATTCACTATTGAACCCGTAACGGGTTTTGCACTCATTGATACATTATTAGCTGGCGATAAAGATGCTTTTTTTAATGCGTTATCACACCTTATTTTACCCGTTTCTTTATTAGCATATTTTGCCCTTGCTTCTATTACTCGCTTAACTCGTTCAGCCTGTTTAAACGAAATGAATAAAGAGTATGTCACGTTAGCAAGAGCAAAAGGTATTGGTGAGTTGCGTATTCTTTTTTATCACGTACTGCCTAATATTCGTGGTGTCTTAATGACCATTATCGCCTTGTCTTACACTGGCATGTTAGAAGGTGCCGTATTAACAGAAACGGTCTTTTCTTGGCCGGGAATTGGTCGATATCTCACAACCGCGCTTTTTGCGGGTGATACCACAGCCATTATGGGCGGTACTTTAATTATCGGTTTATGCTTTGTCTTTATTAATAATATGACCGATATTGTTATTCGTTTGACTGATCCGAGGCTCCGCTAATGTCATTTCCATTTTTAAGAAAAATAGCGCGTTCGCCTTCCGCATTTATCGGTTTATCGTTGCTTATTGTCCTGTTAATTATTGCTATTTTTGCACCTTGGTTAGCTCCTTACGATCCGAATTGGCAACATGCTGCCCAACGTTTATTAGCACCCAATGCTGAACATTGGTTAGGCACAGATAATTACGGACGCGATATTCTTTCTCGTCTTATTTATGGTACTCGCCCAATGCTGGGTTTAGTGGGGCTGGTGGCGCTTATTACGCTACCTTTAGGATTATTAATTGGGATTTTATCTGGGTATTACGGTGGTTGGACTGAACGTATTTTAATGCGATTCACTGATATTGTGATGTCGATGCCTTCTCTTATTCTCGCCTTCGCCTTTGTCGCAATGTTGGGGCCTGGTCTGCTAAATGGTGCATTAGCACTGGCTTTAACGGCATGGCCGGCTTATGCACGACAATCTCGTAGTGAAATTCAGCATTTACGCAATAGTGATTATCTTGCTGCTGCCGAAATGATGGGAATTAAAGGTATTCGACTGTTATGGGGACATATCTTACCACTATGTTTACCGTCAGCCATTGTACGTTTAGCGCTGAACTTAGCCGTGATTATTCTCGCTGCAGCTGGATTAGGCTTCCTTGGATTAGGTGCTCGCCCACCGATGGCGGAATGGGGAGCGATGATCGCAGAAGGTATGCCCGTTATTTTTGATCAATGGTGGGTTGCGGCTATTCCGGGTACGGCAATTTTAATCAGCAGTCTGGCATTTAATTTATTGGGTGATGGATTACGTGATGTATTGGGAGATACCCATGAATAAAACACCATTAATTGAGGTAAACAACCTCTGTATCGACTTTCCAAAGGCGAGAGTTGTCAATAATGTCTCTTTTACTTTGAGGCAAGAACGTTTGGCGGTTGTTGGTGAATCTGGCTCTGGCAAATCAATGACCGCTCGTGCATTAATGGGGCTTGTTCGTCAACCGGGAAAAGTCAGTGCAGAGATACTCAATTTACAGGGAAATAATCTATTAGATTTTTCGTCTCGCCAATGGAATAACATTCGTGGTAATACGATTTCAATGGTATTACAAGATCCTCGCTATGCATTAAATCCTGTAAAAACTATTTATCAGCAAGTAGAAGAGATCGTAAAACAACATCAAAAGCTTTCACGCCAAGACAGGCGTCAACTTATCATCGATACTCTGCTGTCTGTCGGATTACCTGAACAAAATATTTATCGTTATCCCGGTGAATTATCAGGTGGTATGGGGCAACGAGCGATGATAGCTATTGCGCTAATTAATAACCCTACTATTTTAATTGCTGATGAACCGACATCTGCACTTGATGCTCAGCTTCGCCATCAAATTCTTGAACTGATCACCACTCAGTGTGAACAACGTAACATGGGCTTATTACTGATTAGCCATGACTTACCCCTTGTTGCTGAGTATTGCGAGCGCGTAATGGTGATGTATCAAGGCGAGCAAGTTGATGAACTCGATGCTAAAGCGTTACCGACTGCCACACATCCTTATACTCGTACCCTTTGGACATGTAGACCTAATGCAAGCACTTATGGCACTCAATTGCCCGTATTAGATAGAACGCTTAATTTTAAGGGGCTACATCATGCTAATTGATATTCATGATTTACATGTTCAATTCGAACAAGGTAAACAAGCAAAGCACGTTGTAAAAGGGATCAATCTACATGTTCAACAAGGCGAAACCTTTAGCTTAATTGGTCGTTCTGGTTGTGGAAAATCGACTGTTTTGCGCGTGATAGCAGGATTATTGCCAAATTGGCAAGGTGATATATCGCTTCTAGGGCAAACAATTAAACCTCAACAACGTTTTCAAGGAACATTACGCCGTAATATACAAATGGTATTTCAAGATCCCTACGCCTCTTTACACCCTCAACACCGTATTGAACGTGCGTTTTCTGAACCTTTAAAAATTCACCAAATTCCTTTTGATAAAGAGACAATTGAGCAAGCATTAGCCCAAGTTGGTTTGCCTGCCGATGTGACGAGTCGTTATCCTCATCAACTTTCGGGTGGACAACGTCAACGCGTCGCCATTGCAAGAGCCCTTTTATTGCAACCTCAACTATTACTGTTAGATGAACCAACTTCAGCGCTAGATATGTCGGTGCAAGCCGAGATCTTAAACCTGCTTAACACGCTGAAAAAACAACATAATATGACTTATTTACTTGTCAGCCATGATGCTGATGTTATCGCACATATGTCGGATAGAGCGGCATTAATGGAAAATGGTGAATTGACACAACATTATGATCGAGATGCGTTATCAAAAGGAATACATCGTCTCGATTGAGATAAAAGAGAATAAATAAAAGAAAGGAACCGAGCAGTATTACGTTATTAATACTGCTCTTTTTAATAGTACTATTTAGTCGTACCGTTTTTTAAGTGTTCTGCGCTGTGTTTAAACTAATAAGCCCGGGAAAATAGAACGTAATCCGGTCACAATAAATTCAATACCTAACGACATTAATAATAAGCCCATTATACGCGTAACCACGTTAATGCCGGTTTGCCCTAAATATTTCACTAATAGTGTTGCGCTGCGAAACAGCAACCAACAACAAAATGCAAAAAAGATACTGGTTGCAGCTAATCCTAAGAAGTTAGTAAAACCTTCCCAACGAGAACTCCACACAATACAAGAACTGATTGCTCCGGGTCCTGCCATTAATGGTAATGCTAAAGGCACAACAGCAACACTATTACGTACTGCGGATTCGTTTCGTTCTTGATTGTTTTGTTTATCTTCTCCTAAACGCCCATTTATCATGGTCATTGCAATAGTAACAATCAGCATTCCCCCTGCTATACGAAACGAGTCGATAGAAATACCGAAAATACTCAGTATAGAATCACCGATTAACAGAGAAGAAACTAAAATAATTGCAACGGAGCCATTCGCAATTAAGTTTGTTTTGTTACGCCCTGCATCAGTTTGATAACTCGTCATACTGATAAAAACAGGCAAAATACCAATTGGGTTTACAATCGCAAAAAGACCGACAAAAAATTTAATATAACCGGATAAATCCAGCAGTGACCCCATGAAAAGCCCCTTCTTGGCTAATAAACATGCGAATTATTCTATAAAAGATAGAGTAACTCCAAAAAATGCGCGTTACTTTAAATCAATAAACCAGTTAATTCTATTAGTTAACAAGTTTTTACCTAAAATATTCTCTTGTAAACCGATCAAAACCTAGTGGTTTAATTTTATATCGAAATAAACTATACGACAAAAAAATCGTTGAACATTTATTACATATAAGAATCATTCTCATAAATAGCCTTGCTGAAAGGTGTCAGCTTGCCAATTTTGTGATATACATCACGTTAATTAATTAGAAAGATGGTAAGCTGTTATCATTCGAAGAAAGAGGGTTACTTCGAAAATATATTTGTCTTTATTATTGTTTTTTTTAAGTTTTTTAAGCAAATTATGCCCTCTAATAATTATTACTGAAATAAGCACACTATCATCTATCTAGGCTATTCTTATTAGTTATGATGAAAACGGCTAATTTGCTTAAAAAATTTAACATTTTATCAGGAGTCTCTTTATGTCTGTAACTAACGTTACTGAACTCAATGATTTGGTTGCTCGTGTAAAAAAAGCTCAACGTGAATTTGCTAACTTCTCTCAAGAACAAGTTGATGCCATTTTCCGTGCTGCTGCATTAGCTGCCGCTGATGCTCGTATTCCTCTTGCAAAATTGGCTGTTAAAGAGTCTGGTATGGGTATCGTTGAAGATAAAGTGATTAAAAACCACTTTGCTTCTGAGTATATCTACAATGCGTATAAAGACGAAAAAACCTGCGGGATCTTATCTGAAGATCTGACTTATGGCACAATGACCATCGCTGAACCTATTGGGATCATCTGTGGTATCGTACCAACAACTAACCCAACTTCTACTGCGATTTTTAAAGCATTAATTAGCTTAAAAACACGTAATGGTATTATCTTCTCTCCACACCCTCGTGCAAAAGAAGCAACAAACCGTGCTGCTGAAATCGTCTTAAATGCAGCTATCGCAGCAGGCGCACCAAAAGATATTATCGGTTGGATTGATGAGCCTTCAGTCGCTCTATCTAACGCATTAATGCACCATGATGATATTAACCTGATCTTGGCGACAGGTGGTCCAGGCATGGTTAAAGCAGCGTATAGTTCAGGTAAACCAGCTATCGGTGTTGGTGCAGGTAATACGCCAGTTGTTATTGATGACTCTGCTGATATCAAACGTGCAGTAGCTTCAATCTTAATGTCTAAAACTTTCGATAACGGCGTAATTTGTGCGTCAGAGCAATCTGTTATCGTTGTTGACAGCATTTATAAACAAGTTCGTGAGCGTTTCTCTACTCACGGCGGTTACATGCTGACAGGTAAAGAATTAAAAGCTGTTCAAGATATCATTTTAAAAGACGGTAACTTAAACGCAGCCATTGTGGGTCAACCTGCAACAAAAATTGCTGAAATGGCTGGCATTGAAGTACCAGTAAATACCAAAATTTTAATTGGTGAAGTAAAAGAAACAACAGAAGCTGAGCCGTTTGCTCACGAAAAACTATCTCCACTATTAGCAATGTATCATGCTCAATCATTTGAAGATGCCGTGCTAAAAGCTGAAAAATTAGTTGAGATGGGTGGTATCGGTCATACTTCTTGCTTATATACAGACCAAGATAACTGCCCTGAACATGTTGCCTACTTCGGCGACAAGATGAAAACATCTCGTATTTTAATCAATACTCCAGCATCTCAAGGTGGTATTGGTGACTTATACAACTTTAAACTTGCTCCTTCTCTAACATTAGGTTGTGGTTCATGGGGTGGTAACTCCATATCTGAAAACGTAGGGCCAAAACACCTTATCAACACTAAAACCGTGGCGAAAAGAGCAGAGAATATGTTGTGGCATAAACTTCCTAAATCTATTTACTTCCGCCGTGGTTGTTTACCTATCGCACTGGAAGAGATTGCGACTGATGGTAAAAAACGTGCCTTTATCGTGACCGATGGTTTCTTATTCAACAATGGTTATGTTGATGAAGTCACTCGTGTACTGAAAAAATTCGGTGTTGAAACAGAAGTCTTCTTTGAAGTTGAAGCAGATCCAACATTAAGCGTTGTGCGTAAAGGCGCAGAACAGATGAACAGCTTTAAACCTGACGTGATCATCGCATTAGGTGGTGGTTCACCAATGGATGCTGCAAAAATCATGTGGGTTATGTATGAGCACCCAGAAACTCATTTCGAAGAATTAGCATTACGCTTTATGGATATCCGTAAACGTATTTACAAATTCCCGAAAATGGGTGTGAAAGCACAAATGGTTGCTATCACAACAACATCAGGTACAGGCTCTGAAGTAACACCATTTGCAGTAGTAACTGATGATGAAACAGGTCAGAAATATCCATTAGCAGACTATGCATTAACACCAGATATGGCTATCGTTGATGCAAACCTTGTTATGAATATGCCTAAATCTCTGTGTGCATTTGGTGGTTTAGATGCTGTAACTCACGCATTAGAAGCTTACGTTTCTGTATTAGCGAACGAATATTCTGATGGACAAGCACTGCAAGCATTAAAATTACTGAAAGAATATCTGCCTGCAAGTTATCATGAAGGTGCTAAAAACCCTGTTGCTCGTGAGCGTGTTCATAATGCTGCAACTATTGCAGGTATCGCTTTTGCTAACGCATTCTTGGGTGTTTGTCACTCAATGGCGCATAAATTAGGCTCTGAGTTCCATATTCCTCACGGTTTAGCTAATGCGTTATTAATTTCAAACGTTATTCGTTACAACGCTAATGACAACCCAACAAAACAAACTGCATTTAGCCAATACGACCGTCCTCAAGCGCGTCGTCGTTATGCAGAAATTGCTGACCACTTAGAACTTTCAGCACCGGGTGACCGTACTGCTGCTAAAATTGAGAAATTATTAGCTTGGTTAGAAGAAATGAAATCTTCATTAGGAATTCCATCTTCTATTCGTGAAGCGGGTGTTCAAGAAAGTGATTTCTTAGCAAGAGTTGATAAATTATCTGAAGATGCGTTTGACGATCAGTGTACTGGTGCTAACCCACGTTACCCACTGATCTCTGAACTAAAACAACTGTTATTAGATTCTTACTACGGTCGTGAATTTAATGAACATCCCGTTGTTGAAGTGAAAGAAGAGACAAAACCTGCTAAAAAAAGCAGTAAAAAATAATCGAAACACGCTGTGTTAGTGTGATCCTCAATATTTCGATTATTTGTTCTTAAATAAAAACCCAGTCCTATGGCTGGGTTTTCTTATGGCTTATTATTTATCTATATACATTTCGCTACTGATTTTTAAGATTGAGGAATATGGCGAGGTAAGTCACTATTTAGTCACAAACAATAAGTATTTACACTTAGTTGATGGGTTCAATTTTTACTATAAAAATAGTGCATTCCTTTATATGTTTATAATTGGCTCTAAAAAAAGCACTGAGCTACTTATCTCTTAAGTTACATCATTGCATTACCACATTATAAAAAGTGTCTTGTGAGCGATTACAGGGCTTGTCAAACTCCTCTCCTCTTTCATTAGTTGGTATAATTATTTCACTCTTACCTTATTCCCTTCATAAAATGACTATAACGAGATGTTATTTGAAACCATTGTGTTTGCGTTACGATTTGCAATCGTACTTTTATTCTTATCTGATAAAAAATAAATAGACTTAATCACATTGATTATTAATTAGTGATCAAAATATAGAAATCTAAATATTTTATATCTCTAGTTATCTTGGATTTATAAGAAACATAGTTTCAATAAAATATTATCAAAATGAGGTTTGTTATCTTGAATCTGCTAAAGTAATAGCGTAATAAAGGTCGCTATTTGTGCATTCCACTTAGAAATTACTCCTTTAGGAGTATGAAAGGAGCCTGTTTATCCGTATTAACTGGCATACAGCGAAGTGTTTTATTTATTCAATAACAACTTAAGCATCCCATAATCAGCATCTATAAAACCCGATATAAATGTTTCATTATACCAACCATAGATAAAAGAAATATTTCTTAGTATTTTATGACTATCTTTATTCAATTTTATTAAACTATGAATAATATAAATGCATCAAATGTCTCTTTCTCTTATCATTTGTAAAAAACAATATCGACATCACAAAACAAACACCTTACGTATATTTGATTATGTCTTTTTTGATTAATGATAATGAAATCGATGAAATAAATAAATTTTCCCATAAAAAAATAACATATCTTCACAGAAGAAAATCAACCGCACTGCAATTTGATATAAAAAAAGCCAATAAATTGGCTAAAATTTAAAAATATATAAACATTTTTTAGTATTACGTAATATAACATTTTATTTGAATTCTTATTTCATCCCCCTCTTTCACTCTGACAAATTAGTAAAAGAGGGAAAATGAAAAGGTTACTCTTGTTCAATACACCCTTTTAGTGTTGCCTGTGTATAATGCTTACGGCAGACTGAAACATATTTTTCATTTCCACCAATTTCAACTTGAGCACCATCACTCAGTACATTTCCTTTATCATCTAAGCGTAATACTTTATTCGCCTTTCTACCGCAGTAACATACTGTTTTAAGTTCTACGAGCTTATCAGCCCATGCTAATAAATAAGCACTACCTGTAAATAACTCACCTCTAAAATCCGTTCTTAGCCCATATGTGAGAACGGGAATATCATAGGTATCCGTTATTTCGCAAAGTTGTTCAACATGTGCCTTACTTAAAAATTGGCACTCATCAATCAATACACAGTGAATAGGCTGTTTGTTATGCTCAGCAACAATAACGTCACGAATATTCATATCATCACTAAAGAGTAATGCATCCGCACTTAATCCTATTCTTGAGCTAATCTTTCCCTTTGCAAAGCGTGTATCAATAGCCGCAGTGAAAATCAATGTGCGCATTCCTCGTTCATTATAGTTATAAGAGGATTGCAATAAAGATGTTGATTTTCCAGCATTCATGGCTGAATAATAAAAGTAAAGCTGAGCCATCAGCTCTCTCCTTAAATAGCGTTTATTTTCACGAGCGACAGTCTAACATAAACAATCTACAAGTTATCCATAACAAATATTTATTACCTTTATTTCTATTCTAGATATACCGCCGAAAGATGAAGTTCGTTGTTAATGCTAATTTTTGCTTAAAAAATAAATAGCTTTAATAAGTACTTAACATATTAAAACACACCTTGATATACCTTTATTAAAGTATGAAAGTTAGTCCGATTCCATTTTTAGAAAAAAGTCCGTTATTATAAAAAAATGAACAAAGCTTTCTATTCTTTAGCATTAGCGCTATCATCAGTTAAAAGATGCATTTCCTTACTAATATTTCCTTTATTGACTAAAGATGCCTCAACTTTTATTATTTTTTTCGTTGAGATATTAGTTTAAAAAAAAGAAATTTTACGTAAGGTTTGTATTTAGGTATTGCAGAAATTTAAATAGCAATCTATTATTAGTATTACATCAGCCAACAACATTTATTTGAGACCAGGAAAATGAGCGAATCTTTAAAAATATTAAATAACATCCGTACTCTCCGCGCACAAGCAAGAGAAACTTCTTTAGAAACTTTAGAAGAAATGCTGGAGAAACTCGAAGTTGTCGTTAATGAGCGTCGTGAAGAATTCTCATTAGAAAAAGCAGCTGAAGAAGAACGTGTTCAGAAATTACAAAAATACCGTGAAATGTTAGAAGAAGCCGGTATTGATCCAACAGACTTACTTGAAGCAAGTGCTGTTAATAAAACTGGCCGTGCTAAACGTGCAGCTCGCCCAGCTAAATACTCTTACGTTGATGAAAATGGTGAAACTAAAACTTGGACAGGCCAAGGTCGCACACCAGCTGTAATCAAACGTGCTATTGATGAAGAAGGCAAATCATTAGACGATTTCCTGCTGTAATTTAAGTCAATACTCTATTTGAAATACCCTTTTAATTATTTAAAAGGGTATTTTCTTGTTTACCTCATTTAATTTAAACAAGCGTTTAATTTTAATAGTGCTGATGTTGTTTGTATTAGATGTAGGTAAGCAAAAATAAAAAATGTAATAACTACGTTATTTATTTTTATTTATAATGAAAAAGGAGCTTTTATAGCTCCTTTTTTCTTTGATTTAATTAAACTAATATTATTAATTTTTATAATAACTTAAATACCAATCAACAAACTGTTTTACGCCATATTCTACTTCTGTATTCGGCGAAAAACCGATTGTCTCAGACAAATCTTGGCAATCAGCACAAGTAGAAAGAACATCACCGTCTTGCATCGGCATTAAATTCAATTTAGCTTTAATATTGAGTGATTTTTCTATCGCTTCAATAAATGCCATCAATTTAGTCGGTTGCCCATTACCCACATTATAGATTTTATAAGGTGCAGAACTTGACGATGTTTCACCTTTTTCTACTGTCCAGTTTTCATCTGCTTCAGGTATAACATTAACTAATCGAACTACTGATCCCACAATATCATCAACATAAGTGAAATCACGTGTCATATTGCCACCGTTATAAACATCAATAGGTTCACCGGCTAACATTGCTTTAGTGAACTTAAATAATGCCATGTCAGGGCGACCCCAAGGGCCATATACCGTGAAGAAACGTAATCCAGTTGTCGGTAATTGATATAGATGTGAATAACTATGAGACATTAACTCATTAGCTTTCTTTGTTGCTGCATATAATGAAACTGGATGATCAACACTATCTTCTGTTGAGAAAGGCTGTTTCTGATTTAAACCATAAACAGAGCTTGAAGATGAGTAGATAAGATGTCCAACTTTATTATGGCGACATCCTTCTAATATATTAATATGACCAACGATATTCGCATCAATATATGCCATTGGATTTTCAATCGAGTAGCGAACACCCGGTTGAGCCGCTAAATGAATAACTCGGTCAAATTGGTGTGATGCAAATAATTGAGCCACTTTTGCTGAGTCAACAATATCAAGTTTCTCAAAATGGAAATTTTCTAGCTGTTGTAATTTAGCTAATCGAGCTTCTTTTAAGCGCACATCATAATAATCATTTAAGTTATCTATTCCAACAACATGATAACCCATTTCGATTAAACGCTGACTCATATGATAGCCAATAAAACCCGCAGCACCTGTTACCAATATTTTCATATTATCACTCAAATAACCCAATAATTTATTTTTATGTCAACGCTATCATGCTTAATATCACCTTGATTAAACATCATAACGCTTAACATCGTCATACATTACAGAAATCAACATGGCCCAATACTAAATGCATTGAGCCATACCTTAATCTCTTACAATCGCTTTATCTAGCTTTTCCCATAAAATAACCAGCTTATTACGCAGCATGCACTTATAGGAATTATACAATGAGATTAACCATATAAATGATTATTAATAAACTTTATATCACTGTATCTTTAATGATTTTAGCCATTGTGCAAAATCTTCGCCAAACTCTTCGTGCTGTATTCCGTACTCTACGAAGGCTTTCATATATCCTAGTTTATTACCACAATCGTGGCTTTTCCCTTGTAGGTGATAAGCTTCAACAGGTTCTTTTTCAATCAGCATTGCGATTGCATCAGTTAACTGAATTTCATCTCCGGCACCCGGTGCGGTTTTCGCTAATAGTGGCCAAATACTTTCAGATAATACATAACGCCCTACGATAGATAAATTCGAAGGAGCTTCTTCTTTCTTAGGCTTTTCAACAACACGAGTAATTGGTTTACTATCACCTGGACATAAATTTTCGCCCATGCAATCAACAATACCATAATTAGAGACTTCATCTTCAGGAACAGGTTCAACAAGGATTTGACTTGCGCCTGAACGTTCAAAATGAGAAAGCATCTCTCTTAAGTTAACTTTTGTTAAATCCGCACTGTATCTATCTAAAATAACATCAGGCAGGATAACAGCGAAAGGTTCATCACCAATTAGTGGCTTAGCACATAAAATGGCATGACCTAATCCTTTTGCTATTCCCTGACGAGTTTGCATAATAGTGACATGGCTTGGACAAATGCCTTGTACTTCTTCTAATAACTGACGTTTTACTCGTTTTTCTAAAATCGCTTCTAATTCAAAACTCGTATCAAAATGGTTTTCAATTGAATTTTTAGATGAATGTGTAACAAGCACAATTTCATTAATACCTGCTGCAATACATTCATTCACTACATATTGAATAAGAGGCTTATCAACCACAGGCAACATCTCTTTTGGGATTGCCTTGGTTGCAGGTAGCATTCTTGTGCCTAATCCAGCAACAGGGATCACCGCTTTTCTAACTTTACGCACTGCTGATGACATTATACTTCTCCTGCAATTCGTACCGTTCTACTTTCAAATGTGAAGGGGTACAATTAAAAATAATCG
Organism: Proteus sp. fly-1013; assembly: GCF_040140245.1. NCBI lineage: Bacteria > Pseudomonadati > Pseudomonadota > Gammaproteobacteria > Enterobacterales > Morganellaceae > Proteus > Proteus sp. fly-1013. The sequence goes on along the minus strand of NZ_JBEEWD010000006.1, from coordinate 33,498 downwards.
CCAGAGTATACCAGCTAATATCTAAGGATAAACAGAGCCCTACCCGTTAATTGAGATAGTTCTTCATTTATGTTTAATATATGCACGATATTCTGTTTTTATTTAATCTAAATTTAACTTTTATAGATAGGGGAAAACATTAATTTAATCTGATTTGTGTTATCCCAAATTTTACATTGCCAATTTGTTCCCTCGCATTTTACTTGATTAATATATAAAAGTTGCAACGTACCTAAAGGGACACCACTATTTAATTCGAATTTTTTACTTTCTGTTTTTATTTCAGCTTTTAATCCTGCTGATGCTAATAGTATATTTTTTTTCTGAGTATGATAATAACCGAGTGTAATAGGAAATTGTCCTTTCACCCCAATCTCATTAAGCATTTTATTTAGTTTATTCAACATATTATACATACTTGGTAAAGATCGCACTTTTTCTGATGATTTTAATACATCATTAAAAACAACCCGTAAGAGTAAAGCAACCAAAAGCCCATTTTCATCATCTCTTGATATATCGACACAATAGAAAATAATTTGATCTTCTGATAAAGCCGCAATATCAAATAACAGACCCATTTTAGCGATATCATTTAATTGACGATAATTAACACAATATCCCGCAACAACTTGCTTAACCTGAGGTTGCATCTGTTTTATGAACGACTGAATATAATGGGTATCTTTTCGTAAGCTATTCCAAAGTGGTTCTAAATGTATACCTTCTATTAATACTGATTCAAAAAATCCAGGGCATAATACTTCAATGACTTTTTGTTTTAATTTATCAAGATGTGTTATTGGCTTAAGGAAAATCTCTTGTGCCCCTAAACGCAACATATCATCTATCTCAGCCATATTATCTGTACATGAAATAGCAATAACAGGAATAGCCAATTTTCGTTGTTCAAGATGACACAAAAAAGTGGGTCCATTCATTACTGGCATACGGATATCACATAAAATAAGATCAGGGAGCAATCCTCCCTCTAATAAAGATAATGCTTGGCTGCCATTATCAGTTGTATAGACACAAGCCTTCTCATATGAGAAGTATTCCGTCAACATGGTACGAAAAACGACCTCATCATCAATTATTAAGATTTTTTTACCCACTAAGGCTTTGTTCATTGGTGACTCCGGTAACTATCGTTTCACATGCTGATTAATTAGCGCTACATTATTAGTTTAGTTCAACATTGACGTTAATTATTCCCAATCGTTACTTTTTTCAATCTATGGGAAATCGTCATACTGATAACGTGAGTTAGGACATTATTTTGTCGAGTTTATGCCCCTGTAATAGCCAATTATTCTATTCTGATTGTTGTGAGCCTTACCATTTAGGTCAAAAAAACGCCCCAACAGCAGAAGCATTGATGCGTTCGCGTTATAGCGCGTTTGTTAAACATGATGCTGATTACTTAATAAAGTCGTGGCATCCTTCTTGCCGTGTTGCATCCTTGCATGATGAATTAGTTTCAGGTTTTCCAAATACACAATGGCTTGGACTTAATATTATCTCATCACAAGCGAGCACAAATAAAAATGAGGCATATGTTGAATTCTCGGCTTGCTTTATTGAAAGAAATGCCGATGATAAACAGTACTTACATGAACGCTCTCGTTTTCTAAAAATAGATGACTGTTGGTTTTATATTGACGGTGTGAAACCGAAAGTGGGACGAAACGATCCCTGCCCTTGTGGCTCAGGACGTAAATACAAAAAATGTTGTGAAAATAACATCAAATAACTGCAAACACAGAAGTAAAAGAAAGGATTTATCCATACATGCAACACCAAAATACTCAAAAAAAAATACTGCGTACTATTTGCCCTGATGCAAAAGGACTTATCGCTAAAATCACGAATATTTGCTACAAACATCAATTAAATATTGTTCAAAATAGTGAATTTGTTGATCATCGTACAGGTCGCTTTTTTATGCGCACCGAGCTGGAAGGTATCTTTAATGATGAAACCTTTCTTGCGGATTTAGATGATGCTTTACCACAAGGTTCAAAACGCGAATTAAATACCGCAGGCCGTCGTCGCATTGTCATTATGGTGACAAAAGAAGCACACTGCTTGGGTGACTTATTAATGAAAAGTGCATTTGGTGATTTGGATGTTGAAATTGCCGCTGTCATTGGTAACCACGACACGTTAAAACATTTAGTAGAACAATTTGGTATTCCTTTCCATCTTGTTAGCCATGAAGGCTTAACTCGTGATCAACATGATGAGAAGTTAATTGCACAAATTAATCAATACAAACCTGATTATGTTGTGCTCGCAAAATATATGCGTGTATTAACACCGGCATTTGTACAAAACTTCCCAAATCAAATTATTAATATTCACCACTCCTTCTTACCTGCCTTTATTGGTGCACGTCCTTACCATCAGGCTTATGAGCGCGGTGTTAAAATCATTGGTGCAACAGCACACTACGTAAATGATAATTTAGATGAAGGCCCAATCATCACTCAAAACGTGATTAATGTTGACCATACGTTTTCTGCTGAAGATATGATGAGAGCGGGTCGAGATGTTGAAAAGAATGTTCTTAGCCATGCTTTATATTGGGTACTTTCACAACGCGTTTTCGTTTACGGTAACAGAACCATCATTTTATAAGTTTTCTGTCACTAATAACGCACACAGTACAGCTATCTAAATGTAAACCGCGATATAAAGCATATCGCGGTTTATTTTTTATCCCTTATTAATATGGATCATATTGCTTAAAATCAATACGATAGCGCATAAAGCTTGAACAATGCGCACATTTTTACAGCAGTCAGTCGATTTTTAGCAAAATAGCGCTTTACAGATCTCAGGTATTTGGTATTATTGCGCCCGCTGTCACGGACAGCAAAACAATTTAATGTTGGTGGGATACCCAAGCGGCCAAAGGGAGCAGACTGTAAATCTGCCGTCACAGACTTCGAAGGTTCGAATCCTTCTCCCACCACCATCTCCTCTTAGCTTTACTCTCTAAAAATTCTTTTTATTCCATTTTATCAATTAAATCCAAAAATCGATTCAATACACTTGAGTGATACTTAGATTTATAGATATAACAGCTATACCGTATTTCAGGTTGAGTTAATGGTATAAAGCATAAGTCTGCCTCAAACTCATTTTTCAATGGGTTTTCGTCAGTTAATAAAAGAGAATGATGCGTTTGAATAAAACGTAAACAGCAATTAAGATCATCCATTATTCTGACACACACGGTTTTTCCTCTATTCCCGATTTCACTCTCTAATTTTTTTATCTTAGCTGTCTTGTATAATGCGGGATCACATAACCATATATTTTCACTTAAAAGCCTATCAATATTATTATTCATACTATTCGCGAGTATTTTTTGACAACAAATACCTAAGTATTTATTTTCTATTTTATGAAGAAGGCTAAATTTTTCACTAATAATTTTATCAGAGCTTAATATTAATGTATTACCATCATAGTCGGGTATTTCTTCAAAATTTTCTTTTGAAAATCGCATGATATTTATATGGGAATAATTTTTATTTGCCGCTTGATAAAACTGAGTTAAATACTGGCTTTTTCCCCAATCATAATAAACATGAATGCTATTGTTTATGATCCCCGAGATATGTTTTTTAGTTATCTCTTTTTCCTGAAGATAAAGCGATTTCAAATCATTATAAAGCTCAAGTCCTTCTTGGGTTAAACTCATACCAAACTTTTCTCGCTTAAATAAACGCTTTCCTAACACGGCTTCAAAGTCTTTGATAGATTTAGCGATAGGAGGTGTCGTGCGATTCATCACACGCGCGGCTTTACTTAACGAGCCATTTTCGACTACAGCCATAAAGGCTTCTAACTTACGAGAAAAAAACATAATTCACCATTCCTTTGCTGTGTAGAATAAAATAATTTCATCAATTCATTTAATGTAAATAAAATAGTGATTAATTAATTTAAAATTTAATTTTATATAAAAGCAGTTTTATATAAATATTCGTTTACCTCCTTTTAATGAATACAATTTATAACTACAATATTATTTTTATTATGTCATCATTCCTCACATATAAAGAATAATAATACTTATATTCTTCTATCAAAGATTAGTTTATGTTTCTAGTTTGTTTAATTAATATTTTTTGTTATGCAATTAATTATTTTTATTAAATTAGCACACTCTATTTAATGACTTTTATTTTTATCTAATTTTATCTTTCTCTTGATAAGCCGTGCCATCATTTCAGTGATTGGCTTACATTCATTTTATGATCCTGCTAGTATAAGACATCCTATTATTCAATATATAAATGGTTACAGTCACATGAAATTTGTCTCTTTCAATATTAATGGTTTACGCGCTCGTCCTCACCAGCTTGAAGCTATCATAGAAAAACATCAGCCGGATGTTATTGGACTTCAAGAAACGAAAGTTCATGATGATATGTTTCCATTAGATACGGTGGGTGCTTTGGGTTATCACGTTTTCTATCATGGTCAAAAAGGGCATTATGGCGTTGCTTTACTCACAAAAGAAAAGCCAGTTGCAGTGCGTAAAGGCTTTCCGGGTGATGATGACGATGCTCAGCGCCGAATGATCATGGCTGATATCGAAACACCAGCGGGTTTATTAACAGTCATGAACGGTTATTTTCCTCAAGGTGAAAGCCGTGATCATGAGACTAAATTCCCAGCAAAAGAAAAGTTCTATGCTGATCTGCAAAATTACCTAACCACCAGCTTAAAACCGACCTCTCCAGTACTTATTATGGGTGATTTAAATATTAGCCCAACAGATAAAGATATCGGTATTGGCGAAAATAATATGAAACGCTGGTTAAAAACAGGCAAATGTTCTTTCTTACCAGAAGAGCGTGAATGGCTGGCAACATTAATGGGTTGGGGATTAACAGATACATTCCGCCAGCAACATCCTGAAGCTGATGATAAATTCTCGTGGTTTGATTATCGTTCTAAAGGATTCGATGATAACCGAGGCTTACGTATTGACTTACTTCTAGCAAGTCGCTGCTTAGCGGATAATTGTATTTCAACAGGAATTGATTACGAGATCCGAGGAATGGAAAAGCCCTCTGATCACGCACCCGTTTGGGCTGAATTTAAAATCTAATTAAACCTTAATTCAATAAAAGCACTTCCCCGAGATAACAAAGGAAGTGCTTTTTATTTGTGCTTACTTATCCGTTGTTGCTTCTTTACTCTGCGCTTTATTTTTTGTCACGCCGGCTTTGCTACTTCCTTTCGTTGCGGCCTTACGCTTTTTATTATGCGCAGGTGCGGGAAGATTTCTGAAAGCTTGAATGTTCGGACGACGTTTCGCTTGAGTAATCAACTCCATCAAGGTGTTATTTAATGGCATCATAAAATCTTGATATTTAAATTGCTTCTCACTAATTTGCGTCAGTATCGATTCCCAATGTGCAGTCATGTCCGGTAAAGTTGCCATATCTGGCAATACATGAATTAATGCTCTACCTGCTGGGGTTGAGTTAATGGCTCGCCCTTTCTTTTGCAAAAAGCCACGCTTAAATAACAGCTCAATAATTCCCGCTCTTGTCGCTTCAGTACCTAATCCATCCGTCGCTCTTAGGATTTTTTTAAGTTCTTTATCTTGGACAAAGCGTGCAATTCCTGTCATAGCAGAAAGCAATGTCGCATCAGTAAAAGGTCTTGGAGGCTGCGTTTGTTTTTCAACAATCTCCCCTTTTTCACACAGCAACTCATCACCTTTAGCCACTACTGGCAATGCAGAACCATCATTTTCAGCATCCTGCTCTTTCGCACCTAATAATACTCGCCATCCTGCTTGCGCCAAAAAACGTGCTTTAGCGATAAACTTGCCATTCTCAATATCAAGTTCAATAACGCATTTACGATAAACAGCATCAGGCATAAATTGCATTAGATATTGGCGAGCCACAAGATAATAAATATTCTTCTCATTTTCACTTAATGAGATATTACCCGTTTTTGCCGTTGGAATAATCGCATGGTGAGCATCAACTTTTTTGTCATCCCAGCAACGATTCTTTTTATCAATATCTAAGGTATCTTGCGGTAATAGGCTTGCATCATGTGTGCTAATCGCATTAATAACAGCATGACGACCCGCAAAATGTTCATCAGGTAAATAACGACTGTCAGAACGTGGATAAGTGATTAGTTTATGCGTTTCATAGAGTCGTTGGCATGTATCTAAGACTTGCTGTGCGCTTAAACCAAAGCGTTTTGCCGCTTCAATTTGTAACGCGGAAAGCGAAAAAGGAAGCGGTGCTATTTCAGATTCTTGCTTATCTTGATAATCCGTTACATTGGCAGGTTTGTCTTTAATTCGCTCAACAACATGCTCTGCAAGCTTACGATTTAATAATCGCCCTTCTTCATCTTGCCAAGGTTCACAGTGCTCGCTTGGCTGCCAAATCGCAGTAAAGCGTTCATCGGCAGGTGTTACAACATGAGCTTTAACTTCAAAGAAATCTTTAGGCACAAAATTTTCAATTTCTTCATCACGACGAACCACTAAGCCTAATACGGGTGTTTGTACTCGCCCCACGGACAATACACCTTGATAACCATTGCGTTGACCTAAAAGCGTATAGGCTCGAGTCATATTAATACCATAAAGCCAGTCTGCTCTTGCTCGTGCCAAAGCAGATACACACAATGGTACAAACTCATGGTTATAACGTAGTTTATCAATAGCACGCGTCACTGCCGCTGGGTTTAAGTCATTAATTAAGCAACGACGCGCCTGTTTCCTTTGATCTTCGCTGATATTTAAATAGTTAAGCACTTCATCAACTAAAAGCTGACCTTCACGATCGGGGTCTCCTGCGTGGATCACTTCTTTTGCTTGCTTAAGTAGTGTTTTGATGGTTTCTAGCTGTTTTTTAACATCAGCTCGGGGCTTGAGTTGCCATTTTTCAGGAATAATAGGCAAATCATCTAACGACCAGCGGGCGTACCGCGGGTCGTATGCATCCGGCTCAGCTTGTTCAAGTAAGTGACCAACACACCACGTCACATACTGGTTATCACCACAAAGAATAAAGCCATCGCCCCTTTTATGAGGCTTTGGCAATACATCAGCAATAGCGCGAGCAAGGCTGGGTTTTTCTGCAATAAATAATCTCATTACGTTAGTTAGTCACTTCAATCAACGCTTTTCCAGCTACTGGTGCAGTTAGCTCGCCAATAGAAGTTAATTCGATATCAAAACGTGAAGCAACTTCTTTCACTTGTTCAACGGCTTCAGGCAATACTGCTAATAATAAGCCACCTGATGTTTGCGGATCACAAAGTAATTTACGTTGCATTTCAGTGATCTCACCAATTAAATGACCATAACTTTCAAAGTTACGACCTGTACCACCCGGAACACAGCCTTGTTCAATATAAGACTCTACTTCTGGTAATCTTGGTACTTGTGAGAAATGAATCGTAGCTTGTACACCAGAGCCGTCACAGATCTCGCTTAAATGCCCTAATAAACCGAATCCTGTAACGTCAGTCATTGCAGTGACGCCTTCGATATCAGAAAAATCAGAACCCGCTTTATTCATACGACACATAATTTCTGTCGCTAAACCTTGGTGCTCTGGTTTTAACAGACCTTTCTTCTCAGCTGTTGTTAATACACCGATCCCCAAAGGCTTCGTTAAAAAGAGCTGGCACCCTGCTTTAGCTTCACTGTTTTTCTTCACTTTGCTCACAGGTACGACACCTGTAACAGCAAGACCAAAAATAGGCTCTGGCGCATCGATTGAGTGACCACCAGCCAGCGAAATTCCTGCTTCTTGGCAAGCGGCTCGACCACCTTCAATCACTTCACGCGCGATTTCAGGTGCTAATTTATTAATAGGCCAGCCTAAAATAGCAATCGCCATAATAGGTTTTCCACCCATTGCAAAGATATCACTGATTGCATTTGTTGCAGCGATACGCCCAAAATCATAAGGGTTATCAACAATTGGCATAAAGAAATCAGTAGTGCTGATAATACCTGTACCATTTCCTAAATCATAAACAGCGGCATCATCTTTGGTTTCATTACCGACGAGTAAATGAGGATCATGAAATTTAGCTTGTTCACTATGTAAAATAGTTTCTAAAACTTTTGGTGAGATTTTACAACCACAACCTGCACCATGACTGTATTGTGTTAAACGAATTGCTTCAGACATAACATGCCATCCTTTTTAAAAATAAGTCACAAAATCAGTTAAGTCAGCAGGAGAAACCGTCATTGGCGCTTTCAGGGCTGGCGTGCCTAAATAAAGAAAACCAATAATCTGGTCATGTTCACCACAGCCAAGTCCTTCTCTTACCACTGCATCGTGAGTCCAAGAGCCTGAACGCCAAATCCCCCCAAATCCTTGAGCAACAGCCGCCATTTGCATTGCTTGAACACTACAACCAGCAGCGACAACTTGCTCCCATTCAGGAACCTTTGGATGATCTTTCACTTTCGCAATAACAGTGATGATCAATGGGGCACGAAAAGGTGCATTTTTTGCTTTTTCTTCAACTTCTGGCCCTAAATTACCCACCACTGCGGCTTTATGCAGTAATTGGCTAAAACGCTCAATACCTTCATTTTGCATCACAACAAAGTGCCAAGGCTTAAGTGCACCATGATCAGGCGCGCGCATGCCGGCTTGTAAAATAGTATTGAGGGCTTCACTATCAGGGGCTGGAGTAGTCAGTCGGGAAGCTGAACGGCGGTTCAAAAGCAGTGTTAATGCATCCATTTTTATTCTCCTGTCAGCATTTTATTTTAGCAAGATCCCATTCTTATGGGGATGGACAGTTCTTATCAATTCGCAGTATAACAAACTGTTATATTACCACCATCCACAGATTTAGGCGGGAATTTTTCTAAAAATCAGCTGTGTGGTTATTTAATCGTAATTTATTGTTCACAAAATGATTAATCTTAGCTTACTAAGTTAATTTAAGCTTATTTTGATCTTACTTTTCTTTTTAATTCGACGAATTCCTATATTACTTTTATGCCTTTTTGTGTGAAATTATTTAGCTATTTTCACGTAAGATAAATGTTTACTTAATAACACCTTAAGCAAAAGTTATCATTAGTGGCTTCCTAAAAATCAATAACAGACATTCAATAAGAGCTATATTAGAATATTCCTTCATTGTTATTGCTATTCTCTCTATTGCTAACAACATTTTTTGTTTTAATAGTATGAGATTATGTGGATGTAGCCTGCTTACCAATAATTCTAGCATGACTGTTTAGGATTAAAATTTAGCTTTACATGATGTGGAGATAATATGAATAAAATTATGGAGTTAATCGGCGCAATATTAAAATTTAGTTGGCAAGCCATTAACTTTATCAGGAAATTAATCTTAAACGTTATTTTCTTTTTCCTTCTCTTTATGGTCATTGGTATTTTCTTAATTAGCAAAGAAGCACAAAAACCAGTGGATTATGAAGGTGCCCTTCTTGTTGATCTTAAAGGTGTGATTGTTGACCAAACTGCTACACAAAATCCTTTAGGCGAAGTTGGACGTGAGCTTTTAGGTGTTTCAAGTAGCCAGCTTCAAGAAAATTCATTATTTGAAGTTGTCGATACGCTACGCCTAGCCTCTCAAGATCCGAAAATTAAAGGTATGGTGCTCAAACTTGATGAATTTGCAGGCGCAGATCAGCCTTCGTTAAATTATATTGGTAAAGCACTTAATGAGTTTAAAAAGACAGGTAAACCTATTTTTGCAGTGAGTGGCTATTACAGCCAGCCACAATATTACCTCGCCTCTTATGCAGATAAAATTTATCTCACACCTCAAGGTGCTGTGGGTGTTTATGGTTATGGCTTTCAAAATCTCTATTACAAAACACTGTTAGAAAACTTAAAAGTCAGCACTCATATTTTCCGCGTCGGAACGTATAAATCTGCGGTTGAGCCATTAATGCGTAATGACATGTCTGCGGAATCTCGAGAAGCTTCATTACGTTTAGTTAATGCACTATGGTCTACATATTTAACCCAAGTTGCAGAAAACCGTAGCATTACCACTGAAGATGTTTTCCCGGGTGCAAAAGAGATGATTGCGCAACTACGCAACTCAGATGGGGATAACGCAACGTATGCGCTAAATCGTAAATTAGTGGATTCTGTAAGCTCATACGCTCAATTTGAAGCTGATATGACAGAAACCTTCCAATGGGACAAAGAGAACAAGCAATTTAACAATATCAGCATTTATGATTATGCCGATACGCTGACCTCATCTTTACCTGCCAGTGATGAAGGTAATATTGCCGTAGTCGTTGTTCAAGGAGCGATTATTGATGGTGAAAGTATCCCAGGCTCTGCGGGTGGTTCAACTATTGCAAATCAAATTCGTCAGGCACGTTTAGATCCAAATATTAAGGCACTTGTATTACGTGTAAATAGTCCTGGTGGTAGTGTTTCTGCGTCAGAACAAATACGAAGTGAAATTGCCGCCTTTAAGCAACAGAAAAAATATGTGGTTGTTTCAATGGGGGGTTTAGCTGCATCAGGTGGATATTGGATCTCAACTCCTGCAAGTAAGATTATTGCTAGTCCATCAACATTAACAGGCTCGATTGGTATTTTTGGCGTTATTAATACTTTCGAAAACAGCTTAGAGTCTATTGGTGTTTATACTGATGGCGTCACAACTTCGCCATTAGCCGGATTATCTGTCACAAATAAACTACCTGAAGAATTTGCAGAGCTTTTACAGCTCAATATCGAAAGTGGTTATAAAACGTTTCTTAATTTAGTGGCAGAATCTCGTAAAAAAACACCTGCTCAAATTGATCGTATTGCTCAAGGTCGAGTGTGGGTAGGAATAGATGCAAAGAATGTGGGTTTAGTCGATGAGTTTGGTGATTTTGATGATGCTATTGATGCCGTTGCTAAAATGGCAAAAATTGACCAACCTGTTATTGATTGGATGAAACCAGAGCTAAGCCTGTCAGAGCAGATCATAATGAGCTTGTCGTCTAACGCAAAAGCACTTCTTCCTGATCCGTTACAAGCTTATATTCCTGCGCCTGTTTTAAAAGAAGTTAAAACACAGACAGAGTTTTATCGCAATATGAACGATCCGCTAAATCGCTATGCGTATTGTTTATCTTGTGGTGATATTCGATAGTCTCTTCACCGATACACCTGTTCACACTGAGCAGGTGTATTTCTCTCTTTTTTCTGACTTTTGATAGAATGATATTCTGATGAATATTTTTTGTTCGTTTATATTAACGCTATTTTTAACACAATGATTTAAAGCAGATATTAGTCACTCTCTATTTTCTTTTTTTTAGCATCCTTTCCTTTTTTTATTCTGCAAACTCCCTATAATCAGGTATTTCTCACAGCTTAATAAGAGTGCTTTGTCTGATGCAAAAGAAATCAATCTACGTTGTTTATACTGGCGGTACTATTGGTATGCAACATTCTGAACATGGCTATATTCCTGTATCAGGACATTTACAACGCCAATTAGCTAAAATGCCAGAATTCCACCGTGAGGAGATGCCCGATTTCACAATCAAAGAGCACCTTCCTTTAATTGATTCTTCAAATATCACACCAGAAGATTGGCAATCTATAGCTGATGATATTAATGAAAATTATCACAATTATGATGGGTTCGTTATTCTTCATGGTACAGATACCATGGCATTTACCGCATCAGCACTCTCTTTTATGTTTGAGAATCTTAGCAAACCGATTATCGTTACTGGCTCTCAAATTCCTTTAGAAGCCTTACGTTCTGACGGGCAAACAAACCTATTAAATGCGCTTTACCTCGCCGCACATCATCCAATTAATGAAGTGGCACTATTTTTTAATAACACGCTATATCGTGGAAACCGCACAGTAAAAGCGCATGCTGATGGTTTTAATGCCTTTGCATCACCAAATAGCGCCCCACTGTTAGAAGCAGGTATTAATATTAAACAATTTAAAATTAATTCATTTCCAAAAGGAAATGGGGAATTTACTGCGCATAATATTACGCCTCAGCCGATTGGTGTTGTCACCATTTACCCGGGTCTTTCAGATGAAGTTGTTAAAAATATCCTGATGCAACCTGTAAAAGCCTTAATATTACGCTCTTATGGTGTTGGTAATGCGCCCTCGCATCCTGCTCTACTTTCAACCCTGCGTGAAGCAACAGAACGCGGTATTGTTGTTATCAACCTTACACAATGTATTTCTGGTCGAGTGAATATGGAAGGTTATGCAACAGGTCAAGCACTAGCGGAAGTGGGTGTGATCAGTGGCTTTGATATGACATTTGAAGCAACATTAACTAAACTGCATTATCTCCTTAGCCAACAATATAATTACACTGAGATCTGCCGACTAATGCAACAAAACCTTCGTGGTGAAATGACATTAGACGATAACGACTAAGTTTAATCTAAAGGTAAATTTGGTGAAAAATTCCGCACTGTTATTGGTTGATATACAAAACGATTTTTGTACTGGTGGTGCATTAGCTGTTAATGAAAGCGATATAGTGATACAAACAGCCAACCAACTTATTTCTGATTTTAAGCAATCTAAAAATCCCATTATTGCTAGTTTAGATTGGCACCCTGCCGATCATCTTAGCTTTGCTGAAAATTCAGGCACGGTTGTAGGGGAAATTGGAACGCTTAATGGATTACCACAAGTTTGGTGGCCTGTGCATTGTGTACAAAATTCTTATGGTGCTGCATTTCACCCTGAATTAAACCAAGCTCTGATTAATCATATTATTTACAAAGGGCAAAATCGTCTTATTGATAGTTATAGTGCTTTTTTTGATAACGACCATGAATATCAGACGGGCTTGCACACTCTTTTGCAGACACTGAATATAAAACATCTTTATATTTTAGGAATTGCTACGGATTACTGCGTTAAATATACGGTACTGGATGCTTTACAGTTAGGTTATCAAGTGACTGTCATTACAGACGGTTGTCGTGGTGTAAATATTCAAGATGATGATAGCGAAAAAGCACTAGAAGAGATGCAGGCAAAAGGTGCGGTATTAATTGATTCAGCACATTGGCTTAATCGTAACAATCAATAGGTTCGTTATTTTCTTCATCTTCATAAAATAAAAAAGGGGCTATATTTAACCAGTTCGGTTAATAAATGCCCCTTTTTTATTTCTATTCTATCCATTCAACATACGTTTTAGTCATCATCCATTGGTGTTAGTGTTGCTAAACGTTCAGATTGAAACTGAGCTTTTAATTCTTGTTTGCTCTTCATGGTAATTTGCCCATTAGTTCCCACTGTCATATGCTCAGGTGTATGGTTATTTTTCGCCTGCCATAATAAAACAATCTGCATGCAATGTTCTTTTTGCTCATCGGTCAATGCAACGCCATCAGGCCATTTACCTAGTTCAACTGCGGTTGAAATACGTTGATAAATTTCAGGGGTTACCATAGAAATAAGTTCATTAACTTCCATTGATTGCTCCATAAGCTAAATAATCATTTGAAATGGCTGAATCGTTTTTTCCATTGTTATTATTTTGTTAATTTAACTGGATTAACCGACTTGTTTTTCGCCTGTTTCACTATTCGTAAACGAAAGAGATGCTGAATTAACACAATAACGCTCCCCTGTTGGGGCAGGACCATCATTAAAAACATGACCTAAATGTGCATCACATTGCTGGCAACGTATTTCAGTTCTTTTCATATTGTGAGAAAAATCATCAATATAGCGAATTGCATTATCACTAACGGGTTGATAAAAGCTAGGCCAACCACATCCTGCATCAAATTTTGTCTCTGAATAAAACAAAGGAGCAGAACAACATAAACAGTGATAAATCCCTGTTTGACGATTGTGTAATAATTTACCACTAAACGGAGGTTCTGTACCTTGCTGTTGCGTCACATAACGTTGCATTTCGTTGAGTGTTGATAAATCAAGGTGATTGTTATTACTTGAAATATTCACTTTCTTTTCATTATCTGCCATATCGACCTCTTGCCCAGAAAAATGCTTTTTAAAACAACAGTGAATAATAACAAAGATTTAACAACAAATCTGAAAAATATAGTCTAAAATCATCAAGAGTAATCTTTAGTTTTTGAAATGTGATGAATTTCACATAACGGAGCAAAGGTAACTTCATTTATCGGCGTTGATCCCGATAATACACAGCGTAACATTTGGCTAAAACGACCAATCCTTAAGCGAAAAGTGTTTTTTTAATTGATTTTTTGCAATTATTGACACGATTCCGCTTGACGATTGGCGCGGTTTTGGTAACTTTAGAAGCAACTTTTTAATTCACTAAATTAAAGCTGGTGGAATACATATGACTATCAAAGTAGGTATTAATGGTTTTGGTCGTATCGGCCGCATCGTTTTCCGTGCTGCTCAAGAACGTTCAGATATCGAAATCGTAGGTATTAACGATCTGTTAGACGCAGACTACATGGCATACATGCTGAAATACGATTCAACTCATGGCCGTTTCAACGGTACTGTTGAAGTAAAAGATGGCCACCTCGTTGTTAATGGTAAAACCATCCGCGTAACTTCAGAAAGAGATCCAGCAAATCTGAAATGGAACGAAGTCGGTGCTGACGTTGTTGCAGAAGCAACTGGTCTGTTCTTAACTGACGAAACTGCTCGTAAACACATCCAAGCTGGCGCGAAAAAAGTTGTTCTGACTGGTCCTTCAAAAGACAGCACTCCAATGTTCGTAATGGGCGTAAACCATAAATCATACGCAGGCCAAGATATCGTTTCTAACGCATCTTGTACTACTAACTGCTTAGCGCCTTTAGCTAAAGTTATCAACGACAACTTCGGTATCGTTGAAGGTCTGATGACTACTGTTCACGCAACAACTGCAACTCAACGTACTGTTGATGGTCCATCTGCAAAAGACTGGCGTGGTGGTCGTGGTGCTTCTCAAAACATCATCCCATCATCAACTGGTGCTGCTAAAGCTGTAGGTAAAGTTATCCCTGAACTGAACGGCAAACTGACTGGTATGTCTTTCCGTGTTCCTACTCCTAACGTTTCTGTTGTTGACCTGACTGCACGTCTGGAAAAACCAGCAACTTACGCTCAAATCTGTGACGCTATCAAAGCAGCAGCTGAAGGCGAACTGAAAGGCGTTCTGGGTTACACTGAAGATGCAGTTGTTTCAACTGACTTCAACGGTGAAGTTCTGACTTCAGTATTTGATGCTAAAGCAGGTATCGCTCTGAACGACAACTTTGTTAAATTAGTTGCTTGGTACGATAACGAAGTTGGTTATTCAAACAAAGTTCTGGATCTGATTTCTCATATCTCTAAATAATTAGAGTTTAGAAAGTCACGATTTCTTTTAGAGCCACCTTTTCGGTGGCTCTTTTATTTTCTAGCCAGTCAGTTTATTGTATTGAAATAGTCAGTGACATAAGGTCATAAGATAATGAATGAGAAAATTTTTTCTTTGCCGATTATTGAACAAATATCACCTTACTTAAGTCGTCGGCAATTAGGCGAACTCCCTATCCTTGTTATTTCACATCCTAAAGTACGCGCAGCTATCAGCCTTCAAGGCGCACATTTAATCGCTTGGCAGCCCGCACAAGAGCATCCTGTATTTTGGGTAAGCGAAGCCTCTCTTTTCACGCCGGGTGTTGCCATTCGTGGCGGTATTCCTATTTGCTGGCCTTGGTTTGCTTCAGCTGGTACACCAAGTCATGGATTTGCACGTATTCTTCCTTGGGAATTTAGTGCCCATACAGAACAAGATGACGGTGTTCTCATCACCATGACATTAAAAGAGAGTCAACAAACGCAAAAATATTGGCCTCATCCCTTTACTGTTATTGCTCGTTTTAAATTAGGAGCAACCTGTGAGGTTGAATTAGAATCTTACGGTGATTATGAAGCAACAGCTGCCCTTCACTCTTATTTTAATGTGAGTGATATCGATAATGTCTCTGTAACCGGCCTAGGAGGCCACTACATTGACACCGTGGCAGATAAAGAGGTTTACACTGATGAAACCTCATTACGCTTTGATGGGCGCACTGACAGGCTTTATACAGAGCCTGACGATTTTAATCTTATTCATGATGATGGTTGGGATCGAACAATTGAAGTTCACCATTACCATCATAGTGATGTCGTGTGTTGGAATCCGGGTGCAGAGCTTGCAAGCTCAATGAAAGATATGAGTGCAGGTGGCTATCGTAAGATGGCTTGTGTAGAAACTGCTCGT
Source organism: Proteus sp. fly-1013 (assembly GCF_040140245.1). Lineage (NCBI taxonomy): Bacteria > Pseudomonadati > Pseudomonadota > Gammaproteobacteria > Enterobacterales > Morganellaceae > Proteus > Proteus sp. fly-1013. The sequence continues at coordinate 17,229 of NZ_JBEEWD010000006.1, read as the reverse complement.
ATCCACCAGCCATTAAAACCAGATAACGTTCATCCCGGCCGTTTATCTTTGGTAGTCCGCGTTCGTAAGAATATTGCTGAAAAATAAAGCCTTACTCGCATCTTACACAATAAAAAAGCTTCGAATTTGAATCGAAGCTTTTTTTATCACCACTGTTCTCACTAAATTTTAGTCAGATTTTTGCTAATTAGAATGTGTAAGTCACACCTGTCCACACAATCGCAGTAACAGATTTATTCACCATTGGGCTGTCTTTCACTTCACTTGGTAAATGGTCAACACGTCCCATTGCAAAGAAATTCCATTTTTCGGCAAATTTATAGTTAGCAGAGAGTTCAACATAAGGTCTCCAGCTATCATTTGGCGTATATTCTGCTAAACCACTGCGTTGTGATTCTGCATGAGTAATTCCATAAGCATAACGGTTTTGCTTTTTGTTTTCCCAAACAACACCTGCACCCGGCTGTAAAGACCAGTTACCGAATTCGAAAGGATATAAATAAGCCGCGTCAGCGATAATACCGTTACTTTTGCCTAGCAGATCACCCGATACGATTGCTCTTAAACTACCCCATGATTCGTGGTGTTTATAAGTAAAGCCACCCATCATGGTGTCACGACGACGATTCAGTTTCTTCATTTGCTCATCGTCACTATCACTTGGTTTATAAGCCTGAGGATAATAGTGCAAATCGACAGAAAGTTGATCTTTAGGTGTATTCCACAGGTAATATCCCGCAGCTAACGTTGCGAAATAGAAGTTTTCTGACTGGTAGTTAACTTGTGGTACTGGTAATAAATAATCTTTTGATTTAGCCCCTTTATAAGGAGTAACTTGCGCTAAAACTGAACCACCTATTGACCATTCGCCAGCAAATGCTGCTGGTGTGCTAAGCCCTGCGATAACGGCTAAAGAAATGATAATCTTCTTATTACTCACGATGATTTTCCATATTGTCATTAATAAAGTAGCAACCAAAAACCTATTTCAGTCACAAATAACTAAAACTGGTATTATTTTACCTATAATCATTTTAGTTTTGCATTAAATGTGTAGCAATCAGTGCTTGCCCTAATGCAATACCACCGTCTCCGGCTGGTAACATCATAGGGGCGAGTACTTTTTTATTGTTTAATTTTTTCTTAAACATATGTTTGAGTAATGTATTATTTAATACACCCCCCGTAAGTACAATGGTGTCAATCTGATATTTATCTGCATATTGCAATGCAATATCGCCTAAACCTTCAGCTAATAGATAATGAAATAACCATGCTTTTTCACTGACATTCAGCGCTACACTTTCCCACTGCGACCAAAAAACCGACAAATCAAGCACACTGTTTTTTACCGGCATTAAATGCCCATATTGCTTAATGATTTCTGCCTGTTTTTCTTGATGGCACGCTAATGCTGCTGTTTGTAGATAACAAGCCGCTTCACCTTCCCAACTTATCTCTTTAGGGGCTAATCCTAATGATGCTGAAACCGCATCAAAAAAACGTCCACAAGAAGAGGCTTTAGGTGAATTTAAACCACGCTCTACCGCCTTACTTAATATCTGCAAATCATTGCTAGGCACCATTTGGGCGATAACACTACCTTGCCAATCTTTAGAAAAAGTAGCTAAATGTGCGAACCAGTTTCGCCAAGGTTGAATCGAGGCAAGATTACCTCCGGGCATCGCAACAGCCGGAAGCCCACCAATCCGCTCTGATTTTTGATAGTCCACCAGCAGACACTCCCCTCCCCATAGCGTGCCATCTTGCCCAAAACCCAATCCATCAAGCGCAATACCAATGACAGCACCTTGTTGGTGTGTATGACCATGTTCAGCAAGGCAGGAAACAATATGTGCATGGTGATGAGAGACTTCAATAACAGGAATATTTTGCTCTTGAGCAAACTGCTTACCCAATTGATGGCTAATGTAGTTAGGATGTGCATCTATCGCAATCGCTTTAGGTGTAAAACGATAAATTTGCTGAAAGAGAGCCAACGATTTTACCAACTGCTGTCGCACACTTAAATCATCAAGATCCCCTAAATGAGGCCCCATAATGGCTTGATGTTGGCGTAATAGGCAAAATACATTTTTGAGATCGCCTCCCATCGCGAGTACTGAGGGTTGTGCTCCAAAATCTTCAGGTAATGAAATTGCATCTGGGACATAACCACGAGAGCGTCTGATCATCACACTCTGTTTACCTTCAATGCGAACAAGTGAGTCATCAGCTCTTTGTATGATCTCTCTATTGTGCATTAAGAATAAATCTGCAATATCTTTCAGTTGTATGAAGGCATCTTCGTTACTTAATGCCGGCGTATGACCTGATGCATTACCTGATGTCATAACAAGTGGAATATTTGTGCCACGCGCTAATAGATGTTGCAATGGATTGGCTGGCAACATAACACCAATTTCAGTTAATCCTGGTGCAATAAGCTCCGCAAGTTTAGGTGCAACTGTTTTGGAGACTAATACAATTGGAGCGGCAGTACTCTGCAACGTTTGGATAGCGGTTGGAAGAAAATCAGGATCTTGCTTATCTACTTTAATTTGATCAATTCCTGTGATCATCACTGCGAGTGGCTTCGCAGGTCGGTATTTTCGTTCTCGTAATAATGCAACACTCTCATTATTGCGTGCATCACATACTAAATGAAAACCACCAATACCTTTAACTGCAACAATCTTTCCAGCAAGTAACGCATCACAAGCTTGAGTTAATGCAAGCTCTTTTATTGCTAACTCTTTACCCTGATTATCTGCAAGCCAGATATGAGGCCCACAGACAGGACATGCATTAGGCTGAGCATGAAACCGTCTATCTGCGGGATCTTCATATTCATGTTTACATTCAGGGCAGAATGGAAACTCAGACATTGAAGTAAAAGGCCTATCATAAGGCATTTTTTTTATGATAGTAAAACGAGGACCGCAATGTGTGCAGTTGATAAAAGGATAATGATAACGACGATTTTGAGGATCAAATAATTCATTAACACAAGCTTGGCAAGTTGTTGCATCAGGGACAACTTGTGTATCCATTTCGCCACCACCACTTTTTACAATAATAAAGTCTGTGGGTAGCTGTTCCCATTGATAGGGTGATTCTTCTATTCGTTCAATGCGTGCTAGTGGTGGACATTCTGCTTTTAATGCTTCGATCAAGAGCGCATTTTTAGGTGAAGGGGTTAAATGCACCAATACACCTAAACTATCATTGCTTACTTGCCCTAATAAACCAAAACGATGAGCTAGTTGCCAAACAAATGGGCGAAACCCAACGCCTTGAACCTTTCCTTTCACACGCAATGCAATGCCGTTACTCATAGGATCACCAAATCAAAATAAATTTAAGCTTATTCTAGTTTAGTGATTATCAACAACTTTCATTTAGATCAGAAAAAGTGGAATTAGGTAGATTTATCATTACTTCAACAGTCACTCTTGGTGCAATTGCACACAGTAATTCATAACCAATAGTGCCACATGCTGTTGCTACATCATCAACAGGGAGTTGCTCTCCCCATAATTCAACCGGACTACCGTAACTTACATCGGGAAAATCCGTGACATCAACGGTTAGCATATCCATAGAAATACGCCCGACCAACTGTGTTTTATGTCCATTAACAATCACTGGCGTACCGTCTGGCGCATGTCTTGGATAGCCATCAGCATAACCACAAGCAACAACACCGATCTGCATATCACGCTCAGCAGTATATCGGCTACCATAGCCTATTTGCTCGCCTTTCTTGACTTGTTGAATAGCTAATATCTCACTATTAAATGTCATTACGGGTTGTAAATCGAAATCGGCAATATCTTGCCAAACACCTGAAGGCGAAACACCATATAAAATAATACCCGGACGCACCCAATCTTGATAAGTTTCAGGCTCAAACAGTGTTGCGGCTGAATTTGCCAAACATCGAGGTAATTCGTTTACCATAGCTTGATTAATAACATTTTTTTGTGCATCCATATTCAATCCCGTATCTGCATTAGCAAAATGCGACATTTGAATAATAGAACCAATATTTTTGATACTTTTTGCACGAGCAATTGCTTGCTTATAAGCGTCTGGTCGGTAGCCCAGACGATTCATTCCACTATTAAGCTTAAGATAGATATTAATGGGCCTTTCTAGTTTTGCATTTTCTATAGCGTCAAATTGCCAATCAGAATGAATCGCTGTCGTTAGGGAATAACGTTCTAATAAATAAACATCATCTGGCTTAAAAAAACCTTCCAGCAAAAGGATAGGCCCTACCCATCCCTGCTCTCTTAACATAACAGCTTTGTCTAACTCAATTAATGCAAAGCCATCAGTATGACTCAATGCTGGCCAAACACAGGATAATCCATGTCCATAAGCATCTGCTTTCACAACAGACCACACTTTACTGCCTTTGACTCTCTCTTTAATAACAGACAGATTATGGCTTAATGCATCGAGGTTAATGGTTACTTTTGTGGGTCTGGACATGGATCTTCCTCAATTAATAAGCTGCATCAAGTTTCTGCCCCGGTAAGAGCAATTTAGTATTAAAGCCATCGATATAGCGAAACACAGATAAATCATCGGCAGCAATAGCAGGTTTATTTCCTGAAATTAAATCAGCTAATAGTTGCCCAGAGCCACAAGCCATTGTCCAACCTAATGTGCCATGCCCTGTATTTAATGATAAATTGCGATAAGCCGTAGGCCCTACAATAGGTGTACCATCAGGTGTCATAGGTCTTAAACCCGTCCAAAATGTGGCTTTCTCAATATCACCACCACCTTGATAGAGATCTTGTACAACCATTTTTAATGTTTCACAGCGCGATTTTAAAATATCCAGATTAAAACCAACAACTTCTGCCATTCCGCCGACACGAATTCGCTCATCAAAACGCGTTACCGCAATTTTATAAGTTTCATCTAAAATCGTGGACATTGGTGCTCTTGAAGCATCAATAATCGGCATCGTAAGTGAATAACCTTTAAGAGGATAAACCGGAATAGCGACTTTGTTTTTCAAAAACTCTGTTGAGTAAGAGCCCATGGCAACAACATAGTGATCGGCTGTTAATAATCCATCATGGCATTGAACGCCCGCTACTTTATCACCATCAAATAATAAATGTTTGATTTCTTTGTTAAATAGGAACGTAACACCCGCATCTTCAGCCATTTTAGCGAGTTTTTTCGTAAAAGTTTGGCAATCGCCCGTTTCATCATTCGGTAAACGTAAGCCACCCGTTAATTTGTGGCTAACATGCTCAAGCGCTGGCTCTGCTAATTTTAATTGTTCCGCAGTTAACAATTCATAAGCAACGCCCTCTTGCTTTAAGACAGCAATATCATTGGCTGCATTATCAAATTGCTTTTGATCGCGAAAAAGTTGCAGAGTTCCACCTTGACGCCCTTCATATTCAATACCGGTATCTTGGCGCAACTGACGAATGCAATCACGGCTATATTCAGCAATACGCACCATACGGCTTTTATTCATGGTGTAATGTGAAGCATCACAATTACGTAACATTTGCCACATCCAACGTAACTGGAAAAGTGAGCCATCAGGTTTAATCGCTAAGGGTGCATGCTTTTGGAACATCCATTTAACGGCTTTTAATGGAATACCCGGCGCTCCCCAAGGCGTTGCATATCCCGGAGATATTTGACCTGCATTACCAGCGCTAGTCTCTTCTGCTGCACTGCTTTGTCTATCAACAACAATGACTTCATGGCCTTGTTGTACAAGATACCACGCACTTGTTACACCAATAACGCCGCCACCTAAGATGATCACTTTCATGGCAAGACTCCAATAATTTACATTGATATAACATAAGAATAATATTCCATACACAAAAAGCCAATATAGAATAATCATCTAGACTAATAAAAAAGCAAATTTTAGAGTTGAGTCACATTTGATTGCTATTCAACAAGTGATTTTCAAAAATAATTATTAAATTAACGCATAAAATCAACGAGATATAATTTTAACCATAAATTATAATAATATTGATTAGTAAATTATTTAAAATTGAAGAGAGTTTAAGGCGTAAGAAAAGGAAATTGAGGCTTTATTAAAATCCAAAAATACACACCAATTAAGATGATAATTCTTTAATTAACTCACTTTGGTTGCTCTTTTTACTAAAAATAACCAATTTAAAGCATTGCCTAAAAAATGACACTTTTTAGCTTTTTAAAAGTATAAAAAAACCAGTATCACAAATTATATGAATACTGGTTTTTTTCTATTGTGATAAAGCAGTAAACGTAATTAGCGTTTTACTTCTTCTAGATCACTAGGTAGTGGTGACTGTAAACTTTGCCAGATAATACCACTGTCTTTACCATATTGACGGACGCAGTCCATGACATGCTCGACATCTTTTTGCTCACATAATGCAGCCAGTTTTTTATAGAATGCTAACGCGAGTTCTTTGGCTTGAATATTTGAGAAATAATAACGGCCTACGCGCGTATAAAGCCCTTTTAAGCCATTTAAGATAAGACCATAAATTGGATTACCTGACGCAAACGCCAATCCACGGAAAATATTGTAGTCCAGTTCACTAAACTCATCAGCACTATTTTCAGTAGTAAGCTCATGGTTTAAAACTTCAATACATTTTTCAGGACTATTTCTAAATGCTGTACGTATAAAAATAGCTGAGATATTGGTTCTAACCGCCAATAAATTATCTATTAACTGTGGTACTCGATCATGATCAAGACGAGCAACTGTTTCAAGGATATTAAGGCCCGATGTTTCCCAGAAATTGTTTACCTTCGTTGGCTTTCCGTGTTGAATAGTCAGCCAACCATCACGAGCTAGACGTTGTAACACTTCTCTTAATGTGGTTCTTGTGACACCGATTAATTCAGAGAGCTCACGTTCCGCTGGAAGAATAGATCCAGGAGGAAAACGATTATTCCAGATGCTTTCAACAATATACTCTTCCGCAAAACCTGCGGGGCTTTGAGCCTTAATAACCATATTTTTATTTCTTCCGAAGCGATTTTTCTGCTAATAATGGAAAAGATAATATCAGAATGCATAATTTTGATATAGCTCAACCATCATTAAATAGTGAATGGCATCATAAAACTTGATGTAGTTTTATCAATTTATTATTACTAAGGCGCTTAATTTCACAGCGATTAGCGCGTACTATGGTTAAATTGCGCATCATTGCGCTTAAAATCTCTATTTGGAGGATGAGAAACCTAATGGATATGAGTATAAGACAAGCACTACTAAAGAACTTTATGGGGAATTCCCCAGATTGGTATAAGCTTGCTATTCTTACTTTTTTAATTATCAACCCACTGATTTTTTTCTTTGTTGACCCTTTTGTCGCCGGCTGGCTATTAGTTGTAGAATTTATTTTTACGCTGGCTATGGCGCTAAAGTGTTACCCGTTACAACCCGGAGGATTACTTGCTATTGAGGCCGTCATCATTGGTATGACTAGCCCAAAACAGATTGGTCATGAAATTGCCAACAACCTTGAAGTGATTTTACTTCTTGTCTTTATGGTTGCAGGTATCTATTTTATGAAGCAATTATTACTGTTTGCTTTTACTAAACTGCTGTTATCCATTCGTTCTAAACGAATGTTATCTATTGCCTTTTGCTTCGCAAGTGCATTTTTATCTGCCTTTTTAGATGCTTTAACCGTAATCGCAGTTGTAATCAGTGTCTCTCTCGGTTTCTACTCTATTTATCATAATTTTGCCTCTAATCAATCAGGTGCAGAATTAAGTAATGATGGATTTATTGATACCGCAGAGAAAAAACAAACTTTAGAACAATTCCGTGCCTTTTTACGTAGCTTAATGATGCATGCTGGTGTCGGTACTGCGTTAGGTGGCGTAATGACCATGGTGGGTGAACCACAAAACCTGATTATTGCAAAACATTTAGAATGGGATTTTGTGACCTTTTTTATCAGAATGTCACCAGTCACTATTCCTGTTTTCTTCGCGGGCCTTGCAGTGTGCTACTTTGTAGAACGCTTTAAGCTCTTTGGTTATGGTGCCGAATTACCTGATTTAGTTCGTAAAGTTCTCACTGAATACGACAAGAAAAACAGTGAAAAACGTACTTCTCAAGAAAAAGCTCAACTGATGATCCAAGCATTAATTGGTATTTGGTTGATTGTTGCTTTAGCGCTCCATTTAGCAGAAGTCGGTATTATCGGGTTATCTGTTATTATTCTTGCCACTGCATTTTGTGGGATCACAGAAGAACATGCTCTTGGTAAAGCATTTGAAGAAGCTTTACCTTTCACTGCGTTATTGACCGTATTCTTTTCTATCGTTGCCGTTATTATTGACCAACAGTTATTTGGCCCTATTATTCAGTTTGTTCTTCAAGCTTCAGAATCCTCACAACTGTCTCTTTTTTATCTCTTTAATGGTTTACTATCTGCTATTTCAGATAATGTGTTTGTGGGTACGGTTTATATCAGTGAAGCGTTAACCGCATTGCAAGACGGATTAATTAGCCAATCACAATATGAGCATATTGGTGTTGCTATTAATACAGGTACAAACTTACCTTCTGTTGCGACTCCAAATGGTCAAGCGGCATTCCTGTTCTTATTAACATCGGCACTATCACCACTCATCCGTTTATCATATGGTCGAATGGTGATAATGGCACTGCCATACACGATTGTAATGACATTACTTGGTTTAGTGGCTGTTGAATTTTGGCTTGTTCCTGCAACACATTGGTTCTATGAAATTGGTTTAGTTGCTATTCCATAACAATAGATCCACAGTTACACCACATTAATAGGACTTTTATTTGATAAAAGTCCTATTTTCTTCTTCAAATGAAGCTTGAATGTAAATATTTGTGAAATAACGGATTTTAACTTTTTTTGAGCTTAATTTTTGGGCAGAATATACACTTATTTTATTTAATATTTAAATGGATATTATTATGCTGACTTCTCTTCGTCACTGGTCACAAAGCCGTTTTTCATGGCTATTGCTTGCATTAACAGCAATAGGTCTTGAAGGTGCTGCATTGTATTTTCAGTACGGAATGGAATTAATGCCTTGTGTAATGTGTGTTTATCAACGCATCGCAGTATTGGGTATATTAGTTGCTGCATTGATTGGGGCTACCGCACCTAAAATGGCGCTTATGCGTATGGCGGGTGGTTTCTTATGGATTTATTCCGCATACCGAGGAATAGAACTCTCTTGGGAACATACACAACTTATTCTGAATCCATCCCCTTTTGCAACCTGTGACTTTTTTGTCACTTTACCCTCTTGGTTTGCTCTGCAAGATTGGTTCCCTGCTGTATTCCAAGCAACTGGTGATTGCTCTGTCAGCCAATGGCAATTTTTAACTTTAGAAATGCCACAATGGATGCTTATTATTTTCTCTGCTTATTTTGTTGTAGGTTTATTAGTATTAATGAGCCAAATAACAAGTTCTTTTAAAACAAAAGAATAAAAAAGAAAATAGCCCTTAGCGATAAACTAAGGGCTATTTTTATAATAAAAATTTGGTGATTAAATATTCAACCAACAATAAGCTTTAACCTGGAATACAAGCCCCTTCAATTAAAGCTTGTTCACTACAACGCTTGCCATTAGCAAATTGACACACTGGTGTCTGACCACCATGTAATTCATAGTTTAAAGAAGGCACACCACCTGAAAAGACACAGGTTGCCTTGGCTGATTCATCTAAGGGAATATCAAGACTGGTTGTCGGTATTATTCGACTTTTACTAACCACTTGTGTAGATGAATATTGTGTCTGCGCTGAATTACTGCATCCTGCAATAAAAGCAAAGCTAGTTAACATAAATAGATAACAAGCTGTTTTAAATTTCTTTTGCATCAAAGACACCCTAATTTCTTCCAGTTATTCCTATTAGTGTGAAGCACTTTTTGAAAGTAGATTTATAACTAAAACACCAGCAATAATTAAAGCCATACCAATAATGGCAGGTAAATCAAGTTTTTGTTGATAGAGAAATACAGCCGCAACAGAAACTAAAACTATCCCTAATCCACTCCATATTGCATAAGCAATACCTAATGGCATAACTCTTACCACTTGAGAAAGTGCCCAAAAAGAAAAACAGTAACCAATGACGACCACAATAGATGGATATAATCGGCTAAAACCATCAGAAGCTTTTAGCATTGTTGTCGCAATCACTTCAGATATAATTGCCAACATTAGGTAAGTTAATCCATTCATTTTTTCGCCTTAATCCTATACAAAGTCAATTTTGTGAATTCTATCACAAGCGAGATTAAGGATATTCACCACAACAAATAAAAAAGGCATCTTTCATATTGAATAGATGCCTTTATATCGTGGAAATACTTATTTAGTGTTGATGAAGTTGATTCTTTTGACGCGGCTCTCCACCCATCGAAACACGATAGCGATTAAAGATAAAACCACACCAAATAACTGCGATAACACTTAATATTGTTCCTGCATAGCCAAGGTTTGTCATGCCAGCATGTAAGATAACTTGATTACCAATCAATGCTCCTGCGCCAATACCGATATTAAAAATACCGGAGTAAATAGACATCGCAATATCTGTTGCATCGGGAGCTAAATCAATCACTTTAACTTGCATACCAAGGCCGATACACATAAAGCCAATTCCCCAAAATATAATCAACACAATGAATGTCGTTAAATTTTGGCTACTTATCATTAATAAACTTAAGCAAGCAGTAAGTAAAATTAGTGCAAAGAATAAAAATGATGTTGGCATCTTGGCACTGTAACGACTAAATAACACACTACCAATAATGCCAGCACCACCAAAAATAAGTAAAACTAACGTAGCAAAGTTTTGATCTAATTTTGCAATATCAATAACAAAAGGCTCTATATAACTATAAGCAGTAAAATGTGCAGTAACCGCGATGACGGTTAACAGAAAAATCCCCATTAATGGGCCACGTTTTAATAACACAGGCACACTTTTTAATGATCCCGAATGCTCACTCGGTAATAAAGGTAAATAACGCATTAATGCAAACATGGTAATTAAAGCTAAAACACCAATTCCCATAAAGGTTGCACGCCATCCTAACCATTGTCCAACGACACGCCCAATAGGTAAGCCAAGAACCGTAGCTAATGCAGTTCCTGTTGCTAATAATCCTAATGCCTGAGCTCGTTTACCAGGAGGTGCCACTCTAATAGCCAGTGATGCGGTAATCGACCAAAACACTGCATGAGAGAAAGCAACGCCAATACGACCTGCTATCAGTGATTTAAAATCCCATGCTACGCCAGATAAAATATGACTTAAAATAAAGATAATAAATAAAATAATAAGTAACTTACGTCGCTCAACTTTGCTTGTCATTATCATTAAAGGCAAAGACATTAAAGCCACAACCCAAGCATATATTGTGATCATTAAACCTGTTTGAGCAGGGATCATACCGAAGCTTTCAGAAATATCACTTAACAGTGCAACAGGAACAAATTCTGTTGTATTAAAAACGAAAGCCGCGAATGATAATATTATTACTCTGATCCATGCAGTTTGACGGCTAACTTCATTTACGTTTGATGCTGCGATATTCATAATTAATTGATGTTTTCTTAAATTATATTGATATATATGCCATGCTTTTTTATAGAAGCTTTTGTCTGATTTGCTTTTCTCACTTGTGATAAAAATAGATTTATTAGATTGAAAGTAAAAAATGGCATAAAGATAAAAATGCATTTCATTAGAAACAAAAAATAAACCAAATTATCACTAAACTTCATTGCTAAAGCGAATCAGCTATCAATTTTAGCATATTCATATCGCGATTTTAAATCCCCTTGGCAACTTCTTTTTAACGTTAACATAATCTTCCAATAGAGAGATTGTAGATATAAATGACCTATCACTACTTTATGTTGAAGAATAAGAATATACTCTTTTCAAGAGAAATATATTGTAGATTCATTGAATTAAGTTAAGAGATATTAATTTAATAGCTGGAAATAATCTTACTGTTGGACAAAAGATAAATGAAAATAGAAAGAATCTTAAGATTACTGACTCAAGTCATTAATAACTTGAAGTGCCTGCTCGCAAGCAATGTTTTTCGTGGGTGATGTTGAACCATCAAAAGCATTTTTAATAGTTGAAATTTGTTCTTTTGCAGGTCGTGGTAATATTAAATTTCCATTAGAAAGTGCTTTTTCAACATTATTTAGCTTTTCAGCTAACTGCTGACAACTTCCATTGTTATCTTTAGATTGATAAATAGCCATAAGCGTATCGCGTTTTGCTCCTACGCTAGAAAGGGTTTCACGTACTGTTGATGACGAACTTTCAATCACTTCGCGACTTTCATTCCAAAACTCAGCAGTATTATCTTTAACGACAGACACTATTAAAATAGCGGCAAGAATAGCCAGCATAATAGTTAGCGATAATATCCCTCCTGCAATAATAAGTATCTGTTTCATATTAAACCCCACATATAAATCACATCTGTTTTAATATTTCTTTTTAATATATATAGTTAAAATAAATCAGGTTCAATCTGGATTACGATTCTTTTTATTTTTTACATTTTATTACGGTGGTATACAGTTCTATTTATTCTTATTTATAAAAAAATAAGCACCTAGTTCTACTTAGGTGCCATTAAATAATACATAAATTTTTCTTGATTAAATTATTTTTTAGAGCAACATGCAATATAATTTAACACATGTCGATTCTCTCTAAAAAAACGGAACATTGATAAGAATCGTGGTCTATTTTGCTTATTTACCAATCCATTCTTAATTATCTTTGCGGTTCCAAATAAGCCTTCATCACGAATTAAACCAACAGGTGACATTAAACTCATGTTACCCGATTTTATTTTTACTTCTGAAAAACCAATATTAATAAATAAGTCATGCCACTCTTGCTTAAACATGGGTGCTACATTTGATTTCACTACACCGATTAATTTATCTCTATTAACATCATCATTTTTTTTCATAATATCGTGAGTTAATAACAAACCACCGGGTTTTAAAACACGGTAATACTCTTTTACTAACTTTGCTTTGGCTTTATCTGCATACATTGTCAACATTGCTTCATTTATAACAATATCAAAAGTATTATCAGGAAAAGGTAAAGATAATGCATTTGCTTTTGTTAATTGGATCAAATGTGATAACTGCGCATTATCAACATTTTTTTGTGCATGAGACAAAGCATTATCATCCATATCGATAGCAATAATATGACAACCGTATTTCTTGGCAATCTCGATTGATGTTGTCGCCATATTGCAAGCAATCTCAAGAACATGGCTTGAGGATGTAAACTGTGCATTATTAATTAACCAATCAGATGCCTCTACGCCGCCCGGTCTTAAACGTGTTTTCCCTAAACTCGCTAAGAAGGTATGCCCTGCTTTTGACGATCCTTGAGACATAGATTGCGTTGTAGTTTGATTATCCATATAGTCACCTTAAAGTTGCATTGTTAATACAACTTTATAGCAAAATAGATTTAATGGGAATAGTTATCATTACTTTTCTTTTTTTATAAAGAAATTCCGAGCATACAAAGAGGTATAAAATTAGATATTGGTATATAACCAATTGAAACAAAATAGGTTAAAAAGCCATTCTGTAATTACGTCATTAAAGGTAAAGAACATTAAACTTTGAATAACAACATTGACCTTCCCCTAGGGGGAATCTTTAGAGTGATAACAATTTCACGATAAATCCAAGGAAACTGTTATGAAAAAGATTTTACCTGCTGCTGTTATTTTAATGAGCGCAATCTCTTTTGGTGCAATGGCAAACAATACACATATGAATATGGATGCATCACACAATAGCTCTCCTATGCAAAAAGAGCTCAATGAATCTATGAATAAAATGCATGTTGATATGGCAAAAGGAATGAACACTGATAATGCAGATGTTGCTTTTGCTGATGGCATGATTGCCCACCATTTAGGCGCTATTGATATGGCTAAAATTGAGTTGAAATATGGTACTGATCCTGAAATGCGTAAACTAGCTCAAGCTATTATTGATGCGCAAGGTCCTGAAATAGAACAAATGCAAAAATGGTTAGAAAAAAACAGAACCAATAAATAATAAATTTATAAGGCTGTGATTTATTAAGCACAGCCTACCTCATTTTTTGTTTTTCCCTTCCAAATTCCTATTAAAGATAAATCAAATAATTTTCTAATCTTCATCTCATACATTATAATTTTGCAATTACCACAACATTAATCACTTTATCCCGTATGGAGTCCATATGAATAAATTAGAAAACATGGCGTTATTAACTCAAAAACTCGCCATGCAGATTGAAAAATGGACTCACGATACTAATCAATTTGAAACTCAAATTCCGGGATTAACGCTAACACACTGGACTTCTCCTACACCAATTACCAGCCATACTCACAAATCGGGGATCTGTTTAATTGCCCAAGGTGAAAAAAGAGTGATCTTAGGAGAAGAGAGCTTTATTTACGATGCCAACCATTTTTTAATTTCTTCAATAGAACTCCCTGTTATGGCAAATATTATGAAAGCCAGCAACGAGAAACCGTTTTTAGGGCTAGTTATGGAGTTAGATCTGCAAGAAATATCCCAACTCATCGTTGATAGTGAATTAACATTTAATCCAGATTCAAATGCCCAAAAAGGCATTGCAATCGGTGAATTATCAGAGCCTTTAGTCAATGCATTTATTCGCTTGCTCACTCTTCTTGATGAACCTGATAGCATTAAAATCCTTGCTCCAGGGATCAAACGTGAAATTTTCTATCGTCTACTGGTTACAGAACAAGGTGAACGTTTGAATCAAATCGTTACTGCGGGTAGCCATAGTCATCAAATAGCTAAAGCCATTGATTGGCTAAAAAGTAATTATATAAAACCATTAAACATCAATGAATTGGCTTCATGTTCAGGAATGAGTAAATCTGCTTTTTATACTCATTTTAAAACGATGACATCAATGACTCCGCTTCAATTCCAAAAAAAATTACGACTCAGTGAAGCCCGTCGATTGATGTTAACTGAAAATTTAGGAGCAATGACAACCACTTTCCGAGTTGGTTATGAAAGCCCTTCTCAATTTAGTCGTGAATATAGCCGATTATTCGGGGCTCCACCAGCAACCGATATTAAGATGCTTAAAGAAACAGATCGTATTTAACCGTTATAAACTCTCTTATTCTCTCTCTTATCTAACTTATATTATTCACAATCATCATTTTAGTTTTTTGGAAAAATAGGCAAGAGACTAAGAAGATCAGACATTCATTTCTAAATGGGAAAGCGATAGCATTCTCCTCAACAAATAATCCATTCCTATCTTATTTGAAATTAAAAAATACAATCGACTTCAATTAGATAATCTTTAATCTGGCAATAGGATCTCAAAATGCAACTCGATTTCTCTTACTATAATCCAACCACCATTCATTTTGGTAAGAACTCTCTTGCTAAATTAAATGATGAATTATCACATTATGGCGAAACCATCATGCTGATGTATGGCCGTAACGCTATCAAATCTAATGGCCTTTATGACGAAGTCATGGCAATACTTAAACATGCAGGAAAAAAGGTAGTTGAGTTATCTGGCGTTATGCCCAATCCAACCTATGCGAAAATGATGGAAGGTGCTCAATTAGTACGTGAACATAATGTCAGCTTAATATTAGCGGTCGGTGGTGGCTCTGTTATTGATTGTGCAAAAGGCATCTCTGTTTCTGCTTATTGTGAAAATGAAGATCCTTTTCAAAAATACTGGGTTGAATATCAAGATGTGACAAATAAAATTGTTCCTGTCGCATCAATTCTTACCATGGTAGGCACAGGCTCTGAAATGAATGGTGGCTCAGTCATTACCCATGAAGAGACTAAATATAAAATTGGGCGTGTTTTTCCTGCCAATATATTCCCTAAATTTTCAATTTTAAATCCAGAATATACCTTTACAGTTTCTCAATATCAGATGGTGAGTGGTGTTTTTGACACGATGTCTCATTTGATGGAGCAATACTTTTCTGATCAAGGTGCAAACACAACGGATTATTTAATTGAAAGTTTATTAAAATCTTCGATTGATAATTTACGTGTTGCACTTAAAAATCCAAGTGATTACGAAGCAAGAAGTAATCTTATGTGGAATGCAACACTTGCATTAAATACCCTCACAGGATTATCAAAAACGCAAGATTGGCAAGTTCACATGATTGAGCATCAATTAGGAGCCTATACAGACTGTGCTCATGGAATGGGACTTGCTGCAATTTCTCTACCTTATTATCGTTTTATCTATAAATTTGGTATCGAGAAATTTGTACGCTTTGCCACTCAAGTATGGGGAATTTCTACTGAAGGTAAAACACAAGATCAAAT
This sequence comes from Proteus sp. fly-1013, assembly GCF_040140245.1. Classification (NCBI taxonomy): domain Bacteria; kingdom Pseudomonadati; phylum Pseudomonadota; class Gammaproteobacteria; order Enterobacterales; family Morganellaceae; genus Proteus; species Proteus sp. fly-1013. The sequence goes on along the minus strand of NZ_JBEEWD010000006.1, from coordinate 791 downwards.
TGCGCTTGAAGGTATTGATGCACTGGAACATTTCACAAAAGAATGCGGTATTGTGACTTCATTAGAAGACTTAGGTGCAACAAGAGAGATGCTTCCTGAGATTGCACAATCAACCACAATTATTGGTAGAGGCTATAAAAAGCTAACAACTAAAGATGTGCTCGATATTTTGGAAGCATGTTTTTAATACCATTCTAGTATTAAATAGATAAAAAAAACGGACCTCAATGAGGTCCGCTTCTTTATATGGTGCCCAGGGCGGGACTTGAACCCGCACAGCCTTACAGCCGAGGGATTTTAAATCCCTTGTGTCTACCGATTTCACCACCTGGGCTAAATTGTATTTACTTGTTACGCTTAACATCCGTTTATCAAACAAGATAGATAACAAATAAATTTAAAGCATTTACTTCTAAGCTAACTTTAGTTTTTTACGCTTCTCTCACCAACTTGGTTGCTAGTGGAAGAAAAAACGGACCTAAGTTAAGGTCCGTATTTATATGGTGCCCAGGGCGGGACTTGAACCCGCACAGCCTTACAGCCGAGGGATTTTAAATCCCTTGTGTCTACCGATTTCACCACCTGGGCTAAATTCTGTGGTGCGTCCGTAAATTCTTACTACTAAGAAAAATACTGGTATGGACGACTTATTACTTACTTCCCAATGCCATTCACAATGGACTTTTTTTGCACCAAACTCTTAATCTAAAAGAGATGGTGCCCAGGGCGGGACTTGAACCCGCACAGCCTTACAGCCGAGGGATTTTAAATCCCTTGTGTCTACCGATTTC
>NZ_JBEEWD010000005.1:0-372383 GCF_040140245.1 Proteus sp. fly-1013 | reverse complement strand
GGTAGTTCAGTTGGTTAGAATACCTGCCTGTCACGCAGGGGGTCGCGGGTTCGAGTCCCGTCCGTTCCGCCAACATTAAGAAACCTAAGTCTAACGACTTAGGTTTTTTTTTGCTTAAAATTTAGAATAAACCACAAATTAATCAGAAATTTTTAAGTAATCATAACTATTATGCATTAAAATAATTACTTTTGTTGATTATAGTATCCTTTTAAAGGGTGAGAGCGAAGCTTGCCTTTGGTATACTTCAGTTATAGCAAGATATCTTGCTGTTTATCTGAGGTTGCTAATGGCGAAAAAACCGACTTATTCAGTGCGTTTTGTGGCAGGTCAACCTGTTGAAAGGATTGAGCCCAGCCCGCCTTTAAGTGAAAGAAAGGATACACTACCTATCGGAATGCCTCTTTACACTGAAGGCACTCTAAAAATTGCGGTTTGGAATATCTATAAACAGCAACGACTCAATTGGCGTAATATGTTGGAAACGCTTTCAACAGATACGCATTTGCTTTTGTTACAAGAAGCGCAAACAACACCAGAGCTTGTCCGTTTTGCTGGCACTCATCATTTAATTGCAGATCAAGTTCCTGCCTTGGCTTTTCAACAACACCCAGCAGGTGTGATGACATTATCAAGTTCTCATCCTATCTATTGTTGTCCTCTCAGAGAAAAAGAGCCTTTTTTAAGATTACCCAAATCCGCATTAATTACGGTATATCCGCTCATTACGGGTGATCATTTAATGGTCATTAATGTACATGCAATTAATTTTAGTTTTGGTGTTGATGTTTATCAGCGTCAATTAAGTAATTTATCTGTTCACATCACTCATCATAAAGGACCCGTTATTTTAGCGGGTGATTTTAATGCGTGGAGTCGCCCAAGAGTCAATGTATTAAAACGTTTTGCGAGAACGTTAAGACTTAAAGAAGTTATTTTTGATAACGATTGGCGAACAAAAGCCTTTGGTAAGCCTTTGGATTATATTTTTTATCGAGGATTATCGCTAAATAATGCAGAAGTACTGATCACTGATGCCTCAGATCATCATCCTTTAATAGCAACATTTTATTAATGAGTGATTATAATATTAGTTAATATTCAGGCGTTAATATTAAAATTAAATATGATTATATCACTTATCAATTAGATATATTATTTTATAAGTAATTTATCTATCTATTTAATCTATTTGTTATATTAATACCTTTTACTATACTTTTTTTGTTCTATCTAATATCACTAGATATAGGAAATAAAATGCCAACAAAAAATATAGTTATTATTGGCGGTGGTACCGGCGGAACTATTCTTGCTAATATCCTTGCTAAAAAATTAAATGACGAAATATTTTCAAATAAAATTAAAATAACGCTTATTTCAGATAATCCTAATCACTATTACAAACCTGCATTTATGTATATTGCATTCAATCTTTTTTTAAAAGAAGAGCTGATGCGATCAGAAAGAAGCTTATTAAGACCTGAAATCGAATTTATTATTGATAAAGCAGAACGTTTTGACTTTAATAATAAAGTTATTTATTGCGAGTCTAATAAAAAATACAATTATGACTTTTTAGTATTAGCAACAGGTTGTGTTCCTAGTCCTCATAGAATTGAAGGCTTAAAAGAAGCGGGAAATCATTTCTACCAATATGAAGCCGCTAGAACACTTGCTGATAAATTAGCTAAAATTGAAAAAGGCCGTGTATTTATTACGGTTAGTTTTCCTGAAACACCTAATGTACCTCATCAATGTGGTATTGCCCCTATGGAGACAACATTGATGCTGGACGAACTTCTTCGCCAGCGACGAGTGAGAAGTAATATTGAGATTGTTTATACCTATCCAACAGTTGCTCAACTTTTAAGAAACTGCCTGTTTATGCAACAAGAGGTTTGTGAAGTTCTTCCTGCGGTATTCTCTGAACGAGATATTAAAGCTAAACGAGGCTTTACGTTGAGCCATGTTGATCCTGATAAGAAAATCGCTTACTCAAAAGAAGGCGAGGCAGAACCGTTTGATATCCTTATGAGCACTCCACCTATCACTGCGGTTGAGGCGATCCGTAACACAGGTTTAAGTGAACATAATAATGGTGAAGGTTGGTTACCTACTGATCCTGAAACATTGCAAGTCTATGGTCTAAATCAAGTGTATGTTCTTGGTGATACGGTTGATTTACCAATTAGTAAAGCCGGTGGTAGTTGTCATAACCAAGCGGGTGTGATTGCAAATAATATCTGTGGTGAGCTTCGTTATGGTTATCCTGCTGCGATTTATGATGGTCGAGTGCAAGCTGTTGCACAAATGGGATTATCAGCAGGTATGCCATTACAGTATGACTATAAACATGACGTAATTCCTACACCACCAACAAAGCTGGGCGGGCTATTGCGTAATAGTTATAACCGAGGCTTATATTGGGCAACTGTTAGAGGATTATTATAGGGGATACAATAATGAGTGAGAATAATTTAAGCCCAGCAGATATTCAACTATTATCTGATGAAGATAAATTACATCTTCAACATTTATTAGAAAAAGCAAGACCATTATTGGCATTAAAGCGGTTTGATAATATCGTCGATTTATTATCTTTAATATCAGATTCAATAGATATTATGGATAATGCAACAGTTGAAAAACTTTCTGTTGCATTTGAAGAAACATTAATTCCAGTTTGGGAATTAAGTGCTGCTTATAATATGGCAAAGAAAGAATCTATTTATCAAGATAAAAAATATACATTAGGTTCAACTTTTGCATTATTAAGAAATCCTGATACCCTTAAAGGGATCTCAATTATTCTAAGAACAGTTCAAATTATCGGGGAAAATAACCAGCGAATAGAAAGTTAATTAATATTTAGGAGATATAATGACGCAAAGTAATAAACATTTTAATACTCAAGCAATACATTATGGTTATTCTCCGTTAGATTCTCAGGGGGCATTAGTGCCTCCTGTTTTTCAAACATCTACTTTTGTTTTTCCAACGGCACAATATGGTGCTGATTGTTTTGCCGGAAAACAAAAAGGGCATTTTTATTCTCGGATCTCAAACCCTACATTAGAGTTATTAGAAAAGCGTTTAGCTCAATTAGAAAATGGTGAAGGTGCTGTTGTTTTTTCATCTGGTATAGGCGCAATTACTTCTAGTTGTTGGTCATTGCTTAAACCTGGTGATGAACTTATTGCAGATATGACACTTTATGGCTGTACTTTTACGTTTTTCAATCATGGGCTCGCTAAATTCGGCATTAAAATAAAGCATGTTGATTTAACTAACCTCGAAAAATTAAAAGAAGCGATCACAGAGAAAACAAAACTCATTTTCTTTGAGACTCCAGCTAATCCCAATATGCGAGTGAGTGATATCACAAAAATATCAGAAATTGCACATCAGCATAATATTTTAGTAATGGTAGATAGCACTTATTGCTCGCCTTATTTACAGCAACCTTTGGGGCTTGGTGCTGATATTGTTGTGCATTCTATGACTAAATATTTATCGGGTCATGGTGATGTAACAGCAGGTGCAATTATTACTACTCATGCTTTAGCAGATAAAATACGAGTTGAAGGTTTGAAGGATATGACTGGTGCTTGTCTATCTCCTCATGATGCCTCGTTAATTTTACGAGGCATAAAAACGTTAGGCATAAGAATGGAACAGATCTGCCAAAATACACAACGTATTGCACAATATCTTGAAGATAATCCTAAAGTCGAAACTATTTATTATCCTGGGCTAGCTTCATTTCCTCAATACGAACTTGCTAAGCGTCAAATGCGTTTAGCTGGAGGTATGATCGCCATTGAATTAAAGGGAGGAATAAAAGCAGGTAGAGAGTTTTTGAATCGCTTAAATCTCTTTAGCCGAGCGGTGAGTTTAGGAGATTGTGAGTCTTTAGCTCAACATCCCGCGACAATGACTCATGCTACTTATAGTGCAGAAGAACGACAAAGGCATGGTATTAGTGATGGTTTGATTCGATTATCAATTGGTCTTGAAGATGTGAATGATTTAATTGCTGATTTAAAACAAGCGCTGGCTTAGTGAAGATCGCATAATAAAGAAAAAGGCTGTGAATTAATCCACAGCCTTTATTGTTTAGCTCAGAATTGTTGACTCAGAAAAGTGATTTATTTCTGGTTCATTCTTGGTTTGATACCTACATAGTAGCCGATAGTTAAAATAGCTACCCATACCATACCGACAACCAAAGCCATTCTGGTTGACTCAAAATAGCCTAAAATTGCAATAACAAACGCCATAAAGACGATAGTCAGTGCTGGAGCAACAGGCCATAGTGGAACAGGGAATTTCAGTGTTTTCACTTCATCTGCGCTCATCTTACGACGCATCGCAACTTGAGAAAGTAAAATCATTAACCACACCCAAACTGTTGCAAATGTCGCAATAGAGGCGATTAAAACGAAGATTTGCTCTGGGATAAGGTAGTTAAGTACTACGCCCAGCAGCAAGACGACAGACATTACTAGCACAGTCATCCAAGGCACACCATTGCGAGTGAGCTTCATAAAGGATTTTGGTGCTTGTCCTTCTTGAGCCATGCCATACATCATACGACCAGCACCAAAGATATCACTGTTAATCGCAGAAATTGCGGCTGTGATAACCACGAGGTTTAAGATATTTGCCGCTGAATTGATCCCTAGATTTGAGAAAATCTGTACAAATGGGCTACCGTTATGGCCGATTTGTTGCCAAGGAAAAATGCACATTAGAATAAAAATCGTCAGTACATAGAACAATAAGATACGAAACGGTACGGCATTGATAGCTTTAGGAATGGTTTTTTCAGGATCTTTAGCTTCACTGGCAGTAATACCAATCACTTCAATCCCACCAAAGGCAAACATGACAATGGCGAGCGAGGCGATAACCCCTTCAATACCATTTGGCATAAAGCCACCAAACTCCCATAAGTTAGAGATACCAATAGGGTGTTCAGTTTGTTGACCAAAGCCATACATCATAATGACAACACCACCAATTATCATGGCGATAATTGCAGTGACTTTAACAATAGAAAGCCAAAATTCCATTTCACCAAATATCTTCACATGGCAAAGGTTTAAGGCACCAATAAAGCAAACTATCCCTAATACCCATATCCATTGATCAACATCTGGGAACCAGAGTTTCATATAGAAACCAAATGCCGTGACGTCAGCTAAACAGACAATCAGCATTTCAAAAACGTAGTTCCAGCCCGTTAAGAAGCCGGCTAAAGGCCCCATATAATGGCTTGCATATTGTGAAAAAGAGCCCGCAACAGGATGATGAACTGCCATTTCACCTAATGCACGCATAACCATAAATACTGCTGCACCACCAATAAGGTAAGCAAGCAATACCGCTGGGCCCGCTTTCTCAATGGCAGCCGCAGAGCCATAAAATAAACCTGTACCGATTGCAGAGCCTAGCGCCATGAAACGAATGTGCCGCCCTGATAATCCTCGTGAAAGTTGATTCTCTTTTTGCATCTAAAGTATTCCCATCTCTGTCCAACAGAGGAATGCTATCCTCTTTTTCAGTGTCTTCTCGCACGTTAGCTATTCAAAACAAACCATGTACCTTATCATAAAGCCTCTTACGGTGAGATAGTTATCTGTAATAATCATCAGCATTCATTGGATATCAGAGTTTCTTATGCAATACCCCATTAATGAAGTGTTTCAAACCTTACAGGGTGAAGGTGTTTTTACTGGCGTTCCTGCGCTTTTTGTTCGATTACAAGGTTGTCCTGTAGGTTGTAGTTGGTGTGATACCAAACATACTTGGGAAAAAGAAGACGAAAAAAAAGTTCCTCTTGGTGATATTCCTATTAAAACGCAAGAAAGTGATGCTTGGGGAGAAGCCAGCGTTGCTCAGATTTTATCACTTTTCCAACAACAAGGTTATAGTGCAAAACACGTGGTTATCACAGGAGGCGAGCCTTGCTTATATGATTTACGTCCTTTAACAGAAGGGCTAGAGCAAGCAGGTTTTGCCTGTCAGATAGAAACCAGTGGCACTCACGATATTTTATGTAGTGAGAAGACATGGGTGACACTTTCTCCAAAAGTGGGCATGAAGGGGGGCTTTACGGTATTAACCAGCGCAATTAATCGTGCTAATGAGATAAAACACCCTGTTGGACGTGAAAAAGATATTGAAGCACTGGATGCCTTACTGACATTACGCTCAGAGTACCCTGCACCTGTTGTTGCTTTACAACCTATTAGCTGTAAAGAGAGTGCGACAGCACTATGTATTAAAACCTGCATAGCGCGTAATTGGCGTTTCTCAATGCAAACGCATAAATATTTAAATATTGCGTGACCGTGTTTTTAATATAAAAAAATCAGCCAATAAAGGCTGATTTTCTTTTAGGTGATAACGGGTTAATGTTAAAACCGATTTATTCACCGCGATAAATACATCCTGCTGTACACGTCTCTTTCACCATCACCGCAGATAATAATGGTAATGACGGTTTTACTTGTTGCCAAATCCATTTTGCCAGCACTTCGCTGGTCGGATTTTCTAGGCCTTCAATTTCATTAAGATAGTAGTGATCTAGACGCTCAAGAGTAGGTTTAAATGCGGCTTTCACATCAGCAAAATCAATAAGCCAACCTGAATGTGTATCAACTTCACCTGTTAGCTCTAATCTAACAAGAAAGGAGTGCCCATGAAGACGTCCACATTTGTGGCCTTCAGGAACATGTGGCAAATGGTGAGCGGCTTCAAACTGAAAATCTTTAAAGATGGTGGTTGTCATCAAAACTCTCTTGACTTAATTAGTAAAAAAAAGACACAAATAGTACGAAGTGTACCAGTGTAGCCGATTTAGCGTATCACGCCTAATCTCCCTTAATCTTAATGGCTTATTATGTTCCTTTTTGCTTATTGATTATATTGGTAAAGGAAACCGATAAATAAATTTAGCATTTAAGGTTATTAGATAGAGCCAACAGGTCTTTAATTCACCTTCTAGTCGTGGGATACCCTCTCAATATTAGAAATATTATCAAAGAACAATAAAGCACAGATAAGTGCTTCGCTTTTTAAGGCAGGATAAATGAGCAATCAACCTCCATTATTATCAATGCTTCCATTAACACCGGAGCAATTGAATAAATTACAGGACGCAACAAAAGATCTCTCAACAGCGCAAATTGCGTGGTTATCTGGCTATTTGTGGGGGCAGCTTAATCCTTCTGTTGTATCCGCATCGACAGCGGTTACTTCAGTACACGTACCAGAGCAGGAAACCATTACATTGATCTCTGCTTCTCAAACGGGTAATGCGCGTCATCTTGCCGAACAGTTACGAGATAATCTGGTTGCTCACAAATTGAATGTAGAACTATATTCCGCAGGTGAATATAAGTTTAAGCAGATCCATAAAACAACAACCTTGATCATCATTGCATCTACGCAAGGAGAAGGTGATCCTCCTGAAGAAGCAATCGCTTTTTATAAATATCTGAACTCTAAAAAAGCGGCTGAAATGAAAGAAACGTCTTATGCAGTATTGAGCTTAGGTGATACTTCCTATGAGCATTTCTGTAAAGCAGGAAAAGACTTTGATGAGCGAATTGCACAACTGGGCGCAACACGTTTATTACCAAGAGTTGATGCTGATGTTGAATATCAAGCCGTTGCGGATGAATGGATAAAACAGCTTACAGAGATCTTAAAGGCAAGAGTTCCGACACAAAGCACGCAAGTCTTACAACAAACGCAATCAGGTACGACGGATACAATTGAGTCATCTATTTATCATCGAGATGCCCCTTTTACTGCCACATTACTGACTAATCAAAAAATTACAGGCAGAAATTCAGATAGAGATATTCGCCATATTGAAATCAGCCTTGAAGGTTCTGATTTGCAATATCAACCCGGTGATGCACTGGGGGTTTGGTTTAATAACTCGCCTGAAAAAGTTGATGAACTGATTGCTTTGTTGTGGCTAAAGGGTAATGAGTCTGTCACATTAAAATCTCAAACATTCACCTTAAAAGAAGCGTTACTGCATCATTGTGAGCTAACTCAAAATAGCGCACCTATCGTAAAAGCCTATGCCCAATTGACGCGGCATGAAGATCTATTGTCATTAGTGGCTGATAAAACCATGCTTCAGCAATATGCAGACAAACACCCTATTAATGAGATGGTACGCCAATATTGTGCTCAACCTACGGCACAAGATTTTGTTGATATTTTACGTCCACTGACTCCTCGCCTTTACTCTATTGCATCGTCACAACAAGAAGTAGAAGACGAAGTACACCTTACTTTAGGGGTTGTACGTTATGACGTTAACTCTCGAGCTTATACCGGTGGAGCCTCTGGATTTTTAGCAGATAGCTTAAAAGAAGGCGATAGCATCAATGTTTTTATCGAAAAAAATGCGCATTTTCGCCTACCTGAAGATAACACCGCACCTGTCATTATGATTGGTCCAGGTACAGGTATCGCACCTTTTCGAGGTTTTATGCAACAGCGCGACAATGACGCTGCAACAGGTAAAAACTGGTTATTTTTTGGTAATCCTCATTTTGTAGAAGATTTTCTCTATCAAGTGGAATGGCAACGTTATGTCAAAAGCGGTCTGTTAACTCATATCGATTTAGCATGGTCACGAGATCAAGCACATAAAATTTATGTACAAGATAAATTACGCGAACGTGGTAGTGAGATTTGGCAATGGTTACAGCAAGGTGCTTATCTTTATGTCTGTGGCGATGCGTCACAAATGGCAAAAGATGTTGAACAGGCGTTGTTAGATATTGTGATGGAGTATGGCAATAAAAATATTGAAGAAGCAGATGAATACTTAAGTGAGCTACGCCTAGAACGGCGTTATCAGAGGGATGTCTATTAAATGAAATCACACACTCAAGCGCCCTTAGTGGTTGAAGGGAAACTGGCTGATAGTGAACGCATGAAAAAAGAGAGTCACTTTTTACGCGGCACTATTACAGAAGACTTACAAAATGGTTTAACGGGTGGTTTTGAAGGCGATAACTTTCTATTGATCCGCTTTCATGGCATGTATCAACAAGATGACAGAGATATTCGCGCTGAGCGTGCGGAGCAAATGTTAGAACCTCGTCATGCAATGATGCTGCGTTGCCGTTTACCCGGAGGCATTATTTCGCCTAAACAGTGGCTTAGCATCGATAAGTTTGCGACTGAAAATACGCTTTATGGCAGTATTCGTATTACTAATCGTCAAACATTTCAATTTCATGGCATTTTAAAAGGCAATGTAAAACCTGCACATCAAATGCTGGTGGCAACAGGTCTTGATGCTTTAGCGACAGCGAACGATGTTAACCGTAACGTGTTATGTACTTCAAACCCAGTGCAATCTTCATTACACCAAGAAGCGTATGAGTGGGCGAAAAAAATATCAGAACATCTGTTACCTCGTACTCATGCTTATGCGGAAATTTGGTTAGATAAAGAGAAAGTAGCAACAACAGATGAAGAGCCTATTTTAGGAGAAACCTATTTACCGCGGAAATTTAAAACCACGGTGGTGATCCCACCTCACAATGATGTTGATCTTCATGCTAATGATATGAATTTTATTGCGATTGCTGAAAACGGGCATTTAGTTGGTTTTAACGTGCTTGTGGGGGGCGGTCTTGCAATGACACATGGCGATAAAAATACCTTTCCCCGCTTAGCCAGTGAGTTTGGTTATATCCCTATTGAGAATACATTGGCAATTGCAGAAGCCATTGTGACGACTCAGCGTGATTGGGGAAATCGAACTGAACGCAAAAATGCAAAAACAAAATACACACTAGAACGAGTTGGCGTAGAGACATTTAAACAAGAGGTTGAACGCCGTTCTGGAGTAATTTTTGAGGCCATTCGACCTTATGAATTTACCCATCGAGGCGATCAAATCGGTTGGTTAAAAGGTGTTGATGATAAATGGCACCTTACTTTATTTATTGAAAGTGGGCGATTGATTGATACGCCTGATGCTCCATTAAAAACGGGCGTGGCGGAAATTGCCAAAATCCATCAGGGTGATTTCCGACTGACTGCCAATCAAAATTTGATTGTGGCAGGTGTACCAGAAAGTGAAAAAGCCAATATTGAAGCGATTGCTCGTCGATATGGTTTGATTAATAGTGAAGTTACAGCACTGCGTGAACATGCGATGGCGTGTGTTTCTTTCCCTACATGTCCATTGGCAATGGCAGAAGCTGAGCGCTTTTTGCCTTCATTCACCGATACCCTTGATAGTTTGATGACAAAACATGGTGTGAGTGACGAGCATATTGTTGTACGTGTAACGGGATGCCCAAATGGTTGTGGTCGTGCTATGTTGGCAGAAGTTGGGCTGGTGGGTAAAGCTCCTGATCGCTACAACTTGCATTTAGGGGGCAATCGCATTGGGACACGTATTCCTAGAATGTATCGTGAAAATATTACCTCGCAAGAAATTATTGCAATACTCGATCCACTGATTGGCGAATGGGCGATTTCTCGTCATAACAATGAAGGGTTCGGTGATTTTCTTATCCGCACTAATATTGTTAAACCTGTACTGAATTCAGCGATTGATTTTTATGAAGTGCAGGAGGCGGTATGAGTCTATTTCAGCTTGCTTCGCTAAAACAGTTACCTGTTGAAGAGCAAACACATGCTTTGAGTGAGATTAATCAACAGTTAGAGCAATTAAGCGCCGTTGAACGTGTTACTTGGGCTTTAGAACATTTGCCTAAAGCCTATGTATTAAGCTCTAGTTTTGGTATCCAAGCTGCGGTATGTCTGCATTTAATCACTCGACAATATCCTAATATTCCTGTTATTTTGACCGATACAGGTTATTTATTTCCTGAAACCTATCAATTTATTGATACGCTGGCTGAGCAGTTACAACTTAACTTGAAAGTCTATCGAGCTGAAATATCTTCATCTTGGCAAGAAGCGCGCTACGGCAAACTTTGGTTAGAAGGTATTGACGGTATTGAACGTTATAACCAGATAAACAAAGTAGAGCCGATGGAGAGGGCATTAAAAACATTGCAGGCTCAAACATGGTTTGCTGGTCTTCGCCGACAACAAGCTAAAAGCCGTGAACATTTGCCAGTACTTTCAATCGCAAAAGGGATCTTTAAGTTTTTACCTATCGTTGATTGGGATAATAAGCAGGTCTATCAATATCTTAAAGAAAACGGCTTACCTTATCACCCTTTATGGGAGCAAGGTTATCTCTCTGTGGGAGATACTCATACAACTCGAAAATGGGAAGAGGGTATGAGTGAAGAAGAAACACGATTTTTTGGCTTAAAACGCGAGTGTGGATTACACGAATAACGCCATTATCTACCAATAAATAATTGGGGGAATAGAGTTTATCTATTGCCCTTTTTGTCTTTTCTAAAATAAATAACTAATTGAAAATACTTTATTTTTTCTTATTCCTTTCTGTTCCATCACATAGCTTTTTGTCATTTCATAACCTCTAAAGCACCTTTTATAGTCATTAGTTATAAAGTGAACAACGAAGGTGAAATGCGCGTATGGATTACCTACCCTTATTTGTGGAATTAAAAGAACGCCCAGTGTTATTGGTTGGTGGTGGTCATGTTGCTGCGCGTAAAGCTTTACTGTTGTTAAGAGCAGGCGCTCGCTTAAGAGTAATTGCACCTCAGCTATGTGATGAATTACACCTTGCTTATCAGCAAGATAAAATTGAATGGGTATCAGCAAAATATCAATCTGAACATCTATTAGGAATGATGCTTGTGATTGTAGCCACTGATGACAGTGTGCTTAATCAGCAAGTTTATCTTGATGCACAAGCACGGCATATTTTTGTCAATGTGGTGGATTCACAACCTCAATGCTCATTTATTTTTCCGGCAATTATCGATAGAAACCCCATTTTGATTGCCATTTCATCGGCGGGAAAAGCACCCGTTTTGGTGCGTATGATCCGCGAGAAATTAGAAGCCTTATTGCCAAGCTCATTAGGTGCAATGGCGACAATAGCCGGAAAATGGCGCAATAAAGTGAAACAGCACTTAGAGACTTTTCAAGCTCGTTGTCGTTTTTGGGAGCAAGCCTTCAGTGGTAAATTTGCTTCTTTAGTGGCAAGCGATCAATTAGCACAAGCAGAAGCCTTGCTTGAACAGCAATTGAAACAACAAGAGTGCCAACAAGGAGAACTTGCATTAGTTGGGGCTGGTCCCGGTGATGCAGGGTTATTAACACTGCGCGGTTTACAGGTTATTCAACAAGCTGAAGTTGTGCTCTATGACAGTTTAGTGAGCCTTGAGGTTTTAGAGCTTGTTCGCCGTGATGCTGACACTATTTGCGTAGGTAAAAGAGCCGGACACCATAGTGTTTCTCAAGAAGAAACCAATGCACTGATCGTGAAATATGCGCAACTTGGCAAACGCGTTGTTCGATTAAAAGGGGGCGATCCCTTTATTTTTGGACGAGGTGGTGAAGAAATTGAAGTTGCTATTGCGCATGGGATCTCTTTTCAAGTAGTACCGGGGATCACGGCTGCAAGCGGAGCGAGTGCCTATGCGGGTATCCCATTAACCCATCGGCAATATGCTCAAAGTGTCACCTTTATGACTGGGCATTGTAAAGCAGATGGGATCGAACCGGATTGGGCATCGTTAGCGCAAGCTAATCACACTCTCGCTATTTATATGGGGACAGCAAAAGCAGAGCTTATTAGCCAGCGTTTAATCAAACTCGGACGTTCTCCATTAACGCCTATCGCCGTGATTAGTTGTGGCACGCGTCGTGATCAGCAAGTCTTCACGGGAAATCTAACACAATTAGCGCAGTTAGCTGAAAAAGCACCGACTCCCGCTTTATTAATTGTTGGGGAAGTCGCTGCACTACATCACCAACTTGCGTGGTTTGGTGACAGACATGCTTATCAATCCTTACAGTCACTCCATTCACCTTTGGTTCATTTTGCCTAAATGAGGTTGTTATGAATGAAACACAGTTAACTCATCTTCAGCAATTAGAAGCAGAAAGTATTTATATTCTGCGTGAAGTTGTCGCTGAATTTGAAAATCCCGTCATGCTTTATTCAATAGGCAAAGATTCCTCGGTGATGTTGCATTTAGCTCGCAAGGCGTTTTATCCCGCGAAATTACCTTTTCCTTTATTGCATGTTGATACAGGCTGGAAATTTCGAGAAATGTATGAATTTCGAGATAAAACGGCTAAAGAATATGGCTTTGATCTTAAAGTTTATCGAAATCCACAAGGTGTAGAGCTTGGAATTAATCCGTTTATTCATGGTAGTGCAAAACACACCGATATCATGAAAACAGAAGGGCTAAAGCAAGCCTTAGATAAATATGGTTTTGATGCAGCATTTGGTGGTGCACGCCGCGATGAAGAAAAATCACGAGCCAAGGAGCGTATCTATTCGTTTAGAGATAGAAAGCATCGCTGGGATCCGAAAAACCAGCGCCCCGAATTATGGAGAAACTATAACGGACAGATTAATAAAGGCGAAAGTATCCGAGTATTTCCGTTATCTAATTGGACAGAACTCGATATTTGGCAATATATCTATTTAGAAAATATCGACATTGTTCCGCTCTATTTTGCAAAAAATAGACCTGTTATTGAGCGTGATGGCACCTTAATTATGGTTGATGACGACAGAATTGATCTAAAACCGGGTGAAGTTATCGCACAGCAAAAAGTGAGATTTAGAACGTTGGGATGCTGGCCATTAACGGGGGCGATCCCTTCTCAAGCAGAAACACTCCCTGCCATTATTGAAGAAATGCTGATTTCCACCAGCAGTGAACGACAAGGGCGTTTAATTGACAGTGATCAGTCGGCATCAATGGAACTGAAAAAACGCCAAGGTTATTTTTAATCGGAGGAAATATGGGACTTTTAGCCATAAAAACGAATCAACTTGTCGCAGGTGAAATTGCACAACAGGGCGGTGTAGAGCGCTATCTCAAGACTCAACAGAATAAAGGATTACTGCGATTTCTAACCTGTGGCAATGTCGATGATGGAAAAAGCACACTAATAGGACGTTTACTTCATGATACAAGGCAGATCTATGAAGATCAGCTTTCTACATTACAAAATGAAAGTAAAAAGATCGGCACTCAAGGTGAAAAACTCGATCTTGCTTTGCTGGTGGATGGATTAGCAGCAGAAAGAGAGCAAGGGATCACTATTGATGTTGCTTATCGCTATTTTTCAACTTCAAAGCGTAAGTTTATTATTGCTGATACACCCGGACATGCTCAATATACCCGCAATATGGCGACAGGTGCATCAACCAGTACGCTTTCTATTCTGCTGATCGATGCTCGAAAAGGTGTACAAGAACAAACTCGACGGCACAGTTTTATCAGTACACTCCTTGGGATCCGCCATTTAATCGTTGCAATCAATAAAATGGATCTGGTGGATTATCAGCAAGCAACTTTTGATTCGATCCAACAAGATTATCTTCATTTTGCCGATCAGCTCCCAACGGATCTAACCATTGAATTTGTTCCTATTTCTGCCCTTGATGGTGACAATGTGGTTTCTCCCTCATTGAATATGCCTTGGTATCAAGGAAAAACATTGCTTTCATTATTGGAAGATGCGCCGGTTAAATTAGGTTCAGACATGCAATTGCTACGTTTTCCTGTGCAATATGTAAATCGCCCAGATTTAGATTTTAGAGGGTACAGCGGTACGGTGTCTTCTGGTGTTCTTTATCAAGGTCAACAAATCAAAGTATTACCTTCGGGGCAACGTTCTACTATCAAACGTATTGTTACTTTTGATGGCGATTTAACACAAGCGAGTGCAGGACAAGCCATCACACTTGTTTTAGCTGATGAAATTGATATTAGTCGAGGGGATATTATCGTTGATGATAACGATACAACTGCCAATATTAGTACTCATGCATTAATTGACGTAGTGTGGATGTCAGAGCAACCCTTAGTGCAAGGGCATACTCTAGACATCAAGATCGCAGGCAAAAAAAGCCGTGCCAAAATAGAGAATATCCATTATCAAGTGGATGTGAATAAGCTCACCCAACAAGTCACAGATAACTTAAGTTTAAATGCGATTGGTAGTGTTGAAGCCTCATTTGAAGAGCCACTGGTGCTGGATAACTATCAAGCTAATGCAGATATGGGGGGACTTATCTTTATTGATCGACTAAGCAATGTCACAATTGGCGCTGGGCTTATTCGAGAAACAAGAGATAACGCGATACAAACTACGACACAATATGATGCTTTTGAAGTCGAGTTAAATCAACTTATCCGTCGCCATTTTCCCCATTGGGGAGCGAGAGATCTTCTTGGAGGAAAATAGTGGTGATAAGCAACGATATTATTTGGCATCCTCATAAAATTGGATTAAATGAACGCGAATCACAACAAGCACACAAAGGATGTGTGCTTTGGTTTACCGGTTTATCTGGCTCAGGTAAATCCACACTTGCCGATGCACTAGAACAAGCGCTTTATCAGCATTCACAAAAACATTCACTCATTCATACCTATCTATTGGATGGCGATAACTTACGTCATGGATTATGTCGTGATCTCGGATTTAGTGCTGAAGATAGGCACGAAAATATCCGCCGTGTGGGTGAAGTGGCTAAATTGATGGTAGATGCGGGACTGATTGTCTTAACGGCTTTTATCTCGCCTTACCAAAAAGACAGACAACAAGTTAGGGGAAGCTTTGATCAAGGAAGATTTATTGAGATCTTTGTTGATACACCACTTTCTATTTGTGAAGCCCGTGATCCGAAAGGGCTTTATCAAAAAGCAAGACGCGGTGAGATAAAGCAGTTCTCAGGTATTGATTCGCCTTATGAGCCGCCCATTGATCCTGAATTACATTTAGACGGCACACTTCCTATAAATACCCTTATCCAGCAGATCCTCACATACCTACGGCAAAAACAAATTTACTGTTAATTTTATGATGGTATTAAATTATCTCTACACAAATACCCGATAAAAAGGGGATATGTGTAGAGATAATGTATGTATTTAGAGTAAAAAATGCGTATTACGCCATGCTATTTCAATGCGGATTCACACATTAATTAAGTGTCCATTTATTTATAAATAACCCCCATAGCACTTCATCTTAATAAGAAAAAATCAAACCTTAGTCTGAATTTTATAGAAGTTATTCACGTTTATAGTGAGGATAATGGGAATAATAATGTAATATATTCCAGCGCTTTTGTGGCGTCTGTGGTTGAGTTGTGGGATGATTAGCCCATTAATCTTGGGGGTGGTAATGGGGAAATTAACAGTCTTACTTCTGATTTTACTTGGCTGGCTACAATATTCATTGTGGTTAGGTAAAAATGGTATCCATGATTACAACAAAGTAACTCAAGAAGTTGAATCTGCATTGGCGCAAAATACGCAGTTAAAAGAGCGTAATGATCGTCTATTTGCAGAGATTGATGACCTCAATGGCGGGCAAGAAGCACTAGAAGAGCGTGCTCGTAGTGAATTAGGAATGATAAAGCCTAATGAGACATTTTTCCGTATTGTGAGCGATAAATCTCAACCACGTCGTTAATTTATTGAATTAATAGTGTGTCCTGATACAAATATCATAATGAATATAACAAACTCTACTCTTCCTATTGTTGCCGTTATCCCGGCAGCCGGTATCGGAAGTCGAATGCAATCAGTCTGCCCAAAACAATATTTGAAGATTGGCGGATTGACTATTCTTGAACATACCATTAATGCCTTATTGAAACACCCACGTATAACGCAAATTATCGTGGCGATCAGCCCTAATGACAGCTACTTTCACACTTTACCTTTAGCACAAGATGAAAGAATAATAACGGTTAATGGTGGTGGCGAACGTGCTGACTCTGTATTGTCAGGTTTAGCGTATGTTACTCAACATTTTCCTGAAAACACATGGGCATTAGTTCACGATGCAGCAAGACCTTGCCTACATTTTGGCGATCTTGACCATTTAATTAAACTCATTGATGAAAACGTCATGGAACCTCACTTTTGTGGTGGCATTCTTGCGACACCTGTTCGCGATACAATGAAACGTAGTCATCAACAAGATAATCATATTGAACAAACAGTAGAAAGAACAACGCTATGGCATGCTTTAACGCCACAATTCTTTCCTGCATTGTTATTAAAACAAAATATAGAAAATGCACTCTCTCAAAAAGCAACGATTACTGATGAAGCCTCAGCGATGGAGTTTGCTGGATATGAACCTTTATTAGTTAAAGGTCGTGCAGATAATATCAAAGTTACTCAGCCAGAAGATTTAGCGCTTGCAGAGTTTTTCCTCTCACGCCAAATCACCAGTATAAGGAACACATAATAAAATGAGAATTGGACACGGTTACGACGTACATAAATTTGGCGGTGAAGGCCCTATTATTATTGGCGGTGTCAGAGTTCCTTATGAACAAGGGCTGTTAGCTCACTCTGATGGCGATGTAGTATTACATGCAGTGACAGATGCTATTTTAGGTGCAGTGGCAATGGGTGACATTGGCACATTGTTTCCTGATACCGACCCTGCATACAAAGGTGCAGATAGCCGTGTACTCCTTCGTGAAGCCTTCTCACGCGTAAGAGCAAAAGGTTACCGAATTGGTAACTTAGATGTCACGATCATTGCTCAGGCTCCAAAAATGCTACCTCATACACCACAAATGCGCGTCAATATCGCAGAAGATCTTCATTGCCACGTTGATGACATCAATGTGAAAGCGACCACAACAGAAAAGCTTGGATTTGTCGGTAGAAAAGAAGGCATTGCCTGTGAAGCCGTTGTTTTACTAATGAAAGAGTCATTACCTGAATGAGTGATTTACCTGAACTCCATTGGTTACATGGAAAACCACAAGCAACAGGTTTATTAAAGTCAATCCCTGAAGATTTTATTGTCTGTGAAGATCTTGGCTTCACCCTTGATGGGGAAGGCGAGCATGTCATGGTGAAAATCAGAAAAACAGGTTGTAATACGGCTTTTGTTGCTGAAAAATTAGCAAAATTTGTTGGGATCCATCCTCGTGATGCCAGTTACGCTGGTCTAAAAGACAGAAATGCAGTGACTGAACAATGGTTTTGTCTGCGTATGCCGGGTAAAGAGATGCCTGATTTCAGCCAGCTCGCTTTAGAAGGTTGTGAAATTCTAGAAACGACTCGTCAACAACGTAAATTACGTATAGGAACACTAAAAGGTAATCACTTTACATTGGTGTTACGAGAGATTTCTGATCGTGATTTTGTTGATGCTCGTTTGGCGCAAATAAAAGCAAAAGGTATCCCCAACTATTTTGGTGCTCAACGATTTGGTCGTAATGGTGATAATTTACGACAAGCCATGCGTTGGGCAACAGACGAAATCCGCGTAAAAGAACGAGGAAAGCGTAGCTTTTACCTCTCCGCAGCCCGTAGTGCGATGTTTAATCATATTGTCAGCAAAAGATTGGAATGTGATTTATATTCAAAAGTGATGCTCGGTGATGCAATGCAACTTCATGGGCGAGGTAGCTGGTTTGTTGTTGATGAAGCAGAACTAGCTCAAACACAAACTCGTTATGAAGAGCACGATGTTCATATTACTGCGCCTTTACCGGGTAAAGGTGATTTAGGTACCCAATCACAAGCATTAGATTTTGAAACTGAAAATCTGGCAGAATATGAAGCCTTCTGGTCGCTGGCTCGACAAGAACGTGTTGATAATACAAGACGTGCTATCAATGTATTACCAGAAAATATGTCATGGAATTGGGTAGACGATACCACTGTTTCTCTGTCATTCTTTTTACCCGCAGGAAGCTTTGCAACTAGCGTTGTACGTGAATTAATTTTATTAGGGAATGATGATGCTGAAAATATTGGTGAGTAATGATGATGGTGTGATGGCGAAGGGGATACAGACCCTCGCTAAAGCGTTACGCCAGCGTTATGATGTACAAATTGTTGCACCTGATCGTAATCGTAGTGCTGCATCTAACTCTTTAACAATCGACAGACCTCTACGCAAGCAAGAGCTTGAAAATGGGGATATTGCAATTGTTGAGGGGACACCAACAGATTGTGTTTATCTTGGTGTAAATCACTTAGTGCGCCCTCGTCCTGATATTGTGGTTTCTGGTATTAATCATGGTCCTAATTTGGGTGATGATGTTATTTATTCAGGTACAGTTGCTGCGGCAACAGAAGGGCGTTTTTTAGGTTTGCCTGCCATTGCTGTTTCACTTGATGGTGAAACGCACTTTGAGACAGCTGCTCAAGTAACTTGTGAAGTCTTGGCAATGTTACAACAAGTACCTTTAAGAGCGGGCAATATTCTAAATATTAACGTACCTGATATTCCTCTTGATGAAGTAAAGGGTTTTCGTATTACACGCTGTGGTAGTCGTCATGCATCACAACATGTTTATACACATACTGATCCTAGAGGGAATAGTCTTTATTGGATTGGGCCTCCAGGCGAAAAAAATGATGTAGGTCCTGATACAGATTTTGCTGCTGTTGATGAAGGTTATGTTTCGATAACCCCATTACATGTTGATTTAACAGCCTATAAAGCACTTGATTTACTACAAAATTGGTTAAATAAAGCAGAGGTCAAAAAAACATGTTAAGTCGGTCAATGAAAGACTTACTGACAATGTTAAAACAACATGGCATCAAGGATGAGAGCCTGTTGGAAGCAATGAGTAAAGTACCTAGAGAGCTTTTTATTGATGAAGCGCTTTCTCATAAGGCTTACGAAAATACGGCTTTGCCTATTGGCAATGGGCAAACTATTTCACAGCCTTATATTGTCGCCAAAATGACAACATTACTGGAATTACAAAGTACAGATTCTGTATTAGAAATTGGTACAGGTTCGGGATATCAAACTGCCGTATTAGCAAATTTAGTCCATCATGTTAGTTCTGTTGAGCGTATAAAGATATTGCAATGGCAAGCTAAACGACGTTTTAAACATCTTGATTTACATAATATCTCGACACGTCATGGTGATGGATGGGAAGGTTGGTCATCAAAAGCCCCTTTTAATGCCATAATAGTGACAGCATGTGCAACAGAAGTACCACAACAGTTATTGATGCAGTTAGCCGATGGTGGCAGGATGATAATACCTGTCGGTGAACAACAACAAATACTGAAGTTTATCCGACGTTTAGGTAATGATTTTCACTACCAATCTATAGAAACAGTTAGATTTGTTCCTTTAATTGCAGGCGAGTTAGCATAACTTCCAGATAAATCTGACCGTTTTTTATTACTGCTTTTTAATAGCTTGTCGTAATCTGCACTAATAAATGAAACATTTTCAAAAAATTGCAGTCTTTTTGTTTAACTCGACAAATTGCTAGATGCTAATGCCTTTTTAAAGGGAGAAGGAAGTATGAATTCAGAAAGCCCAATTAAGCATGTCCGCTGGGCAATCATGTGTTCGGTAATTGGATTTGCATTAACAGGCTGTGCAGATACACCTTATCGTCCTGCACCAATTACCTCTGTAAATGATAGCTCTTCAAATAATACGGTATCAACCGCACCTGTAATGACTAACAGTAATGCGACGCCTATTGAAAGAACTACCCCCTTACAATCGTCACCTCCTCCTTCAATTAAGGTGAACTCCGCTTCGTCTAATGGAGGCGTGGTTCAATCGCAAAGCCAGCCTCGTCCTCAAACATCGGTTGCAGCTCAAAATGTAAGTACTGATGGTACTGGACGCATTGTGTATAACCGTAACTACGAGAGTATTCCGAAAGGAAACTACAACGGTAATACATACACCGTAAAACGTGGTGATACCATGTTTTATATCGCTTGGATAACAGATAGTGATGTAAAAGAACTGGCGTCAATGAATAACATCCCAGAGCCTTATAGCTTAAACGTAGGGCAAGTGTTGAATATTGGTAACCGTCAGGTCAATACGGGAACAAATACCAATGTCAACACATCGGTTATTAATCAATCAAGTAATGCTGGTGTTCAAACGGCGCATACCAAACCAACAAACAATGGTGCAATGGGACCATTAATTACTAAACCAGCAACAACACAACCGAAGACAACGACTCCGCCACCAACAACAAATACAAATACCACAACTGCGGCAACACCTGCACCTACGGCAGTTTCTGGTAAGTGGATTTGGCCTGCACAAGGTAACATCATCGAAAGCTATTCAAGTGCGCCGGGTGGTAATAAAGGTATCGATATCGGTGGTACAAAAGGTTCACCAATTGTTGCAACTGCAGCGGGTAAAGTGGTTTATGCAGGTAGTGCATTACGTGGCTATGGTAACCTCGTTATCATCAAGCATAATGACGAATACCTCAGCGCATATGCACATAACGACACCATTTTGGTACGCGAACAACAAAATGTGAATGCGGGTCAGCAAATTGCCACAATGGGTAGCTCTGGAACCAGTTCTGTCCGACTACACTTTGAGATCCGTTATAAAGAAAAATCACTTAACCCAATGAGTTATTTACCTAAGAAATAGGTAAGTGATTTTTTACACGTATAGTGAATAATCCTAAAGTTAAGCCCTCTTTTTTACAAAAAGAAGAGGGCTTTTTCTTATCTGTAATTAATTAAAATATTGAAACAAAATAAATTTTATCTAAGTATAAGTGCTTATTTAAAGATTATTAAAAATGAGAGGTCAATATAAAATTATAGATAACGCTAAATTAGATGGTTGATTCTCAATCAATGAATGCGTATGCTAAAAATTGTTATATAAAAAATGAATAAAGATTCGTTGTTATGAAAAGATGAACTATAAAACAACCTCTTGTTTAGGTAGGTATTTTCTTTATTAGATTATCTTTTTAATAATAGTACGTAATATAAATTATTGGATATTATTTTATTATTATGGATTTTTATTTGTTTTTTTAGATGTAAATAGTCACAAATAGCGCATCAAATGGAGTAATTTTACGTATAGATAAATATACGTAAAATATAATAAAAAAACTGTTAATAACCTGCACTCAATAGTTAAGTTATATATTGAATAAAGAAAGAATAAAATTAACAGTAAAATAGATTATGTTATCTTTTATTTTGTAATTCGTTACAAGGGAAAATCAGTAAACCCGTTGTGTCGTGACACAGCGATAAACTGGTAAACAGACTTTAATTATGAGTCGTTTACCTAAATTATCAAGGGTAGGAGCAGCTGATGAGCCAAAGTACGCTAAGAGTAGACGAGTTATATACAGATGAAATTGAAGAGAACATGGAAGAGTTCGATGAAGTTGCTGCAAAAGAGGCAGAAAATGAGTCTGATGCTCAAGATGAAATTGAACTTATTGAAGGAGTCAACCAGCGTGCGCTCGATGCAACTCAGCTTTATTTAGGAGAAATTGGTTATTCTCCGTTGCTGACCGCTGAAGAAGAAGTTTTCTTTGCCCGTAGAGCGTTGCGAGGCGATATTCCTTCAAGACAACGAATGATAGAAAGTAACCTACGTTTAGTTGTTAAGATCTCTCGTCGTTATACAAACCGAGGTCTTGCCCTGCTTGATTTGATTGAAGAAGGGAACTTAGGACTTATTCGTGCTGTTGAAAAATTCGATCCTGAAAAAGGCTTCCGTTTTTCAACTTATGCGACATGGTGGATACGTCAAACTATTGAACGTGCCATTATGAACCAGACTCGTACTATCCGCCTTCCCATTCATATCGTTAAAGAGCTGAATGTTTATTTAAGAACAGCAAGAGAATTAGCACATAAACTCGATCATGAGCCTAGTGTTGAAGAGATTGCACAAACACTTGATAAACCAGTTGAAGATGTGAGTAAGATGCTGCGTTTAAACGAACGTATTACTTCTGTTGATACCCCAATTGGTGGTGATTCAGATAAAGCCTTACTCGATATTATCTCTGACGAAAATGAAGAAGGGCCGGAAGCAACAATTCAAAATAATAACCTCAAGGAAAATATCATAAAGTGGTTATTTGAATTGAATCCTAAGCAACGTGAAGTATTAGCACGTCGTTTTGGATTATTAGGCTATGAAGCAGAGACTTTAGAAGATGTTGGTAGAGAAATTGGTCTAACAAGAGAAAGAGTTCGTCAAATTCAAGTTGAAGGACTACGCCGCTTAAAAGACATTCTACAAAGTCAGGGATTATGTATTGAAGCACTTTTCAAAGCATAGTTAGCCACCCTTTTTCTGTTTATAGCTTTAATTGACAGATTGTTATTACCAAAGCCGATTAGTGGATTTACTAATCGGCTTTTCTTTATCTTGTATTATGCGATTCAAAACGATAAAACAAGAGCGCAGTCTTGCACCTTGTTAGCCTGATGAAAGTGATAAAGGAAGATATGAAAGATTATTTTTTAAACGTTAAATTAGAACGTTGCGATTTTAACCAAAGTAAAATCTCCCCGAATGGAATGGTGAGATTAATAGCATCAGGTAAAAACTTCTATCTTAATGAAGAGGATTTTACTAATTCTCAAGATTTTCTTAAACGATTAAAACAAGGCGATGAGCTTAAAATCTGTGCTGAATTATTGAAAGATGGCAGTTTCTGGGTGCAATGGATTTATCATGATACAAAAGGAAGGCTTGAGCCTGAAAGAAAATTCACGCTAACAGCAAAGCAACAAAAATGGTTATTGCTTGCATTTATTCTGACACTTGTTGGCGGTTATTGGAGCTATTTTTCAATTCTCCATCTTGAGGTGAATTTCTTTATCGTTGTTTCTATGGTTATTGCATGTGGTGCGGTGATAGCGGGGATCAGTTATATCGGAGAAAAAGCTTATCGCTATTTTCAGCGCACCAGACCTAAACATAGAAAGAGAATAAAAGCATTAGATAAAGTTATCGCCAAGCAAGCCTTGATAGCTCCAGATGGCGAGCATCTCATTATTACTGGAATAAAATCGGCACCATTACCTTCATTGACTGTGAGTAAAAAATCGTTTCCTCAAATAAATCAAAGTAAAGTACAACGAGTTCGAGGAACAATACAAATTCATAGTACTAATAGAATTAAAATGCATCATCGCAACGGCGAGACGGTGATAATGCAAGTATCCTGCCTGATTGATAATCATCCTTTCGTATTAAGTTATAGAGAACGCTTATTTTATTCTGATCATAATCTGTTTCTTGCTGATGGTGATGATGTTGAACTTTTCTTTTGGCAAGCTGAAGATAAGAACTCAGGGCCTGTTGTCTTGGGCGTTTATAATCATACAGATAATGGCGCTTATTCAATATCAGGACAAATGTATATTGGTCACCAGCGTACATATCGTTTATCACTGTTAGTAGTTGCATTAGTCAGTGTTTTTATTTTCTCAATGGTTGCAAGTTTCTCTATTTCTGATGTTTATGATAATGGCAATTATTGGGATAAATGGGATTGGTATTCTATTGGTGATAGCTTTTTAGGAATGGGAATTATCTATGGCTTAATCATGAGTGGCATAGCTTTTTTAACTGCCTTGTTTTCAAATCTTTATATTTTGTTATCAGAAAAAGGTTATAGCAGTTATCAAACCTATTTTTTACTTCAGCAGCAATGTGTTAAAAGCAAACAACCGCTATATATTACGGAGCTGCGCCAATGAATCCTTTTTTCCGTAAGCCTTTTATTATTATCACAAGTTTATTTATTTTAAGCTTATTGCTTTTTTATGGCGTGCTTTTTCATGGATTCGCTTCTAAGTGGCAATGGAAAAATGAAAACGCTTCTGAATTATCTTCATACCCTTATTCTCACTATGATTGGCGTAATACTTTTTATGCTTCTAGCGGAATGTTAATTAAAACTGAATCTGATAGTGGGCGATATGATGTAGATATTTATGGCAGACTGCACCGCCAAGATAACCAGAGAAAATATACACTGTACTTTTCTGATAAAGAAGGTATGCGCTTTGTATCACAAGGTCAAGGGAGCTTTTATAACGCTTACTGTGTTGTTGATAAATGTGTTTTATTTACAGAGCAGGGACGACAAACTATAGATTTGACAGAGTTTACAGTAGCAGATTTAATTCCTTGGCAAGAGACTAACAATGGTTATTATCGTTTTCCTTTAGCGCTTATTGGTGGAAAATTACTCTTTTCACAAACAACATCGCAATTAGTATTAGTGGATAATAAGACGATATTAACAAGTTTAGATGAAGGCGAAAGCTGGGAATATTCAGTTAATACTGAAGATCTGGTGAAGCAATATTACGCTGAAGATTTCGGTGAGTTTACACAATTTCATTACGCTCTATCAGGTGATTCCCTCATTATTTTTTATAATCACCATTACACTACAAATACGTTAGAAATCACGCTAAATTTAGTGAATAAAGAAGTGACAAAAACGCGCTGGCTCCCTTTGCGTGTTAAAGAAGTTGCCCAAAATGCTAATGGTGATACCTATCTTATCACTCAACACGCTTCTCGTGATCTCTATTCTGTTGTTCGACGTCAATCTGATGGGAATTTAAACACTTTCTATGAAAGTGGTTATAAATATATAAATGATTTAATGGTAAGTAATGACAGCTTAATTCTAAATAAAGGTTATAACGATGATAAAGTCACGTTAGTTTTTTCATTGAAAACAAAAGATTATACATCTTATGAGAAAGTTACTGATGATATGATGTTTAATCCTGCTTTATCATCATTTGTTCGCTTATTTGACAACTATGGTGATAAAGACACTTTATTGTTATTGGGTGAGCGACTGAAATATAGCCATGCTTCAATTAATTAATTCTGTATTTATCTTTGATTATCTTAGTTTGAAAAATTAAAAAGTCAGCCATAAAAAAGGCTCTGTAAAATCAAACAGAGCCTTTTTGCTATCAATATTTAGTATTTTTTATGACTTATTTTGCCATCTCTTTTAAACGATAGAGTTGTTCTAATGCTTGTCTAGGTGTTAATGCATCAGGATCGATTTTATCTAATGCTAATTCAATGGCAGAAGGCTCAGCTTCTGTTAATAACATCAGCTGTGACGTTTCAACATGACCAGAGCCAGTATGACCTGATAGCATTTCAAGCTCTTTTAATTTCTGTTTAGCACGACGGATAACCTCTTTGGGTACACCCGCTAATGATGCGACGGCTAAACCATAGCTTTTACTTGCAGCACCTTCTTGGACGCTGTGCATAAAGGCAATAGTATCGCCATGTTCAACGGCATCTAAGTGAATATTTGCAGTACCTTCAAGTTTTTCAGGCAGTGTCGTTAATTCAAAATAGTGGGTTGCAAAGAGAGTCATCGCTTTAATGCGATTTGCTAAGTTTTCAGCACAAGCCCAAGCCAAAGATAATCCGTCATAAGTGGATGTACCTCGACCGATTTCATCCATTAAGACCAAACTATTTTCTGTCGCATTATGCAAAATATTGGCAGTTTCTGTCATTTCAACCATAAAAGTAGAACGTCCAGAAGCAAGATCATCAGAAGCACCCACACGTGTAAAGATGCGATCGACAGGACCAATTAAGGCTTTTTCAGCAGGTACAAAGCTACCAATATAAGCAAGTAAAGTAATTAATGCAGCTTGGCGCATATAAGTACTTTTACCACCCATATTAGGACCTGTAATAATCAATAAACGACGTTGAGGTGCTAATTGTAATGGGTTTGAAATAAACGGTTCGCTAAGGACTTGTTCAACAACTGGGTGACGTCCCCCAGTGATTTGAATACCTGTTTTTTCACTCAATTCTGGGCGAGTATAATTTAATGATTCAGCTCGCTCAGCAAGGTTAGAAAGAACATCTGTTTCAGCTAAAGCCTCTGCACTAATTTGTAATGCTGTAAGGTGAGGTAATAGCTTTTCAAAAATCTCTTCATAAAGCATTTTTTCGATAGCTAATGCCTTACCTTTAGAAGTTAATACCTTGTCTTCATACTCTTTTAATTCAGGAATGATATAACGTTCAGCATTTTTCAACGTTTGACGACGAACATAGTGCATAGGCACTAAATTGCTTTGCCCGCGACTGACTTGGATGTAATAGCCATGTACACCATTAAAGCCAACTTTTAGAGTATCAATACCCCATTTTTCACGTTCACGGATTTCAAGTTTATCAAGGTAATCACTTGCGCCATCAGCTAATGCTCGCCATTCATCTAATTCGGCATTATAACCAGAGGCAATAACACCACCGTCACGTACTAATACTGGCGGTGTTTCAACAATGGCATGTTCGAGTAATTCACATAATTCATCGAACTGGCTAATACGCTTTTGTAATTCTTTAATATAAGGCATATCAGCTTGTTCAAGCACTTGATGAATATCGTGATATTGCTGGAAAGCATGGCGCATACGAGAAAGATCACGAGGACGTGCGGAGCGTAGAGCTAAACGTGCTAAGACTCGCTCTAGATCACCAACTTGTCGTAAAAAAGGTTGCAGTTCAAAATAGAGAGGCTGTAATGCACTAATAGCATCTTGGCGTTTGATCAATTGTTCACGTTGGCGCAAAGGCGAGTGTATCCAACGTTTCAGCATACGGCTTCCCATCGGGGTAACACAAAGATCAAGTACGGATGCGAGTGTGTTATCGGTACCACCTGCAAGATTTTGAGTTAATTCGAGATTACGACGAGTTGCCGCATCTAAAATAATTGAATCTTGAGGGCGTTCCATTGTGATGCTGCGGATATGAGGCAATGCAGTGCGTTGTGTATCTTTCACATATTGTAATAAGCACCCTGCAGCACAGAGTGCCAAATGTGCATTTTCAACACCAAAGCCAGTTAAATCACGAGTACCAAATTGTAGATTCAGCTGTTGTTTTGCGGTTTCTGGTTCAAATTCCCAAATAGGACGACGGCGCAAGCCTTGCTGGCGCTCAATCAGTGCCATCGACTCAAAAGTTTCTGGATAGAGTAATTCGGCTGGATGAGTGCGTTGCAATTCAGCAATCATGCTTTCACTATCTGGCATTTCAGTAACACGAAAACGCCCTGATGTGATATCTAACGTTGCATAACCAAATGCGCCATTTTTATCTTGCCAAATAGCGGCTAAAAGGTTGTCTTGGCGCTCTTCAAGTAAGGCTTCATCAGTGACAGTACCCGGCGTTACAATACGAATAACTTTGCGCTCAACGGGGCCTTTACTGGTTGCAGGATCGCCAATTTGTTCACAAATAGCGACAGATTCCCCTAGTTGAACTAATTTAGCGAGATAGTTTTCAACAGCATGATGCGGAACACCAGCCATAGGAATAGGTTGGCCTGCGGACTGACCTCGTTTTGTTAATGAAATATCTAATAAGCGAGAGGCTTTTTTAGCATCATCAAAAAACAGTTCATAAAAGTCACCCATACGATAGAACAGTAAGATTTCAGGATGCTCTGCTTTAATCTTAAGATACTGCTGCATCATTGGTGTGTGGGAGTCTAAGTGTTGAATGTCAGTCATGTTGTTGTCTGTCTTAACGTATTGAATTTTGAGTTATTTGTGAAAATCTGTTGTCACACTGCATTTCGTTCTATTTCACAAGTATTGTATGATCATATCACAAGGTTTCAGTTCATTGTTTTAATGATCCAAATATCTTTTTAGACCAAAAGCTAAATAATTTTACGCACTATAATATCGTTGATTCACCATTAATGACAATCTGCACTTTTCTGAAAACTCTTTATTTTTAATTTATTACATATTGATTTAAATGATGTTTTATTACATTGATAAATAAAGTGGGATACCTTTCACACATAAAATATAAATACGCAAATGACGAAAACAAGACAAGATATTTAAATGCTAAACATAAGAAAATCATCTCTTTTGCGGTACAACTCGCATAAAAAGAGTTTGTTAGCTATTCTTCGATTTTTAATAGATGTAAAAAAATCAAGAGTGTGTAAGAGTAATAGGGTATCTTATGGATAATTAAACAAAAAATAGATAAATAATATTTTTTAGTTATCGTCTTACAGTCGCTAGATTTTCTTGAAATAAACATAAAGAGCCACATTATGAGCCGTAAATATTCGCCCCCCTATACAATTACATCTTCAATTCTTAACTCTGTGGCAGAAATTAGTGAGTTATTAGGGTATTGGTCGGCGACGGGAAAATTAGCTTCACCACAATTACGCAAAGAAAATCGTATTCGTACCATTCAAGCCTCCTTAGCGATAGAGCAAAATAGCTTATCGACTAAACAAATCACTGCAATCATGGATGGAAAACAAGTCTTAGGCCCAATTAAAGAAATCCAAGAAGTTCGTAATGCCATTCTTGCTTATGAAAAAATACCTGATTGGGATAGTAATAATGCAGAACATTTCCTTGATGCTCATGCTTTATTAATGCAAGGGCTTATAGATTATCCTGGGGCTTGGCGTAATGGTGATGTTGGTATTTATCGTGATAGTCAATTAATTCATATGGCTCCACCTTCAAGCCAAATAGTAAGATTGATTGCATCTTTATTTGATTGGCTAAAATCCACTGATGTTCATCCATTAATTAAAAGCTGTGTATTTCACTATGAATTGGAATTCATCCATCCATTTTCTGATGGAAATGGTCGGATGGGACGATTATGGCAATCTGTTATTTTAAGCAAATGGCGTACAGAGTTTGCTTGGTTACCAGTTGAAACACTGATCCAGCAACATCAAGATGATTATTATCGAGTATTAGGTGAGGCTGATAAACAGAGTGATAGTACCTGCTTTATTGATTTTATATTAAAGCTTATTGCTCAGGCGTTAAAAGAAGGAATTGAAAATAGCTAATATAGGATATCTATAAATTCTTTAAAAAATATTTATAAATATATAACGTTACATTTAAGTAAATATACGTTATTAATCAAAGCTCGATACTCTTATCAAGAGTATTGTTGCGATGCTTCAAATTAATTAAATAAATAATAGTCATTAATTATTAAACTCATTATAGTTTGTAGTGAATTTATTACTTAATAATATAATGAGGGATTATGAAAAAGAGCATATTAGTATCAATAATAAGTTTTTTATTAATATCAGCAGTAGGTTGTGATAATTCAAATGAAAATTCGAATACAGGAACACCTTCGCAAGATAAAAATAAAACAGAGCAAACAACACAATCTAAGCCTGATTCAAAAAACACTCAATCTGATGAAGTTCAATTTAGCCAGAAAATTGAAAAAGGTAACTTGTGGTTAGCAACGTTTAACGAAGATTTTGGCACCATCATTCAGAAAAAAACCGGCAGAATTTCGGGCACAATTAACATTAATCTTTTAGATAACACGGAAAAAGTTTTAACAAGTTTAAGTTCTGATAATGGCAAAACCCTTGATCTAACACCTTTCAAAATACTCGAAAATGAAGCAGAGACAGATCAAATAAAAAGAATGAAAGCGAACAGTGCGCTAATGCCTGTTAGAAGTACCTTCTCTATGCATTTGAGCGAATCAGGCGCCGAACGAGCTCAAGAGTCTTTCGAATTTATGAAAACATTTTCTCCTACACTCCCAGAGTTAGACGCTGTGGGGAATGCTTATGGTGAAAGTTATGTTGATCTATATAAGAAACTGCTGAAGTTGGGCGATTATCTCGTTGTAAAAGAAACATACCGCTTAGATGATTTTGCACAAGCAAGTACTTTGTATGAAGATGTGAAAAATGCTTATGCCAAACTAATCGATGAGAAAGAAAAAGCCGCTGAGGCATATGAAAACTATTACCAAGCAATGCATATTGAAGAGCTTGAATTAGTGAAAAAAGAAGGCTTGGTTGTTCGTTATCAAATTATGCAATCATTGGATACAGTAACCAATACTCTTGATTCAATGAATCCAGATAAAATTGATGTGACTGCACTCTCTGCGGCAATTACCAAAATTGAGGCACAATCAATTGAATTAGGAAAAGTATTTGGTGATGAAGCATTGCTAAATAAAGAAAATATGAAAAGTACTGATTATTCAGTTAAAGAGTATTTAAAACTATACCAACAACTTGTTATTGAGTTAAAAGTATTAGAGAAAAAACTCAATGAGAATAAGGATACATCAGGTAGCATAAATACAATTTCAAATGAATATAAATATTTGATAGAGAACTATAACTCTTTAATAGCGAAGTAATATTTACGCTATAAAAATGTAAATCGCACTTTAATAGTGCGATTTCTTTCGCAAAATTTATCTTTTTTACTGTGTTTTATTAAACATTAAATGATTGTTAGAAAAAGATGATCCACACTAATGCTCAGAAGAGTCTTGAAATAGAATGGAATGCTAGGAAAAAAATATTAAGAATGTAATCTATCTTTATATAATAAAATTATAAATTAATGATAAGTATTCATTCTTATTCTGCATTCTTACTTTATTATAGTTGCGTTATCTATTTTGCTTTTTGGTTTAATTTTACTGATAAAAAAATGCGTTTTTATCGGTGCAATATAGGACTATCTATATGGACGTACTGCGTTTTTTACTTTCTCTCCCTTTTAAACTAATCCGTTTATTTGGGTGGATCATTGTTTTTTGTATTCGTCTTTTAGAGAAGATACTCAGCCCATTTATAGGGCAAATACAATGGAGTACGCCTGTCTGGATTGACTTTGTTGCCCGCCATTTGCGAAAGATCGAAAATGGTATAGTAGGTCACCCTAAAACCGCATTAGGTTCTATTGTTTTTCTTATTGTTGCGTCATTTGGTAGCTATTATGGTTATCACAGTTATCTCAATCGACCTGTTCCTATCGATGTCGCTCCTATCGTTGTACAAAATGTAAATGTGAAGCTTATAGGTCCTGCACAAATCAATTATGCAAATGATAATCCTCAACCACAGAAAATCATTTTATCTTTTTCTCGATCAGCAGCACCGATTACACTTATTGATAAAGAGGTAACCGAAGGTGTGACATTAACACCTGCGATTGAGGGTAAGTGGCAGTGGCAAAATGGCTCGACCCTTGTATTTACAGCTAAAAAGCCTTTTGCTATGGGCAATGAATATAAAATTCAGCTTGATGAAACTAAACTATTAGCACCACAATTTTCATTGAAATCAAATAAATATGAATTTAAAACAACCTCTTTTGATTACAGTTTAGGAAATAGTGAGTTTTATCAAGATCCTCAAAATCCATCACAAAAACACGCCATTATAAAGATCTCTTTTAACGCTCCTGTCGATATTCAGAGTTTTGAAAAACGCCTTTCAATGAAATATGGCGATAATGAAAAGCTGAAATATGTCATCAATTACGATAATAAAAAATTAACGGCTTGGGTTCACTCAGAGCAATTAACGCTAAAAGACATTAGTAGCAAGGTTTTTCTTAAAATTGAACCGGGTATTGCCACAACAGTAACCGCCAATACAACATCAAAAGAAAAAACATATCATGTTGAGATCCCAAGTCTATATAGCCTTAATGTTTCAAATGTAGAGAGCGAATTGGTTGAGTCTGAAAATGGGAAAGATGCGCGGGTAATTATCATTTCATTAAGTGATGAATTAAATGAAAAAGAGATAAAAAATGAAGTTTCTGCGTGGTTATTGCCTCAACACAATTTAGAATTAGAGAATACTGACATTCGCCAAGATGAAGACGATTATTACGATTGGAACTTGAATGATGTGAGTAAAACTATTCTTGCTCAATCAGAGAAGCTAACGCTTGAGATGAATGATAATGAGCAAGAAAATCAAGCCAATTTTGCTTTTAAATACAATGCGCCAGCGTATCGACACATATTGGTTAAAATCCCAAGTGGGATAACATCTGTGGGCGGATACCAACTAAAAGAAGATCGTTACCAAATTGTCAGTGTGCCTGACTATCCGCAAATGCTGAACTTTGTTTCTGAAGGTGCTTTGCTTTCTATGACGGGTGACAAGCGGATCACCGTTTCTGCTCGTAATTTACCAGGGCTACAACTTGATATAAAACGAGTTATTCCAGGTCAGTTACAACACATTGTTTCCTTTAAAGATAAATACTTTACTTCAACACGATTTTCTCGCCTTAATGATGAATATTTCACGGAACACTTTACTTATCAAACAGCATTGAATAATGAAAACAAAGGTGAAATTCAATATAAAGGTATCGATTTAAGTCGCTATTTATCTGCTGATCCTAATGCTAGGCGCGGTATATTTTTATTAAAACTCTCTTCATGGGATCCTAATAAAGCATCCCAAACAGACGAAGATGACGATGAATATTACGAAGATGATGATGACGAAGAGCTTTCTGATGCGCGCTTTGTTGTCGTGACAGATTTAGGGATCATTGCTAAATCATCAATTGATGGTTCTCGAGATGTCTTTATACAATCTATCTATAACGGTGCGCCTGTTAGCGATGCGAAAGTCTCAGTTATTGCTAAAAACGGGACAACATTATTGAGCAAAATGACTAGCGCTGATGGTCATGTCGTTTTCCCTAATCTTAAAGATTTTAGAAATGAACAAACTGCCGTTCTCTTTTTAGTTGAAAAAGATGGCGATATTTCATTTTTACCAACAGATGCTTATTACGATAGGCAACTTAACCTATCTCGTTTTGATATCTTCGGTGATGATACACCAAGAGATCCGCGTACTCTCGATAGCTTCTTATTTTCTGATAGAGGCGTTTATCGACCGGGTGAAACCTTCAATATTGGTCTTATTACACGTACCTTTGACTGGAAAACAGCCCTTGAAGGCGTACCTTTGCGTGTTGAAGTCCGAGACCCTCGTAATACATTGATGTTAAATCAATCTATGGTGTTAAACGAGTTTGGTTTCAATGAATTAAGTTATACCACATCGGAAAACTCGCCCACTGGAGATTGGAATATCTATCTCTATTTAGTTGGTAAAAATAATGAAGATGCCAGCTTATTAGGGAGTACAACGATTGTGGTTAAAGAGTTTGAGCCTGATTTACTTAAGGTTGCTCTTAATCTAACGCCAGATAGACAACAAGGATGGGTGAAACCTTCTGAATTAAAAGCTTCAATCGATGTACAAAATTTATTTGGCACTCCGGCACAAGATAGACGAGTTGTTTCTAAATTAACCTTAAGGCCAATTTATCCTAATTTTTCACGTTATTCCGATTATCGTTTTTATGAAAACCGTCGTAATCACGATAGTTTTGAAACCGATTTAGAAGAGACAACAACGAATGAAAAAGGGCTGGCGGATATTGATTTAGGGTTAACATCTTATGATGATGCTACTTATCAATTACAACTTATCTCTGAAGCATTTGATGCTGGAAGTGGTCGTTCTGTAACGGCTGCTGCGCGTGTTATGGTATCTCCTCATGATTATCTGATTGGTGTAAAAGCAGATGGAACGCTTGACTATATTAATCAAAATGCACAGCGCAATCTCAATTTCATTGCAATTGATCCGACATTAAAACAAATTGATCAAGAAGCATTAACGTTAGAACGCTATGAGCAAAAATACCTCTCTGTTTTGACGCGACAAAATTCAGGTGTTTATAAATATCAATCTAAACTCAAAGAAGTGTTTATTGATGATGTTTCACTTTCCATTGATGAAAAGGGAAGCTCTTTTGCATTAGAAACACAAACACCGGGTAACTTTGTATTATTAGTCAAAAATAAAGAGGGCAGTGTACTCAATCGTATTAATTACACCGTTGCGGGTAATGCGAATGTGACTCGCTCACTTGATCGCGAAGCCGAGTTGCAACTCACTTTAAATAAAGACACATATAAAGCGGGTGAGGAGATCGAGATTGCTATCAATGCTCCTTATGTTGGTAACGGTATTATCACGATAGAGAAAGATAAGGTTTATTCTTGGCAATGGTTTACATCTTCAACAACAAATTCGGTACAAAAAATCCGTGTTCCTGCGCAATTGCAAGGTAATGGCTACATCAACGTTCAATTTGTTAGAGATATAAATTCTGATGAAATATTTATGAGCCCACTTAGCTATGGCGTTGTACCGTTTAAAGTCAGTCGTGAAAACTTCCAAGCTCAAATCGAATTAGAGTCACCAGATGTTATCAAACCGGGTGATACCTTACCGATTACGGTAAAAACAGATAGTCCACAACAAGTTGCTGTTTTTGCTGTTGATGAAGGTATCTTGCAAGTTGCTCGATATAAATTAAAAGATCCATTGGATTACTTTTTCCGTAAGTGCTCATTAGAAGTTGAAAGCACGCAAATACTGGATCTCATTTTGCCTGAATTTAGCAAAATGATGTCACTGGCTTCAGCGCCGGGTGGTGATGCGGGGGAAGGTGTCGATCTCTATCTAAATCCATTTAAACGCAAGAAAGAAGAGCCAGTCGCTTATTGGTCTGGTATCACAGAAGTAGATGGAGAAGCTGTCTTTAACTATAAAGTGCCAGAGTATTTTAATGGCAAAATAAGAGTTATGGCGGTATCTGTTACACCAAATCGTATTGGAAATACGCAACGCTATACGACTGTGCGTGATGATTTTGTATTAAGTCCACATATTCCTACTACAGTGGCGCCTAATGATGAATTTGATGTCACTTTAGGTATCGCAAATAATCTGACTGACCTTAACGGCGTTGCAACAAAACTCGATGTGGCGATAACACCAGCGCCTCAATTAGAGGTTATTGGACAGAACAGCTATCAACTGACATTAGGTGAGAAAAAAGAAACGGTAGTTTCCTTTAGATTAAAAGCGAAATCGCAATTAGGTAATGGCGCTATCACTTTCTCAGTGAATACTGAAGGTAAAGTGACTCAAAGAACGGTGAACCTCTCTCTTCGCCCAGCTTCAGCTTATCGCACTCAATCAAGCTTAGGTCGTATGGATGGTAAAGAGCAGAGTGTTACATATATTCGCCAAATGTATGATGAGTATGCGAAAAGGGATGCACGTGTTTCTTACTCGCCTTTAGTGCTAAGCAGCGCATTAGCGCAATATCTGGCTAATTATCCTTATAATTGTTCAGAGCAAATAACCAGTCAGGCAATACCGTTGTTATTCCATCAACGTAATCCTGAAATGAAGGCGATATATTCACAAGATAAAATTCGTACTCAACTTGAACAGACAATGGCAACATTACTGACTCGCCAAAATGGTCAAGGTGCTATCGGAACATGGCGTTCAACACCATCGACTGATCCATTTGTGACTTTATATGTCGTTCAATTCTTACTTGAGGCACAAGAGGCGAATTACCCTGTATCAGATACGCTATTACGTTCATCCAATGAATATTTAACTAAGCTTGCCGTCAATGCTGGGTTAAATAATCAAGATGAACTTAGAATGCGTGCTTTTGCCGTCTATTTGTTAACACGTCAAGGTAAAGTGACTACGGGTGAAATTGCGGCTATTCAAACGCGAATGCAAAAGAATTATCCAAAAACATGGCAAAGTGATTTAGGCGCTTTATATCTAGCGGCATCTTACAAAATGCTGAAAATGGATAAACAAGCGGATGAATTGCTCAAACCTACATGGCAAGAGCTAAGCAAAGCTTATAGTAAAGCGTGGTGGTCACATGACTACTTAGATCCTCTGATCCAAGACAGTACAAGACTGTATTTGATTGTGAAACATTTTCCAGAAAAAGCGGGAGATATTCCGCCACAACTACTGGAAAATATGGTAATGAGTTTTAAAGAAGAGCGCTATACCACACAATCATCAGCAATGAGTATCTTGGCGTTAGAGCATTACACTAAACAGATCCAAAATATGGCAACGCCGACACAGCCATTAACTGTAAGTGTAAAAAGTGGTGAAAATCCACCAGTTGTTATTTCATCTATGACAAATGCCACTGCGATAGGCCAGTTTAAAGCAGGTATTAAAGAGATCTTATTTAATAACCCAACGAATAACGCAGCTTGGTATGTTGTGACACAATCTGGTTTTGATAGTGAACAACCTAAAGAAGCACTTTCACAAGGATTAGAAATTTCTCGTGACTATGTGAATGAAAAAGGCGAGGTTGTTAATAGTGCAACCTTGGGTGAAAAGCTTTATGTGCATATAAAAATCAGAGCGAATGCAAAACAAGGTGTGAATAATGTCGTGCTGGTGGACTTGCTACCTGGTGGTTTTGAAGTTGTACAACAATCAATGGACGATGTGGACAATCCTGAAGTCGAATGGTTATCACCAACCGGTAGCAAAGGAACAC
The DNA here is from genome assembly GCF_040140245.1 of Proteus sp. fly-1013. NCBI lineage: Bacteria > Pseudomonadati > Pseudomonadota > Gammaproteobacteria > Enterobacterales > Morganellaceae > Proteus > Proteus sp. fly-1013. The sequence continues at coordinate 335,151 of NZ_JBEEWD010000005.1, read as the reverse complement.
GTTGGTCGCCAGAATACAGCGATATTCGAGAAGATCGTGTCATTATTTATGGTACTGCATCTCAACAAGTACAAGAGTTTGTCTACCAAATTAAAGCCACTAATTCAGGAATATTCTCTATACCGCCAGCATTTGCAGAAGCTATGTATGACAGAGAAATACAAGCATTAGCGATTGGTAAAGGTGCTATGACTGTCAACAAACCGACGCAAAATAATGGCAATGTAAAATGAAATTAGTTTGGGTTTCAAACGCTTGTTTCTGGTTTTTTTAGAATGACGAGAAGCAAGCGAGTTTTACAAAACATATTGATGGGTGGCTTTTTAGTCGCCCTCTTTTGTGTAGGATTTCGTCTTTTTCCACATCCAGCACTATCAGAAAGCTTTTTATCTTCAACTGCCTACTATGATAGCAATGGAAATTTACTGCGTTTAACATTAGCTAATGATGAACGTTATCGATTGTGGACGGATCTAGACGATATTTCGCCCTTGATGATAAATAGCGCTATGCGATATGAAGATCGCTGGTTCTATTATCATGTTGGATTTAATCCTTACAGTTTAATTCGAGGCTTTTTTGTCAGTTATGTTTATGGTGAGCGATTACAAGGTGGTTCAACGATCACCATGCAACTGGCTCGCATGCATTGGCAATTAAATACACGTACAGTAGGGGGCAAATTTGTTCAGGTATTACGCGCTATTCAATTAGAACTCAGCTATTCAAAACATGATATTTTAGAAGCTTATTTCAACTATGCACCTTATGGGCGAAATATAGAAAGTGTTGGTGCTGCAAGCCTGATTTACTTTAATAAAAATCCTAAAGAACTAACGTTACCTGAAGCGTTAACACTTGCCGTATTACCTCAATCACCGAGTTACCGAATCGAGCCAAATAGTGATGGTATTAGTCTTTCTTTAATGAAAACGCGTAATCAGCTTTATGATTATTGGTTGGAAGAACATCCTAAAGATGCCGATTTATCTGCACTGTTTCAATTACCGCTTCGGTTACGCCAGCCTGAAAAGATGCCTTATATAGCCCCTCATTTAGTTGAGCAAATTGAAAAGCAGGAAAAGTTTAATCCAAGAAAACCTACAACTATAGTCACAACGATTGATCTTCCATTACAAAAACTAGTTGAAAAACAAGTTGATGCGTTTATTGAACGAAATAAACATCTTGGTGTTAAAAATGCCTCCGTGATCCTTGTTGATACACGAGATATGGGCGTTAAAGCGCTAGTTGGTTCGGCTGATTATTATAATGCTGATATTCATGGGCAAGTTAATGGCACCAATGCAAAGCGTTCACCGGGGTCAACATTAAAGCCTTTTATCTATGCATTAGGGATAGAGCAAGGCATTTTACATCCTCGAACAATTTTAAAAGATGTGCCTTCTACCTTTGGTAGCTACGCACCAGAAAACTTTGATTTACGCTTTTTAGGACCTATTTCTGCCACTCAAGCGTTAAATTACAGCCGAAATATTCCCGCTGTGTCGATAGCCTCTCAACTGAAAAAACCAACGCTTTACCAGTTTCTACAAATGTCGAGTATCAGCAATATGGCGAGTGAAAGACATTATGGACTATCTCTGGTATTAGGGGGCGGTGAAATTACAGTACAAGAATTAGCGAAGCTCTATGCAATATTAGCCAATCGAGGTCAACTTAAACCGTTAAGAATGCAAAGTACAGATGCTATTGCTAAGCCTATTCCGTTATTAAGTGAAGAAGCGAGTTTTATTACGTTGGATATGTTAAGTCAACATCGAAGACCTGATGATACTTTGGCGCAAAAATCAATGACATTACCCGTTTATTGGAAAACTGGTACATCTTGGGGATTTCGAGATGCATGGAGTAGTGGAATTTTTGGGCCTTATGTTTTAGTTGTTTGGATCGGTAATTTTGATGGTAAAGGGAATAGTGCGTTAATTGGAGCTGAAGCAGCCGCACCTCTATTTTTTAACATCATAGATAATATTGTTGCAGATTATCCTAATTTAAAAGAGCCTAAATTTAGGCTTCCTGAAAATATTAAGCAAGTCGATATTTGTTTGGCGAGTGGCAATTTACCTACGCCATGGTGTCAGCGGAAAGGTAAAACATGGTTTATTCCAGGTAAATCACCAATTAAAGTTGATACAATTTATCGTCCTCTGGCAATTGATAAAGCGACGGGAGAAGTCGTTTGTCCTCCATATAATGAAGATCAGGTTAAGATTGAAGTTTTTGAATATTGGCCTTCTGATTTAGCTAAAGTATTTGCTCAAGCTGGGCTACCAAAGCGAACTCCGCCTTCTACTGCTCACTGTAAAAATGGAGATATGGCTATTACAGGAATGCCTCCTCGTATATTATCACCATTACGTAATACCACTTATACTTTAAGACGTACTTCATCACCAAATACATCAATTGTATTCAATGCGACAACGGATAATGACAGTAATATTATTTATTGGTTTGTTGACGATGCTTATCTAGGGAATAGTACAAATCAGCGCTCAATAGAATGGTATCCCAAAGAGAATGGTCGCTATCGTATTCGCGCAGTAGATGATAAAGGAAGGGCGGATACACGAAATATTCGCGTTGATATTATTGGTGTGATTAACAAACAAGAAATCGAAGCACATTAATATTGGAGTTAAAGTCCGTAGGTTTTACTTAATGTTTACCTTAACGCCAAAATATTAATCTCTATCGTTATCTTATTCTAACTGTTTTGCTCTATATTGTTGCGAGATAATTATTAGGTAAAATATTGAAAAATTTATTTTATCTCGTGAGCAAGGAAGAAATAACCAGTATGAAAACTAGAATTCTAAAATTAGCTTTATTAGGTGCATTAGCGTTACCGTTAGTGGGATGTGGTGATGCAACACCTAATTGTGATAGCACTGAAGCAAAGAACTTAGTGGTTGATATTACAAAAGACGAATTACGTGATCAAAAAATGGCTGCCGTGATCGATCAAATTAAGATCAAGGTAGAAAGTGTACGTACTCGTGAACATGATGAGAAGAGAGATACTTACTCATGTGCTGCTGAACTTTCTTTTGAAGGCAAAGGCGGCAAAAACTCTATTCCGATTACTTATACCATTGAAAGTACAGATGACGGCAAAGAGTTTTACGTTAATGTATTTGGTTTGTAATTGATCCAGAAAAAACCAGAATAGAAAGTAGATATATAAGTAACAAGCCTATATATCTACTTGTAATAGAAATTACGCTAGATCATCTAGAAATTCGGGGGATGGAATAAAAAATAATGTACCCGTTACCGGGGTGCTGAATTTAAGTAATTTATCCGTATGCCCTTCAGGTGTGCCTGCAAACATATTTTCTAACATACGGTTAGTTGTTGAAAAATAACGTGCATAACCAATAAAGTAAGTACCATACTCATTTTTAGATGGATTGGAAAAAGGCATATTGGCTCTGACAATTTTTAAATCTTCGCCATTCTCATCTTGAATATTGGTGACAACATTATGTGAGCCGGGCTCTTTTTCTTCATCGGTTAATTCCACATCATTAAATTTATGTCTACCAATGACTTTTTCTTGTTCGATAAGAGGCTGCTTTTCCCATGCTTCCATATCGTGTATATATTTTTGTACAAAGGCGTAACTGCCACCTGTAAATTCAGGATCTTCATCACCAATTACGGCATAAGAAGCACGTTCATCTTCATACTCTGGGTTTTCAGTTCCATCGACAAAACCAATAATAGAACGTCCGTCAAAATATCTAAATCCATGAACTTCATCAACAGGCGTAACTATATTCTTTAGCTTTTGGCTGATGATAGATGCTAATTCGTAACAGGCTGAAACTTTGAGGGCCCGAATATGGAAAAAGAGATCGCCCGGAGTAGAAACCGCAGTATAAGTATTACCTTTAATTTCTTTAAAGGTATTTAGCTCTTTGGGTTTAGGTTGATTGGGAAATAACGTAGCCCATGCATTTGCACCGAATCCCATTACACAACTTGTTTCCAATTCAGGAAAACGTGTTCTCATACTACGTATCAGGCCAGAAAAATTATTACAAAAATCGATCAGTGTATCGCGGTTTTCAGATGAATGGGTGAGGTTAAAAACTAAAAAATAAGCATTCTCACAGGGTGATTTCGTAACATCTTGGTATTTCATAGTGATCCCTAAATGACGAATAATAGATGAATAGTAATTAAGTTATATTTACAAAACATTGTTTTTTAGTTTTACACCAAAACCCTCTCTATTACAAAGAGAGGGTTTGATTATTATTCGGATTTTTATCAATGAATAATATCGTAAGTGATATTTCTTTCTCTATTTTTTATAACACTAATGCTTTGTATTAATTAATATTTTCATGGCTTCGATAAACTAAAGATAAGTGTGGATGTTGCCATAAACTTGCTGGAGTGACAGTGGTTCTTTCCCAAGGTATTTGCCCAATAAACCATAATTTCCAAAATTGTAATTTGGCATTAGGATTTTTGCTTAATAATTCTTGGAATGTTTCTATTTCACCCACACGAATAGAGAGTGCTGATTTATAAATATCAAAAACAAATTTAGAGCAAAACTGGCGGGAAGAATCGTATTTAAAACCTGTATGGTAAAGCTTATTTAATCTTTCAGGAACTTGTGCAACAAGTGCATTTTTTTGTTCATCAGAGAGTTGTGTTGATAGCCGGCGTATTGCATAACGTTTGCCCGCAGAGCGGTTAATAAATCGGGTTAATGTGGTTGTGGTTGAAAGTGGAACTCGGCTTTCGGCAACTAAATAATCCTCACCATTATGACCAATAATAATGCCAACATGATTACTCCAGCATAAAGAAGCTGAGGAAATTTGACGAAATAAAGAGGTACCAATACACGTAAATACGATATCACCAACTTCTAATTTTTGTGGATAATCAATTTTTATCATCATTATATGACCTATTAAATAGAAACATAATCACCATTTTTTGACCATAATAAGTACATAAGGTTTCTATTTGATAACTCAAGTAGCTTAAGATAAAAAGAACACTCCGATTTAAGGCATTCTTAATTTTAAGAGGGATATCATTATTTATTCAGAATAAGAAGATAAAATTAGAATATTAAATTAATATTTTAATCGAGTAATAAAGATATATTTAAGTAAATTAACTTAGTTGTTCATCTGAAATATCATATTTCACGACCACACTATTTTCATAAAGTAATTCTGATGTAATTAATTGAGGAAAAGCACCCACATTGTTTTTAGTGTAAATATCTCGCCAAATTTCATTACAGCGATATACATGCTCCCCCTTTTTGATAAAAGAAGAAGACTTCTCATAAATATGATAACGATATTCCCTTGCTTCGCTACAAAGGAGTTCGCCTTCTAACTGATGTTCAGCGACATGTAATCTAATTTGGTAATCATAAGGCGTTGGATTATATAAGACTAAATCTACATAGTTATAAAAAATAGCAGCTCCTGAGCCAAAAGGAAGTACTCGTCCTTCATCAGGAAAGGGATCAAAACTATGATTTGCCTTTTCAATCACTTTTAATTCAGAATGCAGTGCTAACCAATGTATTAAATTACTCGCCTGACAAATTCCACCGCCTACACCTTTTCTTGCTTCACCATAGGAAAGCTGCATACCATCAATAAAGCCTCTTTTATAGCTAGGCTTACCGACTAAATAACAAAAAGAGAAATACTCACCCGGTTTTATTACGATGCCATCTAACGCTTTTTCGACTAATTTAAGATTCGTTATTTTATTGTATTGTAATTGAATATCACTTTCGCCACGGCGACTAATTAATTTAGATGTGTGTTTTAAATAACGGTAAGAAAGCCGTTGTTCTGGTTGAACATTTCTGCTGTATTTTCGGCCTGAAAAGCGCCAACTAAGAGAACGAAATAAACGACGCTGTGCCACTCTCAAAGTATAAAGAATAGGGTGATAAGACGAGAGTGTTCTGCGCATAAAATCCTTTTAAACAATAGCAAATAGAATGGGATAAACGTGAGTATAATAACGATTTAATGAGGATATTGATACGCTGATATCCTTAAAATAATAGGGCTAAGAATTCAGCTAATAAATTTAATTATTAATATCTTTCGTTAAAATTTGAGCTTGAGATTGTAAGATAGATAAAAACTTCTTGGTGGCTGGAGAGATATACTTTTCTTTATGATAAAAGTAGCGAATACCTCGGCTAAACTGAATATCATCAAATGCAATTTCACATAAAAGACCTAATTTTAATTCTTGCATGATAGATAAACGAGATAAAATTGAGATCCCTAAACCGTGAATAACCCCCTGCTTTATTCCTTCTAAGCTATTTATTTCCATCACATTTTTGAGCTCTTTATTATTTTCTTGAATTCTATCTAATAAAAAATCACGGGTAGCAGAGTGCTCGGGTTTGATCAGAAAAACTTCTGATGCAATATCAGAAAATCTGCAATGTTTCTTTTTTGCCAGCCAATGTTCAGGTGAACAAATAAGCACTAAGGGATCGATAAGAAAGGTATCAAGATGATATTCCGTCGGATCTAAATAGATATGATCAGACATGATCAAAAATTCTAATTCTTGGGTATCAAGTTTACGGATAAGTTGTGTTGAGCTTGAAATATCCATGCTTAATTTCACATCGGGATATTGCTCTCTAAACTGCGCCATAATTTGAGGTAATAGGTAAACGCCAACAAAATGGCTAGCGCCAAATTTAATTTCACCTTTAGAGGGATCATCGAATTGTCGCATATGCTCAGAAGAGGATTTTACTAAATTAATAATCTGGGTTGCGTACTGCTGATAAACCTTACCTTGGGGGGTTAAATAAAGCCGATTATTGATCCTTTCAAACAACGTTGTTTGCAATTCTTCTTCTAGTTTTTTGATTTTAATACTCACGCTGGGTTGAGTGCAGAATAGGCGTTCTGCGGTTTCAGTAACATTAAAACCGTTGGCAAGGAGTAGAAAAGCATCAAGTTGGCTTAAATTCATATCAACACCATAAATTATTTTTATAGTTATAATATATTAATACAATTATCTTTATACCTCAATATTTCTATACTGGACTTCCTACCCTACACATTAAGAGGAATCGGTTATGGAAAAGACTGCGAAGCGAGATGACATCGCTAAACCAGCGCCATCATCACCAAAACAAAACAGTAAGAAAATAACCTTAAAAACAATAGGAATACCTTTAGCTTTATTGGTATTGCTCGTTTTATTTTTTATGCCAACACCAGATGGATTAAGTATTGAAGGGCAAAAAGCCATTGCTATTTTTTGTGCGGCGTTAATTCTATGGGTATGTGGTTCTTTACCCATTTATTTAACCTCAATGCTCGTTATTGTTTTACTTCCAATAACGGGAACGGTTGCAAAAGAGAAAGTGGTTTTCGGTACATTAGGTTATGACGTTATTTGGCTGATGGTTTCTGCATTTGTTTTAACATCCGCCATGATCAAATCGAATATTGCCAGACGCTTTGCTTTATGGATGATCACCAAATTTGGGCAAACACCCAAAAAAGCGTTATTTGTCCTTATTTTAATTAACTTCAGTTTAGTTTTCTTTGTTCCTTCAACGACTGCACGTGCAACATTAATGGTGCCTATTTGTATGATCTTATTAGAGATACATAAGGCAATTCCCGGAAAAAGTAATTACGGGAAATTAATGATGTTGCAAGGTGTACAAGCTGATGCCTTGGCAACATCCGGTGTAATGACAGGTACTGCCGCTAATATTATTGCGGTTGGATTTATCAATTCACAAGCTGGCGGTTCTATTGGTTATATGGATTGGCTAATCGCCTCTTTCCCATTAGCTATTGTTGGTATGACTATCTCCTTTTTTATTGGATTAAAACTATTCTCTTTTAAAGGAGAAGTGGATTTTGAAGGTTCACTAGAGAAATTAAAAAAAGAACGTTCTCAACTTGGTGCATTAACTAAGAATGAGAAAAAAGCCATGTATATCTTTTTAATGGCGGTGTTCTTATGGGCAACCGAAAGCTATCACCAAGATATGTTTGGTTTCAAAATTAGCGTTTATATGACTGCTGTTATTGCTGCCATTCTTTGCCTAATGCCTCGTATTGGCTTATTAACGTGGAATGAAGCCAATATCAAATGGGATCTAATGATATTTGCAGCAGGTGCTTATGCGGCAGGTAATACCTTAGAATCTACAGAAGGCGCACAATGGCTAATTGGTAAAATGGTTTATGGGCTTGGACTAGAAAATATGAGCACTACAATGGTTTATATTGTGGTTGTCTTTATCTGCATGTATAGCCATTTAATTTTTACCAGTAAAACAGTAAAAACAACCATCTTAATTCCAGCCATTATTGCACTTGCTAAAACATTGGGCATGGATCCGGTTACATTGGCATTAGCTGCGTCATTTACACTGACTTATACCATTACCTTACCACCACATTCGAAAGTAAATACTATCTATTTCTCAAGCGGCTACTTTAGTGTGTTAGAGCAAATGAAATATGGATTAATTACCTGCTTTGTCGGTGCGTCGGTAATTTCTATTGCGATATTCACTTGGTTCCAAATTCTTGGATATGGTCTTTAAACCATTAAATTAAGGAATAATAATGAGACTAATTTTATTAAGACACGGTGAAACCTTATGGAATATGGAATCACGCTTACAAGGACATGCTAATTCTTGTTTATCACCAAAAGGCATTAACCAAGCAATGGCGATAAAAGAGAGTATTAAATTGTTATCACCCGCTAGGATTATTACGTCAGATTTAGGGCGAACAGTACAAACCGCAGAAATTGTTGGTCATCCTGAAGCAGTTAAAGAGCCATTATTGCGTGAATTAAATATGGGAGAATGGACGGGGCAGCGAAAACCAGAACTCATAAGACATCATGCAGATAAATACAAGAATTGGCGAGCAGGAACATATACACCACCTAAAGGCGAAAATTGGTTTGATTTTTGTGATCGCATTGGTGCGGCATTACAAGGCTGGGTACATAAAGAAGACAGTGATTTATTAGCGGTTGTGCATAGTGGTGTTATTCGTGCAGCCTGCAAAGTATTCTTAAATCTGTCACCTGAGTTTTTATTACCCGCAACACCGGGCACAATAACGATATTTAATTTTGATCTTAATTCTGATAAAGCACCAAAATTAGAAGCCTATAATATTGGCTCTTATATGCCAGATAAGAATGTTGCTGACTAAGATTAATAAGAAGTGGTTTTTAAATTAATCGTTATAATTTAATTTATATAACTATCTAAAAAAACACTCCGATATTAAATCAGAGCAAGGGAGATCCTTGCTCTTTTTTTTATATAAAAATCAGTATTTAAATCATATATTTTATATGCAATATCGTTTTATTCTTTTTATGTTTAATTTGTAACTGATAAGTTAAGCCGAATTTTGTTCAAAAATAGCACATTAAGGGTTTAATTTAATCAAATAGAATAAAAAGTGGCTTTTATTGTTAAGAGGAAATAATACTTTTTTTTATTCACACCATATGCGTTATAAAATGAAATAAAAAATTTATTTAATAATAAAAAATAGTATTTAACTTTTATTTTGATTTAACAATGTTGTATCAATATATGAAAATTTAAAATTATTAAAAATAAACTTCATTGATTAACTAATAAAGAGTTTGCTTGGTTTTAAATTCTGATTCAAATCAAAAAAGTGAATATTATACTGCTATAACCAAAACTTGTTTATTATAAAAAACAATTAGATAATACTCACATACTGAGTTAATTAAGTATTTTGTAATTAATTTGGTTTTATTAATAAAAATTAATCGGAGAAAAAAATGAGAAAAAACTTACTTGCAACATTAATTGCTGCAACGACTATCTTTGTCACTAATAATGTATTAGCAGCGGATGGTACTATTGATTTTACAGGGGAAATTATTGATAACGCATGTGAATTAGCCGCAGGTTCTGATGCTTTAAAAGTTAATTTAGGCACCGTCTCTAAAAAAGCATTACCAAGTACAGGAAGTACTGCCGCAGCGACAAAATTCACAATTAAATTAATTAATTGCCCTAAAACAGTGACCACTGCATCTGTTAAATTTGATGCAGATTCATATGTAGGTGATGACAGTGTTATTGCCCTGAAAAAAGAGTCGGGTGTAGCAACTGGAGTGGGTATTCAAATTACGGATGATGCGAATGTTGTAGTACCTTTATTTACAGCATCTAAAGCCTATCCATTAAAAGAAAATATTGAAAATAATTTAGATTTTAGAGCTCGTTATATTGCTAAAACAGATTCTGTTACTGCGGGTTTAGCAAATGGTAATGCAACATTTACTATTAACTATAACTAAATAAGATTAAATATAAATTAAGGTTTAAAAGGACTTGAACCTTATTATAAAAATACAGTGGTGATAATATGAAGTCTATTATTGTCTTTTTAATTTCTATTCTTTTTTTTATTAGTCAATCTTCTGCTGGCGTTATTATTGGCGGAACTAGAGTTATTTATTCAGAAGGGAATAAAAACGTTAGCATTAATGTTGAAAATCCAGATAAAATTCCCTATTTAATCCAGTCTTGGATAGATGATGTTAATGAAAATAAACAGTCAAAATTTACCATTACTCCACCTTTATTTAGATTAAATCCAGATAAGGCGAATACACTGAGGATTTTTTTAACTGAAGGGAATTTGCCTAGTGATAAAGAGTCTCTATTTTGGCTAAATATAAAAACAATACCAGCTACAGAAAAAACAGAAAATTCATTGCAGATTGCTTTTAAGACTCAAATGAAATTAATTTACCGACCTGAAAATTTAAAAAAGGTAAATTTTGAGGAGGAGCAGAAAAAATTAATATGGTCAAAAGTTGGAAATAAAATTAGTGTAAATAATCCAACACCCTATTATTTTAATTTTCAGATGATTAATTTTAATGGGAAATCAGTAAATGATGTCTCTTATGTTGAACCTTTTTCAACAAAATCATTTGATATCAATGATGGTAATGAACATGGCACGATAAACTGGGAAGTTATTAATGACTATGGTGCTAGCGTAAACTTATCAGAAGTTAAAATATAATAAATTATAAATTTAGGTTTTAATATGAAAATTAGCAAAATATGTATTAGCCTAATTTTATATTTGGGCTATACGGCTTTATCATATGCGGAAAACGACAAGTCAGATAATATTTATTTTGATCCTGATTTCCTTGAATCGTCGGATAAAGAAAGTATCGATTTATCTCCTTTCGAAAATAACCAACAATTAGCGGGGAATTATTACGTTGATATTTATGTAAATACTAACTTGATTTTAACTAAAAATATTAGATTTGAAAAAAATAAGAATAATCAACTTATTCCCTGTTTATCAATGCAAGATCTTAATGATTTTGGTGTTAAAACAACAGATTACCCAAAACTGTATACAGTGACTGATAGCTGTGTGAATTTATCTGCGATACCTGATGCTAAAAGTGAATTAGAATTTGATTCTCAAAGGTTATATTTGAGTATTCCTCAAATTGCTTTATCTAAGGACCCGCGAGGGTATATAGATTTAAATAAGATAGATAATGGTATCACTGCACTTTTGCTTAATTATAGCTACAGTGGGTCGAGAAATTACGATCGCAAAGATAATAATTCAAGTGAAACGTCGCATTATATAAATTTAAGACCTGGATTGAACTTTGGGGCATGGCGATTGCGCAATTATACCACATGGTCAAATTCAGATAATCAATCAGGAAAGTGGAATACTGTTTACACTTATTTATCGCGTAATATAAATAAGATAAAAAGCCAATTAATGTTAGGTGATGGTGTTTCTCCATCTACTATTTTTGATAGTGTGCCATTTAGAGGTGCTCAATTATCAACAGATGATGATATGTATCCTGAAAGTCTAAGAGGTTATGCTCCCGTTATTAGAGGTATTGCGCGCAGTAATGCCCAAATTACTATTAAGCAAAATGGATATATTATTTATCAGACAGAAGTCGCAGCAGGGCCTTTTGAGATTAATGATTTATATCCCACAGGGAGTAGTGGGGATTTATACGTCACGATAAAAGAATCTAATGGGAGTGAACAGCATCAAATCGTGCCATTTGCTTCTTTGCCTGTTTTACAACGTGAAGGCTATTTATCTTATAGTGTGACGGGAGGTGAATATCGCTCTTATGATAAGAATGTGGATAAAACTAAGTTTGGACAATTTACATTAATTTATGGCCTACCTTATGGAGTGACAACTTATGGTGGTAGCCAATTAAGCCAAGACTATCAATCTTATTCTTTGGGGGCAGGAAAAAATTTAGGTGTTTTTGGTGCAATTTCTGTCGATATTACACATGCAAGTTCAACTTTTGATAATGGTATTAAGCAGCAAGGGCAATCTTACCGTTTTAGATACAATAAAAATCTGAACGATGTGGGCACAAATATAGCGTTAGCGGGTTATCGTTATTCTACAAACGGTTTTTATAGCTTATCTGAAGTATTCGATAGTTTTCGACGTACAAATTATAGTCCAGAAGTTGAACGTCGCCGTAATCGTGCTGAAATTACGATTAACCAGAATTTAGGCGAAGGAAATGGCTCTTTAGCTATCGGTTATATAAAAGAAGATTACTGGAATAGTAATAAAAAAACACAATCAGCAACGTTAGGTTATAACAATAGCTGGCAAGGTATCAGTTATGGGATGAACTATACCTATAATAAAAATACTAATCGTTACTCTTATGTGACGGGAGAAAAAACACAAAGTGATGATGAACATCAATTTGCCTTTTCAGTAAGTGTACCTTTTAGTGTATTTGACGATACTTTCTATTATAACTTTAATACAAATAGTAGTAGTAACAATGCAAGTACAGGAAGTGTCGGAATTTCTGCGTCTCAACTCAATAATCGATTAAATTGGAGCGCACAGCAAGGATTTACCAACCAAGATCAAGGATCTTCTGGAAATATCAATGCATCCTATAAAGGTCAACTAGGTGATATTACGGGGGGGTATAGTTACGGGAAAGATAACCATAATCTTTATTATGGGGTCAATGGTAGCGTAGTTGCTCACTCTGGAGGAATAGTCCTTGGACAACAACTGGGTGAAACGTCTGCAATTGTTGATATTCCCAATGCAGGTGATGTTGCGATACTAAACCAAGCGGGTGTCAAAACTAATAGCATGGGCTATGCATTAGTGCCTTACGTTACACCGTATCGCAAGAATACCTTAGAAATTGATACATTAATGCTGCCTGAAAATACAGAAATGGAATTGACTAGCCAAACGATTTCACCTAGTCGAGGTGCTTTAGTCAAAGCTGATTTTTCTGCTAACGTGGGTTATCGCGTATTGATGACGGTTAATCTTGCAAATAAAAAACCAGTTCCATTTGGTGCTCAAGTTATTTTTAAAGATAACAGCCAATTGAATAGTATTGTTGGTAATGATGGAGAGGTTTATTTATCGGGGTTAGAACAACGCGGAAACTTAACTATTAAATACAACAATGAAACATGTCATGTAAATTATGATTTATCAGGTGTTCTTGATTATTTAGGACTCTATAAAATCACTGTGACTTGTCAGTAGTAAATTTAAATAGCATTAAAGTTAATATATTAAACCCAGTTATTCCTTTTATAGCTGTCGATATTTGCTACGCGTAGGAAAGTGAAATGACTATATTAATAAGATTTTTTATTTTAATAACCAGTGTAATAATAAGTTTTCCTTTACTCGCTGGGGATACGGTTACTGTTAATTTTTCTGGAGATATTAGAGCAGCAACTTGTAATATTTCTGGAGGAAATAATATTAATATTGATTTAAAAGAGATGCCAGCAAATTTATTTAAGACAACAAATTCGAGTTCAGTGTGGAATAATTTTACGATTAAATTAATTAATTGTTCACCCACAATAAATCAAGTAAAGCTAACATTTTCTGGGACACCAGACAATGCTGATGTAAATAACTTATATAGAAATGAAGGAACTGCAAAGAATATTGCTGTGCAATTGCAGAATGAAAATAGTAATGGATTAATACCATTAGGTAACCAAAAATCACTGTATATTGCAGTTAATGGTCAATCCTCAGTGAATATTCCTTTAAGAACAAGAGCATTTAGTAAGCTTGGAAATGCAACACCAGGCACGGTATCTGCAAAAATTACAGCAACTATAGTCTATATGTAGAGGCGGAATATTATGTATAAAATCATACCATTATCCCTACTATTTTTATGTTCTCCTTTTGCAGTAGGAAGTGTTGTTAATATTAATGTTTATGGTTCTGTGATTGCATCACCTTGTGAATTAGAAACAAAAAATTATTTGATTGATTTTAATAAAATAAATATTAGAAATATTAAAAACAATCAAAAATCAGATTGGGTTAATTTTTCTATAAAATTAAAAAATTGCCCAATAACAACGAATAAAGTCACAATGACCTTAAATGGAATCATTGATTTTAATTATCCGGAATATTTTATTAATAATGGAACAGCAAAAAACACGGCATTAAATATCGCAACACAATTAAATAAAAGTATTATAAAAAATAATGAAAAATTAATAGTGAACATTAATCAGCAGACACACAATGCTGAATTTCCTTTATCGGCAAGAATTATAGGTTATGGAAGTAATATCACTGTGGGTTCATTTAAAAGTCATCTTGAATTTACGCTTCTTTATAATTAACGAATAATAAAGGAAATGAAAATGAGTCATATTTATCCTGCCTCAAAAATAATTGGGAAAAAAATAGCTTATTATAGATCTATGAATGGGTATACTTTAAGTGAACTGGCGGAAATAATTGGTATCAGTCAACAGCAGCAATCAAGATATGAACGAGGTATTAATAGAGTTAGTTTGGATAGACTTTATCAATATGCTCGTGCTTTTGATATTTGTTTAAGCCAATTTTTTATTTTAGATGAAGATGAACAAAAAGAGATGAAAACTAAAATAATAGATAAGTTAGGAGATAAAAATGCGCCATGTAAACACTAAATCTATTCTTTTATTAAGTGGAGTCTTATTTTATTCCACATATACTTTTTCTGCTTGTATTCAAAATCCAAATCTAAGAAATATTAGAGTGGATATACCGAATAAAGTTTATTCAATTCAATATGATGATATGGGAACTCGTGTATTAGATGAATTTCGTATAAATTATAAAAATGGACCTATAAATACATTTTCTGGTAACGATGGAAAATGTGGTAATTCAACAATCTCAGGTACTTATATTAATGGTTGGGTACCTAATGCTAATAAAATAGTGCAGACCAATATTCCTGGTATTGGTATACAAGTTAAACTACATGAGTTAGGACTATTAAATTTAACTCATAGTAATATAATAGATCCATCAGGAAATCATTATACAATAATAAATCCATACTGGACTGTTAAAATATTAAAAACAGGTAGGGTTACTGAATCAGGAAGTGTGAATTGGGGAATGCTTGCTAAAGTTGTACAAAATAATACATTACCTCGAAATACTACTTGGAATATATCATCATTATATTTACCGTTAAATGCAATAAGAGTAAATTCTTTGAAATGTACAACTAAATCATCAAGTTATAACGTTAATATGGGCACTTGGTATGATACGCAATTTAAAAATATTGGTGATGTAAGTAAAGATGTAAGTATTCCTATTACATTAAGTTGTGCTGCGGGAACTAATATTAAAGCTACTGTGACTAGTAGTGCTGGATATATTGATGTAAATACAGGTAAATTAAAACTATCGGGTGCAAATCAAGCTACAGGAATTGGAATTCAATTATTAGATAAAAATAATAATCCTATCAAATTAAATACTAAAAATAGTTTACAAAATCAGGTTGCATCTGGCGATTATATTTTTGGTTGGAAAGCGCGCTATATAAAAACAGGAAGTACAATAACACCAGGAAGTGCTAACTCAATTGCTACAGTAAATATTTTGTATGAATAATTAATGAGTTTATTTTTGATATTATCAATTTTATTTTTTGGAGATGTTATGAATAAAGAAATATCAAGATTAGTTGGCGCTAAAATTAGAGAGTTAAGAATAACACACAGTATGAGTGGCAGTGAGTTTGGTGCTTTATTGGGGATAAGCCAGCAACATCAATCTCGTTTTGAAAATGGTGAGTCAAACATCCATGCAGAAAGTATTTATATTTTATCCTATCTTTTTGATGTCGATTTAAATTATTTTTTTGATGGGGTTCAACATGTCGTTGATAAAGATAAAATAGAGAATAAAAAAAGTCATTATCAATCAGAGTCAATTATCGCAAGCAACGGTATCTGGCGTTAACTTTATAAGATGCCTAACAATAAACTAGGCATCTTATATTTGTTTTATTTAAGGCAATATTTTTTAAAGCCTTACCAATATCCCAGTACTTTCCACCATACACTACCAAGGGTTATCCAAACGATAAGGTTAACGACACTCATCACAAATCCTGTTTTCCACCATTCGCCCAATGTGGCGTAGCCGGAACCGAAAATAATTGGCGCAGTACCAGTGCCGTAATGTGTTAATGACATCATTAATGAAGATGAGAACGCCAAAATAAGCCCTAATAACATTGGTGGTGCGCCAAGGGCTAAACCAGCCGCATAGAAAGCGGCAAACATGGCGGTAATATGGGCGGTAGTACTGGCAAAGAAATAGTGAGAATAAACATAGATTAGTACCAGTAATATCATGCCACTGACCCAACTTATTCCCATGCTATCAATACTTGCCCCCACACTGAGTGACAACCATTTAATTAATCCTAATTTTCCTAAGAAGGATGCCATCATTACTAATGCAGAGAACCAAACTACGGTATCCCATGCACCTTTATTTTTTAAAATATCATCCCAATTCAAAACACCTGTACATAATAAAATAGATAAGCCAATAAATGCTGCCGTTGTCGCATTAACGCTAAATCCATCTCCAAATAACAACGCGGGGACTCCTGCCCACATAATTAATAATAAGGCAAAGACGGCAAGGGTTATTTTTTCAGGTAATGAAATAGGCCCTAATTGTGCTAAACGCTCTTTAGCAAAATGAGGTGCATTTGGGGTGCTGGTTATTTCAGGTTTATAAAGTAGATAAATAACAATAGGCATTAAAATTAATGAAACGATGGCGGGCACAAACGCAGCAATTGCCCACATAGACCAACTAAGCTCATGTGTAGGATCAGTTTCACTGATAATTAAACTCACGATAAGTGGGTTAGGAGCTGTTGCCGTAATAAACATGGCAGAAGTAATAGGATTTATATTGTAGTTCACTAAAGAGAGATAACGCCCTATTTTACCACTTGTGCCATCTTCTGCTTTAGAGTTAAAACTATCTGATATTGAACGCATAATCGGGTGAATAATTCCACCACCACGCGCGGTATTACTTGGTGTTACAGGGGCTAATATTGTTTCAGCAATAGCCAATGAATAGGCTATTCCAATGGTTCTTTTGCCAAATAGTGAAATAAAATAATAGCCAATTCGAGCGCCGAGTCCGGTTTTATTTAGACTCATAGAGACCATAATGGAGATACCAATTAACCAGATAAGATCATTGGAAAATCCACTTAATGCATCACCGATAGCGGCTTTAGTTGAATTAGGGTTAGTGACACCAGTGACAGCAACTAATGCGATAGCAATAATAGAAACGGCACCGATAGGGAGAGCTTTACCAATAATAGCGGCGATAGTTCCAACAAAGAGTGCTAATAAATGCCAAGCATTGGGGTCAACTCCTTGTGGCACGGGAATAAGAAACCAGATAATAAGGGTAATAGAAACGGCGATTAATGTAGGTATGGGTCGTAATGGAGTTAATTTATTCATCAGGTATTCCATTAGGTTGCAGGTTAAATAAATAATCGGAAGTAAAAAATAAAGCGAATAAGTATTTTTATTTAAGATGATCTTATTAACATATTATTAAATATTCATTGATTAGTGTCATAAAAATAAAATTATCCATTAACTTAATTTTAAAATAAGAGATTTTATGTAACTCAATGTTATTGAAATATAAGGTGACTATTTATCATTTTGTTTTTATTGGTATTTTTTTATTACAACTAAACTTTAATAATAAAAACCAATTCCAATGATAGGTGGAAATAAAATATAATTATGGTATGTGAATTTATCCCATGTCACATTTATAATATTAAATTGATAAGGTTATAACAGATTGTGTTATTATTTTTGGTCGTCTTTATTTTATTAACCTATGTGATTATAATGTTATTAACAATAGCTGAATAATAGTAAATAATATTTACAATTACTTTTGCCATAATATCGGTGCCTGAAACAATTCAGCTAAATATTGAAAATAACCTAATAGGTGATACGCATGAAGTATGATTTAAATGATCTCTACTATTTTGTGAAAGTCGTTGAGTTTGGCGGTTTTTCTCAAGCAGCAGAAACATTAGGTATACCTAAATCTAAACTAAGTCGTCGTATTGCTGATTTAGAACAGAAACTCAATGTCTCTTTGATTTATCGTTCTACACGTCAATTTCATGTCACCAAAATCGGGCAGACATTTTATCAGCAGTGTAAAAATGTAGTTTCAGAAGCTGAAATTGCAGAAGAAGTTATTTGTTCAGCGCAAGGGCACCCCCATGGCACCATTAAACTCTCGTGTCCTGTCGCATTATTGCAAATTTATATTCAAGATATTTTGGTCGATTTTATGGAAAAATATCCGGATATTAATATTCAGATATTAGCTATTAATCGTCCTGTTGATGTAATTAGTGAAGGCCTTGATTTAGCCTTGCGAGTAAGAGCATTACCGCTAGATGATTCAGGTTTAACGATGAAAATTCTAGGTTATTCTCGGCGTGTTCTAGTCGCCAGCCCTTTATTATTTAAAGGGCAAGAGATCCCCGATTCGCCAGAACAACTGGCTGACTACCCTATTTTGGCAAATAGCGAACACTCACAACAATATACACTTACTTTAACTCATGAAAATGGTACGGTTTCCACACAACATGTGACTCCGAAATTAGCGACAACCGATGTTATTACACTTTATAAAGCAACACTAAAAGGATTAGGAATAACTCGATTACCACTGAGTGTGGTTGAAAAAGACCTACAAGACGGCTCGTTAATTGAAGTGTTGCCAAGTTGGCGTTTTCCTAAAGATGTTATTCATGCAGTTTATCCGTCAAGAAAAGGGTTATTGCCTGCTATTCAGGTATTGCTGGAATACCTTGCTGATAATATGTCGCCATTGAAAGAGTAAGTACAATATAAAAACGGCTCCAAATATTAAAGGGAGCCGTTTGATTTTTATTGTTTGTTGCATGAAATAAAAGTGTTATTCGTTAGGAATACGACCAAATTTACCTTGGTTAAAATCATCAATAGCTTGTTTGATTTGAGCTTCGCTATTCATGACAAAAGGGCCATAACCTACAACAGGCTCATTAATAGGCTCACCACTGAGATATAAAACAATCGCATCTTCAATAGCTTCAAGATTAACTGAACCACCTTCATTATCTAAAATTACCAAATCACCTGTTTGTAGTTGAGTTTGATTATCAAGATAAACACTGCCATGTAAAACCACTAAGCCAACATAGCAATCTTTTTTCGTTGGTAATGTGGCCGATTTTGCACTCTTTAATTGAATGTCCCACACGTCAACGGGTGAAAAAGTTTTTGCTGCGCCATGTGTGTCATGATAATCACCGGCAATAATGCGCATTTGTCCGGCATTATCTGCTAAAGGAAGTACAGGGATCGCGCTTTCTTTTAGCAATTGATAGCCAGCAGGTGCTGATTTAGCCTCAGATGGAAGATTAACCCACAATTGCACCATATCTAACACACCGCCTTCTTTGGTAAATGCATCAGAATGATATTCTTGATGTAAAATACCTGATGCCGCGGTCATCCATTGCACGTCACCTGGACCGATTACGCCACCTTCTCCGGTGGAATCATGGTGTGCAACTTCACCTTTATAAACGATAGTGACCGTTTCAAACCCACGATGAGGGTGTTCACCGACACCACGATTATGTCCTTGAGATGCAGGAAAATCAGTAGGGCCTGCTCTATCTAAAAGTAAAAATGGGTTTAAATACTTACCATGATTACCATAACTAAAGAGTGAGCGAACATGAAAACCATCACCAACCCAATGTTGACGAGGTGCCTTATAAATACCTATGATCTTTTTCATAAAATGTTCCTATAAAATTTCTATAGGGCCTATTTTAGAGTGACGAATATATTTAAGTAGTGCCAAAAATAGGTTTCATCATCCTAAAAATAGAACAATAATAAAATGTTTCAGTGTTCTATTTTTAGAATAGTGTTTATCAGAATTGCTACTACCGAGCTTTTAATTAATTGATTATTGTTTATTACAACGAAAGAGAAACGATATAAAAATATTTTTCTCTAATATTGTTCTTCAATCATGTTAATAATCAACTTTATTAATTAAAAGGAATAAATAAATGAGCACCCCAGCAAATTTTAATGGTCAGCGCCCTGTAATTAATCCAGAAGATGCTGTTATGTTATTAATTGATCACCAAAGTGGTTTATTCCAAACGGTTGGTGATATGCCAATGACTGAATTACGAGCGCGTGCTTCAGTATTAGCAAAAATAGCAACATTAGCTAACATGCCTGTTATTACAACGGCTTCTGTACCACAAGGTCCTAATGGTCCATTAATTCCTGAAATTCACCAAAATGCACCGCATGCGAAATATATTGCACGTAAAGGTGAAATTAATGCTTGGGATAATCCAGAGTTTGTTGAAGCCGTTAAAGCAACAGGCAAAAAGCAATTAATTATTGCAGGTACTATTACGAGTGTTTGTATGGCATTCCCTGCAATTAGTGCCGTTGCTGAAGGTTATCAAGTCTTTGCAGTGATTGATGCATCAGGTACTTACAGTAAAATGGCTGAAGAAATTACCTTAGCTCGCATCGTTCAAGCGGGTGTAGTACCGATGGATACCGCAGCAGTTGCTTCTGAAATTCAAAAAACATGGAACCGTGCTGATGCAGCAGAATGGGCACAAGCGTATACTCAGATTTTCCCTGCTTATCAGCTATTAATTGAAAGTTATAGCAAAGCTCAAGATGTATTAAAAAATAACGAAGTTTTAGATTCTCAGCGTTAATTAATTTTTAACTCTCTTTGTACTTTGTATTCTCTGTGTTTAAAAATGCCTATAAAGTATTTTCTTTATGGGCATTCTTTTATAAAAATATATTAGGAAACTATAATGAAACTTATTTTATCTGCCATCATATCATCATTATTACTTGTGCCAGCAGTACAAGCTAATGAATATAAACTTGAACCAACGCATACTAAAGCCATGTTTTATATTGATCATTTTGGGACTTCAACTAACAGTGGTGGTTTCTATGAAATTGAAGGTGATTTAACCTATTCACCAGAAAACAATATAGGAAAAATAAACGTTTCTATTCCAGTTAAAACATTAAATACGGGTTTAACGGCATTTGATAATCATGTGAAAAGTGCCGATATCTTAGATGCAGATAAATACCCAACAATTCAATTTTCTTCAACAAAATGGTATTTCTCTGATAATAAACCCACATCCATTGAGGGGCTATTAACGATGAAAGGAAAAACATTGCCAGTTAAATTAACAACAACCAAGTTTAATTGTTATGAAAGCCCTGTGTTTAATGCGCCAGTCTGTGGTGGTGATTTTGAAACAACCATTAAACGTTCAGATTGGGGTGTAGACTTTTTAGTTAAAGAAGGGATGGCTGATAATATGACATTAAAAATTCAAGTAGAAGCAATTAAGCAGTAACTTAAGTCATATATTAAATATTCTTTCTATTTTAAAAGCCTTATTAAATACAAGGCTTTTTTGCTATTTGATAAAATAAAATGTAATTAAAAATAAAGGTTAATTTAAAAATCTAAGAAAGAAAAATAGCCTTTTTTTATTTGTTGATAATAATTATTTATTGCTGTATGTTATAAAATTGTAACTTGCAAATCTTTTGTCTTTGTTTTATTTGAAAATTATAGCTTAATGATTGTTTCTTGTTCGTTAAATTCCCCTCTAGAGTTTTTAATTTTATTCCTAAACCAATAAACTTTTCTCATCATAATTTATTTAATAAATATCGTTCCATTAAATAAAATTTTTTTACAATAAATAAGTGTGACTTCTATCACTCTACATTTTGATATTTCTTCAGTATGTTTATACGCAGAGATTAGAAATTAATAAATCAGACATTTATTTATATTGCTTAATAACTTAAGCAAATAGGCTTCTTATTATCAAAAAAACGAAATGCAAATAGATATGTGCTGTTACATATATTAAATGCATTAAGGATATCATAATGATCCATGCTTTTATTAAAAAAGGGAGCTTTCAGGATTCAGTAAGCCTGATGATTATTTCCCGAAAATTAAGTGAAGCCCCAGAGGTGGAAGAAATTTCCGTCATGATGGGAACACCAGCGAATAAATCTCTTCTTGATGTCACCGGTTTCTGGCATGACATGTTTAACGAAGCAACACCGAATGACATTTGTGTTTCGATTAAAGCGGAATCAGACGATCCAGCCATTATCGACATGATTTCTACTGCGTTGGAAGAAGCACTTGCAGAAATTGCAAGCGGTCAAAAAGGCGGCAACAAATTAACGACAGTACGTAGCTGGCGTACCGCTAAACAAAAAAGCACTAATGCCAATATGTTGCTCATCTCTATTGCTGGTGAATATGCTGCTGAGCTAGCAGATACCGGTTTAGAAGATGGTTGTAACGTTATGCTGTTCTCTGACAACGTATCTATCGCAGATGAAAAAGCATTAAAAGAAAAAGCAGCGGCGAAAGGTCTGATTGTTATGGGACCTGACTGTGGTACAGCAAATATTGCAGGAGCTCCTCTTGCTTTCGCTAACATTGCACCGAAAGGTTCAATTGGTATTGTTGGCGCATCAGGTACAGGTATTCAAGAAATTACCTCTCAAATCGTTTTACAACGCCAAGGTATTTCTCACTCAATTGGTTTAGGTGGTCGTGATTTAACAGAGCAAATTGGTGGTATCAGTGCAATCACTGCTATCAATATGCTGGCTGCTGATCCTAATACTCGTGTTATTGCCTTTGTTTCTAAGCCACCAGCACCTGCGGTTCGTCAAAAAATCATTGCAGAAATGAAACGCCATAATAAACCGATTGTGGCTCAATTCTTAGGAACAACACCTGAGAAATTCCAAGACGACAATATCTATTTTACTCGTACTTTAGATGAAACCGCACGTATTGCGGCTGAATTAGCGCGTGTTGAAGATATCGCAGCAGAATTACCAAAAGTTGCAGGTAAGAAAATCATTGGTCTTTATGCTGGCGGTACGTTAGCGGCTGAGTGCGCCATGTTGTTATCTGAAAAACTTAATGTTGAAGTCGATAACGAGCATAAACAAGGCACGATGCTAGATGCAGACGGCCACAAAATTATCGATATGGGTGATGACTTCTATACACAGGGTAAACCACACCCAATGATTGACCCATCTACACGTAACAAATTTATCAGTGAGCTAAGCAATAAAACAGAAGCTGGCGTGTTACTGGTTGATTTTGTTATTGGTTATGGTGCAACTCAAGATCCAGCCGGCGCGTTAATCCAGGAAATCAAAAAACTGAATGAGAAACGTGGCGAAGCTAATCCACTGATCACTATCGCAACCATCACTGGTACTGAAGACGATCCACAAAACCGTAGCGAACAGCAAAAACAGCTGAAAGAAGCGGGCATTATTGTGATGGATACGTTGCCAGAAGCCGTTTTATTAGCAAAAGAATTAATCCAGCCACATCCAGCAGAAGCACATGCTGAAGTGTCGCCACTGCTTAACGGGATCTCTGTGATCAACGCAGGATTACGTAGCTTTGCAGACGATCTGCAATCAAGTGGCACCCCTGTTGTTCATTATCAGTGGGCACCTGTCGCAGGTGGCAATAAAAAACTGGCTGAAATATTAAAGAAATTGAAATAAGGAATTGCAGATATGTACTCAACTATCGAACAAGCGAATGAAGCAGTTATCGAACGTATCCGTGAAGCCCGTCCTCACTGGTGTGATGTTAGCTTAGCAAAAGAAGTTGTTCCTGCTTTAGAAACAGGTAAAAAATTACTTCATGCAGGTCCTCCAGTAACTTGGGGCGAAATGAGTGGGCCTGTTCGCGGTGCATGTATCGGCGCTTCTTTATTTGAAGGCTGGGCAGAAACTGAAGAACAAGCATTAGCTATGTTGGAAGCAGGTGAAATTGAGTTTATTCCTTGCCATAACGTAAATGCAGTAGGCCCAATGGGCGGTATTACTTCTGCTCATATGCCAATGCTGGTTATCAAAAACCACATTCATGGTAACTACGCTTACTGCAACATGAATGAAGGTATTGGTAAAGTGATGCGCTTCGGTGCTTACGGCCCAGATGTGCAAGAGCGTTTACATTGGATGCAAAATAGCTTAGCACCAGTATTAAAAGCAGCGATTGCAACGTTTGAAAACGGTATCGATCTGACTGCAATTATGGGGCAAGCAATTACGATGGGTGATGAATTCCACCAACGTAACATCGCTGCATCTGCACTGTTACTGCGTCAGCTGGCACCAGTATTAGGCACTTTAGATTTCGAAGAAGCTGAAATCACAAAAGTGACTAAATTCCTGAGCATTACAGACCAATTCTTCCTGAACTTAGCAATGGCTTACTGTAAAGCGGCGATGGATGCTGGTGCTCAAATCAAGCAAGGTACTATCGTCACTGTAATGACACGTAATGGTAGCAACTTTGGTATCAAGATCAGCGGAATGGGTGACCAATGGTTTACCGCTCCAGTAAATACACCACAAGGTCTGTTCTTCTCTGGTTTTAGCCAAGCAGACGCAAACCCAGATATCGGTGACAGTGCAATCACTGAAACTTTTGGTATTGGTGGCGCAGCAATGGTTGCAGCTCCTGGTGTAACACGCTTTGTTGGTGCATCTGGTGGTATGGATGCAGCACGTGAAGTGACTGAAGAAATGGCTGAGATCTACCTTGCTCGTAACATGATGTTGCAAATTCCGACTTGGGATTTCCAAGGTGCATGTTTAGGCTTAGATGCACGTCGCGTTGTTGAAACAGGGATCACTCCACTGATTAATACGGGTATTGCACATAAAGAGCCGGGTGTTGGTCAGATTGGTGCAGGTACTGTACGCGCACCTTTAGGCTGCTTTGAAAAGGCGATTGTTGCTCTTGCTGAAGAGCTAGGTATCGACGCTTAATCTCGTTTTCTAACGACAAAGTAGCAGCAATAAAGGGGGCATTATGCAAATTCAAGCACTTCAAACCAGCCAGCATATCACTGACTTTGAAGGTGAGATTAAATGTGTGGGCATTTATGACCATGCTTTGAATTTCATTTGCCCTCAACAACGCTTAATAACTTTTCATCGTGAAGGAAGAGGATTAAGCCCGATGGGATGGTTACTGAAACAAGATGACTTTGATTATTTTGCAAAACAGTGCCATCCCTCGATGGCGATGAACCTTAAAAATCATCAAGCAACACTCGCAAATAAGCTCACATTGATCGCAGGTCAAAGTGAGAATTTGCGCTTACAAGATAAAGCGGATTTAGATTTGCGTTGGTTAGAAAGTTTTTTTTCTCTGTTATCACCCGCAATTGCAACGGGGTTATATGGGTCACTGAAAAATTACCGTCAAATCGCGCAACTCAGTGAAATTAAGTTATTAACTAAGCTGTTTCATAATCAGCTATTAGGCAATGCTGTTAACTGGGCTATTTTTATAGGGAAAGGCCCCGGATTAACACCAAGTTCAGATGATATGCTGGTGGGTATGTTATTTGCACATTATTTAGTCGAGCCAGAAAATAAACTTAATCATTTTTTTAATAACACACCGCCTTTATCTGAATTGACCACTATTGTCAGTAAGCATTATTTGGAATATGCCACACAGGGAATATTTTCTACCTATCTCATTCAACTAGGTAAAAAAATAAAGAATAAAGAGATTATTTTTAAGGATATGTTGGAAATACTCTCTATTGGTCATCATTCCGGCGCGGATACATTACTGGGATTATGGATTGGTTACCAAGCTAAAAAACAACAACAGCATATTGATTAATTTTTTTTAATAAAAGAATTTATATAAACATTCGGATACGGATAATTATGAAAACAATTGTTATTGCTTTAGGCGGAAATGCATTATTGCAACGCGGAGAAGTTTTGTCTGCTGAAAATCAATATAAAAATATTGAATTGATGTCAGAGACAATTAATAAATTAGCTAAAGAGTATCGTGTTGTATTAGTACACGGTAATGGGCCTCAAGTTGGATTACTTGCGCTGCAAAACCTTGCGTATCAAGATGTTCCTGCATATCCATTGGATATCTTAGTAGCAGAAAGTCAAGGTATGATTGGTTATATGATGATGCAAAAAATTAATCAAAATAACCCTGAACAAGCTATTACAACGGTAATGACTCGAGTTTCAGTGGATATTAATGATGAAGCATTTAATGACCCAAGTAAATTTATTGGCCCTATTTATGATGAAGCTGATAAAGAAGAATTAATTGCTAAGTATCAATGGACATTTAAACAAGACGGTAAACATTATCGCCGAGTTGTTCCATCACCAACACCGAAAAAGATTATTGATATCGAGGCAGTAAGACTTTTATTAGATAAAGGTCATATTGTTATTTGTGGTGGCGGCGGTGGTATTCCAGTCAACAATTCAAATAATGAATTTATTGGTAGTGAAGCTGTTATTGATAAAGATTTAACTGCGGCTTTAATTTCTCGTGAATTAAATGCAGAGCACTTTGTTATTTTAACAGAGGCTGATGCTATTTATAAAAATTGGGGTACATCAGAACAAGCTGCAATTCGTGAAGCAACACCAGAAGAGCTTGCACCAATGGCTGTCGCTGATGGTGCAATGGGACCAAAAATTATGGCAGTGAGTGATTTTGTTAATGCAACAGGGCAACAAGCTCATATTGGTGCATTACAAAATATTCAACAAGTTATTGAAGGTCAGTCTGGCACTTTAATTTATAAGTCTTAATAAAAATTCTTTCAGGAGCGTCATTATGAACGATGCACAAGTGAATGAGAAAGGCAAAGTCCCTTATTGGGTCAAACTGACCATTATCTTCTTCTTTGGTTGGATTGCGCTGTATGGTAGCCGTGCCATTGTTGGTCCTTTAATGGTAAATATTGGTGCTGAGTTTGATCTGTCTAAAGCTCAACTTGGCTCCATCATGAGTATTTTCTTTATCGGATATACTGCACTAAATATTCCATCAGGCATGATTGGTGACTATTTAGGTAAGAAAAAAGTATTAGTAACAGGTGTTGTTCTCTTTGGTGGATTTACCATCATTGCGGGTATGATGCCAACTTACGTGACCTTTATGTTTGCATGGGTCATGGTGGGGATATTCCAAGGTTTCTATTATGGCCCTCAGTATGGTTTATCTTCAGAAGCGATACCAAAGCATCGTATTACATTAGGTAGTGCGATTATTAATAGTGGTATGGCATTTGGTCTGTCTATTGGTTATTACATCTCAAGTATTTCTGTTGGTGAGATGGGAATGAGCTGGCGTGCTCCGTTCTATATTATTGGTGTGCCAATCATTATCATTGGTTTAGTGATGTTATGGATCATCAAAGATAAGCCAAAAGGACAACCTGCGACAGAAAATGGCGCTCCAAAACAGAAAGTTAAGCTGACATTTAAAGATTTATTTGGTAATCGCAATATCAACCTTGCGTATGTCACCATCTTTTGTTCAATCTATGGCTTCTTTGTATTAGTAACTTGGTTACCGTACTACTTAGAGACTGAGCGTGGAATTACAGGAACTCAAATTTCAACTATCGCATCATTAATGCCATGGTTTGCTATTCCTGGTTCACTTATTTTTAGCTGGGTTTCAGATAAAATTGGTCGTCGT
Organism: Proteus sp. fly-1013; assembly: GCF_040140245.1. Classification (NCBI taxonomy): domain Bacteria; kingdom Pseudomonadati; phylum Pseudomonadota; class Gammaproteobacteria; order Enterobacterales; family Morganellaceae; genus Proteus; species Proteus sp. fly-1013. Next base: position 306,979 of record NZ_JBEEWD010000005.1, on the reverse strand, counting down.
AAACCTGTATTACTGATCATGTTACCGCTGTCATTAGTCGCTATTCTTGCTGTACCAATGTCAGAATCAATGCCTGTATTAATCGGTGCTCTGATCCTTTACGGTATTGTAGGTAAAATCAGTACAAACCCAGTACTTGTTGCTGTGGTTGCAGATAACTCACCGCGACATGCACTAGGTACATCGTTTGGTGTTTATAACTGTATCGGTATGTTGGGCTCTGTTTTTGCACCAACATTAACAGGTTTCTTATCAGACAAAACAGGTAGCATGGACTCTGGTTTCTACTTTGCCGCTATTCTGATTTGTATCGGTATTGTGGCAAGTTTCTTTATTAAAGAAAGCAACAACAATAATGAAGAAGCTAAAGCGTAATACGCTATTTAGATAATCACTGAATAAACAGTAAAAGGGCAAACTTCGGTTTGCCTTTTTAATTTAAAGGATCGTAAAACGATTGCACGCTAGGATGATTTTGCTTAAACAACTCCACTAAATAACTTACCACAGCGCCTTTTTTATCTTCACACCATGCTAATGATAGAGGGGAGTTATGACGACGATTTTTCACTTCTTTTGCAATTAGCTGTCCACTATCAATAAGCGGTTTGCATAAACTTAATGGCAAAAATCCTATTCCCACGCCTTTTAAATGGCAGGCTAATTTGGTGTGTAAATCAGGCACACGAATTTCATGCTGACCTGATAAGCGCCATGCAGTGCGTTTAGAAAGATGACGAGAGGTATCTTCGACGTTTACAGCAGAATACATACGCATTTGGTCATCACTTAATACACCACTAACATTGGCTAAAGGATGATTAGGCGCGACAACAAATTGCCATTGAATTTCGCCCATCGCACAAATGTTAATATTATTCTTAAGGGATTCATTACCAGTAACGCCGATAGCAAAATGATAATCTTCGTTAATAAGCGCATCCCAAACACCCATATAGACTTGGCGAGTAATATGAAACTGAGTAGAAGGAAAGCGTTGATGAAGACAAGCCAACATACTGGCAACCGCAGTGCGATCATAGAGTAGATTATTGATGACAATATTCACTTGATGTTCGACACCCGCGTTCATTTGCTGAAGTTCCACAGGCATTGACTCTAACCATACAATCCATTGACGACATTTTTCTAATAGATATTCGCCCGCGGGTGTCAGTGTAACGGTTCTTGTGGTGCGATTAAAAAGTTGTGTACCAATATTTTCTTCTAATGTTTTTATACGGTAACTAATTGCTGCTGATGTTTTATGAAGCACATCGGCTGCTTTGGTAAAACTTTGGCAATCGGCGACCTGTATAAAGGTACGTATCATTTCTTGGTCTAACATATCTTTTGTCCTGGTAATAAGAGAGGCAAAATATCAGCAGATAATGCTGAACTAAAAAAAGCAAACAGAGCAAAGCTTACCTATTTTTTCTGAGGTCTATACCGCAAAGTAAGACAACTTCTTATCGTGTTAATGGATGTTATTATTTTTGGCTTATTGTTGTTCGCCGTATGAAGTTTTGATTATTTATAGATAAGCGATAAAGCATACTAACAAAAAATTTCATCAGATGATGGGCGCAAATAAGAATATCTGTATTCTATTTGTGTGATTGCTTTCACGTTTCACTCATCCTTTTACTGACGAAGTTAAGATATCAGTAAAAGGTGGTGATAGTTAGAATAAAAAGCAGATCATCACTGAGATGCTAAAAATAGAGATCACGCTATTTTAAATGGATAGGTAAAAAAGAGCAGGTGAGTCAGATTAAGTGCAAAGTGAAAAGCAGTTGAAACCCAAAGCCTACCACTCCACATCCATGCTAATCCATAAATAATACCCGCCAGTGAAGCAAATATAATTAACAGTAATCCGCCTGCAAAATGCGCTAATCCAAAGATAATGGCTGCTATTAATAGCGCAACATAAGGAGGAAGATAACGTGATAATGTTTGTTGAATAACACCTCTAAATAAGGCTTCTTCAGCAAGTGATACAAAAAAGAGGTTAGCGAGAATAAAGGCAGGTAACCACGATGGTAAATGTAATTCAATCGCCAATCCTCCCAGCTTTACAGCGATCAATAATAGTGCAGGAATGGCAATAATTAGCATTGCCCACTGTAATTTATTTGCTTTTTTTAATGGATCGCAGACAAAAAGTGTAGGAATAAAAATCAGAAGAATAAAAGGTAATAATGCTTTATCGGCATTGAAATAAAAAGAAAAAGGGGCGCTTTTCATCCCTATAATGGCATGTGAAAGGTAACGTAAATTGTTAAAACCAGGAATAAGGTGAAAAGTTAATCCACTGGCAATAATAACAAGTGCGAGAATGATGATTGCTCTAAGTAGAGGCTGTTTTTTATAGCGAGAATAGGCGAACGCGAGTAAGAGAATGCTAAAAATAACTGGCAAGGTTTGCCATGTAATAACACCTGTTATAAATGCGCTAAGTGTCGTAAATATCAGTGTAATAAACGCAAGCGCGCGATTGAAACCCAAAAATAATAAAGAAAAAGCAAGAAGTAGCCAAGTGATCATAATTGTAAAGGATCTAAAATAAAAAGGAGCGCTAGGGTAAAAGATAGCAGCCTTCTAGGCTATCATTATAAATAAAAAAGTAGAGAAATCAGACCTGTTTACTCGCTGTATTTTTATTTAATATTTTGATTTATATATAGAATGTATAATATTGATTTTTAATCTAAAATTAAAACAAATGTTTAATTTATATGATGATAGTCAATTCGTGATATTAAATTAGTGAGTTATTAGCATGAGTAAACAGAGAATATAAAAATGCCGATGGTTTAATATCGGCATTTGAGTCTACATTGGGCTAGTTTTATTTTTGATTAAGCAAAGGAAAACTAAACGTAAAAATAGCGAATAACATGGAAGAATATAGGTGCTGCAAAGCAGAGCGAATCCATTCTATCCATCATGCCACCATGACCTTCGATCATCGTACCAAAATCTTTTACGCCACTGTCTCGTTTGATTGCAGACATACATAAACCACCCGCAAAACCTGCCAATGTAATGACTAAAGAGAGTAAAAATGCCGCCCACCATGAGAACGGTGTTGCCCACCATAACATCATGCCAATAAGGCTGGCGGAGATAATTCCACCAAAAAAACCTTCCACTGTTTTATTTGGACTTAATTTAGGCACGATAGGATGTTTGCCAAATAATTTACCAAACACATATTGAAGTACGTCAGAAACTTGCACCACTATCATTAAGAAGAGCAGTAAATTGATATTACGGCCTTCAAAACCTTCTATTGGTAACATTAAAAGTGCAGGCGCATAACTTAGGCAATAAATTGCTATCATCACGCTCCATTGTACTTTTGCCATACGTTCTAAGAAGTGGCGAGTGTCACCTGAAAGTGCCATACGTGTTGGTATTAATAAGAAGGCGTAAACCGGGATAAACACCGCCATTAAGTTATACCATTGCACGCCAACAAGAATGTATTGGATAGGTAATATAACGAAGAAGCACCAAAAGAGCGCTTCATGGTCGCCACGATGTGTGGGCGTTAAGGTGATCAGTTCGCGTAATGCAAGCCATGAGATAATGGTAAATAGGACGACAGAGCCAATTGCTCCAATTCCTATGGCAACACCTGCGATAATACACATTACCCACCACGCGTTGATCCTTGAATTAAGATTAGTGATAGTGGAAGTAGGGCCTTTTACAGCAGCTAAAATAGCACCAATAATGCTGGCGACAATTAAGAAAGAGAAGAGCCCGATAAAGATCCATAGGACTTCATTATTAATACGTTCCATTGTGTAGCTCCTCTAACGCACTTTTTGCTCTTACCAGAAACTCTTGTTTACTTTCATTTTCATGAGTGGAGCCAATAGGAGCACCAAAAATCGCACTGCAAATAACAGGAACAACTAAACGAGAACCTTTAGGGAGGACTCGATTTAAGTTTTCCAGATAAATAGGGACTAATTGCACATTCGGATTTTTACGAGAAAGATGCCAAAGACCCGCTTTAAAATCTTGAATAGATTCGCCGTTACCTCGAGTACCCTCAGGAAAGATAATTAAAGAATCACCTTGGTCTAAAATTTCTTGCATCAGGGCAAGTGCATTGACTTTATTTGGTGTAGATGATGCAGAGTCATTAGTGGGTTGTTCCACGATCTCTTCACAAGCGTTTTCTTCTTGTGGAAAATTCATTTTGGCTGCATGACGAGGAATAAGAATAGCTCTAAAGATGCGACGAGATAAATAACGGCGTAAGCGGTTTTTATTCCAATAATCTTCGGCGGCAACCGGATGAACATAAGGGCGAATATTGGGCGAAAGACAAGACCAAATAACTAAGCCATCAAGATGACTAGAGTGGTTAGCGTAATAAATACAAGGTGTATCTTTCGCAATAGGAGAGGTTTGTTTAGCGCGAATACCCGTTAAGAATCGGCAAATAGAGACTAAAACGGATGATACCACTTTTGCATCTAAAGCAAGTTTTCCATTTTTCATTAATCAGACACCTTGTGCTAAATCCCGTAAAATTCGACGGGTTCTGAAAATTGTGGTCAGCGTTGAACCTAAAATAATAATCCATAATGAAATAAAAAAGAGCCATATTCCCCAAAGACTCGGAATAAATGCAGCAATAACAGAAACAGTGGTTAATAGCGCCATTCGATGTTGTTTTGCCATAGGACCTGTAAATTGTTGGTCTAATCCACAAGCACCACCTAATACGCGAACATAAGCGGTCATTACCGCAAAAAAAGCGCCCACCCAGCTCAACGTAATTGCCGTAGAAAAGTCAGAGGAGAGTCCATAACCGACACCTAGAATAATTAAAGTATCGGCAATTCTGTCAGGTAATTCATTATAGACAGCACCTACTGGGCTTTTCATGCCGCCTTCGACGGCAACCATACCATCTAATAAATTACAAATTAGGCGACCTTGGATCATGATAGCTCCAAGTATCAATAAAATTGAGCGTAATAATCCAGATGTGTAAAAGAGAGCACAAAAGAGTGATAAGCCTGCAAGTAATGCAAATACGACACTAAACACAGAAATACCATTAGGGGTTGCCCCTTTTTGTTGTAAGTAGCGACTGCACTTTGTAGCCCAGTTTGTTTGCCTTGCTTTTATAGGACGACGGTTTTTATCTTGAGCGTTCATTTTTCTTTGTAAAAGGCGAGTTAGGAGGGTATAGCATAAGGGTATTTGTACAAAGTGAGAATAAGAATAAACGTATAAGTTTATCTTATATTTTTTTTATGCCGATTAATTCCATTTTGTTATGCTCATATTAAGACTATAAATCAATCAGTAATAATCATTTGTTTTTCTAGGTGTTAATACTTATTCAAATCTAGTGCATTATACTTACATGATAAGATCATTTAATGATGCTCTTTATTTGAGTATTATTAAGTAGAAATGGTAAATAATGTATTACGTTAATTAAACTATAAAGAGAATAAATTTCTTAAGTAAAAGGGAGTATAAAGGGAAATACTTATTATTATTTCTTATTTTACTGTTTAAATAATCGCAATTAAAACACTTCGATTAGAATATTCTTATAAGTAATTTTTTGTTTAAAATGAAAATCAAAACGCATAAACAGTCTTTAAATGGGCATAAAAAAAAGAGACAGGAATTCCTTTTGTATTATTTTTTAATCATTAATAATTTTCTTCGTAAAATAAGAATAAAGAAAATGAGAAACTAAAAATGAGAATACTCATCTTTATAATAAGTAAAAAATGATTTATATCAAATGAAGAGCTTCATTTATTCTTATATTGCTATTATTAATAAAAAACAATCATAATAGTTATTAATAATAGCGATTATGAAAATAATATATACAAGTGTTTTAAATTGAAATTAAACGAACACTAATGAAAGGGTGGCATCAAAATAAGTTGCCGCCCTTTCTATCGTAGAATGGTGTTTAACGTATTAATTATTCCCATATTAGGTGTAATTCATCCAAAATAGAATATTTTTAGAAGTACAGCTTTCTCTCATTAATAAAATATAATGAAAATAAAACAGGTCATATCGTTATATCGCTAGATAATACAACCCATTGATAAATAGAAATCACATTGTAAATCAACTTGCTCTTAAGTCATATTTCTTAAAGAAATCATATTCTTGAACTAATTGTGGCAGTGATCTTATTTTCAATTTTGTATACATATTTGAACGATGTACTTCAACGGTACGAGGCGATAGAGAAAGTTTTTCTGCCGCTTCTTTGCTCGTATTTCCCTCAAGGATCATCTCCATAACCTCTTTTTCTCTATTAGATAACTTACCAAATTTATCTTTTAAAGATATATATGTTCGGAATTGCTCAACTTCACTTTCATAATGTAGGAAAGATTCCGAGACAATATTAAGAAGTTCATTCACATTTAGAGGGCGAGTTAAATATTCAAAAGCCCCTGATTTAAATGCGCTACGACAACTCTCAATGGAACTATCCCCAGAAATAATAATAACAGGGATGATGTTTCTCAATTTGTTGAGTTCTTTAATCAGTGCAATTGATGGTGCCGCACTGCTTTTTGTATTAATTATGATGCACTCTTTATGAGCTCCTTTTGTCGATGAAAAATAGTATTTCAAGAAAGCCTGTTCATTTGAATAGGTTTTCACATTCGCCGCTAAAGAAGAAAGAACGGCTTTAAGTTGAACTTTTGTACTGTCATCTTCAAAAGTGATTAAGTGGATTATTGATTCCATATGTTGCTCCTGGTTTTACTCTGCTCTTTCACTAAAAGTGAATGAGTAACGAAATTTGACTAATTTATAAGTTTTTTATGTAGGGTGACATTCACGCAACGGAGCCATATTCAGAATATATCAAATTAAAAATGATTAATACTTCTGTATTATATTATAGATAAAATATCAGAACTTTGTTTTGTTTCAATATTTGTATTTTATAGATAAGAATAATTCATTTCTATAATGAAGGAAGGAGATAACTATTATTAATTGTAACTAGGTTTTTTCTCGTAAGTGATTTTAACTATATTAAACTCATTTAATAAGTAAAAAAATAATATATTTAGGTGTCTTTTTATGAGGCAATTAATAGTCGCATTTAGTTACAATTCAATTCCCTTTGTGGCTTTTTGACTTTACTTCTTGTAAAATAGCACTTTATTTCTATTGATCCTTTTTAATAAACCAATCGAGCCAATACTATGGCGTCACTGAAAGATGTAGCTCGACTTGCATCCGTTTCTTTGATGACAGTCTCAAGAGCGATTAATAACCCTGAGTTATTAAAACCAGAAACACTGAAACAAGTCCAAAATGCGATTGATCAACTTAACTATGTTCCAGATTATTCTGCACGAAAAATTCGTGGTCAAGGAACAAAAGTATCATCAATTGGTGTTCTGGCAATTGATACCGCAACGACACCATTTTCTGTGGAAATGATTTTATCGATAGAGCAAACCGCAAGAGAATTTGGCTGGAGTTCATTTGTTGTCAATTTAACTGCGCAAGATTGTTATGAAAATGCCATTTGGCAGCTTTTAGCTCAACGTCCAGATGGCATTATTTATACCACGATGGGCTTGCGTGAAATCACCGTGCATGAAAAGTTGCGTGATAAGAATTTAGTGTTAGCAAACTGCTTGGATAAAACGCACGCTTTTCCAACTTATATTCCCGATGATTATCATGGGCAGTATTTTGCGATGAAAAAGGTCATCGAAAAAGGGTATCGCCGCCCTTTATGCTTCTATATACCTGAAGAGTCTGTTGCAGGTCCTATTCGTCGTAAGGCTGTTGAAGATGCTTGGCAAGAGGCTGGGCTACCATTGGCGAACTTACAACAATATACGATGATGTTTGGAGATGAGCACTATCGTGATGTGATTGAAATATTGAAAAAGCATTGTGTTCAACAAAAAGCAGATTTTGATATTCTCATTTGTGGTAATGACCGTATTGCATTTCTAGCGTATCAAGTTTTACTTTCTATGGGATTACGCATTCCAGAGCAAGTGGCTGTTTTGGGTTATGACAATATGATTGGTACAGGAGAGCTGTTTTATCCACCATTAACAACGGTACAATTGCCTCATTATGAATTAGGTAAAGAAGCGACGTTGCATATCATTCAAGAACGGAACCATAGAGATACAGTACACGTACCTTGCCAATTAGTTGAACGTGAGTCTATTTAAAGACTCACGTCTTACTTAACTTATCAATATCAGTAAATACTATTTAACTGCCAATATTCACCATTAATCAGTGTTGCATCACCGTTCATGGCAAAAAGACGTAATGTACGAGCATCTTGTTGAGCATAATATCGACTGCTAAAGGTGAACTCACCTTTGTTTACAAAGATTTCAATTGATGAGCGATCAATGAAAATACGTAAATTCAATTCACAACCTTCAGGTAATGGAATACTTCGAGCGCCACTGATATTGTGCTGAGGATAATGACGATTAAGAACTAACCGGTGTGATTGATTATCAACAAAGAGCTCAAGTCCTTCACCTAGCCATAAGCCGAATTTTTCAGCGTTACTGTTTAAAGATAATGTTAAGTCGAGTTCGATAGCTGGAGTGTTATCGAATAGCTCTATGGATTGATTACTGAGTGTTAATGGCTGGATAGACTGTTTTTCTTGGCGCAATGATTCGACTTCTTTAACGGGGATCATGCGTAAGCGATTTTTGGATTTATCAAAAGTGATTTCACGAGGGAGCGTAAAACAGCCAGACCAAAATTCAGATTTTGAAGGCATGGGCGAATTCCACATATCCATCCATCCCATAGAAACGCGACGACCATCAGGTGTCGTAAATGATTGTGGCGCATAATAGTCATGGCCATTATCAAGTTCAATAAAATGCCCTTGTGGTTTAAAGGGTTGGTTTGGTGACCACTGACCAATTAATGCACCAGATTGAAAGAGGTTGCGATATTGATAGCCTTCGGCTCGTTTTCCTTGTGGTGAGAAGACGATTGCAAATTCATTTTCTTGGCTAATAGGGAAGAAATCAGGGCACTCCCACATATAGACATTTTTATCATCCGTTTTTCCTAAAACAGTGTAATCATTGTTCCACCGCTGATCTTCCACAAATAAGGTCTCGCTAGAGAAGAGTAGGACTTGTCCTTGATCTTTTTCATCACGAGCACCAACAACCATCCACCATTTACCTTCTTGATACCAAACTTTAGGATCACGAAAATGCATATAACCTTTAGGGGGTTCTAAAACGATCCCTTTTTTCTCAAAATGAATACCATCTTCACTGATAGCAACACATTGCGCTTCATAGATTTGGCTATCATCACCTTCGTCTGCTAACCAGTTGTGTCCTGTATAGAAAAGATAGAGTTTGCCTTCATGGCTAATGGCTGATCCTGAGAAACAACCACTTTTGTCGTAGTCATCCCCTGGTGCTAATGCAATAGGTTGGTGTTGCCAGTGGATCATATCGGTACTTGTGGCATGTCCCCAATGCATAGGTCCCCAATCTTGGGAATAAGGATGGTGCTGATAAAAAGCATGATATAAACCATCATGATAAATAAGACCATTAGGATCGTTTAACCAACCCGCAGGTGCGGCCAAATGAAACTGGGGATAAAATTTATTGCCTCGTTTTTCAATCAAGGTATTTAAGGCTTTTGTTGATTGTTCTAAGCGGTGTTTCATATCATTATCCTTATTATATGTCAGAGTTATTAGTGTGTTTTTAAGATCACTGAAAGGGTAAAGAACAGATGTAATCACACTATTACTCTTGTTGTTAACGATAACATTTCGAGTGAAAAAAATACGATGTATGAGATTGACTTTATCATATTATCTTATTATGTTAACGTTATCAGTGTGGATTTACGAGCAATATCTTTATTTATTCGTTATGAATAGCCATAAAAACAGAATATAGTTAAGAAAAATAATTGCTTATCTTCTGGAGAGATTATGAAAGTCTGGTCTTTAGGTGACGCTGTTGTTGACTTGATCCCATTGCAAAACATGCAATATGAAGCATGTGCTGGTGGTGCGCCAGTCAATGTTGCTGCAGGCGTTGCTAAACTCGGTCAACAAAGTGGTTTTATTGGGCGCGTAGGTGAAGATGCGTTCGGCCATTTTATGCAAAAAACACTGTTTGATCTGGGTGTTGATACTCGTGCAATGGAATTTGATGAGTTTCACCGTACCAGTACTGTTCTTGTCTCTTTACAAGAAAATGGTGAGCGTGATTTTACTTTCTTAGTTGCTGAGTCTGCTGATCAATTTTTAACAGAAAAATCTTTACCTGCATTTGAAAAAGATATTTTGCATTTTTGCTCTTTAGCATTAGTGAATCCCATTTGTCGCTCGACCTTAGATTGTGCGATCAAAAGTATTAAAGAAAGTGATTCACTACTGAGTTTTGATATTAATTTACGTCCTCAAATGTGGCGTGATCATGAAGAAATGCGTGAAGTCATCGATAATTATGCGCATAAAGCAGACATATTAAAATTATCAGAAGATGAGCTAACATGGATGACACAAGAAGTGACATTGAATAATGCACTCAAAAAATTAGAAATTTATCCCGCTCGTTTAAAAGTGATCACTCAAGGCTCTAAAGGTTGTTTAGTTTTAACGCCAAATACGCAAGTTGCATTTAGTGCCTTTACTGTCGAATGTATTGATACAACAGGTGCTGGTGATGCCTTTATGTCCGGTTTGTTAGCTGCGCTTGCTGAATATGGTTTTGCTGAAGATGAACAATATCTATCAAAAATAGTGACGCAAGCGGCTGCTTGTGGCGCTTTAGCCACCACTCAAAAAGGGGCGATAGCTGCGGCACCAAGTCGTAAAAAATTACATGATTTTGTTCAGCAACAACCACCTTTACATGTTAGGGAGATTTTCTAACAACTCACCCATTTTTTCTGGTTGTGGTTTTTACCACGGTTTTCCCTTAATGGTATTTTCCTATTCTCCATTTATAACTACTTTTCTCGGAGTGGTTATTTATGGAGATTTTTTTATCTCGTCTATTCGGTTGTGCTGATGTTTGATCAATCAATCAGCGATGCTGATCATATTGTTCTGTCTGTTTTAAGCGTATGATATTAAATCTTATTGACTTTTATTGATGGAACATTAAATGTGGGCTCAATCGGGCGCAGTATTAGCCATTTTTTCTTATATTCTTTGGGGAATAACCCCTCTGTTTTATCGGCTGTTACCCGGAGCACAACCGTTAGAAATGTTGGCTCAGCGTTTGATTTGGTCTATCCCTCTTTTATTACTCGTTCGACTCTTTATTAAAAATAGAACACGATGGCGCGCAGTTTTACAAGATAAGCGCTCTGTTTTTATGTGTCTATTTAGCTCAATGGCTATGGCAGTTTCTTGGTGTACGTTTACTTATGCATTAACACATCAACAAGTATTAGAAGCGAGTTTGGGGTATTTTATTAATCCGCTTTTCTCAATTTTATTAGGTGTGATATTTCTTAAAGAAAAGCTTAATCCAGCAGAAAAATGGGCTGTTACCTTAATTTGTGCAGGTGTGGGTTATCAATTATGGATGTACGGTGAATTGCCTGTATTGGCTATCATGATGGGTGGTGCATTTGCTGTATATGGCTTGATCCGTAAGTTTATTCGTTTTGATGTGATCACCTCTTTATTTATGGAAACGCTTTGGTTAATGCCATTAGCAATAGGTGCCACTATTTGGTTGTTTATAACAGATAAAAGCGCATTACCTTCTGCAGATAATCTGACTCGTTTTTATTATATTCTAACCGCACCAGTTACTATACTACCGTTATTGTTCTTTACTGCAGCAGTCAAACGAACCACATTAACTGTAATTGGATTAGCACAATATATTGAGCCTACTATTCAATTTTTATTGGCTGTTTTCTTATTCCATGAAGCTTTTGATGAAGTAAAAGGCGTGAGCTTCTCTCTAATTTGGTTAGGGCTTTTATGCTGTATCTTAGCACTTATCCGAAAACGCCTGAATTATCTAAAAATTCAAAAAGGAAAACGTAGCCAAACAGTGTAATTATTTTATTTCTCTGTTTGATTATTTTTTTGTCTGGCTATTTTTCTATCAAGCTAAATCCGCTATGCTATATAAAAAGCAATCGTTTGCGTGATTGTGGTTTTTATTAATGGTGAGGATAAAAAATGACAGTGTTGGGTACGGCTCTTACGGCAAATGCAACAAAAGTGATGTTATTAGGTGCTGGCGAACTAGGCAAAGAAGTCGCGATAGAGTGTCAACGCTTAGGTATTGAAGTGATTGCAGTTGATCGCTATTTCAATGCTCCCGCTATGCATGTTGCACATCGCCATCATGTTGTAAATATGCTTGATATCGATGCATTAAAGCAAGTTATTGAACAAGAGCGACCTGATTTTATCGTTCCAGAAATTGAAGCTATTGCAACAACGTTACTGGTTGAATTAGAACAAGCGGGGCAAAAAATTGTTCCTTGCGCCCGTGCAGTAAAGCTGACTATGGATAGAGAAGGGATACGTCGATTAGCCTCAGAAACATTGCATTTACCTACATCAAACTATCAATTTGTTGATGATGAAGTGAGTTTTAAAAAAGCCGCTTTAGAAATAGGCTTCCCTTGTATTGTAAAACCCGTCATGAGTTCATCCGGAAAAGGGCAAAGTGTTATTCGTGGTGAAAATGATTTAGCTCAGGCTTGGACTTATTCGCAAGAGGGTGGTAGAGCAGGTAAAGGGCGCGTTATCGTTGAAAAAATGATCCCGTTTGATTTTGAGATCACTTTACTAACTATTCATGCTGTTGATGGTATCCATTTTTGTGCCCCTATTGGTCATCGACAAGAAAAAGGGGATTACCGAAATTCGTGGCAGCCTCAAAAGATGAGTGATATCGCACTTGCTAAAGCAGAACATATTGCGAGTAAAGTGGTTGAGAACTTAGGGGGCTATGGCTTATTTGGTGTTGAGTTATTTGTTCAAGGTGATGAGGTATTCTTTAATGAAGTCTCTCCTCGCCCTCATGATACTGGGCTCGTGACATTAATCTCTCAAGATTTATCAGAGTTCACGCTTCATGTCCGTGCTTTTTTAGGTTATCCCATTGGTGGTATTCGCCAATTAGGCCCTTGTGCATCAGCGGTTATTTTACCGGAGCTTTATAGTACAAATATCGTTTATTCTGGTATTGAAAAAGCGTTGAAGGCGAATCGCCAAATTCGCCTTTTTGCTAAACCTGAAATTGCCGGCTCTCGCCGTTTAGGTGTTGTACTTGCTTATGCAGATACAATAAAACATGCATTAGATGAAGCAAACGCAGGTGCTAACGCTATCATTGTAAGTGATGCTCAAAAATAACGATATAACATAAGGTTACTTACCGCTAAGAAGAGAACTTAACTTAGCGGTAAAAATCCAGCTTTTATAAAATACGCTTTCGCATAAGGAGATAATATCTCCTGATATAAACTATAAGCCTGAGAATGAATAAGTGTCGCACAATAGTGCGCGGTAACATTAAAAGGCTTTGGAATATCGAAGATCTTTAATTCAGGAAATTGGCTTAATTGTATTTGGTAATGCTGATAACCAATGAAAGCATCTGCTTGATGTGTGGTAATTAAATAGTGGGCAGCCATTCTACCTTGAGGAATGGTAAGTGAATGCTCACCTCCAACTAAAGAGAGTGCTCGCATTTTTAATGCCTGACTTAACTTTGGGTCAATCTGCGCAATATTATCAAATAGTTGCCAACTATAATCCCCCGATGGATCTGCTTTTGGTGTGGATATCCCTAATTTTAATGCGGTATTTGATAATACGCTAAGCCAGTTATCTTCTTCATTTACATCATTACGACGAGCAGTAATGCAAAGCTGATTAGTAATAAAAGGAGCATATTGTAGTGCGAAACCTTTATCGATTAATTGCTTTGTATTATTTTCATCAGCAGAAAGAAACAAATGACAGGTTTCCCCTTGTTCAATACGCTGACGTAGAAGTCCTGCAGGTCCAAATGTAAGTGCCCACTTCTCGCCTGTTTTTTGCTGATGATGCTCAATAAAAGCAGGTAGTGTGGTTTTTAAGCTACCTGCTGCAAAAAGGGAAAATGTCATGGTGTTATATCCTACTCTTTTCCTTGATATTGAGTACGATAGAATTTTTGATACCAATCATTAGCGGCTTTTTGTATATCAATATCGCTAAATTTTTCAGGATATAGTTTTTTTGCCATCCACAATTCACCTATTGCCATGGCTTCAGGCATTGGGTATCCCCATGCTTTCGCATATTCAGGCATTAAATAAATTCGATTATTTTTAACCGCACTAATAACTTGCCAACGCGTATCTTGTTTGATTTCATCAACAACTTGAGGGTATCTGTCTTGAATAAAAATGACTTCAGGGTCCCATGCAATAACTTGTTCTAGTGAAACTTGCTTATAACCTTTAACGGTTGATGCGGCGACATTAAATGCACCTGCATGTTCCATCATTAATCCTGTGTATTTTCCTGAGCCATAGGTTGTTAAGTCCGGATTAGCCATATAAGCCCGTACTCGTTGCTCTTTAGGAATATCTTGTAAGCGCTGACTAACTTGTTCACGTTGTTTAAAGGTATCGTTAACTAATGCTTGTGCATTTTCTGATTTATTGACGATATCACCAATCAGCAAAATACCTTCTTTTAGTCCTTCGTTATAGGCTTGCTCTTCATTTTGTAATGTTGGGTTAAGTGTTGATTTATCATCATTAACTTCTTTACGTAATGAAATCGCTACAACTGGAATACCAAGAGTAGAGATCTTATCAATCATCTCTTTAGGGGCGTAGTTAGTCACAAAGACAACTTGAGGTTGCAGCTTTACTAAGCTTTCAGCATCAAAACTGGTGAGATCGCCGACTTTAGGTGTTTTTTCTAGAGATGGCGCGAGTTGCGCATATCCATCACCAAGTTGTTGTTTCCAGTTAGACATCACACCAACAACTTTATCTGTGGCATCCAGTTGAACCAGTAAGTTCAGTGTTTGGTGTTGTAAAACGACCGTTCTTTCTACTTTATCAGGAATGGTAACGGTGCGACCAATTTGGTCTACGATTTGTCTATCTGCGTAAGAGAAAGAAGAGAGGGAGAGTAAGCCAATACCGAGTAAACAGTGCTGTAATAAAGCTTTCATAGTCATAAACCCAAGTTAATATCGCTGTATAATAAAATATACAGCTAAAAATATACAGCAAGTATTATTTTGGCTCAAACTTTAATCATATAAGGTGCTTAATCACTTTTATTAGCTTAATTTTTTACTCGACCCTTGAAACTTGCTTAACTATCCCCACTTTTTACTCATATTGATTTTTTTCGCCAAATTAGGATTAATTGAGGTAAAAATGAGTATGAAAGGTCAGGAAACAAGAGGATTTCAGTCAGAAGTTAAACAACTTCTTCAATTAATGATCCATTCTCTTTACTCCAATAAAGAAATTTTCCTTCGCGAATTGATTTCGAACGCATCAGATGCGGCTGATAAATTGCGTTTCCGTGCATTATCAGATGCAGCGCTTTATGAAAATAATGGTGAGTTGCATGTGCGCATTTCCACTGATAAAGAAGCTCGTACTCTAACTATCAGTGATAATGGTATTGGTATGACTCGTGATGAAGTCATTGATAATCTCGGTACTATTGCAAAATCAGGTACAAAATCATTCTTAGAATCTATCGGACAAGATCAAGCTAAAGATAGCCAACTAATTGGTCAGTTTGGTGTCGGATTCTATTCTGCATTTATCGTTGCAGATAAAGTGACAGTACGCACTCGCGCAGCTGGCGAAAGTGCAGATAAAGGTGTTTTTTGGGGATCTGAAGGCGAAGGTGATTACACCATTGCTGACATTGAAAAAGCAGATCGCGGTACTGAAATTACGCTTCATTTACGTGAAGGTGAAGATGAGTATTTAGACGATTGGCGTCTGCGTAGCATTATTAGTAAATATTCCGACCATATTTCTCTGCCTGTCGAAATTGAAACAAAAAATGAAGAAGACGGTACAGTAACATGGGAAAAAATTAATAAAGCGCAAGCACTTTGGACTCGTAATAAAGCTGAAGTGAGTGATGAAGAGTATAAAGAGTTTTATAAACATATCTCTCATGACTTTGCAGATCCATTAAGCTGGGTGCATAACCGTGTAGAAGGTAAGCAAGAGTATACAAGTTTATTATATGTGCCTTCAAAAGCGCCTTGGGATTTGTGGAATCGTGAACAACGTCATGGCTTAAAATTGTATGTGCAGCGCGTCTTTATTATGGATGAAGCTGAGCAGTTTATGCCTAATTACCTGCGTTTTATCCGTGGGTTAGTGGATTCTAATGATTTACCGCTAAACGTTTCTCGTGAAATTTTACAAGACAGCTCTGTTACACGTAACTTACGCAGTGCATTAACTAAGCGTGCGTTGCAGATGTTACAAAAACTGGCAGAAAACAAGCCGGAAGAGTATCAAGCATTCTGGAAAGAGTTTGGTTTAGTCTTAAAAGAAGGTCCAGCAGAAGACTCATCTAACATTGAAACTATTGCTAAATTACTACGTTTTGCATCAACACATAACGATAGTGATGCTCAAACAGTTTCACTGGAAGATTATGTTGGCCGTATGGTCGAAGGTCAGGAAAAAATTTACTACATCACAGCAGATAGCTATGCTGCTGCGAAAAATAGCCCTCATTTAGAGCTGTTCCGCAAAAAAGGTATCGAAGTACTGTTGTTATCTGATCGTATAGATGAATGGATGATGAATTACCTGACTGAGTTTGATGGCAAATCATTCCAGTCTGTCAGTAAAGCCGATGAATCTCTTGATAAACTTGCTGATGAAGAGAAGCAGGCTGAGCAAGAAAAAACCGATAAACAATTAGCACCGTTCGTCGAACGCATTAAAACCTTGCTAGGAGATAAAGTTAAAGATGTGAAATTAACGCATCGTTTAACAGATACTCCAGCAATCGTGACAACCAGTGCTGATGAAATGACAACACAAATGGCCAAATTGTTTGCAGCAGCAGGACAAGAAGTGCCAGAAGTGAAATACAACTTTGAGCTGAATCCAAACCATCCATTAGTGAAGCAAACAGCCGAGCTAACAGATGAAGCACTATTTGCGGATTGGGTAAATTTATTACTCGATCAGGCATTATTCGCTGAAAGAGGCTCTTTAGAGGATCCAAACCAGTTTATTCGCTTAGTGAATCAACTTTTAGTTCAAAAAGCGTAACTGTTTTCGTTTTCAAACATTTAAACCACGTTTATCTGAAAAGAGAGCGTGGTTTTTTCTTTTTCGATAAAAAATAAAATGCAATCGCTACCGTGATTTCTTGAGAGATGACCTCACAAAATGGTATGGTAATGCGTTTTCGAGTTTAAATATAAAAAATTAAATGCAAGGGGATTTACGCGATGCGTATCATTCTGCTAGGCGCTCCAGGCGCTGGTAAAGGCACTCAGGCTCAATTCATTAAAGAAAACTATGGTATCCCACAGATTTCAACTGGTGATATGTTACGTGCAGCAGTAAGTGCAGGTACAGAACTAGGACTGAAAGCAAAAGCACTGATGGACAATGGTCAGTTAGTGACTGATGAATTAGTTATTGCGTTAGTTAAAGAGCGCATCAAACAAGACGATTGCCGTAATGGTTTCTTGTTGGATGGGTTCCCGAGAACAATTCCACAAGCTGATGCAATGAAAGAAGCGGGTATCAACGTGGATTTCGTGCTGGAATTCGCTGTACCTGATGAAATCATTGTTGATCGTATTATTGGCCGTCGTGTTCACGCACCATCAGGTCGTGTTTATCATGTGAAATTTAATCCACCTAAAGTGGAAAATCGTGATGATGTGACAGGTGAAGAATTAACAACACGTAAAGATGACCAAGAAGAAACTGTTCGTAAACGTTTAGTTGAGTACCATACTCAAACTGCACCGTTAGTTTCTTATTACCAAAATGAAGCTAAAGCAAGCAATGCGAAATACTTCAAAGTTGATGGTACGCAAAAAGTAAGCGAAATTAACGCTGAACTGAAAAGTATCCTTGGCTAATTCGTTATTGTGATGATTAATCCCGGTTGAGCCGGGATTTTTTTTATTTAATGATGTGCTATTGAGTGTATTGGGAATTTGAAACGCGTATTTACTTCAGATTTGAAGGAAACAACAGGATAGACATTAGATATGAATATTGCATGGAAGATATTTTCATTTATATATTTTGTTTTTCTATTGTTTTTGATAAAGATACTTTCAATTTCTGATTATGAATGGATGGTGGGAGAAGGCGATATAAAAAATCTTTGCCAGCTTCCATTAGGCGGACGATATACCATTGAGCCTATTTTAGTGCTTATTCCCGGTGTTTTAATGCTCCTTTTAAATAAAAATAAAAAGATAAAATATGTGTATATTGCGATTACAGGAATGTATCTTTTTTGGTCATTCTTTTTGCGATTTAATTGGTGTTAAACATTAACCCAAATATCTAAATCTACTTTGAAGGTTTGTAATCACTTTATTGTGGAATGAGTAATATCTTCAGATTACCTTTGCTTTTTTCTTTGTTAAATAATGTGTAAAAAGAACAATCCAATAAATTGACAAGCACAATCTATTATTTTCCTTTATTCTTCTACTCTTTGGTTATCCTAATAAAATAACTCTAAGGAGTCATAGTATGAATGATGCTAAGTATGGTGTTCTTTTGGTTAATCTTGGCACGCCTGATGAGCCGACAACGGGTGCTGTTCGACGTTATTTAGCACAATTTCTTAGCGATCCTCGTGTTGTTGATGTTTCTCCTTTGATTTGGAAACCAATATTACAAGGGGCGATATTACCGTTTCGCTCACCCAAAGTTGCTAAGTTATATCAACAGATTTGGATGGATGAAGGATCACCTTTGTTAGTTTATAGCCGAGCACAACAACGTGCCGTTGCTGAGCGATTACCGAATATACCCGTGGAGTTGGGAATGTGTTACGGCAATCCATCGCTAAATGAAGGGGTTGAGAAGCTATTAGAACAAGGTGTTGAGAACATTATTTTGTTACCACTGTATCCACAATACTCTTGCTCTACTTCAGCGGCAGTATTTGATGGTGTTAGTCGCATTTTTAAAGATATGCGTACAATACCTTCTCTTCACTTTATTCGCAGTTATCCTACTCATCCGCTTTATATCAAAGCGCTTGTCACCTCTATTGAGAAAAATTTTCAGCAATATGGCAAACCCGATCGTTTAATTCTCTCTTTTCATGGTATTCCTGAGCGCTTTATTAAAACGGGCGATATATATTATGATGAGTGTTGCCTCACAACAGAAAAACTAAAACAGCAATTAGAAGAACAGTTAGGTTATCCTAAAGAGCAAGTCATGCTGACATTCCAGTCACGCTTTGGTCGTGAACCTTGGCTATCACCTTATACGGATAAAACGATGGAAAAGCTGGGAAGTGAGGGTGTTGAACATGTACAGGTTGTATGTCCGGGATTTTCATCTGATTGCTTGGAAACATTAGAAGAAATTAATGAACAGAACCGAGAGTTCTTTATTCATGGTGGTGGCAAACAGTACGAATATATTCCAGCATTAAATGATGATCCAGAGCATATTGACTTGCTAGAAGCGATGATCCGAGAGGTATGCGAAAAATAATTACTGAATTCTATAAATAAAATTATCGGATTTGATGATATATTAATTTGATCATATTTCAGTTATATATAAACTTATCTTTTCTCATTTTTTAAGTCTTTTAGTGGGAATCACTAAAAGTGCTGATAAACGGACACTGCATTACATAAATTTAGGCAGGAAAATGAATAGTAAGCTTTCAAAACCACAATCTTCAGAAGTTGATAAAGGACATTTTGACGATTTCTATCTAAAACAGAATGATGAGATCGATCTTTTTGAATTATTTTCTGTTATTTATAAATCAAAATTTGTCATTATTGGTATCACGTTATTATTTGCTATCGTTGGCTTTACTGTTGCAAGCTTTTTACCACAAAAATGGACGAGCCAAGCTGCAATTACCAAGCCAATGCTTGATGAAATGAAGCAATTAAGAGCAACATTGACTGAGCTTAGCTTAGTGGATGTTGATACAGGTGTGAATGGTTCATCTGTTTATCAAAAGTTTATCAATAACTATAACTCTCGTGTTTTGCGTGAAGAATATCTGGTAAGTACGGATTATTACAAAAATTTGCTGGCTAAAATGGATGAGCCAACACCTTTGGATAAGCGTAAATTAATTGAAGAAATCGTAACGAAAAATATTAATTTAAAAGCTTCAGATGTTAAAAATAGTGAAGATGAGTTTAGTGGTGAAATTAATTTAAGCTTCACTGCACCAACCCCTGAAGAAGCTTACGATTTACTTTCTGGTTATATTCGCTTTATCTCTACCAAAGTACGTGTAGAAGTAAAAGACGAAATTGATGATCAAATTGAGCGTAAATTAAGTTTTGCGCAAAAAGCCTATGAAATGGATTTAGAGCGTATCGCTAATGCGCGTAACGTTAATGTGCAACGCTTAAAATATGCATTAGAAATCGCAAATGCAGCTGGAGTTAAAAAACCAATTTCAAGTGAAGGCGCACAAATTAAAGATGATCCTGATTACTCTATTGCCATGGGTTCTGATGCGTTAAGCAGTAAATTGGCTATCACAGAAGCTATCACTGATCCAACAACAGTGAGCGCTGATCTGAAAAACCGTTTATACAATATGAAGCAGTTAGAAAAAGTAAAATTAGATGACCTTCAATTTGTACCATTCAAATATATGTTGAAGCCTTACGAACCGACTAAAAAAGATGCACCTAAACGCGCTCTGATTTTAGTTGGTGCCGCTTTTGTTGGTTTCATTCTTTCTGTTATGGGTGTTTTACTGAGCTATATGGCAAGAAGCCGTCGTAAAACTGCATAAAAATATCTTTAAATAAGTAGGTGTACTGACGTACACCTACTGTCTCTCCTATAATATTGTGTTAACATTGCGCATCTTTTTTAGCTGTGTAGCATCGTTCACAATGAAATTCCCTGGCAAACGAAAATCCAAACACTATTTTCCCGTTAGTTTACGAGATCCTCTATTACAACCCATCATCAATATGACGGAGAGCGAATCCTCTCGCGCTTATATCGTAGGTATTGACCAAACATTGGTTGATATTGAAGCGAAAGTTGATGAAGAGTTTATTAACCGTTATAACTTGAGTCAGGGACACTCTCTTGTTATTGAAGATGATGTCGCAGAGGCACTTTATCGTGAATTAACAGATAATAATCTGATAACACACGAATTTGCTGGCGGTACTATTGGTAATACGCTACATAACTACTCTGTATTGGCTGACGACCGCTCTGTGTTATTAGGTACTATGTGTAATAACATTCAGATTGGTAGCTATGCTTATCGTTATTTATGTAACACATCTAGCCGTACTGATCTTAATTACCTCCAAGGTGTTGATGGTGCCATTGGGCGCTGTTTTACGCTGATCACGGAAAATGGCGAACGCACATTTGCTATTAGCCCCGGTCAAATGAACCAGCTTAAACCAGAAAGCATTCCGGAAGAGGTGATCGCAGAAGCTTCTGCATTGGTATTAACGGCTTATTTAGTTCGCTGTAAACCGGGTGAACCGATGCCGTTAGCAACCATGAAAGCGATTGAGTATGCGAAAAAATATGATGTGCCTGTCGTTCTCACCCTTGGTACAAAATATGTTATTGCAGATGATCCACAATGGTGGCGCGATTTCTTAAAAGAGCACGTTTCTGTTGTCGCAATGAATGAAGATGAAGCCTTTGAATTAACGGGGCATGCTGATCCTCTGTTGGCTTCTGATGTCGCCTTAGAATGGGTTGATTTAGTGCTTTGTACCGCTGGGCCTGCTGGGCTCTATATGGGCGGTTATACAGAACATAGCTTTAAGCGCCAAACCACACATCCTTTATTACCGGGTGCGATTGCTGAATTTAATCGTTATGAGTTTAGTCGTGCAATGCGTCGTAAAGATTGTGATGAGCCAGAGAAAGTCTATTCTCATATTGAGCCTTATATGGGTGGCCCAGAAAAAATCATGAATACAAATGGTGCGGGTGATGCAGCATTATCAGCATTACTGCATGATATTACAGCGAATAGCTATCACCGTATCAATGTGCCAAATTCAAGTAAACATCCTCGGACTTATTTAACTTATTCATCTTTAGCACAAGTGTGTAAATATGCTAACCGAGTGAGTTATCAAGTGCTAAGCCAGCATTCTCCACGTTTGACGCGCGGTTTACCTGAAAAAGAAGACAGCTTAGAAGAAGCTTATTGGGAACGTTGAGTTTATATTGTTTCTAAGCCTTGTTTTATCCAAGCGAAATAAAAAAACCTATCAACATTTATTGATAGGTTTTTTATTGACTTAAATTTTAAGGGTTTAAGTGGTTATTAGTATTTGATTATTGCGCTGCACTAGGTGCAATGATTTGTTGACCATTTTCAGGTGTATCATCAATAGCACAACCAAACTCAACTTCTTTAATTAGCATATCTGCCATTGCGGATGCTGTTTGATCTTCATCGATAATGACGTGATTTGCTCCTTTTTCAAGGATAAAAGAAGCTTCTTCATCATAGTTAGCACGCACGATAATATCGTCAAAATGAGCACGAACAATGATGTTTAAATCAGGGTTCATACTTCTTGCAGTTTCTGCGATATCGGCTGCTTCATAACCATTAGGTATCGTCAGTAATAAAGATTTAGCACAATCAATACGAGCTAAAGCAAGTGACTCTTTAGTTGATGCATTACCCAGTACTGTGTTTAAGCTTTTCTCTTTTAATTCAGCGAATTTATTACGGCTATTTTCGATAATAACTAATGGAATAGACTGAGCTAATAATTTCTCCGAAAGCATGCTTCCTGCACGTCCATAACCGACGATAATGGCGTGACCACAAATATCAACAGGGACAGGCATCTCTTCTTCCAGCTCTTCTTGTTGTAGCTGTTCCACTTCTTCTTTGGTTTCTGTTTTTGCCAGATAACGGTCTAATAAAGAGAACAGAACTGGGTTTAGCATAATAGAGACTAAAGCACCGGCTAAAACAAGGTTACGCGCATCTGGCTCTAAAACGTTCAGTGCAACGCCAAGACCTGCAAGAATAAAGGCGAACTCACCAATTTGAGCAAGGCTGGCTGCAATGGTAAAGGCGGTTCGTCTGGAATGCCCAAACATTCGAACAAGCACCAGCGCAGCTGCGGATTTACCAATAATAATGATAGCCAGTGTTGCTAAGATACCCAATGGATGCTCAATTAATACCATTGGATCAAATAGCATACCGACAGACACAAAGAACAGAACAGCAAAGGCATCACGTAAAGGTAAAGTATCCTGAGCCGCTCTATGGCTTAAATCAGACTCATTAAGCACCATACCCGCAAAGAATGCCCCTAATGCGAAGGATGCATCAAATAAGGTCACAGCGGCATAAGCAATACCTAAAGCAAGGGCAAGTACACATAGTGTAAATAGCTCACGAGAGCCGGTTGCTGCTGTTTTAGCTAACATCCAAGGAATAAGCTTACGACCAACAATCATCATGATTAAGATAAAGGCGACCACTTTACCGATTGTGATACCTAAATTAATCATAAGTTGAGAAACATTGGTTTGATCGCTACTTTCCAGCATATTGGCGATAGCAGGGAGTAGAACAAGGGCTAACACCATGGCTAAGTCTTCAACAATTAACCAGCCAATCGCAATTTGACCTCGTTGGCTATCAATCAAGCCTCTTTCTTCAAGTGCTCGTAAAAGAACAACAGTACTTGCTGTTGATAGACACAAGCCGAATACAATGCCACTAAATAAACCCCAGCCAAAAAATGCCGATAATCCCAGTCCTAATAGTGTTGCGACTGCAATTTGAGCAATAGCACCCGGAATAGCGATGGCTTTTACTGCCATCAGATCTTTTAACGAAAAGTGTAAACCCACGCCAAACATTAGCAGAATAACGCCAATTTCAGCGAGTTCAGGGGCGAGAGAGGTATCAGCAACAAAGCCGGGAGTAAATGGACCAGCGAGTACACCCGCAGCAAGATATCCTACTAAAGGTGAGATTTTTAGCCGTTGAGCGATCATGCCTAAAATGTAAGCAAGTGCTAACCCACCAACAATGGTGGTAATGAGGGGTGTTGAATGCGGCATCAATTCTCCTTCTTTTTATAAAACTACATGTATCGGGGGGCGAGTAATATAGCAGGCTGATAGTTTAACGTATTCATGCAATAAATTCGCTAAAAATTATCGATTATTTATAAAAATAGCAAGTTGATTGAGTTTTTTGATGCAAATGCACTTTTTTATGTTATTTTAATCAGTCTTACCTTTTAAAGTAAGAAATACCCTGTTACCCGTTCATTTAGATAACAGGGGGAATTACAAGTTATTCGGTTTTATCTACCCCAATGTTAGGGAGAAAAATGGTGAAAATACCTAACAGTGGGAGATAAGCGCAAATATGATAGACATATTCAATACTCTTCTGATCTGCAATATACCCTAAGACTGCTGCACCAATACCACCCATCCCAAAAGCAAGCCCGAAGAAAAGCCCTGAAACCATGCCTGTTTTACCCGGAATTAACTCTTGAGCATAAACTAAGATAGCAGAAAATGCTGAAGCCAAAATCACACCAATAAATACAGTCAGTACGCCAGTCCAATAAAGGCTGGCATAAGGGAGTATCAGTGTAAAAGGCGCAACACCTAGAATAGATCCCCAAATAACGTATTTTCTGCCAATTTTGTCGCCTACGGGGCCACCAATCATGGTGCCAGCAGCAACAGCAAAGAGGAAAACAAATAGGTGAATTTGTGCATTCTGTACTGAAACGCCAAATTTATGTATTAAATAGAAAGTATAGTAGCTACTGATGCTTGCAAGATAAAAATACTTAGAAAAAATCAGAATAAGTAAAATGGCTAAAGAGCCAAAAAGGGCTTTACGTGGCAATATTGATTTATTATTTAGTGCTTTAGGTTGTTTTTTCTGAGCTTCTTGTTGAATTTTATACCAACGGCTAACTTGTAATAGCACCACAATAGCCAATAACGCAGCAAGAGAGAACCAACCCACATTTCCTTTGCCATAAGGTGCAATTAGTAAAGCGGCTAAAAGAGGGCCTAAAGAACTGCCTAAATTTCCGCCTACTTGAAATAGTGATTGTGCAAGTCCGTGTCTTCCACCTGATGCCATTCTAGCAACGCGAGATGATTCAGGATGAAAAACGGATGAGCCTGTGCCGACTAATCCCGCAGCAAGTAATAACATTGGGAATGTATCAGCAAAGGCGAGGAGAATAAGCCCCGTTAACGTAAAACCCATACCAATAGGTAATGAGTAAGGCTTAGGATATTTATCAGTATAGAGGCCAATAAAAGGCTGTAATAAAGATGCTGTAATTTGATAGGTCAACGTTATCATCCCTATTTGCACAAAACTGAGTGAAAACTCGGATTGCAACATAGGGTAAATAGCTAATATCAATGATTGGATCATATCATTGAGAAGATGTGAAAAACTGATAGCAGTTAAAATACTAAAAACGGTATTACGCTTATTGGCTTTTCGTTGTAAAACATCGGTTTCTTCTATGGGAAGCGTTGGATCGGCATTGCTCATTTTAGTTCCCTGTCACATTATTTTGTTAATAAATTGTTTCTGTTTTTATTAGTCTAGTTTACATCTATTTGGAGTTGAGTGCTTTTGTGAGAAATAGAGTTTGATTCATGTCTCAAAAAAACTATTGGATCAATGAAATAATAAAAAAATTATATAACCTACGTCATAAAATACAGCAAAAGTATTTAACTTCTGTCTTCTTTTTCTACAGTAGAACCATGGCAGAACCTTCTTAATAAATAATATACATGGGGATATACCATGAGCTTATCTTTTAAATTATCAGCATGCGCATTAACGGTTTCTTTAGCGATGGCGCCTGCGATGTCTCAGGCATGGGAAAAGGATAAAACCTACGAAATTACCATTTTGCATACCAATGATCACCATGGCCATTTCTGGCATAACGATCGTGGCGAATATGGTTTAGCGGCACAAAAAACGGTTGTTGATGACATTCGTAATGAAGTGGCTAAAAAAGGCGGTAGCGTACTACTGTTATCTGGTGGTGATATCAATACCGGTGTTCCAGAATCTGATTTACAAGATGCAGAGCCTGATTTTAAAGGTATGAATCTTGTGGGTTATGATGCAATGGCACTTGGTAACCATGAATTCGACAATCCATTAGATGTTTTACGTCAACAAGAGAAATGGGCAACATTCCCATTCTTATCTGCAAATATTTATCAAAAAAGCACGGGTGAGCGTTTATTCAAGCCTTACACCATTTTTGATAAGCAAGGTGTCAAAATTGCAGTATTAGGTTTAACGACGGATGATACCGTGCGTATTGGTAACCCTGCGAACTTCCCTGATACCGAATTCCGCAAACCTTCTGATGAAGCTAAAAAAGTGGTAGAAGAGCTGCGTACAACGGAAAAACCAGACATTATTATCGCAGCAACTCATATGGGTCACTACGATGATGGTAATCACGGCTCTAACGCACCGGGTGATGTGGAAATGGCTCGTGCATTACCAAAAGGTTACCTTGATATGATTGTGGGTGGTCACTCACAAGATCCTGTTTGTATGTCTCAAGAGAACAAAAACTACAAACAAGCTGATTATGTACCGGGAACTCCTTGTGCACCAGATAACCAAAATGGTACATGGATTGTTCAGGCTCATGAATGGGGTAAATATGTTGGTCGTGCAGACTTTGAATTCCGTAATGGTGAATTTACGTTAAAACATTACCAATTAATCCCAATCAACTTAAATCAGAAAGTGAAGAAAGACGACGGTACAACAGAACTTGTCTACTACACGAAAGAAATTGCTCATAACCCTGAAATGATGAAACTGCTGACACCTTACCAAGAAAAAGGTGGCGAGCAACTGAATGTTAAAGTGGGTGAGGTTGTTGGTAAATTAGAAGGTGATCGTAGTAAAGTTCGCTTTGTTCAAACCAACATGGCACGTCTATTATTATCAGCTCAAGCTGAACGTGCGAATGCAGACTTTGCAATTATGAGTGGTGGTGGTGTGCGTGATTCTATTGAATCTGGTGATATCACTTACAAAGATGTACTGAAAGTACAACCATTTGCGAACGAGCTGGTTTATGTTGATTTTAAAGGTGAAGAAGTCGAGCCTTATCTGTCAGCTGTTGCATGTATGAAAGTAGACTCTGGTGCTTACGCACAATTCTATAATGTTAGCTTAACTGTAGATGCAGACTGTAAAGTTAGCGATGTTAAAATTGCGGGTAAACCATTAGATAAAACGAAGTCTTACCGCATGGCGACATTAAACTTCAACGGTATTGGTGGTGATGGTTATCCTAAGATTGATGTTCATCCTGCGTATGTAAATACCGGTTTTGTTGATGCTGAAGTGCTAAAAGGTTATATCGAAGCACATTCTCCATTGAAAGCGGATGATTTCGAACCTAAAGGCGAAATTGTTTACAAGAAATAAGCTCAGTAAGTAACGCTTATATAGACAAAAGGCGACATTAATGTCGCCTTTTATTTTGGGTCTAAATCACGTCAATTTCTTATTTTGAGGATGAGCCTTAAAATAAAAAATCATTAATGATTATGACTCTTTGCGAATAAGTGCGAATTGAGCGCCTAATACAGTACCTAAATCTTTTGCTGATAATTCAATATCTAAACCACGTTTGCCACCAGAAACAAAGATAGTGTCAAATTCAAGGGCTTGTTCATCAATTACTGTCGGTAGGCGTTTTTTCTGACCCAATGGGCTTATTCCACCCACTAAATAACCCGTGACCTTTTGTGCAATCTGTGGATCTGCCATATCTGCTTTTTTTGCCTTAAAGCACTTAGCAACAAGTTTTAAATCTAACTGACCAGAAACCGGTGTTACTGCAACAGCAAGATTTTTAGCATCACCATTTAAAGAAACTAACAGTGTTTTGAATACTTGGCGATTATCTAAACCTAATTTTTCAACGGCTTCATCACCAAAATTATGGACATTAGCATCATGCTCATAAGGATGAAGGGTAAATTTGATTTTTTGTTTTTCCAGTAAATTTACAGCGGGAGTCATAGCTATTCCTACTTATAAGGTTAGAACAATATTTTTATGCTTGGTGCGTTAATAAATCGATCAAATTCTCTTCACCAAATAAATGAAGGGCACCTACTGTCACTACATAACGACCAGCTGGTAATTTTGATAATATGCTTACCCATTTTTGGTTACGGCTTTCCATTAAAATATCAAATACAGCTTTACTAAAGGTATTCGGTAAAGGCGGTTGTTTTTCTCTACTATTATAATTTAACCACCAATTGATCATGATTTGCAATGTACGTGCGTTCTCGTGCCAATTTTTTAATGTGTCTTCGAGTAATTGCTGACCATCATCAGGGAAATTTAATAATAATGCGACCTGACTCTCAATACCTTCGAGTTCAATAATCCTTTTTTTGTGTTCATTAGCCTGTTGGATAACTTGATAATCAACGCCGTATTGCGGTTGTAATCCAAGTTGCATTGCTTGGGTAGACTGTAAAATCAAAGCAATTTGCCAAAGAGGTTTATTCTCAAGTTGAGAAAGTGAGAGCGCGAGATCTTCGCAATAGCGTGTAACTTGAGAGAAAAGAGGAGTATTTAAGCGCGTTTCTAGAGACTCTCTAAAAAGAGATGATTGATCAAAAGGTTGAACGTCAGTTGAAATATCAGCTTCAACAATAATAGCATCTGCATTTTTTATTTCGTTGATAAGCACGTTGGAAAGCGGTGACATTGTGGGAACCCCCATATGGATACTACCCACAAGGTGTAAAGAGATATTATTCGGTAGCGTAATATCAACAGCAGGATAAGGGTAATGAGTAGTGTTTTTTATTCCTACCCACTGTTTGATTTTCTGAAAAATACCCGTCATTGATATGCTCCTTTGAGTATAGAATTACAAAGTTTCAGCATAACGGATTTGAAATGGAATGAAACAACGAAAACTAAGCTTTACTTAGCTTTCGCCGTATTTACGTTATTTACCAACTCACGCCGACACCGCCAGCAGATACCCAACTATTGCTTTCATTCCATGCTGTAGAAGCTCTTATTTTAATATTTTCATTAATACGATATTGCATACCCCAAGCAAGTGCTGTGGCATTACGATAATTACCAATACCAATAGCCGTACTAAATGTAGCATTATCAGTAAAAGGTAAATTACTCATTGCGGCTACAGAAGCAATACCTTGATTGGCACGTTTCTCAACTTTATAAAAGCGATTTTGAGTATCAGATTTAAAGTGCTCAAAATTCTCTTTAAGTGCATTAAATTGGCTTCTATCTGTCGATTGCTCATTATATAAATGAGAAAGGTGGTTTTTTAGAGGTAGTCGAATACCATTAATATTAACATTATTAATCGTATTTTCTTTTATTTCATTGATTTCTGATGTGTTATTGATAATGCTATTTTTATTTAGCTCAATATTGTTTTTATTTTCATTAACTGTAATTTTGTTTTCATTAATATTGATGGTGTTTTTATCAATTTTATTTTTATTCTTTTCTATATAATTAATGTTATCTGTGATTTTTTCTCTGTTTTTTTCAATCTCATTACTATTATCTGTAATATTGTTTTTATTTGTTTTTGAGTTTTTTATCCCCGCCAAAATATCGACTTCATGTTGTTTTATTTCGTTAGCGTTATCTGTGATTTTTTTTTGTTGAAACTCAATATCATCTCTTGTTCTTTGTTTATGATCTTGAATGGAGTTTTTAATTAGATGGTCTTCTTGTTCTAAGCTCTTTACAACTCGATTTATTTTCTCATCTGTATTTTCATCTAATATGAAAAGTGATGAGTTTTTAGTTTCAACATTATCAATATATGCATAAAGGTCTTGTTGATTATTTATTTTTGCTAAATCTATTCCTGGCTTTTCTGTTGTGGTAATAATTATTTTTTCATTTTTACTCATGATATCAATTAGTTTATCACGATTTAACGAGAGGGTTTTATCGCCTTTCTTTATGAATAATGAAGTGAAATAATTAATTGCTTCATTCTTGAAAATTGTATTGTCAGCTTCTATTTCAATATGCCTATCATTATTAACTATATTATTAATAATATATTCTGGTGCATCTTTGATCTTCTTTTCTTCAAAATGGTTTGCAAGATCTTTTGCTATTCTTTTGTCTAACTTAATTTGAAATGTATTTGGATTATATCTGCTTATTTGGACGTAAGAATCATTAATTATTTTGTCAAATAAAGGGTTATTTATAAATTGATGATTTTTTGCAAGAGTCTCATATTCAGGAGTGATTACTGAGTTTGATTTATCACTTAATTTATTGATATCTGAAAAAACATTTGATGAATAAACTAAAGATAAACTAATAAGAAAAAATTTGTTGTATTTCATCTGCAAATCCTTTTGATATTGAAATATATTCGTGGTGTTTATTTTTTAAGTATTTTAAATTTTTATATCTATTTCACTATAAATAAATAACCTTATTAAGTTTTTTTATATTAATTTTATATTTATTATTATGAATAATAAAAACTAATGAAATCTTTATAAGATATTGCTATTCTAGCAATAAGAGGGCGGAGTGATGACTCTCTTGTATAATGAGAAATTCCTCTTTGACTGGCCGATAGAAATGTCGGCTTTTTTTTAACCTTTTGATAATATTAATAATCATTAGAGAAAATTTAAAAATAAGATAATAAAAAACCCCTTTTACCGATCAGTAAAAGAGGTTTTAATATAATATGTCTTAATAAATCTTTAGGTGTTATTGCTTAGGTTTGAAACGCAATAAACGATTTGCATTACTTACAACTGTGATTGAAGATAGCGCCATTGCTGCACCTGCAACAACTGGATTTAACAGTGTGCCAGTGAAGGGATAGAGAATACCTGCCGCAATCGGAATACCTAAGCTGTTATAGACAAAGGCACCAAAAAGGTTTTGCTTCATATTACGCAGCGTACCTTTTGAAATTTCAACAGCATCGGCAACACCATGTAAGCTATGGCGCATTAATGTGATTGCTGCTGTTTCAATGGCGATATCACTACCACCACCCATTGCAATACCAACATCAGCTTTGGCTAATGCAGGGGCATCGTTAATACCATCCCCAATCATTGCAACACGACGACCTTCAGCTTGAAGCTCTGTAATGGCTTGTGCTTTACCTTCTGGCATAACACCAGCAATAACCTGATCAATACCTGCCTCTTTTGCAATTGCATTGGCAGTAATTGGGTTATCTCCCGTTAACATCACTAAGCGATAACCTTGATGATGTAAACGTTGTAATGCACTTACGGTATCTTCTCTAAGTGGATCACGAATAGAAAGTAAAGCCGCAATTTTTCCGTCTTGCGCTAATAAAACAGGAGTAACACCTTTGGCGGCTTGAGAATCAATCAGTGAATTAACTTCGTTAATATCAATACCAGATCCAAGCATTAATTTAGGGTTACCTAAAAGTACTGTTTTACCATTAATTTCGCCACTTAATCCCATACCGGCTAATGTACGGAAATTGTTTACTTCTGGTAAATCAATACTTTCAGCACGCGCTAAAATAGCTTTCGCTAATGGGTGATTAGAACCATTTTCTAGTGATGCTGCCAATGCAAGCGCTTGAGTGTCATCTACTTGATTGAAAGTATGAATTTCAGTGACCTGAGGCATACCTTCTGTCAGTGTTCCTGTTTTATCAAAGACTAAAGTATCTAGCTTACTGGCTTGTTGTAGTGCATCTGCATCACGGACTAACACACCATATTCAGCCGCACGACCAACACCTGAAATGATCGACATAGGTGTTGCTAAACCTAAAGCACAAGGGCAAGCGATGATAAGAACGGTTGTGATAATCACCAGTGCATAGGTAATTTGTGGAGATGGGCCAAAGAAATACCAAATAGCTCCTGCAACAAGAGCAATAGCGACAACAACAGGCACAAATACACCCGAGATTTTATCCGCTAACTGACCTATTTCAGGTTTACTACTTTGCGCTTGGCGAACTAATTTAATAATACGAGCCAGTGTTGTTTTACTTCCCACTGCCGCTGCTTTAAATAGAACAGAACCATCTTGAACTGTTGTTCCAGCATGAATAGTATCACCCACTGTTTTTTGCTGTGGAATTGGCTCGCCTGTCAGCATTGCCTCATCCATCCACACTTCACCTTGGATAATTTCACCATCAACCGGCACTTTATCACCTGTTGCTAAACGTAAAGTCATTCCTTGTTTAACATCAGCCAAT
The DNA here is from genome assembly GCF_040140245.1 of Proteus sp. fly-1013. Classification (NCBI taxonomy): domain Bacteria; kingdom Pseudomonadati; phylum Pseudomonadota; class Gammaproteobacteria; order Enterobacterales; family Morganellaceae; genus Proteus; species Proteus sp. fly-1013. The sequence continues at coordinate 274,412 of NZ_JBEEWD010000005.1, read as the reverse complement.
GGCATTTCAACTTCACCGTTTTCAGTTATCACTCTTGCTGTTGGTGGAGTTAAATCTAATAGTCTTTCTAGCGCTTTAGATGAACGCTGGCGCGCTCTTTGCTCAAGCATATGTCCCAGATTGATTAAACCGATAATCATCGCACTGGCTTCATAATAGAGATGCCGAGCTTGAGCTGGGAACACTTCTGGCCATAAGTTTACAGTAATGGAATAGAGCCAAGCTGTTCCTGTTCCTAACGCAACGAGGGTATCCATTGTTGCACTGCGGTTTTTTAAACTTTGCCATGCGCTACGATAAAAATGACCACCAGCAACAACCATAACAAACAGCGTTGCAATACCAATACCTAACCAGATGCTGTGATTAGCCTCAGTCAGCATCATATTGTCGCCGATCATTCCCCAAATCATTACAGGAATACCAACGACTAATGCCAACGCAGCTTGCCAGCGAAAACGTTTCATATTGGCAACAGCAACTTCTTGCTGACGTTCTCTGCGTTTTACATCGTCTTGAATAATTTCAGCGCCATAACCTGCTTTTTCAATGGCAGTAACGAGTGCATCATGATCGATTTCACCCGTTACTAAAGCACTACGCTCAGCAAGATTTACACGCACATTTTCAACACCATCAACGGATTGTAATGCTTTGTGAACCTTGTTTACGCAACTCGCACAAGTCATGCCATCGATTAAAAGCTGAACACTGTCGTCATTGTCAGTGTCGATCTCAGCGCTATTATCAATATCAGCATTCTCAACTGGAATATCACAAACAGCCGCTGACGATGCTTCCAGTTGTGCATGCGTTTGCGTCAGCGGCTCAGTTTTTGGGAAATCAGTACCTGCTAGTTGAGCTTCAAAACCCGCTTCTGTAATGGCGTCGATTAACGTTTCGGCGGTTGCAGAACCCGTCACTTTTGCATGTGTTAATTCAACTTCGGCTGTTTCAACACCTGCAGTATTTTCTAGCGCTTTTTTAACTGAACCGACACAGTGACCACAATTTAAGCCTGATAGAGTTAAATGAATTGCGTTGTCAGTGGGGGCTAAGCTTGCTTGAAAACCTTCAGCCGTAATGGCTGCAATTAAAGTATCCGCATCTGCGTCACCAAAAATTTCAGCTGACTCTTTTGTTACATTAACGGCTGCAACACCTTCAACGGCTAATAATGCTTTTTCAGTTTTACCAACACACTTCATGCAGTTAAGTCCGCTTAGGCTTAATTTTACATCAGGTTGTGTTGCAACACTTGCTTCATAGCCTGCATCTTCAATTGTTTTGATTAAGCTTTCAGCAGTTGCATCACTGTCAATTTTAGCGTATTGAATAGTCACAATTGCCTGCTCTATGTCATTGCGAGAATCAAGTGCTTTTTTTACACTGTTAACACAGTGAGAGCATGAAAGTCCTTTCAATGCGAGTATTATAGTTTTTGCCATGTTAATTATCTCCGTCATAAAAGCGTTACCTCTATTATTGCGCAATATTCGGTAACTTGCTTTCTTTAAAGGTTTTTTCTTATCAGAGATAAAGGCTAAACCTTTCCGCAAGGGGAAGGTCAAGGGGGAATTTTGAATATTAGTGAAATCGCAAGTAAAACAGGATTAACGGCTAAAGCTATTCGGTTTTATGAAGAGAAAGACTTGATAACACCACCGGGAAGAGGTGAAAACGGCTATCGTTATTATCAGGCTCAACATATTGAAGAGTTAACATTATTGCGCCAAGCAAGAGAAGTTGGCTTTAGTTTAGAAGAGTGTCGAGCTTTATTAATGTTGCTAAGAAATCCTTCTCGTCATAGTTCAGACGTGAAAGAAGCCACCTTAAAAAAAGTGGCTGAAATTGAGAAAACAATTAATGAGCTTAATGCCATTCGCCAGCGATTACTTTTGTTAGCCAGCGAATGTCCGGGTGATGACGGAGCAGAGTGCCCAATCATCAATCATTTGTCAGGGTGTTGTCATCACCAGAAACAGCCGGTTTAAGTGCAATCACTTGTAAGGTAATACCATCAATTTCGGTTACAACTACCTTATCACCTGCAAGTAATGGCGTGTCTGAATAAACACGCCAACTACCATCAGCTAATTTAACGCGACTAAAACCGTTTTCCGTATCTGATAATAAAACAGCATGAACACCAATGAGTTGGTGACTTTTCTGATTTAAGTTCTCAGCTTCTTTTGATTGTTTTCTGCGTTTAAGCCAAAGGTGCCAAAGAACAGCACTAATAACCGTTAATATCGCAAATAAAACACCTTGAATAGGCCAGCTAATAGGCAGTATCCATGCAATCAACGATACACACAGAGCCGCTATTCCTGACCATAAAAGGTATCCTGCTGTTCCTAACATTTCTGTAATTAACAGCAAGCCACCAAGACAAAGCCAGAAAAGTGCAGGTTGAGCACTAATCCATTCAATCATAATTAATTGCTCTTGTTGCCAGAGTCACTTTTTTTGGTATTAAGTAATTCAGAAATACCGCCAATTGCACCCATGAGATTACTTGCTTCTAGTGGCATCATAATAACTTTACTGTTATTAGCTGAACCAATTTGAGACAGCGCATCAGTATATTTTTGAGCAACAAAGTAGTTAATTGCTTGCATATCACCTTTGGCGATGGCCTCAGATACCATTTGTGTTGCTTTGGCTTCAGCTTCTGCTGCACGTTCACGGGCTTCTGCTTGTAAGAATGCAGATTGACGCTCACCTTCAGCTTTTAGAATTTGTCCTTGTTTCTCACCTTCAGCTTTTAAGATAGCGGCTTGACGAATACCTTCAGCTTCAAGAATGTCAGCACGTTTAGTTCGCTCAGCTTTCATCTGCGCATTCATTGCAGAAATCAATTCTTTTGGTGGGCGGACATCACGAATTTCGATACGAGTAATTTTGATACCCCAAGGGTTTGTTGCATCATCAACAATCAGTAAAAGGCGACTGTTGATTTGATCACGCTGAGAAAGAATTTCATCAAGTTCCATTGAACCTAACACTGTACGAATATTAGTGAGTGTTAAGTTAATAATGGCAAGCTCAAGATTATTGACTTCATAAGCGGCTTTTACAGGATCGATCACTTGAATAAAGCAGACTGCATCGATGCTGACGTTGGCATTATCACGAGAAATAACTTCCTGAGAAGGAATATCAAGTACTTGTTCCATCATGTTGATACGGCGACCAACACGATCGACAAATGGCACGAGAATTTGAAGTCCTGGAGTCAGAGTACGAGTGTAACGACCAAAACGTTCGACAGTCCACTGGTAACCTTGTGGAACGGTTTTAACACCGCATAAAACTAAAATAATAGCGAATAAGATGATAATACCAATGACTATTTCCATATACCTGTCCTAAGTCTGCTTTAATAAGAAAGTAAAATTAATAAAGTAAAGAATACACCATACGACGATATTTAGACGCTAAATTATCATTAGTGCCTAAGGCTGATAAAATATCCATCAGGGTTTTCTTAACTTGCCCATCACCTGCATTTAGATCTTTTTTGATAAAGCTAAATAGCAACTCTAATGCCTCTTCATTACGGGCAACTTCATGTAATTTTAGTGCAAGTTGAATAGCAAGATCGGTATTTTCAGGCTGTTGATTAAAATCGTTCTGTAATTGTTGAATTTCAGGCGTATCAGCCGCCTGTTTTTGTAATTCAATTTGCGCTAACAAACTATGGTAGTAGCTGTCTTGATCTTGTAATGGGATGGTGATTAACAGAGTTTGTGCTTCTTCACTTTTATTTAAAGAAATTAAAGCACCTGCTAGTGCAAGTGTAATTTCACTATTTTTAGGTGCGAGCTGGTGAGCTTCTTTTAGTAGCGGTAATGCTTCTTCTGCTTTTCCTTCAGAAAGTAATTGTGCGGCTTGTGCTGCTTTCAACTCTTCTGGTTTAGGTAATACATTGGCTAAAATTTGACGAATGGCTTCTTCAGGTTGAGGACCTTGGAAGCCATCAACTGGGCGACCTTCTTGCAAAATATAAACAGTTGGAATAGCGCGTAGGCCAAATTGTGAGGCAATCATTTGTTCAACATCACAATCTAATTTTGCCAAAATAAACTGATCAGCAAATTCGGCTGCTAGTTTATCTAATGTTGCGCCAAGCTCTGCACAATGAGGGCTACGTTCTGAATAGAAATACATCATGACTGGTTTCGTCATGGATTGTTCTATAACTTGTTGAATATTTGATTCATTTACATCAACAATATGTGCAGTTGCTAACATTAACTTGCCCCTTTTTGAGAGTTTTAAATATAGATGCGATTTATAAAGCTATTTTATTAATAAGTAAGGGTGGATACTGAAAAATCAAGCCTTGCCACTCTGGCGACTGAGAATTGCATCCATTAAAATATCAGGTAGAAAACGCTTTAGTATTCTGACAGCGTGAGTTAATAAGGTTACGGGATAACGTATCTTAGGTTTTGGGCTTTCTAAAGCATGAATAAGCTTTTTCACCACATCTTCAGGCGTTAATGTGAAACGACTCGCAATCCCCGGATTTTTTACAGGTTTATCTTTTTCGGCTTGAGCGACATTCTCAGTGAAACAAGTTCGTATTGGACCCGGCTCTATTAAACTCACTTTAACTCCAGTGTGCGCTATCTCCATTCTTAGCGCATCAGACCACGCTTCTACCGCATATTTACTAGCAGCGTAAGCACCTCGACCGGGAGTTGAGATGATCCCCATTACAGAACTCGTTTGAATAATGCGTCCTTCACCATGGGGTAACATGGCTGGTAGAAGTAATGTAGTTAGCTGATGTAAACCAAAAAAGTTAGTCGAAAACTGTTTTTCCATTTGTTGGCGAGTAATGGCATCTAATGGGCCATAAACGCCAAATCCACCATTATTAAATAATCCATATAAACGACCGTTTGTCAGGCGAATAACTTCTAGTGCCGCATTTTCAACACTTTTTGGATCATCAAGATCAAGATGAATAGGTTCTAATCCCAGTGTTTCCATGCGTTCAAGGTCTTCACCTTTACGGCAAGCAGCAAGAACTCGATAGCCTCTTTTCTTTAGTGCTTTTGCCGCGCAGAGTCCTATTCCACTAGAACTTCCTGTAATCAATACCGTTTTTTGCATAATTTTACAATTAATCTCGTTTAATCTACGTCAACTACTGTCAGAATAGTCTAACGTGTTAAGTAAGGGGATAATGTTTCATCCATCCACTGCGTAATAAAAGGCTGAGCATCTTCATTGGGGTGTATGCTGTCATTTTGCATCCACTCAGGTTTATCAGCGATTTGCTCCATATAAAAAGGAAGCAGAGGGATCGCATTATCTTCAGCGAGTTTTGGATAGATCGCTGAAAACGATTGTGTATAACGTTTACCGTAATTAGGTGAAATCATTATTTGCATAAAAAGTGGCGTTGCACCGGCATCTTTCACTTGTGTAATGATGTTTTGTAATGCCTCTTTTGTTTGTGCAACAGGGTATCCCTGTAAACCATCATTTGCACCTAATTCAATTAAAACCCAGCGTGGTTGATGCTGTTTTAATAAATCAGGAAGCCTATTTTGTCCCTGAAAGGCAGTTTCACCACTAATGCTTGCATTAACAACATTAATTTCAGGGTAGGTTGTTTTCCATTTATCAGCAAGGCGTTGTGGCCATGCGCTTTCAATCGGAAGACGGTATCCTGCACTCAAGCTGTCACCAAAGATCAAAAAGGTATCAGCAGCAATTGCCTTAAAGCTAAACATCATCATAACGATAAGGAAAAATGTATGTCGACGGAAAAGGTTCTTGAAGTTCATCAGTTAACCAAACAAGTAGGACAAGGTGATAGTCAGATCTCTATATTGCAGGGTGTTGAGTTAGTTGTCGAGCCTGCACAAACAATTGCGTTAATTGGTGAGTCAGGATCGGGAAAATCGACACTGTTAGGGATCATTGCTGGATTAGATGATGGCACCTCTGGCAGCGTGCATTTGATGGGTGAAGATCTCACACAAATGAATGAAGAAGAGCGTGCCAAGTTGCGAGCTCAACATGTTGGGTTTGTTTTTCAATCATTTATGTTGATCCCAACATTGAATGCACTCGAAAATGTGCAGTTGCCCGCATTATTAAAAGGTGAGTCAGAAAAGCACAGCCATGCGCGTGCAGTTGATTTACTTAAGCTGTTAGGATTAGGTGAACGTTTATACCATATGCCAGTACAGCTTTCTGGCGGTGAGCAACAGCGCGTTGCATTAGCAAGAGCATTTTGCACTCAACCAGCTATTCTGTTTGCGGATGAACCAACAGGAAACCTTGATCGTAAAACTGGTGATAAAATTGCTGACTTGTTGTTCTCTCTTAACCGAGATTATGCAACAACTTTGATTTTAGTTACTCATGACAATGAGCTAGCAGCTCGTTGCCAAAGACGATTACGATTAGTAGATGGACAACTTAAGGAGGAGTCATGATTTGGCGTTGGTTTTGGCGTGAATGGCGTTCTCCTGCACTATTAATTGTTTGGCTTTCTTTAGCGCTGGCAGTTGCTTGTGTACTTGCTTTAGGGCGTATAGGTGATCGCATCGATAAAAGCATTTATGCTCAAAGTCGAGATTTAATTGCTGGAGACTTAGTCTTACGTGCATCCTATCCCGTTGATGAAAACTGGCTTACAGAGGCGAAAAAAGAAGGGTTAACTCTGAGTCGCCAAATGCAATTTACCACCATGTCTTATGCTCCTGAAGGTGATACACCTCAGCTGGCGTTGGTGAAAGCCGCAGATAACCTATATCCACTGTATGGTGAGTTAGAAACAGAGCCAGCAGGGTTAAAACCTGAAAAAGGAACTGCGCTTGTCGGTGCCAGATTACTTGAATTACTTGATATAAAAGTCGGCGATAACATTGATGTAGGTGACGCTACATTTACAATCAGTGGAGTATTAATTCAAGAGCCGGATAGCGGGTTTAATCCTTTTCAAATCGCACCTCGTATTTTAATTAACCTTGATGATGTTGAAGCAACTGGAGCGGTGCAACTCGGAAGCCGCCTGACTTATCGCTATATGTTTGCGGGCGATGAAGCTGTGATTGATAGTTATCAGCAACGATTCGATCCACTATTAAAACCAGACCAGCGTTGGAATAGTTTAAAACAAGACAGTGGAGCGCTTTCACAATCAATGGAGCGTGCGAAAAACTTTCTTTTGCTCTCTGCTCTTTTAACGCTATTACTTGCTATATCGGCAGTTGCTGTTTCAATGGCTCATTATTGCCGTAGTCGTCATACCTTAATTGCGGTATTAAAAACACTAGGTGCAGATAAACGAGCATTGAGAAAGTGGATTGTTGGGCAATGGGGAGTGATCCTCATTGGTGCGATTGTTGTCGGTTCATTAGTCGGGCTTATTTTTGAGGCGATACTGCTACAAATTTTAGCGCCTGTTTTACCTAAAAGTTTGCCTGAAGCGAGTTTTTTACCGTGGGTATGGTCTGTGGGCTCTTTACTGTTAATTGCTTTATTAACAGGATTAAGACCTTATTATCAACTAATGGCGACACAACCTTCCCGTGTATTAAGAAGTGATACCACGGCACCTATATGGCCTCTGCGTTACTATTTACCGATTGTAGGCTTAATTATTGTCGGTGCTTTAACACTTTTTGCGGGAACGGGCGTTTTACTCTGGTCAATTCTATTTGGTGTTGTTGTTATTGCTTTTCTACTTGGAATAATTGGCTGGTTAGGATTATGGGTATTAAAGCAGTTTAAATTCCGCCAACTCAGCGCACGTTTAGCGGTGACTCGTTTATTACGACAACCATTTCAAACGATGACTCAACTTGCGGCTTTCGCGCTTTCATTTATGTTATTAACGCTTTTAATCCTTATTCAAGGTGATTTATTAGACAAATGGCAAAAACAGTTGCCAGAAGATAGCCCTAATTATTTTCTAATCAATATGTCTGCGCCTCAAGTTCAAGAAATTAATACTTTATTGGCAAAGTATAATGTTGAACCTACGGATGCATTTCCTGTGGTATTAGCGCGTTTAACACAAATTAATGAGAATAATGCCAAAGAGTGGGCAGATAAACGTGATGCTGGTAATAACACTGTTCGTCGAGAGCTTAACTTAACGTGGCATAGTGAATTGCCAAAAGATAATGTGATTGTTGAGGGAACATGGCCTCCAGTAGGGAATGGTGTTTCTCTTGATCAAGGTGTTGCTGAACAACTCGAAATTAAGTTAGGTGATGAATTAACATTTGTCGGTGATACTCGTGAATTTAAGTCCATTGTGACTAGTATTCGCCATGTTGATTGGGAAAATATGCGTCCTAATTTCTTCTTTATTTTCTCTGAAGAAGGGTTAAGTAATCAGCCAGAAAAATGGATGAGTAGCTTTTACTACAATGGCGAAGGGGCACTAATTACGGCACTTAATCGGCAATTTCCAACTGTAAGCGTATTAGATACAGGCGCATTAATTCAACAAGTTCAACAAATCTTACAGCAAGTCAGTCGAGCATTGGAGATTATGGTTGGATTGGTAATGATCTGTGGTGCGTTATTGTTAGTTGCTCAAATTCAGGTAGGAATGACACAGCGACGTATTGAGCTGGTGGTATATCGTACATTAGGCGCAGGTAAATCATTATTAAGACGGACTCTTTGGGCTGAATTTGCATTGTTAGGTTTAATGGCAGGATTAGCTGCGGCGATTGGTGCCGAGGTTGCATTAAGCTTATTACAAATATCAGTGTTTAATTTTCCTTGGCAGCCCCAATGGGGAATGTGGATCACCGTACCTATTGTTGCCGCACTATTACTTTCATTATGTGGCAGTATTTTAGGGATCAGACTGTTGCAAGATAAAGGGCAGTATCGACGAATTCAGGGTGAATAGTTGAAATAAATAAGGCTCATAAATAGAGTTAAATAAAAATGCTGATGCTATTAAACATCAGCATTTTTTATGGGAAAAGATAAGACAATTATTCTTTTATAACATAAGCATAAATGCGCTTACTGCCATCATCTTCATCATAAATATAAACACCTTGAAGTTCAGTTGAAAAGCCCGGTAGTTGATTAATTGTGACTTCAAGTGCCTGAAAATAGCGTAAAACAGCACCACCCCAAACTTCACCGGGCACAGCACATAAAACACCCGGCGGATAAGGTAAAGCACCTTCCGCGGCAATTCTGCCTTCTAATTTATTTAAAGGTAAAAACTCAACATTACCACGAACAAACTCAATATTAGCTTGTTGCGGACTTAGTGCCCGCTTAGGGAAATGACTTTTTCTAAACATCTGCTTTTGCAGTAGTTTAATATTGTAAGTGACACAAATATCATGCATTTCCTGACAGAGTTGACGTAATGTATAACCCTGATAGCGAGATTGATAGCGACGACAAACAGAAGGCAATATTTTTTCTAATGGCACATCTTCAACTAAGTACTTTTCAAATTGAACAATCAAAGAGGTTAAGCGATCAAATTTTGCTTGGTGCTCTGCGGGAGTCAGCAAAAATAAGATTGAATTAAGGTCGCTTTTTTCAGGAATAACACCGTGCTCACGTAGATAATTTGCCAAAATAGATGCTGGTACACCAAAGGGTTCATATTCCCCTGTATGAGGGTCGATCCCCGGCGTTGTAAGCATTAATTTGCAAGGATCAACAAAGTATTGATTGGTGGCGTAACCTTCAAATGAGTGCCAATTATCATTAGGAATAAAATTGAAAAAACGTTGATCGTGAGCGATTTCATTTGTGTCGTGATCTTGCCAAGCAAGTCCATCAACCATTTCAGGAATAAATGGCTTAATAAACTGGCACTGCTTTAGTAATGATTTACGAGCTTCGATGCCTTGTTTTACGCAATTCATCCACATGGCTTCACCACTTTTACCCGAATGCATTTTGGCATTGACATCAAGAGCCGCAAAAAGGGGATAAAATGGGCTGGTGGACGCATGCATCATAAAAGCATTATTCATACGTTTATGATTAACATAACGTGATTGCCCTTTAAGGTGCGCATCTTTTTTATGTATCTGCGAGGTTTGTGAAAAACCGGCTAATTGCTTATGAACTGATTGAGTAACGAGAATACCGGGATCATCTTCATTAAGCGTTAATAACAAAGGCGAACACTGTTTCATCATCGGAATGAATTGCTCATAACCAACCCATGCAGAATCAAATAAAATGTAATCACAAAGATGACCAATTTTATCGACGACTTGTCTTGCGTTGTAAATCGTACCGTCGTAAGTACCCAGTTGAATAACGGCTAAGCGAAAAGGGCGTTTATCGAATTGGCGTTCTGGCATAATTTCTGCGATTTGTTGGCGTAAATAGTCCTCTTCAAAGCAATGTGCATCTATGCCCCCGATAAAGCCAAAGGGATTACGAGCGGTTTCTAAATAAATAGGCGTTGCTCCGGCTTGAATTAGCGCACCATGATGATTGGATTTATGATTATTTCTATCAAATAGCACTAAATCATTTGGTGCCAATAAGGCATTTAAGGCAACTTTATTAGAAGAGGATGTTCCATTTAAAACAAAATAGGTTTTATCGGCATTAAACACTTGCGCCGCAAAAGTTTGCGCATCATAAGGCGCACCTTCATGAATAAGTAAATCACCCATTTCAACATCAGCATTACAGAGATCAGAACGAAATAGATTCTCACCAAAATATTGATAAAACTGTTCGCCTGCGGGATGACGACGGAAAAACTCTCCACCTTGATGGCCGGGACAATCAAAAGCAACGTTCTTTTCGGCAACATAATTCACTAAGCGTGAAAAAAATGGTGTTGTCAGACTCTTTTCATATTGCTGTGCAGCTTCATTAATCAACGCACTATTTTTTTGATGCGCACTTTTATCTGTGATCACAATCCCTGAAATTTGATTAAGCAATTCAGCACTGAGTGCATCATTAAGATTAACTGCAATAAATACGGGGAGTTGAAAGCCTGTTTGATAAATGCGCTCTAATTCGCCAGACTCAATATCTGACAATGACAACACTACTGCTGACACTTGCGTTAAATTTGCATCAACAATATCAACAATCGGACGTTCACAATAAAAATAGTGTGAAAGAGTAGGGTGACACGCCAACTTCATTTTTTTCATTATGCTCGCGTTTTTATCAATAGAAGAATTGGCGAACAATATACTTGGTTGTGAATGTGATTGAAATAAATTAAAAGACAAATAAGATGATTTTATGCATTTAAAGCGCATAAACCACCACTTTGATAAGTGAGTGAATGGATAAGTCTATGAGAAAATAAACTTATCCATTTTCTATTATTGGGTAATTGGAGAAGGTTTTTCGATATAGACCGTTTGAGATGGAAAGGCAAAATCTGCGCCATGTTTATGCACAATCTCAATTATCTTTAAATAGACTTCTTGCTGCGCTTCAAGCCACTGTGCCCACACTGTTGTTTTGGTAAAACAATACACCATGATATTGAGTGAAGAGTCTGCAAATTGATTAAAATAGACTAACAACGTTTGTTGCGTGTCGATTTTGTTATTTTGCATCAGCATGGTGCGAATATCTTCAACGATAACGCCTATTTTATCTGAATCCTCATAACGTAAACCAATTTCAGTTTGAATACGTCGATTAGTCATTCTTCCCGGGTTTTCCACACTAATAGAGGAAAAAATCGAGTTGGGAATATAAAGCGGTCGATGATCAAATGTGATGATTTTGGTAATACGCCAGCCAATTTCGACTACAGTACCTTCAATATTACGATCAGGAGATCGTACCCAATCACCAATATTAAAAGGGCGATCGAAATAGAGCATGACGCCAGAGAAAAGATTACTTAAGACATCTTTACTTGCCATGCCAATGGCGATCCCACCTAATCCGCCAAATGTCATTAAGCCAGATAAGCTCATACCAAAATGCTCACCGAACAATAAAATGATAATGACAAATAGAGTGATTTTAAATATACGAGAAATAATACGAGCAGAAGTAGGATCACTGCCTTTTTTAATTTGAGCTTTTTCTAACCGATTAATTAGTAAGAAAAATTTCCGCATTAAAATTAATGCAATGCCGACATAGGTGAAAAAGTTAATCATCCTAAAGGAGATAAAGTGGAGATTAAAATCGACCACAGCCATTTCACAATATTGGCTTAAGATAAGCACTAAACTACAAAGCAAGATAGCTTGGCTGATATGAATAATAATATTTCTACGACGTTTTTTCTTTTTGTCATGAAAAAGAGATACGACGACAAAACCAACAAAACAGGCTAAAGCTATGCCAACACCTATTGAGTATTTTATTATTAATGCATCATTCATCAGCTTAACGTCTCCTTAGAAAATGCGTTCTTATAATACGAAACTCACTATCTTGCTTATTTAATGGTTACTTTTCTTGTTCACTTGCATGCTGAAATTTAGGGTAGACGGGTGGTTTCATAAACAGTGTGACCGCTAAAATCAGTAAAACAGGGATGGTTAAAATCAAGAATGCAGGTGTGAAACTACCTGAAATATCTTTGATTGCCCCAGCAAAGAAAGGTGCTAAACAAGCCAGTGTTGAAATTAAATTCATCACTGAAAATAGCTCAAGGTAAGGAGAGCGACCAAAATAGTTAGCAAGCAAAATACTTGATGCTAAGAACGTCATGCCATAACCGATACCGACACAAACCGTAAATAAGATCAGGTAAACCCAAGAATTAGCCATACTTAGCGCGAGCAAGCCAATGATAATAATGCTTAAACTTGCGATAAGTAATTTTTTAGGTTCTAACCATTCACCAATAGCTCCACCCGCTAAGCGTGAAAAAGCATTGATAAAAGCCATACTACTTAAGAGTGTTGCAGCAATAGTTTCACCAAAACCATTTTCAATAATATGTGCAACAGCAAAACTATTGACCGTGATCCCACACCATAAAAAGGCCGTGTAAGTAGCTGCAATAACATAAAATTGCCATGTTCTTAAAGCATGACGAGCCGTCCAAATCTCTTTAGTTTGATAGATACGTTTTGTGGTTTGAAGTTGGCTAATTTTTTTGGCGTGCTCTTGCTCTTTTGTGCCTTCGCGTAAAAATAAGATAGTGAGAAGAGTAACAACAGTGAGTGTGATCGCTGAAATCAGCCAGTGCATTCGCCATGTATGCCATAAATGGGTTGCTAAAAAGTAGATCCAAGGTCCAGCAACACCACCTAATCCACCAATGGTAAAATAGACACCAAAGGCAAAAGATTGTTTTTCAAATAAGCGGGAAATAACATAAGTACCGGGTACGGTAGCCAGTAGCGTAAATCCAATACCTAACAGTGCAGTACCGAGAAAATAACGCGAAATAGTGTATGTTTCATAAAGAAAATAGAAACCACTGACAAAAATAATCAATCCAATAAGTAATGTAAGACGAACGCTTAATTTACGGATCAGCAATGTAGGTAAAAAACTCGCAAGACCACAGGTTAATCCTAATAACGTAAAGCCAAGGCCTGCTTGAGTCCAGTTCCACTCTAGCTCGTTTATCATACTAGGGAGAACAACACCTAAAGAAGTAAATGTGGTTGCGGTAGCTAAAAAATACACAAAGCCCAATAATATCAGCATACTCCACTGATAAACGGGACCAAAAATCTGTTGCGTGGCTTGCATCCTGACTCCATCAAATGGGTGCAGTAACCTGAATAATCAGGAGAAAATAGCGAATAACAGACCTCTTTATCTAAGGTCTGTTCGTTTAAAGGCTATTATTCTCTAACTTTATGAGTCGGACTGCTAGCTTAATTTTTCTAAAGCCCATTTGATAGGGTACTGATAGGCATCATCAAGCATCAAGCTTAATGATTTGAGAGTCTCTTTCAGCGGTTGATTATCGCGATGTACAAGATTGAGATGACCCACTTTGCGGACAGGGCGAACTTCTTTTTCATACCAATGTAAATGAACTAATGGTAATGAAAGCCATTGAGGGTTGACATCAGTACCAATCAAATTAACCATTACTGCTGGTTGGCAAACTTCAGGTTTTGGCATAGGTAAATCTAAAATTGCACGCAGATGTAACTCAAACTGGCTAATTGAGGCACCATTTTGTGTCCAATGACCACTGTTATGAACTCGAGGGGCTAATTCGTTAATAAGTAATTTATCACCAACGATAAAGCACTCCATCGCCATTACACCCACATAATTGAGTTTATTAAGGATGGCAGTCAGCATTTTTTCCGCTGATTGTTGTAGTTTTGACGCAGGTGTTGGTAAGGCGACACTCATGCGTAAAATGCCATCTTGATGCAGGTTGTGAGTCAAAGGGTAGAAAACACAATTTCCGTTACTATCTCTTGCACCTACTAATGACACTTCACCTGAAAAAGGAATACCTTGCTCAACAATACATTCACCATAAATTTCAGCAGGTAATTGTTGTTCTTCACCGGGATGAATACGCCATTGACCACGACCGTCATAACCACCAACACGGCGCTTTACAATAATAAAATCACCCAATTGAGTGAAGATATCAGGCCATTGTGTTGGTGACGTTAATGGTTGCCAAGGTGCGGTTGCTAAACCTAGTTCATCAAGAAGTTGTTTTTGAGGCAATCTATCGGCAAGCAATGGGAAAATATCACGGTTTATAAAGTTAGTATGACGCTCTAATTCTTTGGTGAGTGCGGTTTCAGGCCAGCGCTCAATTTCAGCTGTGATTATACTTTTTTGATAGGGAACGGCTTCAGGCTCTGCATCTAATCCGACTGGGTAAACTGCAATTCCTAAAGGCTCACCGGCTTGTCTTAGCATTCGTCCTAATTGACCATTTCCAAGAACACAAACTGGCTTCATAGTGCCTCCCTTGGATCAGGGTTATTTAAGACATCATCAGTTTGTGCTGTACGCCATGCTGTTAGTGCTTCAAAAATAGTAGGGGAGTGTAATGCTAAAATTTGAGCGGCTAATAAAGCGGCATTGGCGGCACCTGCTTTACCAATCGCTAATGTTCCCACAGGAATACCTTTCGGCATTTGCACAATAGAGTAAAGGCTATCAACACCGCTTAATGCAGCACTTTGAACAGGAACTCCTAATACTGGGACGAGCGTTTTTGCTGCGAGCATACCCGGTAAATGGGCAGCACCACCTGCTCCTGCAATAATGACATCAAAGCCATTACTTTTGGCTTGTTCTGCAAAGCTAAATAGCTTATCAGGGGTACGGTGTGCAGAGACAATCTCAACATGATAAGGAAGTTGTAGTGCGTCTAGTACATCAGCGGCATGAGACATTGTTGCCCAGTCGCTTTTAGAGCCCATTACAATAGCGATACGAGCGGAAGAGGTATTTAGACCGACTTGAGAAGACATTACTTAACTGCTCCTGTAAGCATAAACGGATATAGCCTAATAAACTGAGCATGATAGTATCACGCTAACACGCATAGGAAAACGTTTGCGTAAAGAAAAAACAGCCTTTTTATGAAGAAAATAAGCAAAACAACTTAGAAGGGGAAATGAATAAGTTCTATTTTTTCAGCTGTCACTTTAAACATAGAACCTTCAGTATGCCAAGCACCTAATACACCACGATAATGTATTTTATCATCAATATTAACAGTGTGAATTGCTGGACGATGAGTATGACCGTGGATCATCCATTCTGTATTGAAATGCTTAAAAGTATCAATCACAGCCTGTGGGTTAACATCCATAATGGCATCAGACTTATACTGATTTTCGTGCTGGCTACGCGAACGCATTTTGTCAGCGATACGCAGTCGAATAAATAAAGGCAGTAGTGAGAATAAGCGCTGAATAAATTTATTATGCACTTTTTTACGGTAACGTTGATACGCTTCATCATCTGTACAAAGTGTATCACCGTGCAAAATTAGGATGCGATGCTTCTCAATTTCGAGCACTTTTTCTTGTGGAAGTAAGGTGATACCACTCTCTTTTGCAAAACGAGAGCCAATTAAAAAATCACGGTTTCCATGAATAAAATAACAAGGTACTCCTGCATTTTTTAGCGTCATCAGAGCTTGAGCAATTTGTTGATGCAAAGGATTAGGATCATCGTCACCTATCCAAAAATCAAAAAAATCACCTAAGATATAAAGTGCTTTTGCATGAATAGCTTGTTCTTTTAAAAAGCGAAGAAAACCGGCAGTGATTGCCGGTTCATGTTCACTTAAATGCAGGTCTGCAATAAAAAGCGTACACATAAAAAGTGAGGCTTATTCGCTAACCGTTACACTTTTAATGACGATATCTTCACGAGGAACATCTTGGTGGAAACCGCTACGACCAGTGGAAACCGCTTTAATTTTATCAACAACGTCCATGCCTTCAACAACTTCAGCAAAGACACAATATCCCCAACCATTTGCATTTTCAGCACGGAAGTTTAAGAAATCGTTGTCTGCAACGTTGATAAAAAATTGAGCAGTAGCAGAATGAGGATCGTTTGTACGAGCCATTGCTAATGTACCGCGGTTGTTTGCTAGGCCATTGTTTGCTTCGTTTCTTACAGGTGCTTTGGTCGCTTTTTGGTTCATACCTGGTTCAAAGCCACCACCTTGGATCATAAAACCATTGATGACACGGTGGAAAATAGTGTTATCGTAGAATCCTTCTTTACAGTAGTCTAAAAAATTTTCTACGGTTGCAGGTGCTTTGTCTGCAAATGTATTAATCACGATATCGCCGTAATTGGTATGAAAAGTAACCATATTCAGATCCTAATATAATTTTAGCTTTACCCAGATTTGGGCATAAACAACAGTCCCGTTTTTATATCACAGTTGCCTAATTTAGTCAGTATGCATCTTTTTCTCGCTCTACTTTTTCTTGCCAAATAAATCAGTAATAGAAAGAAAAAACACTTTTCGCCAAAATTTAGCCAAATAATAGAAGTTTGATTGTTCACTATCAACGATTGAACAGTGAAAATAAGCGTTAAGCAGAGTAAGATAAAAGCTCTGATCTTGCGTTTGCTTTGACTGCAAGATCCAATATCCTTATTAATATCATGCTATAGTAGTTGTTATTTTCTTTTATATAAAAACGTAATAAACACGTACAGTTGAAAACGGGAACGTCCACTGATGCTAAAGATTTTTAATACTCTCACTCGCCAAAAAGAAGAATTTAAACCTATCCATGCAGGAAAAATAGGTATGTACGTGTGTGGCATCACTATTTATGACTTATGCCATATTGGTCATGGACGTACATTTGTGGCTTTTGACGCCATAACCCGTTATCTGCGTTACTTAGGATACGATGTTAACTATGTTCGTAACGTAACGGATGTGGATGATAAAATCATCAAACGTGCGATTGAAAATAATGAAACATGTGAGCAATTAACGACTCGTATGTTAGCTGAAATGCATAAAGATTTTGATGCATTAAATATTGCTCGCCCTGATTCAGAGCCGCGTGCAACACACCATATTGCTGAAATTATTGAATTAACAGAAGCGTTAATTAAACGTGGACATGCTTACGTTGCCGACAATGGCGATGTAATGTTTGCGATTGATACCGATCCTGATTATGGCTTACTTTCTCGCCAAGATTTAGAGCAACTACAAGCCGGTGCTCGTGTTGAAGTGGCTAACGTAAAACGTAATCCAATGGATTTCGTCTTATGGAAAATGTCTAAACCGAGTGAACCAAGCTGGGAGTCTCCTTGGGGAGAAGGTCGTCCGGGTTGGCATATCGAATGTTCTGCGATGAATGGTAAAGAATTAGGACATCATTTTGATATTCATGGTGGTGGTTCAGACTTAATGTTCCCTCATCATGAAAATGAGATTGCACAATCAACTTGTGCCCATGATGGTCCTTACGTTAATTACTGGATGCACTCGGGTATGGTGATGGTAGACAAAGAAAAAATGTCTAAATCACTTAATAACTTTTTTACTATTCGTGATGTATTGGCTTATTACGATGCTGAAACCGTGCGTTACTTCTTATTATCAGGCCATTATCGTAGTCAACTTAACTACACTGAAGAAAACTTAAAACAGGCTCGTACTGCATTAGAGCGCCTCTATACTTCATTACGTGGAACTGATGCGAATGCACAGCCTGCGGGTGGCGAAGCGTTTGAAGCGCAATTTATTGATGCAATGAACGATGATTTCAATACACCAGAAGCTTATTCAGTTTTGTTTGATTTAGCGCGTGAAGTGAATCGCCTCAAATCAGTTGATATGAATGCAGCTAATGGCTTAGCGGCAGTGTTACGTAAACTTGCTAAGGTATTAGGCTTATTAGAGCAAGAGCCAGAGTACTTCCTACAAAGTGGCGCTAAAGCGGATGATGCTGGTGAAGTTGAAAAAATTGAATCATTAATTCAACAGCGTAACGATGCTCGTAAAAACAAAGATTGGGCTGCGGCTGATGTTGCTCGTGATGCATTAACAGCGATGGGCATTGTTTTAGAAGATGGTCCTCAAGGAACAGTTTGGCGTCGTAATAATTAATACAATGATTGAGTAATTACACTTAATACGTGTTTAATATAAAAATATCGGATATTTAATATCCGATATTTTTTTGTCTGATGATTATTTTATTGACTAATAATACTGGTTTCTCTTTCGCTATCTTTTTGTTTATCTTCAAAATAAGCAATCACATTTTCAGAGAAAAAAAGCCGATGCGTTAAGATAACGATAATAGAAAAAACAACAAAGCCAATTTCTGACATATTTGTCAATGACATCGAAATACTAAGTATAAAAAAGAGTGAAATAGATAAACATACCCATGAGATTTTCAAAAAAGAGTAAGCATTTTTACTGTTTCTAGCGAGTTTTATCCATGCTGTAACTTGCATTATCATCGTTATAATTAGACACAGCATGATGAACAAACCCACAAGCATTGTTTGACCGCCACCCATTGCCATTGCTAATAAATAAATTGGTGCCCCGGCAACTAATATAAATAAACTGAAACCTAAAAATAATACCGAAATAACTTGGATCCATAAAAGTACTATGGGCCTTTCCATAACTTCTCCTAAAAACAGAAATAAGTTTTTATTGGCTTTAGAATATCTTTATTAATTTTTATTAAAGTGAAGTTTATCGAATAAATAGAAAAAATAAAGTTTGATTTAATAATAAACAAATATTAATCAATTAAAGAGATTCTATTTTAGAGTCTTTATAACATAGCGTTAATATATTTAATGAAGGCAGTGGTAATTCTACTTAATATCATTCAATTTACCACTGAGTGTTATTACTTATAATTTTAGAGGGGTTAATTCTACTTCTGCCATCATTTTTGCTAATTGTTCACGATCGTGAATACCAACATTAGTTTGGCTTACAGCAAGTGCAGAAACAGCAGTAGCAAGACGTAAGGTGTGCTCACTGGTTTGTCGCATCATTAAACCATAAATTAAACCACCCACCATTGAATCTCCAGCACCAACTGTACTTACAACATCACACTTAGGTGGTTTTGCCATCCATGCACCAGATGCATTTACCCACATAGCACCTTGTTCACCTAATGAAATAACAACATGAGCAATACCTTGCTGACGTAATGTTTGTGCCGCTTGTACAACATCAGAAAGCTCAGGTAAAGGTCTGCCAGCCCAAATCTCTAATTCATGATGATTGGGTTTAACCAACCAAGGGGAGGCTTTTAATCCTGCGACAAAAGCATCTCTGCTACTGTCGAAGATCAAGCACATACATTCGCTACGTAAGCGTGTCATCCATGCAGTGAAATCATTGAGATCAACACTCGGAGGAACACTACCGCTGACACAAATCATATCAAATTGACCCGCCCAACTTAGCGTGTCGTTAACAAAGCGAGTCCAGTCTTGTTTTGTAATTTCAAAACCAGAGAAATTGAAGTCAGTCACTTTGCCATTGGGCTCTGTGAGTTTGACATTAATTCGAGTACGGCCTTCAACCATTTGAAAACGGTTCGCGATACCGGAGTCACTAAACTCTTTTTGGAATCCATCTTGATTTTCTTTGCCTAAAAAACCGCCAACAGTAACATCAACGCCAAGGCTTTTTAAAACCTTAGCCACATTGATGCCTTTACCCGCAGCATGGAAGCCAGCCGTTTTAACACGATTAACTTCACCAAGTTCAATGGGATTACTTAAACCGACAAGATCATATGCAGGGTTAAGTGTGATGGTTGCTACTCTGCGTTTCATGCTAGTTCCTTACCTTAAATAAAAGAACAGGCATCGATTTTTGCTGTGATTTAGCAAAGATAGAGATACCTTGAGTGGGTAAGCCGAGCATAAAATCTCCTGTTAGATAAAGGGCAAGAAAGGCTTAAATATCACAAAATAACAACTAAAATAGTATCATCTAGCTGAATCGTTTCAAATTATAACCTGTAATTTAGTACAAACAATGTTCTTTTGCCTAATGAAAGTAGAAATAAATTAGATCTAAATCACATTTAGGGGCATTTAAACATGAATAAACGGATAAAAGTATCAATAAAAAGGGTTGTTGCTGAAGTTTTACAGTAATGGTTAAAAAGTGTTATCCATATATAAAATAATAACTTATAGCACTTCTTTTTATCTATTTTTTTATAAAATGTACAATTTGCTGAACAGCGACAAGTAATTATAACCATAGATTGGCTTAAAAATGATGATCTAAATTTAAATATATTAAATTAATTTTTATGGTTTTATTTTAATTCAATGAGTTATGTTGATTTGTCTTTTTAGAATATAACTAAATAAGAAAAAAGAAGGAGAAAGTGCAGATTAAAGGTAAAAAAGGATTAAAAAGAAAAAAAGCGAGGCTAAGATAGCGACGCTTTTTCAATATTAATTAATTTGCTGATTATTTGCTGACGCTAACGGAAAACTCACCATAGGTGACCACTTTTCCAGCAACAATTTTACAGCGTTTACGGGTTTCAACTTCACCGTCAACGCTCACTAAACCTTCAGCAATGACACTTTTAGCAGAGGCTCCGCTTTCAGTCCAACCTTGAAGTTTTAATAAATCACAAAGCTCGACATAGTCGTGCCCATCTAATTGAAATGTTTCCATCGATTAATTATTTCCTGTTTCAGGGTCGTGGTACTCTTCGCATGCTTGCAAAGTATTTTGAATAAGTGTGGCGACTGTCATTGGACCTACACCACCAGGGACAGGGGAAATCCAGCCTGCACGTTGAGATGCTGCCTCAAAATCAACATCTCCAACAACTTTACCACTTTCGAGACGGTTTATACCGACATCAATCACGATTGCACCCGGTTTAATCCACTCACCAGGAATAAAGTTAGGTTTACCTACCGCCACAACAACTAAATCCGCATGCTCAACATGAAAGCGCAGATCTTTAGTAAAACGGTGAGTAACTGTTGTTGTACAACCCGCAAGTAATAGTTCTAAGCTCATTGGGCGACCAACAATGTTTGATGCACCAATAATAACGGCATTTAAGCCATTCATAGGAATATTACAACGCTCTAGTAGTGTGACAATACCACGAGGTGTGCAAGGGCGTAATTTAGGTGCTCGTTGGCATAGGCGGCCGATATTATAAGGGTGAAAGCCATCCACATCTTTATCAGGATGAATGCGTTCTAAAACCTTAACATTATCAATTCCGGCAGGTAAAGGGAGCTGAACGAGGATACCATCAATGGTGTTGTCTGCATTAAGCTGGTCGATGAGATTTAATAAATCAGCTTCACTGGTAGTATCTGGTAAATCATAAGAGCGAGAAATAAAGCCTACTTCTTCACAAGCGCGGCGTTTACTTCCAACATAAATCTGTGATGCTGGGTTATCACCCACTAAAATAACAGCTAAACCAGGCGCTCGTTTTCCTGCATTAATACGTTGTTTTACTTTTTCTGCAACTTCGCTTCTGATGGTCTGCGCAATCGATTTCCCATCTATAATTCTTGCTGACATCTATACATCCAAATTATTCAATTACGGTATTGGTCTATTTTGTCAGATCAAGAGCAATCTGTCAGTCGAATACTTGCCATATTTTAACCATATAGTTTGATATCGTTGAAAAAGCGTTGACTCTCAGAATGTTGAACGTATAATTCACACCCGTTATCAGCAGTGATTGCTGACGTCTAATCTCTTCTAGGCGCCCTTAGCTCAGTTGGATAGAGCAACGGCCTTCTAAGCCGTAGGTCACAGGTTCGAATCCTGTAGGGCGTACCATTTAAAATCAGCAAGTTAGACGATTTTAAAAAGAAACCCGCAAGAGATGCGGGTCAAGTAACGGGTCAAGTTAGCATTACAGTTTTTCACTTCTAACCCACTCTTCATAGACATGTTCTGGCCAACCTAAAAACGTACCACCTTTTGTTCTTTCTGGTCTGGGAAACTCATTTCGTTTTGCGTACATTCTCCAAATTGTAGGTTTGCTTTTGCCAGTTAACTGGATCATTTCCTTCCACTTAATATATCGAGTTGTAGTTGTCACTTTTTGTCTCCCTTCCTATACCCGTTCTCCATAATATCCCGTGCGATAATCGCTGGTGGGTTATCCCAATGAGCATCAAAAATGATATCGTTTAAATGATATTTGCTAATGTCATCCAATGTCTTAGGCAAATTGTCATGAGGTAATTTTAAATAAATAGAATCACCCGTCATGCTTACTGCAATATCAATGATCTGCTCAGTGGTAAAATCTGTTTTACGATAACCAGCTTTCCAAACTGCATCTGTCATATCACTAGGATCAGCCATGTTGTCTGAAATAAGTTTAATTAAGACAGGATCAGTCGTAATCATGATCTACCTCCAAGACAGAGACTAATTGCGCGCTAGCTTCTGTTTCGGCTTTATTAACAAGTTGCATGAACTCTTCGTGAGTAATGAGCTTTTTAAGTTCAGCAACTAACATTTCATTTCTGAGTATTCGGCGTGAATAATCGACCTCTTTACGTTGGCGTTTTAAGATAGCCAGCTGATCGCAAATCGCTCTACGTTGCCAGTTCAAATATTTACGAGCTGTTTTTGCACGTATCGCCCAATCAGAGTCACTTTCTTGGTGTCTATCTAAACTGGCATCAATACGCATAATAGAAGAGTTGCAATAAGCTAATGCTCTCAGATAGTCTTCAAGTGTTTTTAATTCATCTAAAATTAAGCGGTTATCTTTATCAAACTTCAGCATGGTGAACTCCTTTCGATTTGCGTTTTTTCTTTTTAATAGTCGGTGTTAATTTTGGCTCTGTAACTTGCTTAGGGTTAGGGCGGGGCTTATATACTCCGTCATGGATAAACCGCCTAAAATTTAAGTCATAAAGATAAGGCTCGATATAACAGCACCCGTCATCAAAATGATGAATGGCTTTAATAAGCGGATCGTCATATTCATTAATTTCATGCTCAGTGTTATTCTTCTCAATCATTGTGATACACCTCTACTCGGACAGGCATTACAACGAACTGAGGATTGCCGAACGTAGTATTGACTCCTTCACTAAATTTAAATAAGCAAGTATTTGTCATGCCTGAAGGGTGAAGAGAAACTGCGTTATAACCTCGTACCTTACCGAACATCTTTTCAGGGTAAGAAAGGTAAATAGCCTGCATAGGGGGTAAACAAAGTTCGTATTCAGTTGGGATTACGCGATCTAAATCAGGAAATCGTGCACCTTTATGTGAAACAAGTGCAGAGAACCCCACACGATGACCGTTTTTGTCGCGATGAATAGCAAAAGGCTCTTCAGTAAATTTAATTTCTGTTGTGTTTGCTTTTGCAGGAATAGAACCTCTGAACTCAAGTATTGCATCACGGCGTGTTTTAATGCCATGCTCCATACGCACAGCGACATGTCCGTTAGTCGCTTCAATGTACTTATTGCTGATATGAATACCTTGCAGGTAGTAACGAGGATCGTGTTTAGCCACACAAACTAAAGCCGCACGAAGTAAATGTGTTTGAATAATCATTATTTATCCTCCCAGCCAATTGCCTGAAACAATCCCATTTTAGGATGATGCCAGCGAGTGCCACGTCTCTCGGCTTCATTCATCATTGTCTTGAATGCAGATATAAAATCAGCCTCATGAATAATGGCCATTGGTCTAGGCATACCTTCGGGCGTAAGAATAGTTATTTTATTTTTGCGAACATTGAACTGTTTGGTGAGCGTCTTGCATTTATCCACCGTCATGCCTGATTTAGTTCTTGCCAGAGAGTACCCGATCCAGCCAGCGGGGATGGTTCCTTGCTTTATTTGTTCAACGACTTCATTCACATGTTCAACTTTTTGCTCTACATGAGATATACGGCGTTCGCTTTCTAAGTTAGCCAGCGCCATAGCAGCAATAATTTCTGCCTGTGATTTTGGTTTTGGTTGACTAAGAGACTTTAATGTTGCCAGTACCGAGCGTCTAACCGCTTTTGACTCTCTCATACCAACTAAAGTCATTTGTTCTATGTTTAAATCAATGATGGGGGTTTCATATTTACGAGAAAATCCTAACTCATTGATTTTCTCACAGATATGTTTTTTAGTGTCCTGAAATGTAAGATCGAGTTCGTCTATAACTTTTGCTAGAAAATTTTGATATGTGCTTGATGCTTCTCCTGCTTTATTTCTAGCTGGTGAAATAACGTCATTCCAAAAATCCAAACTAGACATAACAATATCTTTTGGTGTTCCAATTAAATTATTCATATATTTCCCTTAATGAATTAGATTATTTGAGACAGTAGTGCTTAAAAACTGAGTGCCTTTGATAAATACTTCATCAATGAAGTTCTGCATCCATTTTTCACCAGTATCTTTTTCATGTTGGTCATTACTGGTATAGAACCTCCATATAGCTGAGTAGCCATCATTAGGACGCTTCTCTAAGATCATATTTTCAATTTGATGAATCAGGAGCGTTTCAATAATTTCTTCATCAATTGCAATAACGTTATTCTCATGACGAAATGCATAGGTGCTGGCGATCCCTGGTCCAAATCGTATTAGGCAAGAGGTTAAGTATTTATTTGCTTCAATCGTTCTTAAATTATCAACAATGTGCTTAACAAATATCTCTTGTTCTTCTGGTGTTAATTTACGATTTGATTTCATCGCTTCTTTATCTAATAAAGAGGCTGGGAAACCTTTTTCTTTTAAATATTCGATGATTTCATCCGTTGTCATTTTTTTACTATTCACAACAACCCTCCTGGTATTTTAATTTTTGCTTTATCTAAACAACGCTTAGATGATTGATTACTTATTTTTTGTTGATAACTCATTGCGCCTTTGACTGGTGGATCTGCAATAATAAAAGCTTGGTTATATTGCTCTATTGCGCGTCTATAAAAACCTTTCCCCTCTAATTGCTTACCTTTTTTCATGAATTCAGAATACGTCATGATATTTATATTCCTCTCCATTTAAGTAAGGGGGTAAATACTCAACGATATAATCAATCATGAATTTACCCATTTCAGAAATAGAGCCGTTAGATTTATATAAACGCTCATAGGTGTTATAGATATCATTATCACTCCACTTACAACGTTGACGGCAATCTTTTTCTTCATAGATATCACGGAAGAAATTATTTAAATTTTCAAAGTTAATTTCTGTAATAATAGTTTTATTGTTTACCTTTGATTTAAACTCAGCTTTCTTTCCATTTTGTTTAATATAAATAAGCACTGAGTTGATAAAACGCTTTCTTCTTATTTCAAGTAAATTAACTTTATCCATGTTGCTTACTCCTGATTTAGAGCGCAGCAATCCCTAGCATGAACGCTATAATTAATTTTTATTTAGTGGATGATTTATTTATTGGTTAAAGCATTATTTAATTCGTAATATAGTCTATCAGCTTCTTTTTCTGCATCATCATATTTAGCGACAGCTTTAGCATATTCTTTTTGTAATCGTTCAATATTACGCTCTTGCTTTAATCGCTCTTGGAGTTCGGTTAGTTTAGCTTCCTTGCGATCCATAAAGTGTTCGGTAGGTTCGCCACGCTTAAAAGCGATTGTGCCATTTTCAAGTTCGCATTGTTCACCTTCATAGTTAGTCTCAATGCCTTCCTTATGAAGTTCACGCTCGGTGAGGATATTTGCTAGCTTATTTAATGCTGAACGCTCACTTAAGTAAGCACGATTAGCACCTGAAATAATATAAACAGGGCGCATAGCAATAGTAATTTGATTGTCAGTTGCTTTCTCAATAGCTTCGTGTTGTCTGCTCATTTTCTTGTTCCTTTTATTTTTCGATTTGATATTTCGTATTCAATTCCACCAAGTCTGTCATTTAATATTGATATAAATGACGATAGCTGACTTACAAATAATCCCACATCCCCAAGATGATCTTTACCATCGGGATAATTTTCATTAGCATCAGCCCAAAACATAAACTCACCGAATATATTCATTCCTGTAACAAGTGAATCGATAGCTAAATCTAAATTACCTCTTAAGTTACCCAGTTCACCTTCTGTTAATTTACTTAAATCAGGAAGAGTAACTAAGTCATCAATATTCATTAAGCCTCCGTGAAACTTACTTTTTCATAAACAGTTTCTAAATTTAATTTGGCTGACTGGATTAAATTTGTAATTTGAATATCGTAATTTTTAATGTGACCGCTTTCTTCAGAGACTTTTAAATTAATTGCAGTTTCTAATGTATTTAAAATACACCCGACAGCCGTTTCAATTGTATCGTTATTACTGATTTTAATTTCACCGATAGGCTTTGGTGATTTGTCAATATTAATGCTTGATACATTTTCTTTAGCTCTTTCTATATTGGCTACTGCAGATTCAATCGCATTAAACATATTATCGCTAGGTGTTACGTTATCGTTGATAATGAGATTTAAAATAGAAGTCGCATAAAGTAATTCATCACAAGCGGATTGCTTTAGTTCAGTGTTATTCATTGCCATTATCTCTCTGTGCATTTTCTTCAAGAATCCAGTTAACAACATCACCAGATAATTCATGCGCTAGTTCTATTAAAGTTTCAACATCAGGGCTTTCAGGAACTCGAAGATTATTCAGTTGAAATAAAAGCGCATTTAATTGAGAGCTTTTTTTTGTAACAGCTTCTAAGTTGAGTTCGTGAGCCATAATTAAGCCTCGCAAGGAAATTGAGCAGAGAAAACAACATTACCACCAAGTAATTCTTTAGCTTGTTCAGCGCTGGTGGCCATAACTTCTTTTTTCTCTGGACACTCTGTTTTAGTCCAGAAACGAAACAAGAACATAGGTAGCATTACGCCTGTATGTATGTCAGGTTTCGATAAATTAGTGGTTGCGGTAGAATGTATATTGGTCATATTTGTACCTTTATTTTCAATTGACATGATAAATAATAGTTTAAGTATTATTTTATTTCAATACTTAAAGTATTGAATGTTGTTTTTAGTATAAAAGCTATTGATATTTCAGATAATTTATTTTCAAATAAATCTCAGATTGGAATGCAGATCACTTCTTTGGAGGGGAAAGGGCACAAAAAAGCCCTCTTGGGGAGGGCTGTTGACATTTTTTATATTACAAAGTAGCATTAAATCACGCTTCGCCAAGTTGGGGAAGTACCCCGCCACCACACGGGGTCAATAGCAAAGCCCAGATATTATTGTTTGGGCTTTGCTATATTAGGAGCGATGTGGTAAACATCTCCATTGAGCAATAAATCAAAACTCAAAAATAATCTCCTTAACTCTGTTCGTATGTATTCACTGGTAGACACGTCATTGAAAAGAGGTATGGCAGAATCCTGAACGTACTTTATTAAATCATCTTTATCTATATTTCTTATATTCTTAACTATAATCATTAGCTCTTTAGGTTTACTGAATCCACCGTTACAAACTTCTTGCATAGATCTAAAAATTTTTTCAGAGTTCACTTTATCTAGGTCAATGGCCTTTATTATGTCATCCAACTTACCGTGTTTTGATATGCGGCTATTTAGTTTTTTGATTTCTCGTCTTGTTAACTCTAATTTATTGAAATTACAAGTTTTTATTAGCTTTGAGAATGGCGCTCTAGTTGTGTAATTTACATCCAAAAGATATTTAATAGCTGTTTTATTTGATATTTCATTTTTTTCAAGAATATAATCATTTACATAATGATTTTCGTCTATATATGTAGATACGTATTTTTTATCGCCAAGGGCAACTACTAAATTCTTACCTTGTTTTACAGCTTCTTCAAGTTGATCTAGGTCTGCAGGCGTAACCAGAATTGTATCTAAATTTCCTTTTTCACCTTCGTTTAAAATGAGGTTTTTTATAGCTCGCTGATATCGTAAAACCTCGTAAGGTGAAAGTCCCTCATCAACCAACAAAATATCATCATATATTTTTTTATAATTATCCGTTTCTACGGATGTATAACTAATCTTTAATTGCTGATCCGTAGTGTATTTTTTTATAACCTCTAACTCATCTTCTTTAAACTCAATTAGAATAATTCTTTCAGCAGAAACCCTGCCATCTTCGCTAGGTAATTGAGATGAAAAATCAGATAATAACTTCCGTACATTTCTATCTGAAAGAGAGTACCCCATAAACATTATAGGGTTTTTTATCATATTGGATAAAATTTTAGCGCTTATCAATATAGATTTACTATCATAAAGGTCATAATCTTGTTTTGTTATAATAATAGAATGTGGATTATTTACATCTCCATGTATTTTATATAACTCACTCCATCCGACAGTATCATCAAAAAAACCCTCATTACCTATGTATATTTTTGGTATAACAGACTGCTCTTTAAGTAAAAACTCAATGAAAGGGTCGTAGTTCGTTGTAATAATCATTTTTGCTTTCTTTAGAAACTTTTTAAATGATTCGAACTCTTCTTTGTCTATGTCATCTTTTAAGTTTAAAGATGAAAATCTTTGACATAGAGAATATTTGAAGGGGGATATTTTTTCGCTAAATACTTTTTTCGCGGTCAATCCTTCAAGGGTTATAACTCCGTCATTAAACAAATCATTAAATTTTTCTTCAATAAAAGATGCAGCCTCGGTGTATATTTTATGATCTAAATCTGTCTCGTTGAGAAAATCATCCTGATGCTCTTTCTTTAATTTATTTAAATAATTATAAAAATTATCTGAATTATCAGTTACTTTATTCCAATATTCTTCTAACAACCCATCCCATTTTGGAAAATTATCAAGGTATCGCTTTGATATACCAGAGCCAATGAAAACAATAGGGTAGTTTTTAAAGTTAAAAATAGGTTCTGGCATAAAAGACTCCTTAATTTATTTCCACACCCTAAAACGTGTCGTCAGGTATCAAAACCACGCTATGCTAACGGCGATATAAAGTACAAATACCCAGAATGCACCTTTTACCAATAGGTAAATTAGATTCCAGATTGCTGTATCCAAATTCACTAAAGCCTGAAAAAAATCATTTATATGTTTCATTAAAACGTGTCGTCAGGCCATTGTGTTACACAAAACGCATCATCATCTGAACAACAACACCAATGATCTTACAGTTGCCATTGATCGTAATAACTGGGTAAGCTGGGTTCAGTGCTTTAAGATATTTAGCGCCATCCATAACAAGTTTTTTGAATGTTGCTTCATTTGTTTCAGTCAGTTTAGCTATCACCAAACTTCCATTTATAGGCTCTCTTCCTGTATCAACAAGAACTAGCGATCCCTCTGGAATACTTACTCCAGCTGGGGCTGTCATTGAATCACCTTCAACCTTAAGCCAAAAAGCAGATCCCTGAACAGCGACTTCAGACTCGTACCATTCGTCAATCTCACTCAACGTATATGGTTCACAGGCCTCGGTCCAATTCCCCGCCTGAACAAAGCTAATAACGGGGTATTTAGGGGCTGGTCTATAAGGTCTTGGATTACTAACATTTGCATCAAATCCTTTTGATAACTCTGTTATTTCTTTAGCTAAGGATGGGCTAAACTCAGATATTGATACTTGTAGTTTTTTAGCAAAAACAGAGGCAATTTGTAAGTTAAGAGCATTTCGGCCATTAAGATAATGGCCAACGGCTCCTTGACTAATATCTAGTTCATCAGCTATTTGCTGCTGAGTTAGATTAAGCTCTTTTTTCTTTAACTCATACAAAGCTTTCAACCTATAGCAGTCTTCAAGCTGTTCTGTCGTCAGTTTTTTCTCTAATTTCATGAATACATCCTAATACTATTAATATTAATATTCCAATACCGTAAGTATTGATTATAATAATATCTATAGTATTATTCTGTTTATGGAGGTATTAAATGCAAAAAGAACTTTTATCCGAGTTTGTTAGAAAAAATGGGCAAGGAAGAACTGCAGAGCTACTTGGCGTACATCAAACTGCAATTAGCCAAGCTTTACGAAAAGGGCGAATTATTTACATTTCCACTAATGGCTTAGGAGGGTATGAAGCTGAAGAAATAAAGCCATTTCCAAACAAAATCAAGGAGCAATTAGGTGCACCAAATCAACATGCCGATGCCTGATCACTACTTTCCTGATGATGCTAAGTGGATTCAGGAACAGCTGATGAAGTTAAAAGCAACTAATCGGCAGAAGGCATTAATTAAATATTCGGAAGTATATCAAGCGGAATGGGAACGTGAACAAGTTCCCTACCGTAAGGCTAACAAAGCTCGTCATGAAGCCAATGTGAGACTGAGAAAGTTTGTAGAGCATTATCAGAGACCAATGCAAGGGTATACAGCAAAGCCGTTATCGATTTAGCAGTAATTAAATTTAGGAGGTATTGGAGGTTAAGACGTTTAGCCGTCTAGATTGTTTTCTGGGGAAGAGGGGAAAACTTTCTAGGGGGGAAAGGGGGGTGATCTTTGAAAGGGGTGTTAGGGAAGGCACAGCCAAGGGAGTGAGTAGATCTTAAATATAGATCTCTATAGGAGTTAAAAGACCAACAGCCGTTTAGACGTCCAGATAAAAATAAATCCCTTCCTTTGGCAGTGCTAATTATCAAATGAGGAAACCGATGTTAACAATCACACCAAATTTTGCACAGGAACGCGGATTGACGATGTTACGTCAGGCATGGAAGCAAAATAGAACATTCATGATTTATAGCCCAACAGGAAGCGGAAAAACGGCATTAGCCGCGTTTATTACTGACGGACATATTCAGCGTGGAATGAGAGTGATGTTTCTTGTTCCTTACACAATTTTGATTGATCAAACAGCCAGCCGTTTTATTGAGTATGGCTTGCCAGCCGAAGAGATTAGCTATGTATGGCGCGATCATCCTAACTACGATCCGACTCGTTTAATTCAAATCGCATCAGCAGATACCGTTATTCGTAGAGACTTTCCAGACAACATTGATTTACTCATAATCGATGAGGCGCATTTGCGTCGTAAGAAAATATTAGAAGTGATCAGTGAAAGTGAATTCAAGGTAATTGGTTTGTCCGGTACGCCTTTTGCGCCATTTCTTGGTCATTACTACGAAACACTAATCAAACCCACCACTATGAAAGAGTTAATCAAACGTGGTGATTTAAGCTCATACGAGTTCTATGCACCGACTAAACCCGATTTATCAAAAGTGAAATCGTCCAGCAACGCAGAGTTTGGTAGTGATTACAAAGAAGCTGAGATTGCTGAAATTATGAGTGGTGCTGATTTGGTGGGGGATATTGTTGATAACTGGCTTGTGAATGGACGAAATCTCCCTACGATTTGCTTTTGCGTCACAGTCAGTCATGCCAATTTTGTCACCGTCGAGTTCAACCGTGCAGGTGTGAATGCTGAGGTGATTACTGCAGATACGCCACATGATGAGCGTCAGATCATTATTCATCGGTTTGAACAAGGCGCGACTAAGATACTTGTGAGCGTGGGAACATTGATTGCCGGCTTTGATAGTGATGTTCGTTGCATTATTTATGCCCGTCCAACTAAATCAGAAATTCGTTGGTGTCAGGCGATTGGAAGAGGATTGCGTACCGCACCAGGAAAAGAGGCTTGCCTTATTTTCGATCACTCCGGTTCTGTTCACCGCTTAGGTTATCCCGATGATATTGAATATGACGAACTGCCTACCAAAAATGACGGCATGAGTGAATCTTCATCTATCCGAGAGCAAGAAAAACGAGAGAAGAAACCCAAAGAATGTTCCTCTTGCCACTACATGAAGCCTGCAGGTGTTTATGTTTGCCCTAAATGTGGGTTTAAACCTTTAGTTGGTGAAGATATTGATGTTGATACTAGTCGAAACATCAAAAAACTAAATAAGAAAGAACGCACTTACACCCGAGAAGACAAGCAAAGCTGGTGGTCTCAATTGAAATACTACCAGAATCAACGCGCAACACAGGGCAAGCCGATCAGTGATGGTTGGGTTTCTAATACTTTCAAAGATAAATTTGGCGTATGGCCACAAGGCTTTCACAACACACCACAAGAAATCACCCCCGAAGTGAGCAACTTTATTAAATACAAACAAATTGCCTTTGCTAAATCTCGCAAGAAGGCACAAGTCAATATTCAAAATTTACGCACTCAAATTAGCCACCAGCCACAGCAAGGAGGTTTACTGTGAATACAATTGATGCCGTAAAAGGGCAATGGGAAAAAGTATTTGCTCATTATGGATTACCTCCTATAACGGGGCGTAAGCACTTTAAAGGGAAATGCCCTATCTGCGGACAAAAAGGAAAATTCCGTATTGATGATAAAGACGGGCGAGGAACTTACATCTGTACATGTGGTTCGGGTAATGGCTTTCAATTACTGGAAAGAACACAAGGTAAAGACTTTAAAACATTAGCAGATGAAATTGATGTATTGATTGGTAATCAGCGAGAAAAAGAAGCTATTTTGCCAACTAAAATAAATAAGAATAATTTATTCCAACGCATCACTGGCTGTTATTCCAAACTACCCATACTGAAAAACACACCCGCCATGCAGTATTTGCAGAATCGAGGAGTTTTTGAATTACCAGCAGATAATGTCCGTTATTGTGATCATCAACCTGTTCGTAATAGTTTTGACAAATTTCAAGCTATTTGGTCACTAGCTACTGATGCTAAAGGGCAACTTTGTTATTTACATAGAACATATTTACAAGGAGACAAAAAAGCCCCTCTTGATGTTGTGAAGAAAATGACCGCGGTGCAGGAAGATAACTATTTAGAGTATGCAGAATCTGTCGCGATAAGAATGTTTCCTGTCGATACCACACTTGGCATAGCTGAAGGTATCGAGACGGCACTTTCCTGTAAGCAACTCTATGGTGTAAATACTTGGTCGGTCATCAATACTAACTTCATGAAAAAGTTCAAAGCACCAAAAGGTGTTATCCACCTTGTTATCTTTACAGATATGGATTGGAATGCGGCAGGTCATGCTGCAGCTATGGAGTGCGCACATAAAAACCTACTTTCTAATAATGATGTAGAAACGGTCAGTGTGAGATGGCCTGATAATGGTGATTTTAATGACATGCTAACAGAAGCTTGTGAGGTAAGAGAGTTAGTATTTTCAAGACAACATAAGGAAGTGGCGTAATGAAATTAGAATCAGCACTAAAGCAATTTTATCCGAAGTCACCTACATTCAGTGATAGCTCTTGCTCTACTTCACCTGACAGATTAAAAGGGATGGATAGCGCTGGGGCACTAGGTATGACAGAGCAACGAGCTAAGTTTGGCATGTCTGCGTTTTTTGCTAAGAATGACGTGAGTGAAGAGGACAAGTTCAGCACCGTAGAGCAGTTAACGCAATACGCACTTAGAGTAACACCCAAGCTGGTGGCGAAATCGGCGGGCAATAAGTTGGGTTACTGTTTAGTGATCCTCGCAAAAATGGCGTTTGAGGATTACGCCCGTTCAGCGGGTTCAGTTTGCGAATGTTCTGCGTGTGCAGGCAAAGGGCTAATTTACAGTCACAAAGATGTTGTTAAGTACCAAGGGAAAACGAGTATTGATGGAACTGTTGTCATTGAATCTTGGAGTGAAAAAGAAAAAGTTGGTGAGTTATGCAAAACCTGCAATGGTAAAGGAAAGCTAACCTATCGCTGTCGCTGTAAAGGGCGCGGAAAGATTTTAGATGAAGAACAAACCGAGTTACAAGGTGGTGTTCCTGCGTTTAAAGATTGTCCTCGTTGTTCTGGTCGTGGTTATAAGAGAATGCCTTCTTCAGTCGCATATCAGGCAATAAGACACATAGTACCTGAGTTAACCCAACCAACATGGTCTCGTAACTGGAAACCGTTCTATGAGAAGTTAATCAGTAAATGTTTTAGTGAAGAGAGTAGCGCGGATGCAATATTCAACAAGGTTACAAAATAACTGGTTATACAAACAGTGAAAGCTTGCATTTTGAATAAGATTGCCTTATCATCTTTAAATAGTGGGCGATTTATTACTTGCCACACTGAGTTTTATCAAGACCTCGCTTCGGCGGGGTTTTTTGTTATCTGGAGTTTATATGTATGACGAATTCGATGCTTTTGATGAGCATCCTGACTTTTAATTCCCCCGAATTCGATGGAATAAGTTATTGATATTTATCCAGAGTGCTTATTTGCATTGTGGTAATCAAACTCTCTGGAATTACCGGATAGTTCACATGTTCGGTTATTCCGAACAACTCATTTTGAAGATCGCTTAGGCGGTCTTTTTTCGTTTCTACCATATCGAGAATGTGCTCGAAATGGTTTCGTATATGCCGACCACAGAATCAATCACAACACCTCACATTCACACAAGAGCTGTGAGTCGGCGTTCTATTAACTAATTCCTCCAGAAAGGAGGCGGTATGACACGAATGGACGAGAAAGACAAATTCAGTGCCACCGCATGGGGTGTCATATTCGCTATCTCCCTATACGGCGGATTGGCTAGATACATTATTGACAATAAACGTAACGGTTATCGGTGGAGCTGGGTAGGAGCAATTATGCAAATGTTCGTATCTGGCTTTGCTGGGATGATGGGTGGGCTTATATCGATAGAACTTAACGCCTCATTCTACTACACGTTATTTACGGCTGGCTTATGTGGTTCCGCTGGCTCTTTAGCATTGGATTTCTTCTGGGATAAGTTTACAGGGGGTAAGAAGTGAGTAAGTTTAGATTAAGCAAACGTAGCGAAGAAAACCTCCGTGGCGTTCATCCTGACTTGGTTAAAGTAGTACATCGAGCATTAGAAATTACTGATATTGATTTTATGGTGATTGAAGGTAAACGCAACGAAGCCCGTCAACGACAGTTAGTTGCAAGCGGCAAAAGCCAAACGATGAATAGTCGTCACTTAACCGGTCACGCTGTTGATTGTGCTCCGCTGGTAAATAATCAGATCCCGTGGAACGATTGGTCATACTTTAAAAAGGTAGCTGATGCCATGATGCAAGCGGCGAAAGAGTTCGGCGTCGATATCGAATGGGGCGGCAACTGGAAAACATTTAAAGATGGTCCTCACTTCCAATTAACCCATAAGACATATCCAGCATGAGTACGCTAACTAAGGTATTAGCTGGACTACTGGCAATATCTGCATTCTGGCTATGGTGGGTAATAGATGACTACGACAAACTGAGCAAAGACTACAACACAGCAACTAGTCAGTTATTTCGCCAGCAATCCATTACAGAAAACGCCAACCGAACATTCAGGATTATCAACAATGTCTCATCACTTAATAGCGAAGAGCGGAATAGGTCAGCCGTGGATTCTGAAAAAGTTAAAACGGTTATCAAAACTGTTCTTGTCAATAATGATTGCGCCAATACTGCTATTCCTAATGATGCTCTTATCCGGATGCACGACTATTCAGAAAGAATACGTGCCAGTGGAGCACATAGCGATACCGGCACACCTAACCGCTGATTGTCTCTTGCCTTATATACCCAAACAAATGACATGGGGAGAATCGTTAATGTTAAACATCTCCCTGTTATCGGTTATTGAGCAATGTAACTCAGACAAGAAAGCAATACGGGAAATTGAACAACAACGAGCCTCTAAGTAATTAGGGGCTTTTTTATACCAACAGAAACAGGAAGAAAATATGTTTACTTTAAAAACTATTGTTAACGGTGATGTAAGCCTCAGAAGTGAAAGTAGTCTATCAATAATTAAGCTAGGCAGCCCTCGATTCATTGAGTTACTTGATAAGTTTAAAAATTGGTCAAACCCTGATTACGCTATTGAGACTCCAGCAATTTACGAAGATGCTGAGTGTACAAAAGCGATACAGGAAGAGGAGCTAATTGTTAGCGAAAAGAGCATTGATCACGTTGATGTGCAGAAAGACTGCATTGCAATCATCGTTACAGAATGTGAGTCAATCACTCACCCGAATATGAAAGAATTTAACGGGCAGATGTTTGAATTCATTTACAAGGGTGAATCAGCTTATATAACTGACGCAAACGGACATACCGTAGAAGTAGTTCGATAGAAAACAATCGCCTCGCAATAGCGGGGCTTTTTAATGGAGAAATATCATGGCAGTAGAAGGTTCAGATAATCCAGTTAAATTCCGTGAAGAACTGGATAAAAGCACTCCAAAAGAATAAAAAAAGCCCAGCATGGGTGCATGGGCAAACTAACAAGATATCAATCAAAGTATAGTGATAATTACTTAGTATAGCTTAAGTAAGTATATATACCAGATTGATAATTCTGATTAACCTATTTTTACCTAAATAAAAAACGCAAGATAAAAATAACCCTGTGAGTTTGGGCTCCCACAGGGCTTTCACTAGTATGTGTGAAAACATTAGATTACCAATATCCAGTAAGCCAATCTGTTAATAATCAACGTAAGTTTTTAGAAAACAATCGCCTCGCTCAATAGTGGGCTTTTTTATGCGTCGCATTGTCGCAGTCTCCTATGTTAGCTATGACCTATCTTCCTTACGCAGTGAGCGCATAGTGAGAATCAAAAACAATGAATCCACTCTATTCTAGTACGGGTAGCAACGTCAGCTATGAGAGAAGAAACGGCGTGACTATGGAGAGACATAATTAATTCTACAAACGTCATTCATTGAGTGGCGTTGATAGAGTTTATATAGATAGCCATCAGTTAACCGCTGGTGGCTTTTTTATTGGAGATAGATATGTCAGATAAAAAAGAGATAGGCGATCAAAAGGTACTCCCAGCGGGGTACCCTCTCCACGGGGCGGCGCGCACGCGGGAAACGGCGCATTTTTCAATTTTTATCGGTCGTCACCACCAGTATAATTATTTGATAAATATATATTAAAAAAATAACAGTGATGAATTTGCTTGTTTTTTGTTCATCACTATCTCAAAGCTTTAACTCTCATTTTTATTGTTTTACATCTCATTTCACTGCGCATTCACCGCGCAAAATAACCCATAGAACCTTACAGAAAGTCGAACCTGAGAAATCCCGTTAATGGTGTTTCTATGGGGCGGTTATTTCTGGTGAACAGGTTCGCTTTTCTATAAGGATTTACACCATGAGTAATGTAGTCGTTATTCCTGAATTTAATTTTCAAAAAATGGTTATGGCATCTGACGGTAAAGTGTTCACAACGAGTAAAAAGATTGCTGAGTATTTTGGTAAGCACCATAAGAATGTGTTGAAGAAAATAAAGCAAACAATCAGTGATTGCCCTAGTGAATTTGCTGGGCTCAATTTTGAGCCCACTGATTACATTGATAAAAATGGTGATATTCAGCCAATGTATAAGTTATCCAAAGACGGATATATGCTATTGGTAATGAGTTTTACGGGTAAATCAGCAATGCTTATTAAAATAAAATTTATCCAAGCATTTAATTGGATGGTAGATCAAATCAATCGCTGGAAAGGTTTAGGTGAAGAGGCTCAGCATCGGCACGCATTAAAATCTGCTAAGTCGGAGTTAAAAGGTCGCCTTGGTAGCCAGTTAATGAATAAACGTAAGAAAGAAAAGAAAGCATTGCAATTGGAATATGAGCAAATACTTTCACTCACACAACCCAAATTATTATTTGTAGATGAATAGGTCCTAGTGGCCTTTTTTATTATTGAATTCGTTATGATCAGGAGTGGAATAAAACAAATGAAATATGGACAAAGAACTCAAACACCTAAAACTCAATATCAGCCAGATAGCTGCACTTTCTGGTGTCCATCGGCAAACTGCTTCCGCTCGTCTTAATCATTTAGAGCCTGTTGCAGGCAATAGCTCAAATCTAAAACTCTACGCACTCACTGATATTTTATCTGAAATGATGAAGGCGCCAGCCCCTGTCGATAATCAGGAAATGTTACCTCAAGATCGGAAAGCGTGGTATCAGTCTGAGCGGGAGCGTTTAAAGTTTGAGCAAGAAGTGGGGGAGTTATTGCCTGCCTCAGACGTTGCACGAGAATATTCAGCACTGGCTAAAGCGATGGTACAAGTGTTGGAAACGTTACCTGACATATTAGAACGTGATTGTGCATTAACACCGACAGCCGTATCTCGTGTTCAAGGTATTATTGATGATCTTCGCGACCAGATAGCACATCAAGTCTTAAGTGATCAATCGGATGGTGAAGAGAACGATGAGGATGAGTTATGACAGCAACAGTGTCAGCAACCACATTAAGAAAAAATGTGGCACAACTCATTAAAGCACCGAGGCGAATGCCGGTTGCGGATGCTGTGGCAAAATATATGCGCGTGCCTGTGGGAGCGGGTAACTCTGTTCCTTGGGACCCAGCAGTATCCCCTTACATTGTTGAACCTATGAATTGTTTATCGTCACGGCTCTATGATGCAGTGATATTTGTGGGACCTGCGAGAACAGGAAAGACGGTCGGGTTAATTGATGGGTGGGTGATTTACAATATTGTGTGTGATCCGTCGGATATGTTGCTGGTGCAAATGACGCAAGATAAAGCACAAGAGCACAGTAAAAAACGGCTTTCTCGCACCTTTCGTTGTAGTCCTGAAGTCAGTAAGCAACTCAGCCCTCGTCGTAACGATAATAACGTGTTTGATAAATACTTTTTATCGGGCAGCTTTTTAAAAATGGGGTGGCCATCGATTAATGTAATGTCCTCATCTGACTTTAAATGTGTGGCACTCACCGATTATGACCGTTTTCCAGAAGACATCGACGGTGAAGGAGATGGCTTTTCTTTAGCCTCAAAACGGACAACCACTTTTATGTCAGCGGGTATGACGCTGGTGGAAAGTTCTCCGGGGCGTGATATTACCGATACTAAATGGAGTCGTTTATCCCCTCACGAAGCCCCGCCCACAACGGGTATTCTATCGCTTTATAATCGGGGGGATCGCCGTCGCTGGTACTGGCAATGTCCTCACTGCCACGAATATTTTCAGCCTATTTATGATGCGGTAAAGGGGTATCGTGACAATCCAGATCCCGTAGAAGCGAGTGAATCTGCGTATGTGGAATGTCAGCACTGCTTAGGTCGCATCGAACCCCATCAAAAACGGGAACTCAATAATAAAGGGGTGTGGTTGATTGAAGGGCAGTCCATTGATAAGCAAGGGAAGATCTCAGGCACAGGGCGTCGTTCGCGTATTGCCTCTTTTTGGATGGAAGGACCTGCTGCTGCTTATCAAACGTTGTCTCAGTTAGTTTATAAATTACTGACTGCAGAACAAGAATACGAATTAACCGGCAGTGAAGAAACCCTAAAAGCGGTCACCAATACAGACTGGGGCTTGCCTTATTTACCGCGCACAGCACAAGATCAACGTCGGAGCGATGAATTAATCAATCGTGTTGAAGACTTAGGAGAATTGATTGTTCCTGATGGCGTACGATTCTTGGTTGCCACAGTTGACGTACAGGGCGGTAAAAAACGACGCTTTGTGGTTCAGGTGGTCGGTTACGGTGAAAAAGGCGAACGCTGGGTGATTGACCGCTTTGAAATAACCCAATCCCTACGTTATGACAACAACGGTGAATGCCGTCGAATTGATCCGGGCTCTTATCCTGAGGATTGGCAAGTATTAATCACGGATGTATTAGAGAAAACCTATCCATTGCAACATTATCCTCATCATGAAATGGAAATCATGATGTTGGGCGTGGACTCTGGTGGTGAAGATGGCGTTACTGATAATGCTTATAAATTTTGGCGTCGCTGTCGAAAAGAGGGATTACACCGTAAAGTCTATCTCTTTAAGGGCGACGGGCATAAACGCAGTAAGTTAATCACCAAATCATTCCCTGATAACACCAGTCGTTCTGAACGGCGCGCCCAAGCGAAAGGGGATGTGCCTCTTTATTTACTGCAAACGGATCAACTCAAAGACCGGATCAGCTCTGCGTTATCGCGCGATACCGTCGGACCTAATTATATTCATTTCCCTGATTGGCTGGATGAATCGTTCTATGACGAGTTGACGTATGAAGAGCGTGATGAAAAAGGGCATTGGGAAAAGCCGGGTCGAGGTGCTAATGAGGCATTTGACCTGATGGTTTACGCCCATGCCTTGGTGATATTAAAAGGGTACGAGAATATTAATTGGGAAAAACCGCCTAAATGGGCGAGATTGCCTGATGTAATGCTTTCCTCATCCCCGCCAATTGCCGATATCGCCACAGAGCCTGAAATAAAACCCTCACCCGAAACCCAAAAACAGGAAACGCCTGCCGTATCAGCATGGGCACCGGTATCAAACAGCGGAGGCTGGATATGACGAAAGAAGAAATTGAACACATGATTGAGCAATACCGTTTAGCGGAAGAGGCGGTATTAAAAGGCAAATCCATCACCTTTAATGGGCAAGCCATGACAATGGAAAATCTCAACGAGATCATCAAAGGTCGTGAGCGTTGGGAATCTCGTTTATCGGCGTTGATATCACGAAAACGAGGTAATCCAATGTATAAATTAGCGAGGTTTAGATGACATTATTAGACAGCGCCATTGGTTATTTCGCCCCAAACTGGCAAGCTTCGCGCCTCCGCTCTCGCTTACAAATTAAAGCCTATGAAGCCGTTTTACCCACTCGTACTCATCCCGCTAAACGTGAAAATCGTAATGGTAACCAACTGACTCAATTTGGTGGCACATCATTACGGGAGCAAGCGCGATGGCTAGATAACAATCATGATATCTCTATCGGCATTCTCGACAAGATGGAAGAACGCATTGTCGGGGCAAAGGGCATTATTGTTGAGCCACAACCTCTCGATGGTGCCGGACAAATTCATGAAGATTTAGCCTCTCAAATTCGTCAAGCCTGGGCGGAATGGTCCGTGTTACCCGAAGTGACAGGGCAATTTAGTCGCCCTGTATTAGAACGTTTATTGGTGAGAACGTGGCTACGTGATGGTGAAGTCTTTGCTCAGCTCGTCAAAGGTAAAGCCAAGGGGTTAGATCCTCAAGCCAATATCTATTTTTGGCTCGAAGCCTTAGAGCCTGACTTTGTGCCTATTCACATGAATATGCCAGAAAGTAAGATTATCCAAGGCATTAAGTTCAATGAGTGGGGGCGACCCACAGGGTATCAGGTATATAAAAACCTCCCCCAATTCAGTGCCAATTTGGGGGATATCAAAACCATCGATGCTGAAAATATGTTGCACTTGAAGTTCACTCGTCGGCTTCATCAAGCGCGGGGTGTCAGTTTGTTTTCGGGGATCTTAATGCGCTTAAGTGCGTTAAAAGATTACGAAGATGCGGAATTGACCTCCGCACGTATTGCGGCTTCATTGGGGATGTACATCAAAAAAGGGGATGCCGGCTCTTTCCCTGAAGGTGACTACGACGAAGATGAGCAACGTAATATTGATATTCAGCCGGGCATGATTTACGACGGTTTAAAGCCGGGTGAAGAAGTGGGCATGATCAAATCAGACCGCCCCAACCCTAATCTACAAACCTTTCGCAATGGGCAATTACGTGCGGTTTCTGCGGGCAGTCGGGGTAGTTATTCCAGTATCGCCCGTGACTATAACGGCACATATAGCGCTCAACGACAAGAGCTGGTGGAGTCATTTGAAGGCTATAACATTTTTCAAGACACCTTTGTGGCGGGCATTAGCCGTCCGATGTATCGCAATTGGTTAAAAATGGCGATAGCCAGTGGTGTGGTCGCCGTGCCACCAGATGTTGACCCTAAATCACTGTTTAATGCGGTTTACAGTGGACCTGTGATGCCGTGGATTGATCCGAAAAAAGAGTCTGAGGCATGGAAAACCTTATTACGCGGTGGCGCGTCAACAGAAAGTGACTGGATACGCGCCAAAGGGGGCAACCCTGCGGATGTGAAACGTCGTCGTAAAACCGAAATTGACGAAAATAAACGATTAGGACTGGTATTTGATACTGATCCTGCTAATGACAAAGGGGCACAAGATGCTAAACAACAAGAACCTGATAACGATGCCTAAAATGTCGGGGCCAGTAACTCAAAAAAACTGGTTTCGCATGCAAGCTAAAGAAGACCAAACTGCCGATATCTATATTTATGATGAGATCGGTGGGTGGGGAATTAGCGCAAGACGCTTTACGGAAGATTTAATTTCGCTGGGTAATCTCAGTCATATCAATCTGCATATTCACTCTCCCGGCGGTGAGGTGTTTGATGGTATCGCCATTTATAACCAACTTAAAAACCATTCCGCAACAATCACGGTTTATATCGATGGATTAGCGGCTTCAATGGCATCAGTCATTGCGATGGTGGGTGATACGGTCATTATGCCGAAAAATGCCATGATGATGATCCACAAACCGTGGGGCGTTTCATGGGGGGATGCGAATGATATGCGTGAATATGCTGATTTGCTCGACAAGTTAGAAAACGTATTAATCCCTGCTTATGTGGCGAAAACAGGGAAAACAACCGAAGAAATTACCGCCATGTTAGAGCAGGAAACATGGCTTGATGGTGACGAGTGTGTTGAACACGGTTTCGCCGATAAAGTGATTGAGCCAGTAAAAGCAATGGCAAGTCTTACATCTAAACGAATTGAGGAATTTTCATCTATGCCAAGTGCAATTAAAAATCAAATTACCCCGAAAAATACCACTAGCCCTACACAGCCTCATCCAACTCCGGTACCGACACCAGAACAACAACCGAATGCAAATGATCAGGCGCGCTTAAATGGGATTAAAGATTTATTTGCCATGTTCGGTGGTCGTCACAATGATTTGATGATCACTTGTTTATCGGATGCGAGTTGTTCTATTGAGAAAGCGCGTGAGCAATTACTTAACACGGTTGCACAACAACAAAATCCTGAACCATCAAATAAAGGTAATGCGCATATTTACGCTGGAAACGGCAATATCGTGGGTGACAGTGTGCGTGCCTCTGTGATGGCGCGTGCGGGTTATCAAGATTATGAAAAAGATAACGCCTTTAATAGCATGACACTGCGTGAGTTAGCACGCGCATCACTGACGGAGCGTGGCATCGGTGTGGCTACGTATAATCCGATGCAAATGATTGGAATGGCATTTACGCACAGCACGTCTGACTTCGGTAATATCCTGCTAGATGTCGCAAACAAAGCGATTTTACTGGGTTGGGAAGAAAACGAAGAAACCTTTGAAAAATGGACGAAAAAAGGGCAACTCAGCGACTTTAAAACCGCACACCGTGTGGGATTAGGGGCATTCCCTTCCTTACGTCAAGTGCGTGAAGGTGCCGAGTATAAATACGTTACGCTCGATGATAAAGGCGAAACCATTGCGCTAGCGACTTACGGTGAATTATTTAGTATTACCCGTCAAGCCATCATCAATGATGACATGAATATGCTGACGGATGTGCCAATGAAGTTCGGTCGTGCAGCTAAAGCGACTGTCGGTGATTTGGTGTATGCGGTGCTTATCGACAATGAAAAAATGAGCGATAAAAAAGCACTATTTAGTGCCGATCATAAAAACATGATCACCGGCGGGATGGATGTAGAAACCATCAGTGCAGGTCGCACCGCGATGCGTCAACAGAAAGAAGGTGAGCGTACACTCAATATTCGTCCTGCGTTTATGTTGGTACCGACCACACTGGAAACACAAGCTATCCAAGTGGTTAAATCAGGCAGTGTGAAAGGCGCAGATGTTAATGCCAATATCATTAATCCAGTCCGTGATTTAGCGGAAATTATTGCTGAACCTCGTTTAGATGAAGCGAGTACAAAAGATTGGTATATGGCCTCACGTCAAGGTAGCGACACCATTGAGGTGGCGTACTTAAACGGAATCGATGTGCCGTATATTGACCAACTTGAAGGTTTTACCTCAGACGGTGTTACCACAAAAGTGCGTATTGATGCGGGTGTAGCGCCAGTTGATTATCGCGGTCTGCTGAAAGTAACGGGTAAGTAAGACGTCTTTTTTCTTCGTTTTATCCTGATGCCCTGATGGGCTTTTTTTATATCTAAAATCCG
This sequence comes from Proteus sp. fly-1013, assembly GCF_040140245.1. NCBI lineage: Bacteria > Pseudomonadati > Pseudomonadota > Gammaproteobacteria > Enterobacterales > Morganellaceae > Proteus > Proteus sp. fly-1013. Next base: position 230,037 of record NZ_JBEEWD010000005.1, on the reverse strand, counting down.
GTGCTTCGGCATCGGAAGGAGTTTTTATGGCTAAAAATTATGTACAACAGGGTGGCACTATCGCCGTGGTTAACAGCACAAAAGAGATCATTAAAAGTGGTCAATTGGTACACGTTGGCGCTATTGCTTGTGTTGCGATCACGGATATTCAACCTAACGAAACCGGCGATGGTTTTGCAGAAGGTGTTTTCTTACTGAACAAAAAAGCCGGTATTGCCTTAAAAGCCGGCACTACGGCGTCCGTTAAAGACAATATCGTGGTGGATACAGGTGGCACACCTGCTGGTGTGGTTTGGGATGATGCGGATGCATCGAGTGAAAATGTTACGGTTAAACTCAATGTGTTCGCACCAGCGGGTACGCCATAAGGTAGGAAACGATGAATCCATTTGAACGGTTGGTAAAAAGAATGGATAACGTGACCGAAGAACGGATGGGGATACCCATCCGTATTAATGGTGTTTTTTATCAAGCACTCGAATCTCACTTTATCCCTGAATTGGGTCCGATGAGTGGTGATGGGGTGAGTTATGTTATTTTTTCGTCAACCTATCAACCTGACCGTAAGGATACTGTTGAAATTGATGGAAAAACTTACCAAATTACTCGATATCAAAAGTTTAATGGTAAACCCCATATTTGGATTAAATAGGTGGATGATATGAAAGGGTTAGAGCAAGCCATTAAAAACTTGAATAGCATTAATGATGAAATGGTACCGAAAGCAACGGCAATGGCGATCAACCGTGTTGCTCGCCGTGTCATTAGCCATAGTGTTAAACGGGTTTCAGCTGAAACAAAAGTGCCTCAACGCCTGATCCGTCAACGTGTTCGACTTAGTCGAGCGAGCAGTCGCTATAAAACGCCTCGTGCTAGATTAGTGATAAACCGGGGTAATTTACCCGCCATTGCTTTGGGTAGTGCTCGCGTTCAACTATCAAGAAAAAGAGGTAATCAGAAAGGAGCAGGGAGTGTGTTGAAAGTGGGCAAATTTTCTTTTCCTAATGCCTTTATTCAACAGCTTGATAATGGGCGCTGGCATATTCTTCAGCGCGTTGGGAAAAGTCGTTATCCCATCGAAGTAGTTAAAATTCCGCTCGTCACACCGTTAACAACGGCTTACACCGAAGAGTCAGAGAAGCTTATTGAATCTGATATGCCTAAAGAAATGGCATCGGCATTAAAGCAACAATTACGGCTTTATATAAAAGGGAGGGTTTGGTGATCAAACACACACAGATCCGACACGCAATTAAAGAGGCGATTGAGCCTCATGCCAATGGGGCGACAGTATTTGATGGTCGCCCTTTTTTTGTGGATGAAAACGACTTCCCAGCGATTGCTGTGTATATCACCGATGCTATTTCAACAGGTGAAAACCTCGATGAAGACAGCTGGCAAGCGATTGTTCACATAGAAGTTTTTCTTAGTGCGAATAGCCCTGATGCTGAATTAGATAAATGGGTTGAAGCTGTGATTTATCCCGCACTGACCTCCATTCCCGCACTGTCCGATCTTATCGAAAATATGACCCCTAATGGCTACGACTACCATCGTGATGAAGAAATGGGGTTATGGGGTTCAGTCGATCTCAATTATCAAATTAGTTACTCAATGTAAAAGGAATCATTATGCCTACACCAAACCCATTGGCACCCGTAAAAGGTGCTGGTACCACGCTTTGGATTTATAGCGGTACCGAAGATCCATTAAAAGCGCCGTTTGATGATACAGATTGGACGCGACTGGCGAAAATTAAAGAGTTACAGCCGGGTGAAATTACCGCAGACAGTTATGACGATACCTATCTTGACGATGAAGATGCAGATTGGAAAGCGACTGCTCAGGGGGAAAAATCAGCAGGTGAAGCCAATATTACGCTGGCATGGAAGCCGGGTGAGCAAGGACAAAAAGATCTGGTTGATTGGTTCCAACTGGGTGATGTTCGTCACTATCGCATTCGTTATCCGAATGGGGCGGTTGATATTTATCGTGGCTGGGTTAGTTCGCTTGGAAAAACAGTGCCCGCAAAAGAAGTAATCACCCGCACGATTAAGATCACTAATAGTGGTCGTCCAGCTCTTGCTGAAGAAATTAAATCAGCGTCAGAGCAAGGAAAAAGTGCACCCGTTATTAAAAAAGACAATGAATAAAAGGTAACAGTATGTTTTTAAAGAAAAAAGAGTTTACTTATGGTGGTAATTCTGTTGCGTTATATGAATTATCAGCACTACAACGCATTGAATACTTTGATTTTTTAGTCGAGCAAGCAGAAAAAAACGACGATATTGAAAAAGTAGAAGGCGTTAAAAAAACCGCCCTGATTATTCGTGCAAACACAGAATCGAATGCCTGGTTAGTGTCTCGTTCATTAGCGCACGGTGGATCAGATGATGTTGAACAAATTTATAATGATGTTCTTTCTACATGGAATCCTGAAGCACTCGGTCTCGCAGCTAAAGAGGTGTTGGTGATTAGCGGAATGGCGCAAACTGAAAACACGGAAAATGAAAATATTCACAGTGATGCACAGGAAGAGTCACTGGAAAAGTAGTCGCCCGTGAACATCAATTTATCCTGCGTTTGTCACATGAATTTAAACGTGCTGATTGGCGCAGGATGCTCAGCGAAATGACAGCGACCGAACTTGCTGATTGGTTACACTTCTTTAATGAAACTCCCTTCACCCTCCAACTCATTGATCATGCTTTTTCTGGACTTAACTTCACTGTCGCCAGTGTTTTTGGTGGCAGTGATAATTTATCGCCAGAGGATTTTAGCGTGTTGTTACGAAAACCCGCTGTTGATATGGACGATGAAACCATGATGGCGGTCAGTGAAGGGATAGCGGGCGGAGTACGATATGAGCCAACAAATAGCCGATCTCACGATTAATTTAGGCGCTGAAACAGCCGATTTCAGCCAGCAAATGGGGCGTGTTGAACGCCAGTTACAAGAAACAGCAGAAAAAGCCGAAGCCAGTCAACGGCGTATGGCTCAATTAGTTGAACAGCAAGCGCAATCTGCTCGCAGTTCTGCAGAGAGTACTGCGCAATCTCTTCAAGAACTTAACAATCAACAAGAAATTTCTCAGCAACAACGAGCGGATTATTATCAGCGAATTGCCCAAGAAGAAGCGCGTGCAGCTATTGAATCACGCAAACAAGCCGATGCTTTTATAGAGCAGGCTCAGAGTGTTGGGCAAACGAGAGATGCACTCGAACAACTCACTGAGGTTTTAAACAAATCAACAAAGGCTTATGACAAGCTCAAAATTACAGGTGAGCAGTTTGCCGAAATTCAAAATGTCACTAAATCAAGAATAAGGGCGATACAAGACCAACAAGATGCGAATACGGAGAAATACTACAAACAAATCGAAGCCGTTAAAGGGTTATCAGGTAGCACATCAGCATTAAGAGCCATTCAGGCTCAGTTAAACCAAGAAGTGAAAAAAGGTACCATCCATCAGCGCGATTATCAGGTGCTTATTTCTACCATCACTTCAGAGTCAATGAAATTACGCCGAGAAGAAGAGTCTCTAACACAACAAAAAACACGGTTTATTCAGCGGTTAAAGGAGCAAGTCGCTACTCAAAATTTAAGTCGTGAACAAATGTTGCGTTATCAAGCTTCTCAACTTGGCGTCAGTTCTTCAGCCGAGATCTATATTCGTCGATTATCTGAATCGAACAAAGAAACTAAAGAGTTTGATAAAAACAGTAAGTCATTATCTGGTCGTCTTCAGGGGATTGCTAATTCCTTTAATATGGGCTCACTGGTTCGTGGTGGTATTTGGGGAGGAATTACTGCCGGTTTAACGGGCGTTGCAAAATTAGCTTATGATGCAGAAAGAGAGTTTTCCCAATTTAACAAGCAGTTGATATTAACGGGTAACTACGCAAATAAATCCGCGAGCCAATTAAATGAAATGGCGCGAACCCTTGCGGGTGGCGGTATTACGCGTGGTGAAATGGCATCATCCATTTCGAGTGTTGTCGGTACAGGCGTATTTTCAAATAATGAGATTTCCCGTGTTTCAAAAGCGGCCGCACAGATGAATTACATCGCAGGGCAGGCGATTGATACCACGATTGATCAGTTTAAACGCTTGCAAGATGAACCGCTTCAAATGTCGCTTGAATTAGAAAAAGCGAATCACCATCTCACAGCATCCCAATTAGAGCAAATCAGAACGCTCGAATTGCAAGGTAATAAAACCGAAGCAGCACGATTGGCAATTGATGCTTATGCGCAATCTATCAATGATGGTGCTAATGATATCTCGAGTAGTTTAGGAATATTAGAGTCTGCATGGGTACGCATCCAAAATGAAGCAAAAAAAGGCTGGGACGCCATGCTTAATATAGGGAGAGAAAGGACTCTAAAGGATGAAATACGTGAACATGAAGAAATGTTGGTCAGTTTCCAGTTAAATCCATTTACTGAGAAACTGCATTACGATAGAACTGGGCAAACTGTTGAGGATGTTAAGGCTAATTTAAGCAAACTAAGGGATCAACTCTATGATTTAGAGAAACCTGAAAAAGAATCTCAAGCTATAAAAAACAATGAGCAATTAGAAGTGAACCAAATCAGGTTACAAGAAAAATGGCGAAGTTTTTATAGTTGGGAGACTCAAAGGTTACAAAAATTAGCGGAATTAGAAAAAGAAAAACATGCACTAACACAGGAACAGTATGAAGAAGCTAAGGCGATGATTAATTTTCGCTTAAGAGATCGTCAAATGCCGGGTACTGGTAAAGGCAAGGGATATGTTGTACCTGCTGGCGATCGTGAAGAGGAAAAAGCTTCTCGTGATTTACTCTCATTACAAGCCCAGTTAGAAATTCTTAAAAAACATCAAAGCGCTAATGATGTTATCAGTCAACAACGCAAGGATCTTCAAAAAGAGCAGGCACAATTTGCAATTTTAGAAGAAGCGCAATTGACGCGCCGATTAACTAACGCCGAAAAATCTTTATTATCAAATAAAGAAAATATTCTTGCTCAAAAGGAAAAACTTGCATTAGTGGGTGATGAAGTTGCTTTGCAAGAGCGTTTAAATAAGATGCAAGATCAGGCTGATAAATACATTGCTCAACAATCGGAAAAACGTAAAGCGATTGAAGAAAGTATGGGTAAATCAGCAAGAGAGCAACAACGTTACTTAGAACGCGCTCAACTTCTTGCAGGTCAAAAAGAGAACCCACAGCTAAACAATATGTTAGCCGAGCAACAAAAAACCTATGAAGTTGAAGATCAGAAGCGTGCTGATTGGTTAGCGGGTGCCCAAACAGCATGGGGCAATTATAAAGACACCGCGCTTGATGTTAACTCTCAAGTGCAAAATGCAACATCGATGGCACTCAATGGGTTTAGTAGCCAGTTAACCAACGTGTTATTTGAAGGTGAAGCCAATTTCAAAGATTTTACAAAATCAATCCTCAAAATGCTAACTGATATTTTAATTAAAATGTCTTTAGTCAAAGGAATAGAGGCGATGGGCTTTGGTTTTGGTGCTCCTGTTGCTAATGCGGATGGTGGTGTTTACAACTCAGCCAGCTTAAGTGCTTACAGTGGACAGATTGTGCATAAGCCCACCATGTTTGCTTTTGCAAAAGGTGCGGGTTTGATGGGAGAGGCAGGCCCAGAAGGTATTTTCCCTCTACGACGTGGTGCTGATGGAAAGCTGGGTGTTATTGCGAAAATGCCTAATCAGGGAGGAGGTGTTACTCAGCATTATCATATTAATATTCAAAATGACGGTAGCAATGGTCAGATAGGGCCTGAAGCATTGAAAAAAGTTTATGAAATCAGTAAGCGAGGTGCTCAGGACTATATTATGAGCCAACGTCGGGATGGTGGAGCTATGTAGATGGAAACATTTAAGTGGAAAGTTAAACCTGATATGAAAAAGGAGTTTGAGCCTCGAGTAAAATCAGTGAAATTTGGCGACGGCTATGAACAGCGTCGCCCTGACGGTATTAATAATAATCTAAAAAAATACAATGTAACGCTGATCTATATAAATAGTGAAAGTTTGCAGATTGAATCATTTTTAGAAAAACATGCTGGTGTTACTGCATTTTTATGGAAGCCACCTCATCAATCAGAATTAATTAAGGTACTATGTCGAAAATGGTCGTCTTCAGTAGGGATGATAAGAACTGAAATAACGGCTGAGTTTGAACAGGTTGCGTCTTGATTAGTTTTTGTGGCTTTAGCAAATATTTTAATAGCGAGGATATTATGTTTATATTGAGGTTGCTGGTCTTAATTTTTTTAGTTTTTTATAGTTACTCAATGGGACAAATACCTTCTGCTGGGTTAAATGATTTTGGTAAGTTAATATCATTATCATTTTTTATTTTTGCTCCCTTATTATACATCTTACCTTTCATCGAATCTAAAATTCGCAAGAAAAAAAACAGCAATCAAATACTGGCATTAAATGTCTTAGCTGGCTGGACGTTTATTGGTTGGATTGTTAGTTATGTTTGGGCTTTGGGGAATAACAACGAAAAAAATTCAGATATAAATGATGATAAAGCTGATTCATCTAAAGTAGAGAGAAAAACTAAACAATGCCCTTATTGTGCGGAAGATGTATTAGAGGCCGCAATAAAATGCAAGCATTGCGGTAGTGATCTACCAATTAAAGATAATAAAAATTAAATAACCTTTCTGTTAACAAACCACCTTCGGGTGGTTTTTTTATTGGAGTTAATATGCAACATATTCCTCCTGAAATGCGAATTAGTGTTACCGAACTCTCCTCTACTGATGCCTTACTTGAGCTTTACGAATTTGATTTAACCAAAATAGGCGGTATTCGGTACCGCTTTTTTGATGGACTCAATCAGCGTAAAGAGCCGTTAATCTGGCAAGGAAATACCTATGAACCTTACCCTGTGAAAGGTGAGGGATTTACCTTTAATGGCAAAGGCCCCTCAGGGCGACCCACAATTACATTGTCGAATTTATTCGGGCTGATTACAGGGATTGCCAGTCAGCTAGATAGTGCAATCGGTGGGCTGGTGGTACGTCGCATTGTCAGCACACAATTTTTAGATGCAGTAAATTTTCCCCAAGGCAATCCTAATGCTGACCCATCACAAGAGATTGTGACACGTTGGATCATTGAGCAGATGACCAGTTTAAATTCAGTAACCGCTACCTTTATGTTGGCGACACCCAGTGAAACCGACGGATTGATGCTTCCTGGTCGCGTGATTTTGTCGGATATCTGTCCTTGGGGATATCGCTCTGAAGAGTGCGGATATAAAGGTGCTCCTGTTGCTGATGAATGGGGAAAGCCAACCACCGATCCGTTAAAAGACAAATGCGGTAAGCGTCTTAGTGACTGTAAGTTACGAAAAAACGAATCCCGCATAGGGGCATTTGTTTCCACGTCCCGCATTGGTAACAGTTAATTCCCTCCTAAGGTGTTTCTTATGATTGAACAAGCAATTTTGGCGCATGCAAAAGAGCAAGCGCCCTTAGAAGCATGTGGCTTATTGATAAGTACCGCACAGGGTGAACAGTATTTACCTTGCGTTAATCAGCATGCTGATCCGAAAAACTATTTCACGATTTCTTTTGATGATTTTATTCGCGCCGAACAGCAGGGCGAAGTGATCGCGGTTGTACACAGTCACCCTGATGGTCAGCCTTATCTCAGCTCCTTAGATCGACAACTGCAGGTGAACAGTGCATTGCCGTGGTGGGTGGTCTGTGATGAAAAAATTCACTGCTATCAACCGGTACCTCATCTCTTAGGTCGCCAATTTATTCATGGCTCAACAGATTGTTATGGGTTGTTTCGTGATGCTTACCATTTAGCGGGACATGATCTGCCTGATTTTGAGCGTCACGATAATTGGTGGCGCCAAGGCAAAGAATTGTATCTCGATAACATGGTGAGCAGTGGCTTTCGGCAGGTAAAAAGAGAAGCTCAACCCGGCGATATTATTTTGTGTTGTTATGCCAGCTCTCGCACCAACCACGCGGGGATCTATTTAGGCAATCAAACAATTTTGCACCACATTCCAAACCAACTTAGCAAACGCGAGGAGTATAACGAACGATGGCAACGAATGACGCACTCAATCTGGCGTTACCGCGATTGGCAACCTTCCGACTTTACGGGAATTTGCAACGATTTGGACGTCGCTTTGATTTAAATGTGAATACTGCCTCTGAAGGGCTTCACGCGCTTTTTATTCAAATCCCCGCATTACGCCTCGCCATTCGTGAGGGTTGGTATCAAGTCCGCATTGCGGGTACTGATATTTCCCCGCAAGAAATTCACCAAAAATTCAATGAAACCTTACCTGATAATGCTGTCGTCCATATTGTGCCGAAATTATCAGGGGCTAAAAACGTCGGTGTTTTTCAGTTTGTTGCGGGTGCTGCCTTATTTTCATTGGGATGGTGGGGACCTGCGTGGATCTCCGCAACCGTTGCCACATCTTTGATGGCGGGTGGTGCAGCCATGATGATTGGTGGTGTCGCTCAAATGCTGATCCCCGCGCCTAAACCCCCTAATTTATCTCGTGGCGATGAAGAAAAAGGCAATACCTATTTTAGTAATCTTGATAACGCGGTTGCTCAAGGGATGCCGGTGCCCATTGCGTATGGCGAAATTATGTGTGGTTCACGCGTCATTTCACAATCCGTTGAAATTATGGATGACAGTGACGGTGAAGATATCGATGCCGGCAAACACGGTGGTTAAGAGGAGTTCGTATCATGGGTAAAGGTGGTGGCGGTCAAAAAACACCGTATGAGGCACCAAATGATTTAACATCACGTCAAAAAGCCTCATTAATTGATTTAATCAGCGAGGGACCGATTGAAGGCCCTATTCATATTCAAGGCTCAATAGACGATTTAGGGTGTATTTATTTGGATGATACGCCTGTGATAGACGGCTCTGGCAATAGCACCATTAATGGGATGTATGCACAATGGCGAGCAGGGACATTAGAGCAACCGGCAATGAGTGGCTTTACCGCATCTGCGAATGAAGTTCCAGTGGGGATTGAGGTTAAATATAATTCCCCTGTCACTCGTACTATCACCTCGCCCAATATTGACCGTTTACGTCTAACCTTTGGTACACAAGCTCTGGTTGAAACCAAAGATAATGGTGATCGCGTACCCACTTCTGTTCAATTACAAATCCAAATCCAGCGCAATGGGGCGTGGATAACAGAGAAAAACGTCACGATTAATGGCAAACGCTCTAACTCACCTTATTTAATGGCCGTTGTGTTGGATAATTTACCCCCCGCGCCATTTAGTGTACGCATGATCCGCATCACTCAAGACAGCACCTCTGACAAAATTCAAAATAATACCGTTTGGTCGAGCTATTCTGAGTTAGTGGATATTTCACAAACTTATCCAGGCTCTGCCGTTGCAGGATTGATGTTTGATAGTGAGCAGTTTGGCAATAAATTTCCACGCCGTAATTATTTAATTAAAGGGCGTATTATTCAGGTACCGAGTAATTATGATCCAGATAAACGGATTTATACAGGGATTTGGGATGGCACCTTTAAACCGGCATTTACCAATAACCCAGCATGGATATTATGGGATTTATTAACTCATCCTCGTTATGGCATGGGGAAACGTCTTAATATCAGTGAGGTCGATAAGTTCGCTCTGTATGCGATTGGTCGTTATTGTGATGAGCAGGTTGATGATGGGTTCGGTGGAAAAGAACCCCGCATGACGTGCAATGCCTACATTACGGATATGCGCAAAGCCTATGATGTCATGGGCGATATGTGTGCCATGATGCGCATTATGCCTGTCTGGAATGGGCGAACATTAACCTTTATCCAAGATAGACCGTCTGATGTGGTGTGGCCCTATACCAACGCCAATGTGATTGATGGTAACTTCCAGTATAGTTTTAGTGCATTAAAATCGCGTCATACTGCTGTCGAGGTTCGTTTTATTGATCCCGATAATGGCTGGAAAACCAGTGTTGAACTAGTTGAAGATGATGCCAGTATTGCCCGCTTTGGGCGTAATGTGATGCGCGTCGATGCTTTTGGTTGTACTAGCAGAGGGCAAGCCCATCGTCATGGTCTTTGGTTATTAACCACTGAGAAATTAGAGACACAGACGGTTGAATTTACTGTTGGTAGTGAAGGCTTGCGTCATATGCCGGGTGATATTATCGAAATTGCCGATAACTATTACGCGGACAATCAAGTGGGTGGGCGTCTAACACACATTGATTATGCCTCTCAAACATTAACCTTAGATCGCAATATCGATACACCCAAAAGCGGTAAATCAAGCGTCACACTCATCAATGCACAAGGTGATCCACAATCTTATGAAGTAGTGAGCTATCCCGCATCTAATCAAATAAAGCTGGATACTTTACCGCTAGGATTACGCGAGGGAGGAATTTGGACGTTGACACTCCCGTCTTTACGTCGCCGACTATTTCGTGCCATCAGTTTAGCTGATAATGGTGATGGCAGTTTTACGGTTATAGCCGTACAGCACATACCCGAAAAAGAGGCGATTGTCGATAAAGGCGCTAAATTTGAACCAAAGCCCGATACGCCACTGGGTGGATTTATCCCACCGGTTGAAAACCTTTCTGTGGATATCGAATCAGATGCAAGCGCATGGCAGGTGGAAGCCAGTTGGAACACGCCTTATTCCAGTCGAGGAGTCGACTTTTTATTAAAACTCACTACGGGCGATCGCATTGTCGGTACTGCTTCAACCACGGATACGATGTATCGTTTTGGTGGTTTACCTCAGGGCAATTATGCTTTATCCGTTGTACCTCAAAATGATCGGAAACAAAAAGGCGAGGTGGCCACAACTTCATTTGCGATTAACCCGCCATTGCCACCGAGTTATATTGAAGTGGAATCAGGTTATTTTAGCTTGGGTATTATTCCGCGTTCTGGTGGTCAAAATAGCTTACGAGCACAGTATGAGTTTTGGTTTTCAGAAAAACAGATCACCGATATTCGCGAAGTGGAAAGTCGTGCTGAATATTTAGGTATCAGTACGATGTGGGTTATTCAAGGGCGCAACCTGAAGGCAGGGCATATTTATTACATTTATGTTCGCAGTATAAACGCTGTTGGAAAATCAGTGTTTGTTGAAGCCAAAGGGGGGCCTAATAGCAATACCAAAGAAATACTCGATGAGCTAGACGGCCAATTTATGACAGCAGAAGCCGGCAAGCAACTCAGTGAACGCTTGGATTGGAATGCTGAGACAGCAATTATTCTTAGTAATGCTAACTCTCAACTATCACGCAGTTTGTTAGTGAAACACGGTCAATCACAAGCGGGTATTAAAGAGCTATGGCAAGTCCGCGCAACGGATAACGAAGCGTGGGCACAGACTGTTACTCAGCTCTACTCATCAATTGATAATGCAGAAAATACATTTAACTCTGAAATTAAAGAAGTTAAAACAACGATTTCTGATTTAGATAAAGCGTTCGGGCAAACATCAACTGAAATTCGCACCGAGTTAAAAACGACTAATGATGCAACAAATAAACGCATTGATGGTACCAACCAAGATTTAGCCAACACTAATCAGAAGTTAGGAAACACAGATAAAGAAGTTGGACGTATTCGTGCTGATGTTGCAACAAATAAAGAAGCGATATCTGAAACGAATAAAGCCATGGCTAAATCCGAAGAACAGGTACAAGCGCAATTTGGCAAACAACAGGGCATGATTAATCAAAAAATGCAGGCTGAATTTAGTCAAACAGGTGACGGTGTTGTCACGCATTCCATCAATATCACAATTGTTCACAACGGCACTAAATACAATGCAGCAGGACAGGTTATTAGCGCTCAAGTTAAAAATGGAAAGCTCGAATCATTCTTTGGTTACAACGCCAATAATTTTGCTTGGTATAACCCTGTAAATGGCAAGATGGAATTATTCATGTACGCCAAGAATGGGCAATTGTTTATTCGAGATTTATTTATCGAAGATGGCTCTATTACAAATGCAAAAATAGGGAATGTTATTCAATCTAATAATTATTTAAATGGGAGACCGAGCTGGATAATTAATAAAAATGGGTTTGCTGAGTTTCAGAACATAAAAGCAAGAGGAGAAATAGAGGCAACTTCTGGACGTTTAAAAAATGTAGTTATTGAGAAGAGTTGTGAAATTCTCGGAACATTAAATGTTGAAAACTTAGAGGGGAATATAATCTCTGTTACTAAAGATGTTTATATAAGTGAGTCGTTCAGAGGCAATGATATTTTTGAATTATTTAAGGTTAAACGTAGAACACAAAAATGTCATATTTGGATACAGGGTGCATTAAATCCGTATGAAAAAATCCCATCATCGGGTTCTGGTTATTTTGTACCAAATCGCTCTGCTTTGGCATACAGAGCGCCACAAATGATGGATAGTTACGGTTATGCTGACTTTTATATTGATGGTGTAATTCAAGAGCGACCAAGTTTGTATCGATTAGAAGATGGATTCCCAACCCGTGATTTTTTTGGCTTAAATGAATGTGTGTTTGATTTGGATGCTGGCACCGGAATGGCGAGTATTGGAATTAAAATACCAAACTCTGGAAAAGATATTACACGATTCATTATGCGAGCAAGAATAATCGTATTTCCTGACAATCAAGATGTTATTTTTAATTAAACTATGGAATAAATAAAATGATATACACAACAGGCACTGTTAACACAGTGTCAGGGTCTGCTATTGTCAAAGGCACTGGCACTAAATTTAAAAATAATAATCCAGCAATTAATATTGGAATGACGATTTTAATTAAATCGGGAAACACGAATATTCCGTATATGATTAAATCCGTTAATTCCGACACTGAATTAGTATTAGCACAACCTGCATTAGCCACCGCAACGAACACCACATTCTCAATTCATATTACTGAGCCAGACAATAATAGTGATGCAGCTAGAACCATGGTCGCAATAAATGCATACACGCAATATTTCCTCGATGCGATGAATACATGGATGACTCAGACTGGGCAGACAAAAATTGAGATGCCAAATGGTGAAGTCATTACACTAGATAGTATTAAGAAGATGCAGGAGGATATCAGTAGAAAGTTATCTCCTGGTGATTTTGGGTTAGGTCGTTCAAATGAAACTGGAGATAAACACACTCAGGATGCTAACAGTATTAAATATACAGGGTTTGCGACACCGAACGGCGCTAATGCTGTAAATTACTACAATTCATACTACCCATTATTGAGTATGACAAGAGGTGGTGGCGCAAATGGTGAGGGTAATAACTCTCAAATTCAGGCAACTCCAGAGGGGCTTGCGTATAGATGGATGGGGAATGGTAATATTTCTAACTGGCAGGAGTTAGCAAACAAAAGTTCATCATCAACTCAACTGTTCAAGTCATCAGTTGAAGCAACAACGAAGCTAATATCAAAATCAGCAGATGGGAAAACATCAATATCATTAACGACCAACAATTCTGGTGGAACAAATATCGAACTAAATTCTGCATCGGGTTATAACGGGATACAGATACCAAAAAAATCAGGTACTCTTATGCTTGTTGGTGATTATGGAATTGGTGGTGATGCTATTTCATTAAAAGATACAGATCTACATAATACAAGGACTGAAAGTTATTTGTTTAGGCAAGGCGGGGGACCTGATGACAAATATTTCTCAACGTGGGGAGCGGGAATTAATATTAAATATGACTTTGCAAATTCATTTAAACTTTTTATAAACCCCAAAGATGGGTCTATAATTACCAACGTTAGGAGAACTAATACAAGCCCTATTGGAATGATTTGGAACACAACATGGGGCACTGGCAATACAACCACAGACCCGCAAGGCTTTATCAAAAAAGCATCCCCAATCATCGACATCAATCCAGACGGCACATTTACCACTAATGACGAATCAGAAGGCGCTACGGTTACTCGAGTAAGGCAAGGTGAATATCTCATTGAAGGTGTATTAGGTTTTAACTCAGATGCAGGATGGGGCGGTGTTGATGGTGGTATTGAAATTCCACTCGATGTAAATAAACAGCCTCTTATTTGGGTAGACTCTAAAGTTAACAAAGACGGTTCTATTCTCGTTAAAACGTATCACCGGACTCATCCTAACGCACCTGACTTTGCTCGTAATGACATTAACGGCTTCAATGACGGTGACCCAATTGATATTCCTGATGGTCGTTTTATTTCCGTTCGTGTACAGATGCCAGAGCAATCAATCTATAACGTGAGAATGCGTGAGATGGAAGAAGCACAGAAAGCGGAAGAGGAACACAGACAAAAAGAAGAGGAATAGTTTTTCTATTTGTAATTATCATTGAACAATAAAAATAACATTTAAAAGCCATATTTAATGAGGGATATATAAATTATTTATTACCCAATGTAACTGAATGTGTATTTTATTATATGTTTTTTTTTTAAATATTTTTTTAATCTTCTGTTTTTATTTGTTTAAATTCATGCATCATCGTTTTTTGATGATTATTTTTGTTGCATGATAATACGATAATATACTTATATTTTATAGAATTGAGGCTCTTGATAACTTAGGATTTAAATACCTTAAATATTTAAATCAACAAATAACTATTATCTTAATCATCATTATTAAGTTAACAGTTTATGGTTATCTATATGAAAAAATCAACTCTTTCTCTTATCATCGCTTCCGTAGTTTTCTCTAGTAATACAATGGCAGTTCAAGACCCGAATAAGTATACTCAGGATCAACATCACATTATGTTAGACATCATGGAAGTTGAAGCTCATCAGAACGCAACTGACCAGAAAGTTAATAACATCAATGTTAATGTTGAACAAGCCAATCAGAATTCGTCGGAAGCGTTGAATAAAGTAAATAATCTTGAAGGTCGTGTCACGACCAACGAGAGTAATATCGAAGTTTTACAAGACACTAAAGCTGATAAGTCTGATTTGACAGACTTAGAAAACAAAGGTAAGGATTTTGTTGCTGATGTTAATACACGTATTGAAAACACAGCTCAGTATTTGATTGACAATAAAGATGAAATCAATGGTAAGTTAAATGCAGCTGTCGATAACTCGGTAACAAATTATATCAACAGCGAAGGCAGTAGTGTTAATGTAATGGTTAATGGTGCGAAAGAAACGGCAAATGATTTTGACCGTCGTATCACCGACAACCAGAAAAACATTCAATCTAACAAAGCCAAAAACGAAGCCGTATGGGAATTAACTTTCGGCGGTCAACCTCACTTTAATGACAAAGGTGAGTTCGACGGTTTCTTACGCGCAGAGAGTGACAAGTTAGTTGTTGGCCCTAATGGTGAGTTCTATGGTTATAAAGAAAACGCTGGTCTATACGGCAAGTTTGCTCTGAAAAACCAAGAACAAGATAATCGTCTTAACAATCACACCGCACGTATTGATGGTAATGACAAACGCATCGAAGGACTACAAGAAACTAAAGCTGATAAAACTGATTTAGCAGATTTAGAAAGCAAAGGTCAAGATGCTTACACTGAGCTTAATGGCAAAGTGAACAGCATTACTAATGCAAGCACTACAGTGTTAACCAGCGCAATCAAATTAGGCAACTATGTTAAAGATAACACTGACAGCATCAAAGGTAATATCTCTGGTGTGGTTAATAACGTTATCGATAACTCAGTAACTAATTTAGTAAACAACGAAGGTAGCAAAGTTAACTTAGTAGTTAACGGCGCTAAAGAAACCGCAAATGACTTCGAGCAACGTATTACTAAAAACACTAGTGATATCGCAGCTCAAGACAAAATCATCTCTAAACAAGGTGAGCGTTTAACCAACGTTGAATACACAGCTGATAACAACAAACTGGCAATCACTAAACTTAACACTGAAACTCAGCGTTTAGAAGATGTGAAAGCAGACCGTGTTGAATTAGAAGCCTTAGAGCAGAAAGGTAACGACGCTTACAACAATGTCAATGCTAAAGTTGATTCAGTCACTAATGATGTAGAAATCATTAACAACAAAATCACTAAAGTTGAAGGCGTTGCAGGTTCTATCGTTGCTAACAAAGACGTCATTGTAAACAAA
The DNA here is from genome assembly GCF_040140245.1 of Proteus sp. fly-1013. NCBI lineage: Bacteria > Pseudomonadati > Pseudomonadota > Gammaproteobacteria > Enterobacterales > Morganellaceae > Proteus > Proteus sp. fly-1013. Next base: position 213,923 of record NZ_JBEEWD010000005.1, on the reverse strand, counting down.
GCAGGTGACGTTTACGAAGGTGTTCGCACAGATATCACTAACGAAATTAATACAAGTGTAAACGCTGCTGTCTCCGGTATTAAAGGTGACATCAATAACTCTTGGGTTAATAACAAAGATGGTATCAAAGCCAATGTAAACGGCAAGTACGAAGGTGCTAAAACTGAAATCACTAACAACGTGTTAAATGAAATCGGTGATATCGCAATCGGTGACAGTGAAACAATTGTTAACATCAAAAATGATATTAGCAAAGACGTCACTAACCAGTTAAAACTTGATGCTAAAGATTTAGCAATTAACATCAAGAAAGATATCGTTGAAGGTAATAACGAATACGTTAACCAAATCAAAGGCGAAGTTAGCAACCAAGTTAACATTGCAAAAGATGCGGCTGAAACAGTGGTTAAAGATTTCCAAGATCAAATCGATGCAACTAACGCAAATGTTGATGGTCAAGTTAAACGTGGTGAAATTGCTTACGCTAACCTGAAACAGCAAGGTGATGATAATTCACAAGCTATCATTAATGTAAGCGGTAAAGTTGACGGTGCGATTGAAGACGGCACTTATTGGATTACTAATTTACAAAACCAAATTGATATGAACGTTGAAGCGGGTAAAACTGAATTAACGAATATCAGTGGCAAAGTTGACAACGCGATTCAAATCGGTGGCGACAAAATTACTAACCTAGAACAACAAATCGTTGAAGGTAACACAACTATCATTGCTGACGTTGACGCTAAGCTTGAGGACAATTCGAAGAAACTCATTGCGATGGGTCAAAACGAATCCAACCGTTTAGAACAAGAACTGCGTAACGACGGTCAAGATGCTTATGATGATTTATTAGTTCGTATCGATAACGCGACTTCTAAAGAAGACGTAGATGCGATTCTTAATGAATACAAGAAACAAGCTCTCGCTAATATTCGCGCAACTGTTACTAAAAATGGCCCCGCTGTAGTTGATGGTTTACAACAAGCTAAAGACGATGCTAAACAGAAAGCAGAAGATTACGTTAAGAACGAAATCGACCAAGCTATAGCGGATAATACGCAAGCGGGTAAAGATTACGTTAAAGGCGAAATTGATAATGCAATAGCTGGTATGGTTCCGGGTGCTAATGACTTAGATGGTCGTATTGAGAAATTAGAAAATACAGTCAATAAAGGTCAGGTGATCGTTAACAATGTTAAAGATGCTGGTAAAACTGCGGGTGGTGCGTTAATCAACAAAGCACCAGTAGTAAAGGGCGAAGTAATTGCTAAAGCGAATACTGCTATCAACGCAGGTCGTACTATCAATGACAAAGCGAATGAAGCATTAGCTATCGGTGCTAACAACACAGTAGCGATCAATCAAGAACGTACGGATCGTATTCAAGGTCAGCGCGAAACATTGAAAACTTCTATGGCTTATACTGACTCTCGTTTTAACAGCATGCAAAACCAAGTAGATGCTAACCGTAAACGTGCAGCAGGTGGTATCTCTGGTGTTTCTGCGATGACAAACATTCCACAATTGTCTGGTTCGGCTACTTATTCATTTGGTGTTGGTATCGGTGGGTTCGATGGTGAGCAATCAATTGCAGCGGGTGGCTCAGCTCGCATTAAAGATAATGTTGTAATCCGTTCATCTGTATCCACATCAACTGAAGGAGAAATGGTGTGGGGAGCTGGTGTTGGTTTTGAATGGTAATTTAAATTAGTATTTTTTAAAGAAGGCCTCAAATGAGGCTTTCTTTATTACTTAAAAACTCCAGCATTGATTAACTTTACGTAAAATAATCATTATCCATCTTTAAGTGACAATAGCTTTTCACACCATGTATCAAGCGTTTCACGTTTTTCTCTTAAATAATCATATCTATCATAATGCTTTTGAGAAACTCCTGGTCTTTTGTGGTTTTGCACCATATCCCTTAATTCAGAACTAATTCCCATCTCTCCAGCTAATGTTTTAAATGTTCTTCTCACATCTCTAGGTGTAAATTTCTCAAACTCATTTTTCTTACAAAATTTATTTAATTGTTTAGCGTATTCAGATGTTAACAGGTGCCCTTCTTTGGTGTCAGCAGGAAACAGATAATTTGATGTTGGATACAAGAGCTCTTGGATATTCAGAATATCAATAGCAGGCCGTACCAAAGGGATCACATGATAATCGCCTGTTTTTGAAATGTGGGGTGGGACCGTTAATGTATTGTTCTTTTTATCCCAATTGTCGCGAGTATTAGCCAGAATTTCCCATGGCCTTTGTCCTGCGGAATAAACGCAAAATAGAAATAGACGCGCATAATCTGAGTTAATAGGGCATTCTATGGTAGGCTTATTGAATAGCTCTAATAATAGTCTCAGCTCATCCCATGATAAAAATCTATCTAACGCTTTATCTGCACCTTTTTGTCTAGGAACCACAGTGACAGGATTTCGCTCCAACCCATAAATAACGCGCTCGTTTATTTTTGCTGGATCATTATCGGCAAATAAACCGAAGTTGAATACCGCATGTAGGTTTGCTCTTACCTTGTTTGAGCCAGCTAAAGCACCTCGGGAGATAAACTCAGAAAGTATTCTTTTTATATGATCTGGAGTCACATCTTTTGCAGGCATAGAGGCATCAATATGCTTACTATCTAGAACCTGATTTAGTCTGTTTCGAGTTTTATCATATGAACGCTTGCCTTGTCGTTTTTGATCTTCAATGTAATCATCAAAAAGCTGTTTTACTGTGGCGTGTTCATATTTAATTCTCTCTGGGGATGATGATTCGGTAGCAGCTGCTACGGATTTTACTGCAGCATCTGCTAGTGATAAATTAGGGTAATCACCAAGCGATATAAATTTCTCTTTTCCATCTTTGAAGTAGCGGTAGACGAAAACTTTTCTTCCAGATGGATATGTTTTTACACCAAGGCGTCCAGTGCCTCTAGTCGCTGATGCTTGCCAAGTATAATACGCAGATTTCTTTGATTTCAGTCCTCGTATTTTACTATCAGTCAGTAATACGCTAGCCATAACTAATTTCCATTTACAGGTTGTTTGCGGGTCAAGTAACGGGTCAAGTAACGAAGAAATGATATGAAACTAGCTGAAATCATGCAAGGTATATAAATCCTTATAAATCAAAAAGATGAAAACTTGTGAAATTATATAAAACTCAATGAAATCAGTATGTAACGCCCTTCTAAGCCGTAGGTCACAGGTTCGAATCCTGTAGGGCGTACCATTTAAAATCAAACACCTACATTCATTTTAAATTCTCTACTTTTCTTAAGTGGGACGTATTTGGGACGCAAGTGCCAAAAATACTGTCTATTTGCTTTGCATGTTCAGTTAAATGATTAGGCGCTAGATGAGCATACCTTCTTACCATTTCTATACTTTCCCTGCCTCCCATTTCTTGTAATGCTATTAGCGGAACACCAGATTGAATCAACTTGTATTTTTCTAATTTGTGGTGTCATTTTTGTTTGTTGTGTTGTACAACTAATTCTTAATTCAGATATTAATAATTTAATAAAATAGAACTACATTAATATTATAAAAACCTTGCAGGAAAATCATGGTGTTTACCTTAACCAAAATAACTGAAAATGATTGGGATTTTTTCAGAAAGTTATATGCAGATGCTGGGATAATGAGGTTTATTTCTGATCCACTAAATGAACAGCAAATTAAAGATGCCTTTGATAGTCGCCTGCCAGAATGGGATATAGAGTCTTCTCATTGGTTATGCTTTGTGATCCGTAGAAAAGTTGACGGGCTCCCAATGGGGTTAACCGGCTTAGTAATTCTTGATAATGTTGAACCTGTAGCCGAGGTGGGATACATAATCGCGAGTGAATTTTCTGGTATGTCTTTGGCTACTGATTCATTATCTGCCTTATTATCACTACCCGAATTATCTGCTATTTCGCGCTATCAGGCCGTGATCACAAGCGGAAACAATGCATCAGTACGCGTTCTGGAAAAAAATGGATTTACCCTTAAAGAGATCATTAAGGATAATTACACGATTGGCGGAGTTATGTTTGATGACTGTATTTATATGCTGAACAAAAAACTGAGTTAAATCAGCCAATAAATCTTAAAGGTCGCCATATACGATCTTTTTTCGTATATAGTCACCGTAAATCATCTAGTTTAATTACTGCTGAAATAAGGGATGAATTTTATAAAAAATCACAAGGTGATCTTCAAAAATGAAATTACTAGCTATTTTTTCACTCTTATTTTCAACATTCGCAATGGCTGCTAATCAATGCAAGCCTGATGATATTTGTTTATCTTTCAAAACTAGTAAAGATGAGCTTTCTATAGCATGTAAAAATATAGTGTCAGCAGAAATTGACACTCATATACAAGAAAACGATTCCTTGGGAATTAGACTTAAAAATAATACTGGGTTGAGTGGTTTTTCTGTTAAAAATATCGGGCAAATAGCAGATATTAATATCAACGGAGTCAAATATACTCAGGCTGTCATCACATCTCGTATGGATACTTCTATTAGAGTTACGATAACTTCAAATCCTAACTTTCAATTAGTAGGTGATTTGATAAAGTGTGTTAATTAGAGCTGTTAATTAAACATGATACTAGTAACCTTAACATTCTCTAAAAAAAATCAATTATTTAATTATATTCAATAACATACGGATTTAATAAAAACAGTATAAACGGAATAAAATATGCCTTTACCTAACAGATTGAAACCAATAAAAATAAGTAAAGCTAAACTCAATGAGTTGATCGATTTACTACGGAAGATAACTAATAAAATCGATAATGGCGGAACTGAAGATGATCCTGATATTAAAATCATGATGGCAAATTGGAACGCACAAGTAGTAACACCTTGTGTATTTTCAGATTTTCGTGATTATAATTCTTGGACAAGTGAAAAAGAGTTTACAAAAATAGCGTTTAATCAGGTCAAATATTTAGATGATCTGACTTATGAAGAGTTAATTAATATTGTTGATTTTATATGTTTAGCTGAAGGGAGTGAATCTGAACATTCCTATGCAATGAAATTGCTCAAAGTAAACTTCAAATCCTTTTCTTCTGATCTTATTTATTGGCCTGATGAGTATTTTAATATTGAAGAAGTCGATGATTTATCATCAGAAGAAATAGCGGCTTATTTGATGGAAGGATCTAATCGAAAATTATCTAATGCTCCTGAAATTCGATTAAAATATTCAATTACGAAAGATATTAACAATTAATTCTTTATTTTAACAATAAATCAAGCGATTGATTTTATAAATAGATGATGTTTTATTTAAATACAAGAAGATGAAAAATTGCGATGTTTTTTAACTAAAATAGTTTAAATATTAAATCAGATAGCGCTAAACAATATTATTGTATTTTTATCTAAGATTACGGCGCTTCTTATTTCTTGATATAACAATTTCATTTGATGACAAAGTTGTTTCAGCCCAAGCATTTAGCATTGGTGACATTATTTCGGGTGTAATCAACAAACTTTGTGGCGATATTCCCAATATTAAAGCAATAGCAATAAGCTGATCGACTGTTATCTTAAGATGCCCATTTTCCAAACGCGAATAGTGCTGCTGACTGATACCAAGCCTTCTTGCCATCTCGATACCTGTTATTTTTAATTGCTTTCTTTTCTGTTTAATTCTCTGACCTACAACAATATTAATTGAACTCATATTAATCCCTCTTTTTAAAAGAGATTACCGTAAAAACACTTAAAGATCGATATGAGCGATCAAAAATAGATTATTAATAGCCATTATCTATCAATTTTTATTTATTAAAAGATTTAAACCGTTTTACCTAAATCAAATAATTAGATAAATTACATTAGTCTTTAGCAGTATTTTTGTTTGTTAATGACGAAATAGGAGTGTTAATTAAGAATAATATGAGCTAATTGGAGATTAGTAAGAATGGAAGGCTCCATTTTGCAGAGCCTGTTTGAAACGATGGATGATGATCCGTATCCGATAAGAATAAGTTAATGTTTTTCAAATGATTATTTGATTAAGCTATCAGCTATTCAGATTTTTATCATAAAATAATATTTTCTTTATCCCAGTTTTCTACCCAATCAATTAATTCATCCAACTGATTTTCAGAAAATACCTTTATACCATGTTGACGTAATAAGGTTGTTGCAACACCTTCACCTTGCTTTGTCACACCAGAGAAATTGCCATCATAGATATATTGGCTACCACAGGTTGGGCTTTTATCGGTTAATAGGGCAACGATACAGTTAGAATCTAAAGCTGTACGCAAAGCAAGCCATGCTGCAAGTTGGTAATGGGCTGTCACACATCGTTACCCGTGTTTTCAATCACTTTTGCGCTATTTTGCATAACTTGATAACCATCAGCTTCCAATATTTCAGCCGAGGCTCTAGGTGTTGGTAACCCAGCTGCAAGTTCAGGGCAGTGGATCACTAATCGTTGCTCTTGTTGCCACTGTTCAAGTACTGTATTTAATCGTGCTTTTTCTGTGCCGTTATAACGAACCTTAAATCCCATCAGGCAAGCACTAACGAGTATTTTATTTTTCATATAAATTTAGTGATCTTACATCCAATTAATGAGATATGTGTTTTGATAGAATTTATATTCTTGGTTGTTATCGTTCAATGCATTTAGAGGATACAATTCTGTTTAAGCACAAAAAGCCACGGTATTTCAGTATTTATAGAGCTACTGTGATAAGGTTTCAAATAGAATATTAATAATACCAAGACAGTAGGAAGAAAATATGAAAAAAGGATATTGGATTACATTATTTCTACTGACTTTATTTACTATTCTTATTTTTTGGGCAATAAAAGATATTAAAAATACAAAAGAAAGAGGTTACACCTACACTGAATATAATATTTTTTCTTATTATCTTAATACATCTTCTGTGATTAAATTAGTACCTAGAATTTCGGATGACTATTTTTTCACTGGTGATGGAATTATTGATAGAGGATTTAGAAGCGGTAGTGTGACATTTTGTCTTATTAATGATTGGAATAAGGCGTATCTACAATTAAGAGAGTTTACCGATAAATTAGATTTTCCAGTTTATTATGGAAATCCTAAACTAAGAGATAGTGAACAATATCTTGAGGTTTATAAATATGATAGTTGTTTGCATATAAGTTATTCTGAAAATTATTTTCGATATTAGTGGATTCTTTTAGTGTTTTAGTTAATTTCATGTGATTATTTAATTATATTGGTAGAATCTAAATTTATTTTTGGTGATGGAATTGGATTGTTAAATACGCTTTGTACTTTCCCCCAGAAACTACTAATAACACCTGATTTTGTCGCTTCATCAGACGACCAATAAGCAATTAAATGAAGAGTAAAAATTAATATCAAGATGGCAAAAACACTTTGAAATCCATTCCATATCCATTTTAATACTTTTATAAATGTTGATGTTTTGGATAGGGAATATTCTTGCATTTTTTCTAGAAGTTCTTTTTTTATATTTGTTCTTGCTATTTTTATTTCTTTTTCAAGTGTTTTTTTATATTGTTTCTCTTTGTATTTTATTACTTGTTGGTGTTGTTCTTTCAAGACATGAATTTCATCACTGTGCTTATTTATTAATCCTTCATCCAATTCCTCCGTTAAAGCTGTCATAATCTTTAACCCTTTCTTTTTGAACTCTTCTAATTGGCCTTTAGTTACTGAAGCATTATGAAATTGCTCTAGATCTTTTTCTACTTCTTCTTCTGACTTATTTGCTTCTCGAAGATCTTGAGCTAATTTATCTTTTTCCATTTTATAGCATGCATAAGCTAAAAGCCCTTGGTAATCATTTTCGTTTTTAACTAATTCACGAAAAACCCATTTTTTAGAATGCACTACTAAATCTCCCCAGAGAAAAGCCCTATCAAAAGGGCTTTAGATATTAATTGTAGTTGGATATTTGCTATGAACGTTATTATTTAATAACAGTAGAGAAAGCTTTTGAAAACATTCTATTTAAATCATCAGTTGAACGTTGCGCTGAGCGCTTTTGAGCTAGCTTTTTAGAGGCTGTGACGCTATTGGGATCGAATGTAGTTCGAGATGCAACAGAAAGGGCTACCGCATAGGCTCTTTCTTTAGCGCTATTATTAACTTTAGCCATTTCTTTTTCTCCTTATTTTTTATTTAGATGAATTCTCACATAAAATAAATTTGTTATCAATAGATGAACACTTAACTCAATATTTTTTTATTTCTCTTTTTATTTGTAGCTTTAAATAATCACAGCAGTGACTTATAACCTTTTAATGGAGATGGTGATAAAAACCATTTTATTTTTTCATTATCTTTAAATTTAATTTTCATTTCTAATAACATATTCTCAGATAAGCAAAATGGAAAGAAATGATAAAGATGAGAAACAAAAATAAAGGCATCGCCCTCATTATCAAAATAATCAGTATCTAGTGTTAATATTAAAGATAAACAACGATGTGGTTTACCCTTTAAAATATAATCATAAGTCTGACTATTTAAATCAATACAGCCATCCAAGGATTTTTTTATTTTTCTTGTAACTTGTTTATCTAGTTCTGAATAAATTAAATAATCACTTAGCATATTTTTTATTGTTGTAATAGACATCAGCATAAAAGCATTAGCACTATAATGTGATAACAAATGCCAATAACACTTATCGTCAACAATAGGTGGAAAACATTCTGATAAAGGTGTGATATTTTTGAGTAACAGATTATCAGGCATATTTTCACTGTGTGCATTCAGCACACCAATGCTGTTATCTTTATATTTTTCAAAGCCAATATATGTACAGGAAAAATGTAGACTTGGTGGAGAGATAAGTTCCTCGCCTTTATTATCATAGAAATGAACCGTATAGAAGGTTCTTCCGGTGATATCTTTATCTATTGTTAAGGAATAGAAAAGAGAGTTTTGATATTGAGGCAATAGGCGAGATGCTGATGTTAATTCAGTTATTGAATAAAAATGACAATAAATACCACGCTCTTTTTCATGTGGCTCTAATGAAAGCATGATTTCAGATAAACTTGAAAGATAATGGTTATCTGGAATAGGCAGTAAATAAGATGATTTATTCTCTTGAAAATCAAGGATAACTGTATGATCTTTCTCTTTATCAACAGTGGGAATACAGTTAAGTAAAAAACAGTCTTGGCATTGTTCTTCCGTTAATGAAATTTGCTTATTTAAATAAATATTAACTGTAAATTGAGTACTTTTTCCCCAATCTAATTGTTTGATAATCACGGGAATATCTAAGCTAATAAAATGATGAACATGAGGAAGATACAACCCCTCCAATAATTGTTGTGGTGCTTTCGGGGTATTCTCTGATTGTGGAAAAATAGGATAATCTTTACCAATTTGAGAGTTAAAACAAAACGTTGCATTATCACCATGATAACTTTGATCGGCATGTTTTAATTCAATATAGTCAAAATGTTGTGTCAACCCAAGTAACAGCGTATCTGCAATATTCTTGATTGGGCTAAGAAATAAATTTAGCGAGCAAGATTGCATTTGCTCTATATCGCCAAGGTAGGCAAAAGTTAAAGAGATACAACTTTTATTAGGTTGATGTGTCACTTGTTTCTCAATAAGAGAATAAGGCTCGATATATAAATCGCGACAAGTTGAAAAACACTCGTTATTACTGCCTAAAGCACTACTATTTTTAGGAATGTAATAGCTGTAGTTAATTTCTTTATCACAACTGATTTGAATAATTGATGTCGATGGTAATCCTTTTATTGCTTGAGAGCCGAGACGTTGCAATAAAGGGAGTGTAATTTCAGGGAATGCATCATCAATTTTTTCTTGCAAATGAGCTGAAAGAAAGGCAAATCCCTCCATTAAATAGCTGGTTTGAGGATCATCTGGCTCTAAAACTTCCGCTAAATGTGGTTTTTTTTGTGCGTAGGATTTAGCCAGTTTTTGCAGGTATTGCCTTTCTTTTAAATATTTAATTTCGCTCATGTTAATCTAATATCACCCCTTTAATAATAAATAATATCTGCCATGATTTCTGGTTATTTTTAATATGAATAAGGCTTTAATCCTAACTCTTCAGCTTCTTTTTGCAGGAGATAATATCGTGCCAATAATCCATTAATATCTGCATCGAGATTATTAATTAATGCAGGAGAGATAGACTGCTCTTTACTTATTTCTTGTGAAAATGCATATAGCTTATTTTCAATAGGAACAGCTTTATTATGGCTTTTTTGAATTTCATAAATGGCTGTTTTTAAATAAGAAAGGGTAAAGCTTCCTCTGTTACGTTCTTGTTGAACAATCCTATCGGAAAGCTGTTGAATTAATTTATTCGTATCTGACCAACTGCTGTCAATTGGTGCGTTTTCTAATCGTGTAGTAAGGATATTTTGCCATTGTCGTGTTGCGTAAGATTGATCAGCATTATTAGGCCAAAGTTTTTTCGCGACTTCCAACATATGATCTGATTTTCTTAAAGCAAATATAGGCGACTGTTTTTCCATTAAAACAAGGTTATTTGCATATGAACTGATATTTGGTTGATATAACCATTGTGTAATGGCACCTTCAGGTTGAGCGGTAATTGCAGAGAGTTCTTTTTGCATCGGCAGATAAATCGCCATACCAATAGTAATAAAAATAGCACTGCTACTTAATAGTCCAATAAAAAAGCCTTTTTTCGCACTCATTGGTTTTTTCTCAAGCGGCGGATCGTCATATAAAACAACTTCGGCGATAGGGTTAGGTTTAGAAGTATTGTTTTCTTTAAGTTCATCAGATGCACTGATATAGACAATAGGCGGAATTTTAACGGCATTATTACTACTTTTTTGAGTCGAACTTTTTGTATTTTGTTCTAAGGTTTTCGCTGCATTTTGGAAAAACCAAAGTAAATTTTCTAGCTTTGGTAATTTAGGCCAATCCGTATGGGCAAGTTGATCGATAATTAATTGTAGAGCTCTTTCTGATCGATAAATTAAACGTAAATCAGAAGGCGAAAAAGTTAATTGGCGTAATAAAGCTCCCGCTTTGGTATTAAACCAATTAATGACATCACACCGATGATTGGGTTGAGTCGGCCAAAGATTATCCCACTGACTTACCACTATATTGGCAAGTAATTCACATCCTTCAGTAAAACCATTTAACCCATTTAAATGGAGACGAGCTAGCGTGTAATAAGTCCCACTTTGCAAGTCGATACCGTGGGTTTTAAATAACGTTAATGAAAGAGACTCAATAAGAGTCCAACTGATCTCTGGTTGAGAAGGATGATTAAGTTTATTAAATTCCGCTTTTAATGCGATAAATTCAGGGATATCTAAAGGAGAGCCTGCAATTTTTATCACAAATTTTTCTTTTGGCGTATTCATGAATGATCCTATCCCCTTATAAATATAAGGGGAAATCAGTTAATAAAGGGTTTCAGGTAATTTGAAGCGAGTAAATAATCCACCAAAGAAAGGATTATTAGATTCATCGATTGTGATCCGATATGTCATATCACCATTATCAAGGGTGAATTTCACATCAAAAGAGTGCGGCTTTATATTAGTAAGCTTGCCGCCATTAATGAGTCGCATTTGTGCCCAAGGACCATTAAATAAAACAGCTCGAGGTGATTTATCGCCAGAAATAGGAACTAAGGTCAGCTTGCTCTCAACATTTGAACGCATTGAGTTAGGCCAAACCATATGTACGGTATGGCTTCTGCCGTGTGAATAATCGAGTAATTGCCCATCAAGATTTAAAACACTACGACGCTTATTACCGGTAAGAGAAAGCGCTTCAATAGCAAATTGCGCTTCTAAATTGCCTTGTGCATTAAAGAATGTATTTCTAATTCGATTTGCAATTTCGAGTTGTTCTAACACATCCGGACGAATAAGTGATTGACCATCACTATTTTCAATCAGGTTGTTTTCAACAAAAAGGCGTAGATTTTGCTGATAGAAGCTATCTAATGTGCCGTTTGGTTTGAAAAAGCGTTCAAACTCACTTAAAGGGACATCTTGTGTCGTTGCTGCGTTAAACGGATAGCGACCTACAATGTAGGTATGATATTGCTTAACAACGGTTTCATTCCACTCAACTTCCATGTAGCGGATAGCTTCTTTTTGTACAACATTCCACGCTTGATCTGCTAATTGTCCTACCCAACGATTCATTGGCTCAGGCAATGTTTTAGCTGATTGAGATAATTCAAAAATAATGTCGCGATTATTATCCTCAAGGCGAGAAGTCACCGCCTTTAATGCTGCTTTACCCGGCACAGGTGAATTATAAATACCTAATAAATAACGATGCAGTTCATTTAATTTTTGATTGAGGTTCTGTAAGTTCTCACCATTATTGCTGACAAGAATTTCAGTTTGAGGTGCAAATTCTTTATCTAATCGTGTGAGTAATTTATATTTCAATTCATCCATTAATGCCTTTTGATCAGCAATTGGTAGTGAACTGTCTATTTTTGGCAATGTTGTATTATCTCTTAATACTTGTAATGCACGACGGATGGGTTGTTCACCGCTAATAATCTGCTCTAATGCATTAATTTCATCTTGTAGTGATTCAAATTCTCTTATTTCAAGATTACTCATAGCTGCACGCCATTGAGCCGTATAATCATTTAGATATTGTTCGGTGATTTGACGTTGGATCTCTTTTCTATCACTTTCACTGTATTGAGTATTTGTACTTAAATTTAATACCCATGCATCCAAAAAGGTCAGATCTACCAGCTCATCATTATGTTGAGTAAAGTAGTTTGTTAGCCCATACAGCGTTAGAAGCTGAGGCATTTGAAGTTTATCTTCATTAATAGCGGTAAAAATAGAGTCAAAGCTAGGGCCAACTTGATGACGTATATTTAATGGTGATGAGAGAACTTGGTTCGCTTTAAGGCGCAAGGTTTGATAAACACGTTGATAAAGCGGTAAACGACTTAACTCTTTTTGCGCTGTATCGATTGGCTGAGTAAATGGTGTAAAAGCATTAATAGCAGTTACTTCACCTGCCTTACGTTGAGTTTGCCAATCGGTATGTTTTAATGCGTATTGTAAATGTGACATTAATTGAGATTGAATATCTCTCTGTCCTGTAAATAAGCGACTCCAATAATTAGCCATGAAGTTTTCAACAATCTCATTATTACGCCCACTCTTATCTTCAAGCATGCGCATAATGCGTAATATCTCTAGCTTTTCCTCACTACCTGCTGGTGCTTTTTTCAATTCAGTCAGTAAAGAATTCATTATTGAAGGCAGATAATGTTCTGTTATCAATTGGAGATAAACATTTTCGACATAAGGGCCGACATTCTTTCCTTGGTATAACCCTAGGTCAGAAAACGTGTCACTTTTCTCGCGATAATTACCGTAAGCTAATGTGGCATCTAATAATGGATTTAATACCGCAAGCTGCTCTTTTCCTGCTGTATTAGTGGTAATGGTCGCTTCTGAAGAGCGAAATGATTTCACTTCATTAAGTACATTTTCGCCAGATTGGTAATTTTTACTGTAATAATGGCTCCAGCCATTCCATAAAGCGATAATACCAACAACACTAATAGCGGAAGCTAATAGAACTCTTCTACGATGTTTTTTAAGCCAAAATTGACTTTCAGCAGCAATATTTGGCTCTGATAACAAAACATCTTGAAAAAGTGATTGCGTAAAATAGCTATGAGTTTCTGCAATAGGCCAAGTGGCTAATGGTGCTGTTGGTAAATGATATTGAACCGATGCCGTTTGACTAAAGATATTATCAACCTGACCAACTTGTGTTGCTGAAGTGAGATATATCCCTCTTAATTGTATATCTTGTTCTTTATTACTGGACGTTAATGCATTAAGTAGGCTAATAACGTTAGTTTTTAGCCCTTGAATTTGTCGAATAAAACTAAATAACTTTGTACGTTGGCTTTCATCAACGCGATTGAGCATCATTTCAGGAAGGGCGCTATTCATTTGGCTTACCCACTGTTCCCAAAATGCATTAAGATCTTTTTCCCAATTATTTTCGCTATTTAATCGGAATGTCACACCCAATATTTCATCACGCTGTTTAGCTTCTAGTGACTGAAACATAGCGTCAAATCCCTGTAATAAATCGAGCTTTGTAAACACGACATAAATAGGTAATTGACTATTAAAAGTGATGCGAATTTCTTGTAACCGCATATGCAATGAAGCAATAAACTGGCTATTTTTCTCTTTATCGTTTGTCAGTAGTTGTAATGTATCAATAGTAAGAATAATGCCATTCATTGGCTGACGAGAGCGATGTTCATTTAACCAGACTAATAACTCATTCCATAATCGGTGATAAAGTTTCGGCTTTTCTAAAATAAGATTGGGTTGTGTAATTAACTTACCTTCTGGCATTAATAATATGGCTTGGTCTGCCAATAACATTTTTATATGCAACGGTAATTTTTGCTCACTGACAATATTTTCAATAGGCGCAATATCTAAAGTATTGAGGCTATTTTTTAATAATGTGTTTTTACCACTTTCATCAGTACCTAGCACAAAATACCAAGGCTTTTGATAAAGCGCATTGGTGTGCCCATTTTGATGTTTAATAAATTGCGATTTCCAATAATTTAAATAACGGTTCTGATGTTCAATATCATTAAGTACAGGATCGACAATTGCGAGTTCAACATCTAATTTCAGACCTTCAAGTTTTCTTACACGAAGCCATGTTGCAATACCAACCCAACTGACAACAACTAAAATAGTAATAACTGTCGCTAGCCAGCGCGCACTGAGCGATCTTAATGGGTAATCTCCTTTAAATTCATAATTAGCTCCCCACCACCAAATCCAAATGACAAATAGAGCTGGAATTAAGGCAATAAAAAGTAAAAACAAGGATTTAATTTTTGATTTATCAGCAAAGAAAATTTTTTTTATAAAATCCGTTATTTTCTTTCCAGAAAGAAATGACCAATTCATTATTATTCCCTATGAGAAGACAAGTTTTGTTGATGTTCCGCTTTTGATGCTAATTGATTTAATAAATTGGGTTCCCACTCTGATAATGAATATCGAAGCGCATCTTGATAAAGCTGATTAAAATAAACATTTGCGATGGAACTCATCTTTGACGCTTCAAATAGTTGTGCTGAGAGTAACTGCAAATAAAACCGCTGGCGGGGTTCTGTTGTGATTGAAATAGCATTATCAATCATCAATAACGCGGCATTAAGACCTTCTTGTTCAAAGCAGGTCATAATTTCTTGTTGTTCACTTTGTAGCGATAACGCAGGGCTCGCTTTATTATTCGTTTTGCTTTCTAAGCTATTTAGCCATTGATGAGTTTCTTCTGAAATAAAGAGCGTCATATCAGAGAAATAGAGATGGTTGAGCTGAGGTAATCTGGTTAAAAACAGTGAAAGCTCTTGAGCAATCGCTGATGAAATAGAAGTTAGCCCTAATGATTGAGCGGCTTGAGCTGCAAGATAGTGACCATCTAACCAGTAAGGAGCCAACGTTAAGCTCTGTTCAATTTCATTGAGTAAACTGAGTGTTGGTTGCATAAGTTGCGCTTTGTAATCGGTCACTCTATCTATTGCCACTGCCGCTAGAGGTGTTTTACCTTGCTTATCGCTCATCGGAACTGTTTGAATATTATGCCAAATAGCATATCGACGTAGGCGATAACCAACCGCATCATTAGGGGCTTGTTCACAAAGAATGCCAGCGACTTTTAATAGTGTCTGCTTCCATTGGCGATCATCACTTTGATTAATTTCAACGTGGGGTTGCTCTGCCTGTGAAGTTGCGCTTACTGGTGTTTGAGGTGTTTTTTTTATTTCATTAACTGGTTCTGCTTTTACACTTTCTTCAACCGTAATAGTCGATTCTTGTGTATTTTCTATATGTTGATACGCTCGGCTTAATTCATCCATTTGCGTAGATAAACTAGGCTGATTGGTGTGCCAAAATTGTGCTAAATAGGCGAATTCACCCAAAATATCATCACGTTGTTCAGATGTGGCTTGCTGACAAAAACTGTTTTTGACTGATTCAAAACGTTTAATAATTTGTTGTGCTAAGCGTAGTTTTAAACGTGGATTACTAGGATAACTGTTATCCCAATAATGTTGCATATAGGCGCTGGCAACCGTGGCAGCAATAACTAGCTCTTCAGGGACAGCAGCATGTTGCAGTGTTCTTAGAAAATGCACCAATAGACGAAAGTCTTTGGTTTGTGTTGCGAATAGTTGTAATGCACGACGTTGAAGATCATCAATATCTAAAGAGCTATGGCTTAGTGAGCCAAATTTTATCATTTCATTTTCGATATATTCCCAGTCGGCACTATTTTCATCAAGCTGGCTACTTATTTTAGCCTCATCCAAAGGTGCTAAAAGTTGTTCTCGCCATGTACAAAGCGTTTTTGTTGTCATTTTTATCACCAATGACAGGCGGAACGCAGAGGTTTTATCTCTTCGTTAATGCCTGAAATATTAAAGGTTAATTTCTCATCATTCGCTAATTTGATGGTTAGTTTTGTGCTGGAAAGTAGTTGTTTGATTTCATCAATACCGGGTATGCCGCGGCTTGCTTCAAGCAAATAACCGTCTTCTCGTAGAAACCATTCGCTACTTAGTTGTGTTTTTTCCGTGATGAGTTGGATGTTTCCTGCAGTTTGTTTTTTGGGTAACGCAATTTGCATACGAGTAATGTTGTCGATACAACTGAGCATTAAAATAGGGCGGGGTGGCTGATATCCCATGGCTGGGATCGTCATAATGACGGGATAAGTTCCTTTGTTATTGGCTGTCACCATAAATCCCGCTGTATAGTTTTCACGCTTCATTTCATGCTCTACCGCTAAGCGCCAAATATCGCCCATCGCACTGATATCAAAAGTAGAAGTTTGTTTGTTCTCAATATTAATTTGGTCATAACAAGATAAACGAATAAGTTGAGATACCTCTTCACGACATTGAGAGAGCGCTTGTTCAGTAAGATTAACTTCATCCTCTTGCGCCTGTGCAAAGGCGTTGTTGAGTAAACAGAAAGCCAGAAAAATGAAATAAATAATCCGTGAATAAATCATTCAAGACATCCATATTTTTTTAATTTATATAGAAGAGATCGCTTTGAAATATTTAAGTTTTCAGCAATTAAATTGAGATCGTCATTACTGCTTTCTTGTTGATAACGCAGAATTGACGCTTCATAGCGTTCAGTGGCTAAAGTAAGATCGTTCACCTCAGCGAAAGAGTGCACGGGTGCTCGCATTGAAGTTAAATTCGATATGGATAATGAACGTAACGTCTGATTAATTTTCTCTTCTTTTTCTTGTTGTAATTTCAATAGATATTGCAGATCAGCAATTTTTTGTTGTGATTGAGAAAACGCCAAAATACTTTTTAATTGATGGTGAAAAATATTGCAGTAAATAGAGAAGATCCCTTGCTTATAAACGGTTTCATCGAGATCTTGCCCTAACATAATAATTAACCCACAAGGTTTATTATTCAGATCAGTAAAAGGAATACTAAACAACCCGCAATGCACAGGTTGTTTGGCGATAAACTGCTGTAAGGCGTGATCGCTAATATAACTGCCTTGCTTTAGATCATTCCAAAGTACAGATTGTGGTTGTGATAGAAGCTGGATCAAGGGGTGATCCGCTTCTGTAATATCGACATCCAAATGTTTTTTCTCTACTTTCTCACTAAGATCAATGCTCCAGCTCTCTAAGCGATTCTCTGATTTATTAATCATTGAAACAATGAGTGCGCTAAATGGACTACGAGGCATACTAAGCTCAAGAAATTGGCTGATCAGTGAGTCCACATCTAAACAAGTTAAGAGAGAGAGCGCATTTTTCAGTCTGTGCTTCATAGTTCTACATTTACCTCTGCAATAAATTGGTTATCTTGCGTTGATAACCGTATCGTCCTGATATCTTCATTCCGTGCGCTGTGTTGCAAGAGAAGAAGTGAAAGAGGAGGGAGTAGAGCGCCATCAATAATAGATTCTAAAATTCTTGCGCCATTTTCTGCTCGTGAAGCACGTTGCAATATCTCATCTGAAACAGTGTCTTCTAGCCTGATTTCTGCATGAAAACGTTGTGTAAGTAGTTCAGTTAAGCGTGTTAGTTTGTAAGTAATAATCTCTTGGAGAATAGCCTGCGTTAACGGTAAAAACGGAATAACTTCCATACGTGCTAAAAGAGCAGGTTTAAAGAAAGTGGTTAATTCTGGGTAGAGGGCATCATGCAACTCATCCGGTTTATTGGCATGAGCCATAATGATGTGATCACCCAAGTTAGAGGTTAAGAAGAAGGCGATATTTTTACAGTCAATAATACGGCCTTCTCCATCGGCTAATTCTCCTTTATCAAAGGCTTGATAAAACAGGTTTAAAACATCGGGATGGGCTTTTTCTACTTCATCAAGTAATACAACAGAATAAGGCTTTTTACGGATAGCTTCTGTTAATACTCCGCCTTCGCCATAACCTACATAACCTGGAGGTGAGCCAATTAGGCGAGAAACCGTGTGTTTTTCCTGAAATTCAGACATGTTGATCGTGGTTAAATACTGTGTTCCACCAAACATTAACTGAGCAATTTGAATAACAGTTTCTGTTTTACCGACACCACTTGGTCCTGCTAACAAGAATGCACCAAGAGGACGACCAGAACGGCGGAGATCGGCGCGCGCTGTCAGTAAGTGTTTATGAAGATGCTTAATAGCAAGTGTTTGCCCTTTGATGCTTTGTTCAAGATAGGTCGGAAGCTCTGTCACCACCAGTAATGCATCTTGTGATAAGCGATTAAGAGGTACGCCTGTCCATTCAGCAATAACGGCAGCGATTTGTTTTTTATCTACATGAGGAGAGACTAATAGAGAGTGTTGATGTAATTCAGTTAACTCTTCATTTAGAGCATTTAAGCGAGATTTTAGCTCATCACTATTATTTTCAACACTTTCAGTGTTTGTCTCTTCTTCAAGTGATTTAGTCAATGCTGATAATAAAGTTGATCGTAATTCAATAATTTCACGAACAATATTTTTCTGTTTTTCCCACGCCTGTTGAAGCACTTCAATTTGTGTTTCAATCTCAATAGACTGATTGTCTAATATCGCCAAGCGCTCTGAATGATCTTTTAAACCTAATTGTTGTTCACGAATTAATACATCTCGCTCCATCTTGATTTGATGGCGTTGCGTTTTTAATGCTGATAGCTGTTTAGGTGGAGTTGAAAGATTGATAGCTGCACGAGCACAAGCGGTATCAAGCACATCAATGGCTTTATCTGGAAGCTGGCGACCAGAAAGATAACGCTCACTTAATTGTGCTGATGCACAGAGCGCTTCATCATCAATAAAAACTTGGTGCGCTTTTTCATAGATAGAGCGTAACCCGCGCATAATAATAATAGCTTCATCGGCAGTAGGCTCTTTCACTTGAACAAGTTGGAAGCGACGCGCTAATGCGGCATCTTTCTCAAAGTATTTTTTGTATTCGCTCCAAGTGGTTGCTGCGATAGTACTTAATTCACCACGAGCTAATGCAGGTTTTAGCAAATTGGAGATATCTAAGCCACCTTGCTGATTTCCTGCACCAATCAAGGTATGAGCTTCATCAATAAATAAAATAATAGGAGTCGGTGATTGTGCCACTTCTTGCATAATGCCTTTAAAGCGTTTTTCAAATTCACCTTTAACGGCGGCACCAGCTTGAAGAGCGCCTAAATCCAACGTTAATAACTCACATTCTTTGAGTTTTTCAGGAATTTCGCCAGCGATAATACGTAAGGCTAACCCTTCAATTAAGGCACTTTTACCGACACCCGCTTCACCGACAACCACGGGGTTGTTTTTACGACGACGGCAGAGAATATCAATCATTAAGTCAATTTCATGATCACGACATAAAACCGGATCTAGCTGGTTATCTCTTGCTTGTTGCGTCATATTTTGTGTAAAACGCGCAAGCATAGAGTCCGATTGAACATGACTATTGGATGATTTATTAGCTTCTGCTATTGGTGCTTCTGCTGATGTCAGCGTCCACTCATCAAAGTTGAGTTTGAGTTGTTCTCTATTGATTTGAGAGAGTAATTCGACTGCTGATTTAGGCAAATAGCGATGAGGCATTTGCAATAAAGTGAGTAATAACGCGCCTGAACGTAATTCGTTATGACTAAGCTCTGCTGAAGCCAATAACCAACTATCTTTAAGCCATTCCACTAATAGTGGGGAAAAGCTTGGATAACTTTGTGTCACGCTTTGGTGCTGTACAGAGTTAAGATCTAAAAGCGCTGTTAATTCAGTTGGATTGATATCAACTTTATTAAAAATAGTGCGGATATCCGTTAGTGGTGTTTCCAGCAGTTGTTGTAAAAATTGGTCTACTGTAATTTCAAGTTGCTGGTGGCTTACACAAAACGCAGCCGCATTTTCTAAAGCGTGTTTAGCAATAGGGTGAAGTCTATTAACTAATGTTGAGAGATCAATCTGGATCATAAGGGCGTCCTAGCTAAGAAGTGTATTAAGCTGTTCCAAAATATTGAGAGTTTGATGTCTCAATCTAGAAGCATAAATTGCATAAATAATCGTGGCGAAGATCAGTGAGCCAATGGCGATATAACGAACACCAAAGCGTTGTCCTAAACGATATTGATGTGATTTAGTGCCATTTTCTTTGTATAAAACAACAGGTTGAGATTCACCTTTAAGTTGTTGGATCTGTTTTTGAAGTTGGCGAAGTAATTTATTAAAGTCATCTCCATAGCCATTGCTGACTTTATAGCGACCGCGATAACCAAGGCATAAACAGAGATAAATAAACTCTAATAAATCAAGGTAACGTTTAGGCTCACCTAATAAGCGTTCTATTAATACGAAAACCTTTTCACCACCCCATGATTCATTATGAAAATGAACTAACAGGGATTGTTTTACCCAATCGTTATCTTGATCCCAGCCTAACTCTAATGCTGCTTCATCAATAAATGTGCATAACACATAGCGGAATGAAACAATGGCACCCGGCTCATAACCGTGAGTTTGAAGTTGTTGTTCAATGGCTTGAATGTCAGTGACCACTTGTTGAAAAAGCTTTTCTGATAGCGGAGTTGCTGACATTGATTTCATTCTGATCACCATACCCAGCAATGGTGTCGCAGCATCAATCATTGGATTGATGTTGTTACCGCGTAATGGTAATTGATATGATTTATGGCTCACTTTTTTTTCAGTAAGTTCTTGTATTAATGATAAATCACTCATGTTGAGTTCCACTTCTTATTGCCCAAAGTTGAATATCAAGTTCAGGGAATTGTCCTGATACGTGGAATGCAATATTTCCGTGTTTCTGTATATCAGCCCATGATTCACCTTGAGGATCTAAGCGGAAATAGGTATAGCCTGAGTGATATGGCAATTGGCGAGGAGCGGTTGATAACGGAATGAAGCCAACACCAGGCATTTGAACACTGACTAAATCACGAATTTGATTCACTGAAGTGACTTTTGCCTGTTGTGCGAATTGGCGACGCAATTGCTCTTGAGGTAACTGAGCGCGTACCGCAATAATAAATTCAGCACTTTGCAGAAGTTGTCTGTCATGAATTGTCGCAACACGAATACCATGTTCTTGTTTTTGCAATGGAATTGGCACCGCTCTTGGTGTGAGAACCACACTTAGCGCTTGTCGAATAGATTTAATTAGAGGTAAAAAGCCCGATGCCAAGTCATAGTGTCGATAAATCGGTAATTTATCAGGTAAACGAGAGCCATTAGTAAAGGTTTGAATTTCACCATTAAATTGAAGTAGCTCTTTAAAGAGTTGCTCTGGGTGAACCACTGTTTGCTTAGATAAATGTGAAAATTGAGGATAAGCACGATTAAGTAGCTGTAACATCATAAATTCAGCAACATCGGCAATACCTTGTTGACCGGGGGAGCCTATACGCTCTGCTATTTGGCGTCCTCGCTCAAATAAGGCACCTTCAACTTCAGCTAAAAACTCAGCTAAAATAGGGCAAATTCTTGAATTTAAACAGGTAGGAATATAGTTTTTATCGAGAATTAAACTACCATCAGCGCTGATCTCTCTTATTTTGCAAATTGGCAACATCACATAAGCGTCTAGCTCTGTTTTTCCTAATTTTAAAATAGGATTAAGCTTTGCAATATTAAGCTGACTGATATCTCCATTCTCAGTATGCAAATCACGTACTTGTGTTAATACATCGCTATAACGAGCTAATAAATGATTACCATTATGGGAATGAGAGATTTCACTGACTGTGTTGTTTTGTAACGGCAATGCCAAATAGACCACATTGTCACTGCCTTCATTAATTTGTGAAATATCAATAGGTGAAGGAAGATTATCTTGCTGTGGAATAGAAAACAGCGTGCCGTCAGGCATAATGCCAGAAGCTTCTTTAAGACCAATACGACCAAGGCTTAATAATTCAGTATTCAGCGTCAATTGGCTTAAACCATAGTAATGAGCGTGATAAGTTTTTATCAGCGTTTCAATAATATAGTCTTGATAACGTTGCTGTTGCTGAAAATGCTGAGGCTTAATAAACAACCCTTCATGCCATATCACTTTATTTTTTGTCGACATTGTTATTGATCCTCTTCTTTTCTAAATTCAATTTCATTTTCTTTGATATGGACTAGCAGATTGTAATAATGACCAATCCCATTGATTTTTAATATTTTCTTCCATTGAGTAACATTGACGTCAGAGTAATAGGCAATGATCCCGATATACTTATTCTTTTTATCCAGCTCAATGGGATCGAGCGGCTTATATTGATCAGGTAAAAGGGTGTAATCTTGATGATCGATATAATTTCTCTTTAATAGTTTTTTCAGATCGCAATCTTCTTCAATAATTTGGTCTTGATCTAAAGAGGCAAAGATCGAATCTTCATTCATATAAACAATTTGTAATTGAACCGGTGTTGCCTCTCCTTGATGATTAGGATTGATTTCAGGCTCAGCTAATAATGTGAATGAGACAACCGAGGATTGTTCTTTTTCTTTACCCACGGGCGTTGATGGGTCCCATATGACTTTGCCTATTTTTGACATGGCTTCAATAGGGCCACTGCACCCACTTAATTGGGTGGCTACAAAAATAAAAAAGAGATAAGCCATGAATGTTTTTATCGACATATCACACCTCATCGAGCCCTTTTCTTAAGGCTCGGTCATAAGCGTGGGTATAGACCTCATAAAATAGTTTCTCAAAACCTTGTTGGCGAGATGATGCTAACTCATTGTAATAATTGGTATACATATCCCAAGCCCAAGCGCTATCACTTGGAGTGTTGTCGTAACTACGACGATAATGAGAAAAGCGTTTTAATAAATGCTCTGGCGAGAATGCTTCTAATAGTGTGGTTAATGCAGCGGAAATGGCTTCTTGATTAGCATAATAATGTAATTGCACATTATGTAAGCTTTCTGCGACAGCCGAAGGCGCAGATAAATGTACAGGGCTACGTTCATCGGTAAACATTAAACGCATAACACTGTCATATTCATTATTTAAACGAAGCGGATTATCTTCAATTGGGCGCAGTTGTTTATCTTGTAAATTTTCCTGCTGTTGTAATGCCAACAAACCTTTTATTGCAGATTGCGTCGTTTTTCCTAATTCAATAAGAAAATCATTTGCTTGCTGTGAATTTTGTAAGTTAAGGTGTACGCCTAGCCCTTTCATTAATGGATTAATTGCGACATAGTCTACGTCTGCATTTGTTTCATTATCTTGAGACGTTATTTCTGGCAAATCCATAAATTCCTGAACCATGAGATCTCCCTGGTTATCTGAACGAGGCGAAGAAAGAGCGTAGTGATGTGTGTTAGATGATGAGCCTTGAATAAGCTCTAAGCTTTCGCTTTCAAGGGCTTTTAATGGATCATGTGTCATTGAGCCTGAAACTGTCGGAGCTAAAGGCATAATATGGCTTTCTGTTTTATGAACCGAAGGGGAATTTTTTTGTAGCAGGGGATCGAGCGGATTATCATCAGTCTCGATCAACGATTGTGGTGTCATCGCCATAAGATCAGGCTTATTGTTTTGCGTTAAATTGATATTAACGGATAAAACAAGTTGCCCAATTTTGATCTGATCATTTTGAGATAAACAGACCGCCCCAATATGAATGGGGATC
The DNA here is from genome assembly GCF_040140245.1 of Proteus sp. fly-1013. Lineage (NCBI taxonomy): Bacteria > Pseudomonadati > Pseudomonadota > Gammaproteobacteria > Enterobacterales > Morganellaceae > Proteus > Proteus sp. fly-1013. Next base: position 189,727 of record NZ_JBEEWD010000005.1, on the reverse strand, counting down.
AGGGCGTTGTTAATATAAACAGGCTCAGCAAGTGTTTTTAAACAAAATTGTTTATCTTGCCAAGCGATAGCGCACTGTGTAGATGCAATAGATGATTGAGTATCTTGTATTACCCAGTGTGATTGTTTACTGCTACCAATCGTGCCACCAAGTTGCGTGAATTGACTATTTGGTACATAGCCACTTTCAAGCAACTCACTATTTATTAAGCGAAAAGAGATTGTGGGTAAATAATTATCCATAAATATTATTCCAAAATAGTCATTGTCACACTAGGATTGGCTTCTGGTTTTCCGAGAAAACTTTGCCAACCTAATTGATTGTGTTGTTCTTTACCTAAGCAGATCCCATATGCCTGTTTATCGGCGATACGTAGGCGTAAATCCCATGCAAGTTGTTCATGCATGATGTAAGAAACAAAAGTAATAAGTGACAAAAAGTCTTTGCCATTGGGAAGAAAAGACATATAGCGATCGAGCGGTAATTCACTGATTTCAATCGTGCATTTACCATTACAATCATAGATATGAGAGCCAATGTTAAAATTCTCACCTAAAACCATTTTGGGGCGTGATTTCTGTCCTGAATGACGAGCAATAATCCCTAAACGGTTTTGTTGATCTTCAGGGATAGGTACTTTGCGTATTTCCCATCCGATCAATTCAACTTTTTCTAAATCAAAACAGTGAGAAATTAAGCTACAAATAACATCGGGAGAGCGACTTGGACTGGCAAGCAATCCAGCATAAGCCAGCATTTTGCTGTGGTTGATGTTCATCATGCCACGATTGGCTTCACTTCCTAGCCCTACCAAAGAGAACATATGACGAGAAAATGCGTCGTGGCCACCATCTTCGAAACAGATGTAATAGCGATATTTACGCCATATACGATGGAGTAAAGTCACTAAGCGGTGATTAAATAAATTAAGATAATCCGTTAATTGATTGGCTTGTTGAGCTTCTTCCCACGCGAAATGATCAAGGTAATAACCCGGCAATGGCGATTGGCTACCATGTAAACCCAAAAAAGAGACTTCAAGGTCAAATTGACCTTGTTCATCTTGGCGTAATGAAACGACATCACGAGTTGGAAACGCGGTATTAGCGCTTGTTCTAAACTGAATAACGCTTTCATTATTCAATGCTGTTTTTTGAGAATGCAGTTTATTAAGCAACTCAACTAATTGATAGAAGCTGTATTCAGTAACAGATTTGCCCGCTTTTTTATTTAGCCAGCTTTGTATTTTCTCAATCTCTGTTATTTGAGTATTTGCTGGTTTATTTTCGCTGGCCAAAGATAAATTTCCTTATTATCTAAATTAATAACTTCCAATTCGTGAAACATATTAACGCTGGTATAAAGAGTGAAAAATTGTGCTAATACAGAACAAAATAGATACATAGCTCCTTCTGAAATAAAGGCATTTTGATGTATCGATAATGTTGTTTTCACACCTCTTACTGGTAAGCCTTTATATAAATACTCGATAGACTCTGTTTTTAAATTTGTGATTGCATCGAGGCATTTTTGAGATTGACGAGCTGATTGCTGATGAAACGTCGCTTTAAAATCATATAGCTGTAATATTTGTTTGAGTGCGGTTAAGCTCAATAGAGATTGATAATTAATAGATAAATTAGTGAGTTCTGACCAATACAACGTATTTCCTAATAAAGGATAAAGTGCTTTTGTTGGCTTAATAATATTACTGGCAGATAACACCCCTGAAATAACGTTGTTCTCATCAAGCTTTATCGAATGAGAAGACAATGAAGAAGCTAATGTACGATTAGTACAGTTCATAGATACTGAAATGCTTTCTTCACAATTTAGTAAATCAGCTTCATTGTTTCGCACAAATGACAAGGTGTGTTGATAACCATAATTTGATTTATGATGTGCTATTTTTAAACGGTAATAACCCGTTCTTTCGGGATTATCTTGATTATTTTGATGATGAAAACTCTCAAAAGCTGTGTATCGTGTAATATAAGAACGCTGATTTGGAATATAGCGCAAACCTTGGATCGTATTTATTGAAAAAATATCATAACAATCTTGTTTTTTATGGCTTTTATTTAAAATATATTCTGTTTCTTTTCCCGTTAAATTTATCGCTTCACTTTCTGATCCAAATAAATTAACAGCAGGTACGCAATTTATCTTTATGCAATCTTCCGTGATCAGCATGGCTTCTGGAATATCACTGTCAAATTGAATTGATAATGTAAAAGTATCAGAAACCAGTGCAGGAGGAATATTATCTAATCCTTTAATGGATAAAGACATAAAAGCTTCAGGAAAACAGAAATATTCCTGTAATAAGCGATATCCTTCATAACTGTTTTTAGGATAAGGCAAAAGAGAGTCTTCTGCATGAAAACCAATAGGTTCAACCGCAAAATGCTCTAAGGAAAATTGACGCTGAGCCGTTGTTATTTTTGCTTTTTTAACTTTGTTATTTAATAAATAAAATAACTGAGTCGTTGTATAAGAAAGACCATTAAGATAAATACACAGTTTCTCTAAGCCAACTGTGGATAGCGACTGTAATTGGTTTAGAGAAAAATGAATATCTAACGTGTCTTGATTTTGAGTCACTTGTGCTATTTGTATTGGAAGTACCCATAAATCACGACACTGCGTAAATTGGCATTTATGCCAATTATCTTCATCATTTTCGGCTAATTCATTTTGAATATAGAGTGGGCGGCTAACAAAAGGTTGCCCCTTTGCTATTTTTATTGCACATTTTTGAGTGGCTTCAGTACGATATTCCATTGCTGTCATACTAGGAAATGGACGTGCGTAAGCAGGCCATAGCATATTGACTAAACTGTTTGTCAGTTCAGGAAATTGTCTGTCTATTTGTTCTCGTAAATTACCTGATAAATAAGCAATACCATCTAAAAGCCGCGCAGCATCAGGATCACGCACTCTTTCAGATATTTGATTAATAAGCTGCGGTTTTTCAGTTGCAACATACTGTTCAAGTTTATCGAGATAACTTAATTCATTATTAAAATAGTGATTTGAAGACATATTAAAATTGCGTCAGTTGATATCTACGGTTGCTGTCTAATTGCACGTTAAATTCAATAAACTGCTTTTGATTTTCTAATAAGATAAAAGCTGTAATATTAAATTGCAGTGACAGTGGCTCTGCTTCATTTTCTATAAAATGAACAGTGACATTGCTTATTCTTGGCTCATAAGTCGTAATGCAATCCGCAATAATATTGGATAAATGAACCTTGAAATCGACTCCTGTTAATGTCGCATCGTTTAAATCAGGAACGCCTAAAGCAGGAGTACTTTGGCAACCTAGAGGTCTGCTATTTAAAACCTGATTTAAATTTTGCTTAATTGACATGAGTAACGCTTGGATTTTCGCGCGTTGGGAAGAGCCTACGCTCTTCCCTTGTATGCGCTCAAATAAACTGGAAGCGGGGTTATCTTCCAAATTATATAGAGCTGTCATTGCACTTATTCCTTATCTAAGCGACCAACAAGTGATAATTCAAAGTTTGCACCCATATATTTAAAATGAGGGCGAACTTGAATAGCCACTTGATACCAACCTGGATCACCATCAACATCAAGAACTTGGATTTGAGCTGAGCGAAGAGGGCGTCTACTACGAACGTCTGCTGGTGGATTTTCCTGATCCGCAATATATTGTTTTAGCCAGATATTAAGCTCACGCTCAAGATCTTGGCGCTCTTTCCATGAGCCAATTTGTTCGCGCTGTAGGACTTTAATATAGTGAGCTAAGCGATTGATAATAAACATGTAAGGAAGTTGAGTCCCTAACTTATAGTTAGTTTCTGCTAATTTCCCTTCGCGCGTATTAGGGTAGTTTTTGGGTTTTTGTACTGAGTTTGCAGAGAAGAATGCCGCATTATCACTACCTTTACGCATTGTTAAGGTGATAAAACCTTCTTCTGCTAATTCAAATTCACGTCTGTCAGTGACTAAAACTTCTGTTGGGATCTTAGTTTGTAATTCACCCATCGCTTCAAAGTTATGAACAGGTAAATCACCTACGGTTCCGCCACTTTGAGGACCAATAATATTTGGACACCAGCGATATTTTGCAAAGCTGTCATTAATACAACTTGCTAATAAGAAAGCAGTATTACCCCATAAGTAATGCTCATGATCTTGCTTCACATCTTCAGAGTAATTAAATAACTTAATTGGATTCTCAGTAGGTGAATAAGGTAAGCGCACTAAGAAACGAGGTGCTGTTAAACCTAGATAACGTGCATCTTCAGATTCGCGCAATGAACGCCATTTAGTGTGAGCCGGGCCTTCAAATACTGATTTCAAATCTTTAATAGCTGGTAATTCAGCATAGCTATTAATGCCTAAGAAATTAGGTGAAACAGATGAAATAAATGGCGCATGAGCCATTGCGCCCACAGCACTGACATACTGCATCAACTTCAGATCAGGCGTGGTGTTATTAAAGGCATAGTTACCAATCACAGTCGCGACAGGTTCACCACCGAATTGACCATAGCCTGAAGAGTAAACGTGCTGATAAAAGCCGGATTGTACAATCTCAGGTGAAAACTCAAAATCTTCTAATAGCTCTTCTTTTGTCGCATGCAAAATATTGATTTTGATGTTTTCACGAAAGTCAGTACGATCAACAAGTAATTTTAATGAACGCCATGAAGACTCAATTTCTTGAAATTTTGGCGCATGTAAAATTTGATCGACTTGAGCACTTAGTTGAGTGTCTAGCTCAACAAGCATTTTATCAATTAGCAGTTTATTGATCGGCTCTTCTTCTGATGGGTTAGCAAAAATATTACTAATAAAGGCAGCAACACCTTGTTTGGCAATATCATAAGCTTCGGTTTCTGGCGACATTCTAGATTGCGCCATAATTTCATCAAGCAAAGAGCCACCAGATGTTATTACCTGCTCTTGTTGGGCTTCATTAACTAAAGACATAGAATAATCCTCTGTAAATATTATTTTTGGCTAGCAATATCGAGCTCTTTGAGTAACTGTTCGCGTGTAGCTTCATTTTCCAGAAGCTCTTGCAGACGTTTTCTAAAAGCAGGAATATTGCCAAGAGGACCTTTTAGCGCAACGAGCGCTTCTCTTAGTTCTAATAGTTTTTTTAGCTCAGGAACTTGGCGTGCAATATTATCAGGAGAAAAATCTTGTAGTGATTTAATCTCTAAATTGACGTTAAGATCAGACTCACTTTTTTCATCTAATGCATTTGGAACCGCAATATTTAGATTAATACCGGCGCTTTCCATAACAGAATTAAAGTTGTTCTGGTTTATCGAAATGGTTTTACGATCTTCAATGGGGGTTTCTTCCGTCTTCCCTTTCATATCGCCCACAATAAGCATATTTAAAGGTAATTCGACTTCAGATTGAACACCACCATCATTAGGGATGTATTTAATATTAATACGTTCTTTGGGCGCAACACTACCAAGAGTATTTTTACTCATTTAAACTAAGCTCCTTATTTAGCTTAAGTTCTTAATTAAATACTCAGCGTATTGATGAATAATTTAAATTAAGAAATACCTATCCTAGGCAATAATGTAATTACCTTATATGAGTTTAATTTTCCTGGTAGAAATAAAATAATAACTAAAAATAAAATAATAAGTAATTTTTTCTAATATATGCATTTAGTTTTATATAAAACCGTCCTTGAGTCAATAAGAAATATTTGATGTTTTTTACTTTTCATTACATTTAATTAGTGTCGTATTTAATTTAAATATAATGATTTAACTTTATAAGTAAGTTTTTTCATCTATTTTACTCATATTATGCAACTCGATAGGGATAAATTAATTTATATTTAATTTAAATTGCAAATATGGAAAATAGAAATTTCACTATGAATTATTTATTCCAAGATTCTATAAGTGCAAGATATTTAACGTTAATTTCACTTTAATTTCTGGTCGGCTATTTATTTTATTTTTTTATATTTAATGTTTGTTTTGATGAAAAATAGAACTGTGATATAAGTGAAAATAATGTAACCTGTCGTTATTATTATGATTGAAAGTTAAATTTGATATAAGGGAATAATATTAAGTGAAATTATTTGATAAAAACAAGAAGGAATTCTTAAGTCATTTCGAATATGATTGGTAAGATTTTAAATGATATATTACTTATCTCTGATTTATAGACAATATGATATTTAACTTAAATAAAGGTAATTTACTCGCTACCATTATCCTTTATTTTGTTTATGGAATATTTTCCATTCGATATCATTATTGAAGCTTGAACGATAATGGCAGACGATAGAGCCCGAACTATTCCACGGATCGTAAGAGACACTAATATGCATTTGTTGACTTGCAATCGGGAGTTTGATTCCGGTTTCTTGGTGAAACCATTGTTTTAGATTGTGGGTTATTTTTCCTTTAGGGCTATTTTGTATTCCATCCATTAATTTTTCGGGTGCCAAGTACCATGAACTGAGCAAGGCGTTTTCATTTGCGGGTGATGTAAAATGAGTGACTAAAAATAACCGACCATATCGGTTTTTCGCTTTACCTAAAACTAGCCGATAAGCAACAGTTTTGCCTTGGGAGTTGGTTATCCATTTTTCCCAAGGATAAAGGGGAGTTATGATATCTTTCAGAGTACAGATAGGAGTTAAGTAGATATCGTTATTTATGATAATTGTATTGTTTTTTTCGTATTTAATCATAGGGGATAATAAGGTATTTATTGCTAATAGTCTTAGTATAATTTAATCAACTGAGAATAAAGTTGCTATGAGGAGTATCTTAAAAAGTAGTAGTGAGTAAAATATTTCTATTTAGTGGTAATATTTTGATTAATGATAAAAATATCATTATTAATTAAGTCTAATATAATGTGAAAATTAGAAGTTGACTGAAAGTAAACTATATTCTCTTTTCGCTTTATACTAACAAATGGGTTTGAAGTTGTTGAATATAAAAACCACAATATATTATTATTTATGTCTGTTTTTACAATAAAGCCATCACTACCCATTTCACCTTCTCCACATAATAAAATGTATTTATCATCAATCAATATTTTGTTATTTATCTGAATTTCAGACCAAAGATCATCATCACTTTGAAGCAAGTTATCGACAGTTGTTTCACCTTTATATGAAAGGAAATATTCCTTTTGATAGGAATGTATTAATTGAGAATTATCAATAAAATCAATATCGATAAATCTTATCAATCCAGACTGATCACAAACAAGATCCAGTCCGATTAGCTGATTATTTATCCATTTGTTTTGGAGTGAGTTAGTTGGGTTTTTCATAATTTATAGCGTATTAAAAATAACCATTTGGGAAAATTTCTGATAAGTGTTTTTTATAAAATTCTATTTTTTTAGGATGATTGATAATTCTACAAGCATTATTAAAATATTGGCTTAACCAGTAAGCATGAATGTAATTAAAATACTCATGAGGGTTATTTTCTGAAAAACTTATGATAGATTCTAATGTTTCTATAATCTGTTTTTCACTAAAAACCTCATTAGAGGATTGTACAATGATATTTTTTAATTTCATATAAATTTTATTAAATTTATCAACACTTAGAGGATCTTTTGATTTATCGTAATTAATAAATAATGCTGACTCTATATCATAAATGAAAAGATCATCAATTAAGGTAAGTTTATTTTTGAGTTTTTTAATATGATTAACAAAATTTTCACTTTGAGTGGATTCTATAATAGGGATGATAATAGTATCGTGATATAAAATTTCAAGGTATTTATCTTCAACCGTACTATATAAATTTATAAGAAAATCGCTATCAATATCGATTAATTCAATAATCGGCCAAAAAAAAGAGTCATTTAAATTAAACCACATATTAAATGAAAGAATTTCGTCACATTTTTCTTTGATCTTATAAATTCTATTTTCCATATTAATCCAGTGGTGACTAATTAATAACAGGTTGTATTATAACTAGATAGTAGTCTGATAGATTATGCTTATTAAGTTCACCTAGCTTTTATAAAAATCAAGTATTATAATGGTTTTTTATTATAAAATAACATTGTTCATGTAAAAATTCTAGTTGTGTATTTTTATTATTTTCTTTATTAAATTTCTTTAATTTATATAAAATTTTATCCCTGAACAATTATTTTATATTCAATAGAGTCTGCAATTATATGTACCCATTCTTTTGAAGAAAAGAACTCTGCTAAAAATGAAAATGAATATTTTCCACCTAGATGAAAATATTTTTGGTAGTTTGGCAAGTGTTCTATAAAATGTATTCTATCAGTAACTTTTATAAATTTCCCATTTGTTGTATCTATCGTCCATGATAGCGGTGCATCAATATAGCTTGCATTTCCAAATTTCAATTCAATAAAATAATTTTGGTCTGTTATATCCAAACATCCTTTAACGATTAGATCATTTTTATGGAAGCCACATATTTCCATATCACACCAATCATTTTCTTTTAAAATAGAGCTTATTTTTTCTATATTCATAATGCCAACAATGTTTTTAATAAGATATACGGGAGGTGAAAATATTATGACCAACAGTTTTCAGTACTTAATTTAAGTAAAGAACTCATCATATATAAAATAATAATTTAATGCATGAATATATTCGTTTATAGTTGAATCATTCAGGCCCATTCCACTCAAGCTTATCTTTTAAATTTTCTGGAACTAATTTAAATAATAATTTAATGTTTTTTTTATGGGAATTATAGTTGTTGAAATATTGTGAGCTAGCATTTTCTAGATAGTAACGAGCTTGATTATTAAGAAAATATACATCATGTTCAGTCATTTGTGGATAGGATAGTGATTTGACAATATCATGCAATAATTCTGCTTCTTGATAGCAAGTCTTGTCTAATGCTTTTCTTAAAGCAGATAGGGTTTGAATGTTTCTGATATAGGATAATACTTTGTTAAGCATGTCAATATATATACTTGTCTTGTCCATTAAATTAAATTCCCCATTTATTTCTTAATGCTCCCCACCAATTTCTTGATGGCATTGGACGGGAAGATGCGACTATATAATCTCTATCTATCTTAGTATATTTTAATAATTCTCTAATATAAAAATCATTTCCTGTTTCTTTATATAGTTCTTGAGCAGCCGCCATTCTATGATGTCCATCTGATACATGATAAACTCCTTTATGATCAATGATTACAGAAATTCTGCCTTTATCTAATGTAAAATCATAATTTCCATTTAGCATGTCTTTCTTAATACTATCAATTTGTTGTGGTTTTTTGAAACCTTCTTGTGTACCTTTTATTACTGGAAGGGGACATGGTGCCAACCCAAACGGATCAACCCACCCCGTTGGACAATACACATACCCATACGGATTAAAGCCTCCTAATAATCCTATGGGGTCTGGTGAAATATATTGCCCAGTGTCCTTATCATAGTAGCGAAAGCGATTGTAATACAAGCCACTTTCTTTATCTTCATATTGTCCCGCAAACCGAAAATGACATTCGGTATATTCAGGGTCATTATCGGCATAATCATCATGCGATTGCCAAAAGGCCATTTGTCCCCAGGTATTTAACCGTCCTGCCCAACTAACAATGCCTTTTTCGCTAAAGATTTCGCGTGGCGTGCCTTGATGGTCAGTGACGACATAATGCAGTTTTCCACGTTGATAACGGGCTGTTGGGGTAATTTCATTGGGTTGATAAAGCCACTGAATTTGAGCGTCATAAGCCGGTGTGCCATCCGCATAAATCGGGGTTTCTTGCACCATCTGGTCGCCAGACCATAGGTAATCAACACGCTGAACACGTTTATTTTTAAAGGGTGAATTGGGCGGTGAAATAGGACGATTATCGACCACCTTACTTTTACTGAGGCGTCGCCCAAAAGCATCGTAAGTGTAACGCCAGCATTCCCCTTCAGGGTTAAAACAGGCAACAAGTTGATTAAGCGTATTCCATTGGTAATACCACGTTTTTGCTCGAAAACCGTGTTGATGAACCACTTTTTGCGTTAATCGACCATTAATGTCGTAGTGATAATCTTGATAACCTTTGGCGGTGATACGGCGAGTGACACGGCCTTTTTGTTGCTGTTGTGCCAGTTGCAAAAAGGCACCTTGTGCATCAGATGGAATAAACTGATGCTCGGTGATATTGAGATTGCTATCGTACTGAAACTTTTCACTTTGACGTTCAAACTGGTTGCTGTATTGGGTTTCAATAATTTGGTCGTTGGCATTATAGCGGTATTGTGTGCGGTTCCAGCGGGCATCATCGATATTGACTAGATTAAAGGCTTTATCGTATTGATAACCTCGATGAACATCAGTCGACATCGGTGGTTGAAGTGGATTATCGTGTAATGACTGTAAAAAGGATTCTGTACCTCTTCCTGCACGTTGATGGGCCAATAATCCGGTGGCGGTGTAATGGCTAGAGTTGGCAAAGCCCGCTTGGCTTTGGCGTAAAAACTCTTGCCCCAGTGCGTTGTAGCTAAACTGCAAGGGTGCATGTTGATTGACTTGCAGTGAGGTCAGTTCATGAAGTTGACCAAAGGCATAATTAAGTTCACGCTCACCAAAGCGGGTTTGAGTGAGAATATCGTGCTCCTCATCCCATTGGTGCTTAATCTCTTGTCCGTTTATCCGTTCACAACATAAATGCCCTTGGTCGTTATACTCAAATTCCACCACCGAATCAGGATTGGTGGCACGAATAAGTTGCAAACGTTCATTGTATTGATAAGTGGTTGTAGAAAGGCACTTATGCTCAATCTCATCGGCAAGCCAAATGCTTTGTTCGGTGACTAACCCTGTCTCATCATAATGATAACGGAGCTCATGATTATCAGGGTAACGAGTCGCAATACGTCGCCCTAAGCGGTCGTAGCGATATTGAATTTCACGTCCTGCAAAATCCACTTCACGAATAATTTGACTGGCTTTATCACGCTCATAAGAATAGACATCGCCAGTGGCGTTAATGACGTTTTTAAGTCGAGTAAGTGAGTCATATTCAAAGCGAATTTCTGTCCCATCAGGGCGTATGGTGGCGAGTAATAAATCAAAGGGGCCGTAACGATAGCGCGTAGTTTTACCTTCGCCATCGGTGACAGCAACAACACGGCGTTCGCTGCCATATTCAATATGTTGATGGATATCATCAGGCAATAAAATATCGCTGAGACTGCCGTTAACACCATCATGCTCTTTACTGTATTGATAGCGAGTGGTGTGGTTTAGTGCATTAGTCACTTGTAGTAAGCGACCTAACTCATCACTTTGGTATTCCGAGCTATGTTGATAAGGGTTGGTGCTTTTTATTAATTGATTAGCTGGGTTATATTCATAGTGCCACTGCGCACCATTCGGCTGAATAGCTTTGAGTAACTCGCCATGTTGGCTGTATTCATAGGCTTGTTGGCGACCTTGCGGATCGGTAACTGCGGTTAAATTACCTTTGTCGTCGTAGGTCAGTTGCCATTTATCGCCAAAAGGGGAGACATATTCTATCAACTGACCTTGAGTATTATATTGATACTCAATGGATCGCTCATCAGGAAAGGTAATTTGCGCAATATTGCCATCATAATGATAGAGATAAGAAGTCGTTTGCCCTAATGCATTGGTTTCACTTATTTTTTGATTATTATGCCACTGTGTTTTTGTTTCACGCCCTAATGCATCAATCGCATGTGTAACGAGACCGGCATCATTATAATAATAGTAAGCTTGCTCACCTTCATTGTTGAAATAGGTGGTCATCTTATGAATATCATCATAAATAAAACCACCACACCAATAACCGGAGGGTGAGCTATTTTTTATCGCTCTGCCGTATTTGTCATATTCAAGGTAATAATCCGTTTGGTCTGTATCATGCCAACGAGACATAAAACCTTCAGCCGTGTATTCATGCCATAAGTGATTTTGCTGGTAGGCATTACATTCACTTAAATAACCTTGTTTATCATACTGACACGTCACCAAAGGCTGAGAGATAACCTTATTCGCTAAGGTGATATGGCTTAATTGATGAGAATGGTAGTCTAAATAAAGCGCAGTAATACCATTACGCGATACAGAGATTAATTGGTGTTGTTCGTTGTAAATAAAATCAATGCGTTGATGATTATTATCTGTAATGGCAGAGAGACGTCGATAAGATCCATCGATATGGTTGAAATGATGCGTTAACTGAGTGCGATTATCGAATAAGCCAATGTTAGCTTCTATCTCACCAGAGAGCAGAACATGGGGATAATAAGCATTACGGATATTGAGGTGATTATCCGTATAAGGATAGGTGATTTGTGCCCCTTCCTCATTGTGATAAATAATATTCTCTGATTGAATTTCTAAGAATATCGACCAGTTATCTGTCCATTTGGGACCAAATAATCCAGAGGCGGAGCCTGTGGAACGATAGGTTCGTTGTAATGAAATGGGTAAAAGCCCTGAAAGGGAGAGCACATCCCAAACTTGAATAAAATCACCTGTGGCAACGTTCACAGGATCGGATTCACAGACCGCTTTATTGTTGCAGGATTTATTGGGTTTTATATTGGCACTGTTTTCGCCTTGCGGTTTTGTTATTACCGTGACTTCTTTCGGCGGAGGTGGATCTTTTCGAATGAGTCGAGGTAATGCTTTAATACCATTTTGTAGTAAGCCAGCTGCCGCTTTGGTGAGAAAAACGTATTCACCCACTTCTTCTATTAAGGCACCTGATTCTTGTGCTTGGTTGTCGTATTTTAGCCGTTCAAATTGGGGTAAGTTTTCCTCTTTGCGCATTTCATGAGCAAGTGACGTCATTGTCTCTGCGTATTGTTGTTTTCCTTCTTCTGACATAAACCATGTTGCTGGACCATAGGCTTGCGATTCCATTTGATAGGAGGCACTGACGGCATTGGCTTTGGCAACGGTTTCAGCCAAACTAATTAAACCATTTAAAAAGCCTTTTCCTGCGCCTATGGTGGTATCTGGTAAGTTTTCTCCGCCAATTAATTCCGCTTCATGGTATGTATCATCCATCAAGCGCTTCAGTTCTTGATAGGACATCTCCTCTGGACGTTTTTTTTCAGGCGGTGCTTCAGCAGAAATCTCGGTAGCTTCATTGGCTTTTTGTAGCGCTTTTTCTTCAGAATAGAGGCGACCTGGTACATTATTGTTGTTCATCATGACGTCAGAGCCATGAAAAGCCGCCGATTGTCCACAAAAACGCACGGTTGGCGAGCCACTAGTAATAACGCAGTTTCCACGTCCTAAACTGGTGCCAGAAATAATGCCAGACCCCGTATTTCCTTGTGTTCCTTTAATTACACTTCCCACTGTTAATGTCGGTACACCATTCACGCGTACCGTGGAAACATAGGTTTCTTCTGCACTGAGTTGCTGAAAACTGTCAAAAGGAACAACAACATTACCGACTTGGCAAACATCAGGACCTGTGGCGATAACGCAGTAATCGGCATTTTTATTCCCGACGATTTTTTTTGTCATGAGTAATATCCTTATTACAACTTATAAGCTTGAAGTTGCAGTGTGCTTTCCATCGTCGAGATCAATTGGCGATAACGCCATGTGAGGTATAGCTTTTGTTCATCAAGCGACACACATATTGTGTCTAGCACTAATAACTCATAGGGCGTTTTTGAATGAGACAAATGAGGAATGGCGACAAAACCAATATTAGGCAATGCAAGATCTACACGAGGCGTTTGTGCAAAGAAACCACTCAGTGAGAGGCGTTCATTGCCCACAAAAAAGCCTTGTTGATGTTGGTCAACGGGCGTACTCATAAAGAAATCAGACTTAAAATCATCAGGATAATAAGGTTTTATGTGATTGAGCCATTTGTCTTTATAGGTACCCGCAAATTGTGATCGTTGTTGCCACCAACGACTATATTGCCCATAGCCTGCAACCTCCCACGGTTTATTCAGGTGAAATGCTTGCTTTGAAAAGGGATAGTGAATTTGAGGCGCTGGGTATTGAAGTGCTTTATCAAGATAGCGACTTTCATACCAACCTAAACCAACAGGGTTTTTCTCATAAGCTTCTAGAAGACCATTCTTGCCACCATAAGTATTTTCATAAATAAGCGGTAAGGCAGAAATGGGCTGTGGAGAGCTTAATTGCCAATCATGGTGATGTTCCCAATAACGAGGGCCACTGACAGTCAATTTCTTGTGTATTTGACCGATTGAGAGCTCAGTCTCCCACTGAGGCAAAGGCGTTTCATCTAATGTTCGAGCGGTACCCACAAGATAAATTTCAGCATTGGGCTTATAAGACACAAGATCTGTTTCGTGCAATAAACTGCTATGTTCAGGTGTTGTGCGGTAAACATCTGCCATAATGAGCGGTTTTTGCTCATCAGCAATGTCACATATACCTGTGAGAGGATCAAAATCACAAGTAACTTTTACCGCAATAGTTTGCCAATGCTCATTTTTATAGCCCAGTTTTTCAAAGGAAAAATGAGGAAAAGGAGTCTGGTTAATAACGTGAGCTAACATCCCAAACCCCTAGTTGATATCGACATCTTTGCCCGTGATCTGCACCGGACCTGAAGCTTCAAAACTAAATTCCGTACCATTAATAGTGATATGGCCTGCACTATCCATTCTTAACACGCTGGCACCGCAACGCAGCTCAAGGGCATCACCTGCATTGATGGCTAACGTATTGCCCACACTGATTTTTTTATGTTGACCGACGGTTTCGGTGTTATTTTCATTGATGGTTTCAGTCCGATTACCTTTTACCTGCATCTCTTGATTTTTATCGATGATCTCAGCGTGGCTATTGAGTACATGCGTGGTGCGATTGTTGAGCACTACCGTATTCATATCCTTCTGTGCATGAATAAAAATCTCCTGCTTGCCACCCGCATCTTCAAAGCGCAGTTCGTTAAAACCATCGCCTTTATGAGTTTTGGTTTTGATTGTCGTGCGGGTCATATTTTCAGGAAATTTCAGCGGGGGTGCGTTGCGACCGTTATAGGTGCACCCTGTGATAATCGGTCTATCAATATCGCCATTAAGATAAGAGACAATCACCTCTTGCCCGATACGCGGTACGGCAGAAAAACCATAGCCATTACCATTCCAACCCATTGCCACACGCACCCAGCACGAAGCACTGTGATCGGGCTTGCCATAGCGATCCCAATGAAAATAGACTTTCACGGCACCCACTTCATTGACATAAATCTCTTCACCGGGAGGGCCTACCACCGTGGCAACTTCATCACCATCAGCCGTCGGTTTGTAATGATGCGGCGGTCGCCATTCTTGCGTACCAGGAATAAATTCGACGCTATTAGAAAGCTGTGTTCCTTCGCCTCCGCTATTATCTGCCAAGGGTTGCACGCCATGATGTGAAACTTGAATAACTTGCCAGTTATCATTCATCATTAAACTAGGGTGATTGCTCAGCGAGAAAATCTTGCCCGGCATTAAGACAAAACAGTTGGTGCTGGCACGTCCAACACGACTGCCGTTGCGCAGTTGTTCAAAACGAATGGCAGTTAAAGGGGCAGCTTGTGCATCTTCTTGAAAACGTCCATAGCTTTCGAACACACTATGTTGACCGCCTTTTTCTAATTTGGCTTGATGCGCCAATGGGTAAGAAGGGCGGATAAAGTTATTGTCTTTTTGAATGGTTTCATCCACACAGAGATATTCGCCGTATTGCCATGTGGTTGCTGTGCTATCTGTAATATCGCTTTCAGCTTGCGGGTTATAGGTAAGGTGAATGCCTGCCGTCATGCCCATATGTTCATCGCTATAAAACAGTTGGTTCTCTTCAAACCAAAAGTTAATCCCTTCTTCAAAGGCTAAACGGCACCAAAACGCATAGGCAGATTCCCGTTTTTGCGTGGTATAAGGGCGTTTTTGGTGTAAATCATCACGGTAAAATTTGCTGTCTGCTTTGATATGGGCTTCTTCTAACAGCGTTTTTAAAATCTCAGGCACTTTTTTATGCTGGAAAATACGGCTGTCTTGATTCAGCGTCATCACCCACATTTCAGGGCGAATATCAAAGTGATACCACGTTTTTACACCGTCGGTATTACCTTGTACGGCACCGGCTAAGATCCCGCGTACAGTCCGGATTTCGTTGCCATTACGCTTAACCGTTAACGATGAAGCCACACCCAATAGCGATTGAAAATCGATAAAAGGCAAAGTGGTGACGGCGCTAATGGACAGTGAAAATAAACGTGATAATCCTTCGTTTAGATTAAATTCAGTGACTTGAAAGGTGCTTTCAGGCAAGCCAGCAATTTGGCAAGTGAAAACTAAACCAGAAGGTGATACCGCACCTAATAGCGAATCTAACAGCTGTGCATAGGCTTTATTTTTAGCCAATCCTTCAGAGAAGGTCAGCCCCGGTACATCGTCGTTATTTATTCCACCGGTAAAACCGCCACCGGGAATAAGCGATGAGGCTTGAGAGGCCATTGACGAGGCTTGCGAAAGCCCTTGTTGTGCCGTTTTTGCTGTGGCGAGCGCTTGCTGAGTAGAGGCTGAAAGTGTCGATGTTGCTTTAGTAATCGCTAACTCTTGTGCTTTATCGAGCGCCTTCTTTTTTAATCCACCCAGCTGAGAGGTGAGATTATTTTTTTTATCTTTTGCAAACATCATTCGCTCCAATATCCACTGAGCAAGCTACCGCTTGTTTTATCCATTAAGAAAATACAAAGAAACACCCACACACCTTGGTGTGCAGGTGAAAAGAAGGATTAACCTTCGAGAGGAGCGCGCCAGTCGTCAGAGCCAGACGTGCCTGCAACCGTGTGTTCCCAATCAATTTTGCGATAAGACAGGGAGACTTCGATCAGTTGTGTGAAGTCTGATTTTGCCGGATCTTGGCAGTGTGGCATTTGGCAATCGATGTTGACGATAGTCGCATCGGTTAATGTGGTGGTGAAGAAATGCTCTTGTTTCCCTTCAACCGAAGTGCGATACCATTTTAAGGTGGTTTTTGGCAGCATTTCGCCCGACGCTAATGCGTTATACAGCAGGGGAACGGCTTTGTTTAACGCCACCGTAAAACGGAATGGTTTATGGGCACGTTGACCTGAAGGCTGACCTGATTGTGGATCAGTCGGCACGGTGACTACGTGAGAAAATGCTTGCACCAGCATTTCGTCTTCGTGACCTTGAACATAAATATTACCGACGGATTCCGCGGTAAATGCGCCCGCAGTGATGTTACCTTGAGTTTTCCCTTCGATAGAGATATAGCATGGAGTTGGCATGGCAAGTCCTTAATTTACAGTGAGTAATCGTTTCTCAACAAAATCATTTTGTTGAAGTCCTTTCGATAAAAATCAGCCAGTGCGCACTGCGATTTGATAAGAGTAGCTTAAGTAATTTTGAAGGGAAGTAAAGAAAGGGGAGGAGAGAAAGGGCGTTGTATCCTCGTAGGATAAGTGACTTAGCGTAAAATAATTGTTCACACGATATTTACTGCTTTCGTTTATTATAATAAGCGTATTTACTTATACGATTCACTTTCGTAAATGTCCGAAATCTCGCTAAAGCCAGTCTGTTCTAATGTACATGGATTTTTAATATGTAACAAAATGTGTATTTTGTTTCAAATTGTAACAGCATTGATTTTAAAGGAAAAAATAGACTTGTTTTGTAAGAATAATCTAAAAAAGATTTATTTTGCTATTGGTTTAAAAATGAACACTTAAAATTTGGTTATGTATAGAGATAAATATAATCTTAAGTATGGTCATTTTAACTACCGCCTTATTTTCCTCTGAATCACCATCAAATAACCAGTCCATTGTTATGTTTCTTATTCTTATCTCCTTCTTATGTGCTCAATTTATTGTTTTAGTAACATTAGTGATTTTGTGGATTATTTGTTAATCAATTTATTTATCCCACTTGTTTATTTGTAACTTGAAGGCGTAATAACGTGATATTTAACAAGAGGGTTGTCGCGCTTTAATAGTGGAAAATTTTATATATTGATTAAAAAACCAAGAAAACAACTAGTTTGATATGCTTTCATTTTACTTAATGTGCTTAAATAATCGATAAAAAACAAAATGATAATTAATTCCCTTCTTTGTATAAGTAAATTAAATAGTACGGATTTTTAAGAAAAAAATAGATGAAAAGATTTACAAATACTTTACTAATAGTTTACAAATGAAATAAGATATCGTTATTGTTTTAATGCTAATAATTCATTGAGTAAAAGGAACGTGTAAAATGGCGATATCTAGAAGAAAATTTATCATTGGTGGAACAGTAGTGGCTGTCGCTGCTGGTGCTGGCATTTTGACACCAATGTTAACTCGCGAAGGGCGCTTTGTTCCGGGTACGCCAAGACATGGCTTTGTTGAAGGTACTGAAGGTGCTTTACCAAAACAAGCGGATGTTGTTGTTATTGGTGCGGGTATTCTTGGTATTATGACAGCGATTAACCTTGTAGAACGTGGTTTATCTGTTGTGATTGTTGAGAAAGGTAATATCGCTGGTGAGCAATCTTCAAGATTCTATGGTCAGGCGATTAGCTATAAAATGCCTGATGAAACGTTCTTATTACACCATTTGGGCAAACATCGCTGGCGTGAAATGAACGCAAAAGTAGGCGTTGACACTACTTATCGTACACAAGGTCGCGTTGAAGTTCCTCTTGATGAAGAAGATTTAGTTAACGTAAGAAAATGGATTGATGAAAGAAGTAAGAATGTTGGCTCAGATATTCCATTTAGAACCAAAATTATTGAAGGTGCTGAATTAAATCAACGTCTTCGTGGTGCGACAACAGATTGGAAAATTGCTGGCTTTGAAGAAGATTCTGGTAGCTTCGATCCTGAAGTAGCAACCTTCGTTATGGCTGAATACGCTAAAAAAATGGGCGTTCGAATTTACACTCAATGTGCGGCTCGTGGCTTAGAAACACAAGCAGGAGTGATTTCTGATGTTGTAACAGAGAAAGGTGCAATTAAAACTTCTCAAGTTGTTGTTGCTGGTGGTGTTTGGTCACGCCTATTTATGCAAAATCTCAATGTTGATGTACCAACACTGCCTGCATATCAGTCTCAACAGTTAATCAGTGGTTCACCAACAGCACCGGGTGGCAACGTTGCTTTACCGGGCGGTATTTTCTTCCGTGAACAAGCTGATGGTACTTACGCAACTTCTCCTCGTGTTATTGTGGCTCCAGTAGTGAAAGAATCTTTCACTTATGGTTATAAATATCTGCCATTATTAGCTCTACCTGATTTCCCTGTGCATATTTCTTTAAATGAACAATTAATCAATTCATTTATGCAATCAACACATTGGAACTTAGATGAAGTTTCTCCGTTTGAACAGTTTAGAAATATGACTGCACTGCCAGATTTACCTGAGTTAAATGCTTCATTAGAAAAATTAAAAGCAGAATTCCCTGCCTTTAAAGAATCAAAATTAATTGATCAATGGAGTGGTGCAATGGCTATCGCACCAGATGAGAATCCAATTATTTCAGAAGTTAAAGAGTACCCAGGTTTAGTGATTAATACAGCAACAGGTTGGGGTATGACAGAAAGCCCAGTATCAGCAGAATTAACAGCTGATTTATTACTTGGTAAAAAACCTGTTTTAGATCCAAAACCATTTAGTCTTTACAGATTCTAATCAATCTAGTTTAGAAAAAGCCTTCAAATTTGAAGGGCCGCCATAAAGTTGGGGTCGTTTATTAAGTAGCTAACAATGCCTGATTTCGATATTTAATCGGAATCAGGTTTTTTATTTTTATTAAATTATTATTTAAATAAAAGGTGTATTTTTGTACTTAGGATATATCTAATTCACGATTATGATTTATTTCTATTACATTAGTTGATAGAAAGAAAAATAAATTTATATTTATTTTTATAAGTAAGTCCTAATTTGATAGGTGAGAAATAATGAGAAAAACACATTTAGTAGGCATAATATTACTTTTTTCATCAACTGCATTTGCGACAGAAACCCAAGAAACAAGTGCAATAAAAGAGGGAGTAAAAGCCTTCACGTCTAATTTAACTATTGTAAGTAAAGATGCCTTATCTGGATTAAAGGATGGAATTGACGAAGGACGCCAATCTGGTAGCAGTGTAGACGGTGCAGTCATTATTTATGATAAAGATAATCTGAAAAAATACACAACAATTAGAACACTTTCTGTTGAGTCTACAGGTGAGAATAATTATTTAGTAACTCTTGCTGTTAAAAATAACTCTGATTCTCTTATCCGTTTAACAAACTTAAATGAAAAGAAAAATATTTATGCTATAGATGCTGATGATTTTGTAGCATATTTAGGTGATATTCAGGAAGATGTAAATATTCCAAGTAAGACAGCGACAAAATTGCGCTTAAATTTTAAAGATGCAGATGGTGAACCTGTAAAATTACGTTTTTATGATGAAGAAATTGAATTAAAGAAAAAATAAAATATTTGCGGTTTTATTTTAAACCGCAGATAGATGTCAGTATTAAATTTTATTTTTATAAAAAATTAAAGAGTAAAAGCATTATAAATGTTAAATTTACTTTATCTAATTAATAATCAATATATTCTTGTAACATTTATTATTTATTCATTAATAATAAATATGCCCGCATAAAAATCATTGATTATATCTATGGTTTTTAGAGTAAACTTCTCTTTTTCTATAAAATGACAACTAAAAACTAGCTAACTTATTGATATTTATTGATTGCATATTCGATATTTAATACTATGGTGTTATTCTAAATCTGACGTATATTAAAATTACATATAGAAATGTAAATTATTTTAAATTTAAAATATCGGAATAACCTTATTAACAGAGTTCGTGAAAGTAAGTACTGTTACTAGTGTTCAATAACAAATGGTTAAGTATTTTCAGTTTATGATTTGATCGTTTTTAAACTGTAATTCGGTGTTTTATCGATGTGATCATCTAATAAAAGAAGGAGAACAATGGGATGATTAACACCAAGGTTGGAAATAGGATAAAAATGATAAGAAGACAATTGAAAATAACAGAAAATGAGATGTCTGAAAAATTGGGAATAAGTCTGTTACATTATGCTCAATTAGAGGATGGACATTTAAAAATAGCTGTAGATCAACTAATTACTATTTCTTATATACTTGGTGTTACACCTCAAAGCCTTATCTTAGAGGCTAAAAAAACAGATTTTATGGTTTTTGAGGACAAGCAATCGATAACGCAGCCAAGTGAGATAGTTATATTTAGAAAAAAGAAAATCGTTTAAATGTCGTGTTGGAATATCATTTGTTGATATTGAGTTCTGATAAATATATTGAGTTATTTTTTAGTTGCTTTAATTAAAATTCTATTTCTCAAAACTCAATGACTAATAGCACAAAAGCCATCTTATTATAGGATGGCTTTTGTGTATTTAATGGCAGGATGTTGTACCTGTTATATGATTTATAGCCCCGTTTCTGATCAACAGTCTCTGCATATCTTTAAGATTGTTTTGGCAAGCATAGCTCAATGCACTGTGATTATAAGAGAATAATGATTTATCTTGTGTTGTAGTAACAAGATTAACATCTGCACCTTTAGAAATAAGGTATTTTACGGTTTCAAGACGATTATTGCTGGCTGCAATCATAATTAATGTTTCACCATCGCTTTCTACTCTTTGGTTATTGAGCTCGATATCGCTTCTCATTAGGTCGTGAATTTTTTTTACCACATTGACGTTATTTCCTAAGACTGCTGATTTAAAGACATTATAAACATCACCTCTATCCGTCGCCCAAAGGCTTGCACCTTGAGAGATGAGGTAATCTACCATCTCTTCATCACCAATAAACGCAGCCCATCCTAGTGCTGTTTGCTCTAAGCTTCCCGTGTCTTTTGCTTCAATATTTTGACCATTGGCGAGCATCTTTTTGACTTCATTTAAATCACCATGTTTTACAGCATCAAACCATAGTGCATTTCTGCCTGTACTTGGTGAAGTATAGAATACCCGATGTGGTAAACGTGATTTATTAGCCAACTCAATCATATCAGAATAATTTGATTTAAAAGATTGATACTCGGGTGGATTATTTTCATTAATAATCAATGCTTGTGCGCCAAAAGAAATCAATGACAATGAAATAACAAACATTTTTATATTCATTTAAACACCTTACAATCTAAATAATTAACAAAACTTATTACAATTAGTTTATTAAAAATTAATATTTATTAGTGTTGATAATTGAAACAGAATGTAATTAAGGTGTGTTTTAGTAATACGTATTTGTAATAAAGATAAATCTTATTAATTGATTTGTTTCTTTAGTGATTTAAAATACGTATTTTTACTTGTATTTTGTTGAATATAATGAGAATTATTCATTTTTAGTCATTATGTGATAATTTAATTGTGTCATGCACTGATGGTTTAATACTGTAATTTTATTATTATCTTCTTTTTTAGTTATTAATTTAAAAGCTATTTTGTAATAACTCGTTACTTTTTAATGAATATTTCTATCAGTATTAAAAATAGTGCAATTATGATTATTTTTAACTTTTCAATATTTAAATTAATGAGAGGTGAATTTGTCGATTTTATAGTTTTTTCCATTTATTGTTATTTCTGATTTTAATGTTGAATATTTATTTTTAATTATCAGTTCTTTATTTGATCTATAATTTTTTTTGCTTGATAAGCAGTGAAAGTTTTATTTAAACTAAAATTATTGTTTTCCTTATTTAGAACGTAATAACGAATATCGATTTAATAGTTGTTTAAAATGGTTATCTATTTGTTGATATTCATAGTCTGAAATTGCATTTTGTGTTGGTTGCTTTTCAAGTAAGCGTAACTCTTCCTCTAAAGGCTTAGCTTGGTTGAAATGTTGGCGAACTTTAAAAATGATCGATTTTAATTCAGAGCCTGTTATGTAATTTTTAGGATTACCATCAAAGCTATCTAGTCGTTGACTTAATCTATCGAGTTCAGCCATGCCTTTAGACCATTGATTGAGTTGTTCATCCGTGGTGGCATTTATTTTTAGATTATTTTTCCAAAGCTGCGTAAATGATAAAAGCTCTGGATTATCTTCATACTGCTCACTCAAATAACTGATTACTTCAAGTCCATAACTCTGTGCCCATGTGGGAGAAAGTAACGCGAGTTCATCTAAACGTTGTTGTATCACATCAATCTGCTCAGAATTGAGTGTTTTTGTTATATTTCTACCATTTGCAGTTTGTTGTTCAATAAGAGAGCCTGCGTGGGCATTAATGGTTGGAATATAAGGAAAAGCATCTGTTAGATTGTTATTTTTTAATTCAGATAACCAAAAATAGAATAGGATAACGAAAAACAAACTACTGGTTAGTGTGCCAATTAAAATCCCTCGCCATAGCTCCTGTCGATATGTCTTTTTTATGGGAGGTTGTAATGAGATGGAAGAGGATATATAGGTTTTGGGTGGTGTAATACCTTTATTAATGTTTTTGGGCGTAGGTGATGTAGATAAAGTCGTATCGATAATTTGTGGTGAGATCTTTTCTTCTTTATTGACCGTAGAGGATAATTCGAGAGCGTTAAAATTACTATCTAATGTGTCTGCATTCTCTAATTGCCGCGCTTGAGCAATAACTAAGTTCTCTAAATAATCAAATTGAACAAGATGTTTAATTTCTAAAATTTGAAGGTGATGATTGATATTCTTTAATAATTCTTCAATTTGATAAAGAATAGATAAGTCGGAATAGACAAAAGTTGTACCACGAATACCGGAGATTAACTGTTGGCTTAAGGATGAAAGAATATTGATACGAGTATGTGTTTGCACTGGCCATAATGTTTGCCAATATTGAGTCAATATATTATGAATAAGGTAAAGCCCTTCATTTAGACCATCAAGTCCAGCTTGGTGTTGACGACATATGACAAACCAAGAGGCGGTTTGAAGATCGACACCATTTTGATTAAATAAAGAGAGACACAATTCATGGACATACTGCCAATTAATATCTGGGCGAGCTGGATGAAATCGTTTATCAAGTTCTTCTTTAATAGCAAGAAATTGATTAAATACACGAGGATCACCTCCAATTGAAAGTGAATCTAAGTAAGAATTCATAGTTGCCTCAAGTTAATTTAAGGTCTCAATAATATAAAAATAAATCTAAATAAAGAAAAAATGAGAATAGAAAGAAATAACATCATGATAAATAAAATTGTTTTTTTAAATGATGGAGAAATATTCTTCCATCAGGTGAAAACTCAGTACCATAACGTATAAGCCCTCTTTCATGTAATTCAATATCTAAAGAATAACACAATTTTCCAAATTCATTTTCAGGTAATATACCTAGTGTTACTGATTTTATTCTAGGTTCATATTTTAGTAATGTTGTTGATAATATAGACATTACCTTATGTGAGCTTCCAGGTAGCCCTTGAATTATTTTGCTCATATCAGGTAAACCATAATCAGGCAGATGTTTTAATGTTCCTGCTCGTGAATTTAATATTCGACGAATATTATCCATAACAGAAAGAATAACCTGATCTTCTTCTGATATAGAATCAACAGGTAACCCACCTGAAAAATAACCCGTTAGCATTTCATAAAGAGATGGTTGTGGCATCGTTATTTTTTATCCAAAGGTTGTAATGTAAGTGTATTTTCAGCAAGTTCAATTTTACGTGCTTTATCAGGATCGAGTTCATTTTTAGGAATAACAATTCGCCAGTTATTTTTAGCTTCGTCAGGTGTGTGAAACATCGTGGCAATAGCGACAAATTCGGTTTCTTTCTCCATTGGCATATCTAAAGAAATAGATTCACCTGGTCGAATGCGTAAATCTTTTTGTGCTAATAAAGAGGATTTTAAAACATCGTTATTTTGATTAAATAGTGAGAGGTAATCACTATCATTAAAAGTATCTGCTGATTTTAGTTGGAATACTCGAACAATAACGGAAAGTGATGAACCATTATCATCGGTATTAAGTGCTTCTCTTGCAGTAAAATCTAAATGCAATATTTTGATTTGTTTATAAAAAATAGACTTAGTTAAAGAGACAGTACCATCACTGATGGTTTGAGTTAAACCGCAACCCGCGATTGCAAATGTTGCTATAAATAACAGTGCTAGTCGGTGGGCGCGAGAAAAAAGTATTTGTGATTTAAAATTGATAATTGCCATATTCATCACTTTTATAATGTTGAGTGCGAGGGGTTAGATATTGGTAAAAGCCAAGTCCAATGGTGATAAAAGATGCGGTTAGTGTTTCAATTTGGTTGTGAGGTCGCATGACGGCGGTTCTACCTAATTGCACACCTTGGTTTTTAGAGGTGCTCAATGTTGCATCAGGTAATAAGTTTCGAGGTAATGTTAAACGGAGCCGCGCATTAACTCTTGAGCCTAAATAAACACGAAGCAGTGCCATAAAGTCTTGATAAATACTGCCATCAGGTAACCAGCCTTTTGCTTCTTCCTTATTTTCAGTATGTAGTTTTATTAATACTTGGCTATTTACATCAATAGCATAGCGACCTAAAACAGGTTTATTTTCTAATGTTATCGGTTGTAAGCACGACATGATTGTGGGGGCATCTAGTGCAATTCTTCGAGGATCATGAGGCGCAATGCTGACTTTCGTCGATGGTGCTAATAATTTTACTAACGCGCTAATGCCTTCGGCTGTACGTGTTGGTAAACGCAAGATCCCTAACAGTGCTAAAAATCGAGATAGGGGGGATTGCACATGATTTGCACAGCCCGGAATACCTAAACCAATTAAGCCATAAAGATATTGTGATGTTTTATCTGATCCGCCTTCCCCAAAGGTGGCGGGATAAGAGTATTTGCGCCAGATCCGATAAAACTGAGTCGTCAGGCGATGGTTAAAGATATCTAAAAAATCAGTGAGTGAATCCGTACCATCTCGGTATTGTGCAATATCGTCAAGGTAAGATGTTGGAAGTGGTGATGTGATACCATAAAGCCCCAAAAAGGTAGTATGTAAGCTTGGTATTGTGCTTTTTCGGTATTTATCTAGAGGATCAGTTCCTTTGAGTTCTGTCGCAGGAAAGCCCATACCACGATGTGGTCGAAAGCGAATAGGATCGGTTTTTGGATCATGAGAACTTCCTAATTCAGGTAATTCGGGGCTGGTTTTTTCAAGTAATTGACAAAAACGATAGAAATTCACATAAGGTAATTTTTTGCCTAATGCCTGAATTAACGGGGCAGCTGTGGGTTGTGGCTTTCTTTCCATTGAATTCGTTTTCCTGTTGGCAAGATAATCAGTGTTAATTGATTAAAAAGATGAACATCGGCATAAAGTGCAAAAAAGCGGTTAAGCATTTCACCAAATAAATGAATATCACCTTCACCATTAAAACCATTGCTATCAATCGTGACTTCGATATCAATACCTCGTTGCAAAAAACCTTTTTCAAAGCGTTCAATTAAATGATGTTCAACATGAATAATGGCGTCGAGTTTTCGGTGGTTCATATCATCATCTCGCCAATCATAAAGTGCGAGAGTGCCTCGTAGTACTTCAGCATTATCCATCATGTTAAGAAAGCTTGAACCTAAATGACTCAACACTCGCCAGTGGAAACGATCTTCAGAAGGAGGATAAAGAGGAAGTGTTGGCTTACATAAATTACATATAGTGAGTGGGATTTGTAAGGTTTGTTCTGTTCTATCAAGTAAGGTACTTTGCAGTGCTTTGCGCGGTAATTGCCCATTAGTACCCGTGAGTTGCAATGAAAGGGTTTCTGTCTGAGTTGATAAATCAATCTCTTGTTTTTCTCCTCCTAATATAAGCCAAGTATCATGAAGCCCCGTAACACCACGCTTTACTCTGGTATGATAATAACGTTCAGGTGCATTATGTCGTAACATGCCTCCACGATGGCGAAAGCTGGTAAATGGTACATAAATCGCTTCATTTGTACGTTGAGAGCCATGTACGCTATCAACACTATAGATTTCAGTGTGTCCATCTTGAACACGACGCGGTCGTAATAAATATTCACTTTCTAATCCATTAACAGTGAGTGGATCAGCTTCTATATTGAAAAGGTTAATAACCGGCACACAATGTAAACGGATATTTTCTTCATTTAATGTAAGAGAGTTATCCCATAATGTATTGAGAACAAGATCTAATTCAAACTCAGATGTTTCTTCAGGAAAATGAATATCATCTAATCCATTAAGTGAAACAAACATAAACTTTTCACGGAAAGAAAAGTATTCAAGTAATAATTGATAACCACTAAATGTGGTATCTCCTTTAGGCCAAAGAGTGTCTGTATCCTGAAATCCTCCCGGTGAAAAATAGAGAGGGATTGCTATTCTATCTTTTGATTGAGGAAGTTTTAGATAAGTTTTTGCAACTTGTTTAGTTAATGCCAAATGCAGTGCATTGGTTGTCGGAATATCGCCAGATAAATAAAATGAGAGTTTATGAAGGCTAATTTCAGACCAATTAATCATTTCACTGCATTTAAATCTCAGTCGAATAATTGAGCGACCATCGGGCTCAGTCGTTAAATTTACAGCGACAATTTTTATTGGATTGAGCGTTAAATCTTGAGTTGTTCGATAATGACAAATCGTTTTTTTAGGACCAATAGGGCGAGAAAGAACCTCAAATTGAGCAGGGATCTTATCTGCTATTTTCATTTTTTGAATATCTGGAGCCAATTCAACAATTGATAGTGAAGGGATTGTTTGTAAATAGTGAGGCCATAATAAGCTGACAAGACCTTCTGTTAATTCAGGCAAATCATCATCAATTTTTTGTCTTAATTGCCCCATTGAGAAAGCAAAGCCTTCAAATAAGCGCTCAACAAAAGGATCGGGCGTACCTGCTTTATCTAAATCGAGCATCGCAGCTCTATCGGGGTGTGCTTGTGCAAACTCTTTTGCAGCTTCTCTAAGATAGCGCATTTCTGCATCAAAATAGCGAAGGGTTAAATCATCCATTAATTTGATACCTTGATTTGTCGAGTAAAAGATTAAGAATATAAAATCGCAGAGCGAACGGGATCGATAGCAGTTAATTCACTGAGTAACAGTTCCATTTGTTGTTCTATATGGGATTTATCTGAGGTGTTACGTTGGATTTTTGCTCGGTAAAGATGAAGTTGCCGTGCTTTCACTTCAAAAATATAGTTAGGCTCCCATTGTGTTAATGACATTGAAAGCGCTTTTTTATCGAGTTCTCGTAATAAGTTTAATGCCAGATCGTGACGAGCAAATTGTTCTGCTACTCGCGCCATAACGAGGTTTAATAACCATTTTTGTCTTGAAGTGCTGATATCAGGACGGTGTTGTAGCCATTTTAGTGCAACCTCTATACCTTCATTATCCGCTTGTGTGATAGCTTCAGTTTCTAATGCCAATATCGGTTCATCTTCAGATTGGTGAGAGTAACTATTTGATAACCCTTGCATGGCATCAAAGTTTTCTTCCATAACATGTTGTTTGATCCAACTTAATGTTACTTCATCGGCAAAGGGCGTACCGTCTTCCCATGATAAGTTCTCTAAATCAGGAAGGCGGATAAGGAACTGTTTTAAATCGTTTTTTATAATGTCAGACCATGCATTCCAAGGAGCAGGTGATTTACTGAGTGCTTGATAGAGATACCACTGTACATCTAACCAAAAATGGTTAACACCTTCTGCAAAAAGCTTATCAGCTTGTTCTGCAAGTTCACCCCAACTTTGTTGTAAATAAAGGCGTTTAAGTTGTGCTCTTGCATCCGTTCTTGGGGGAGAAAGGCGAGTACAACCTTGCTGATCTTGTGGGGGAAGTTGATGAAGCGTATCCCATCTCACTACTTTCATTAATCTATGCCCAGCTAACCAGCCGTTAGGTTGATTGCGTAAGTAGTTAGCAAGCATTTTAGATTGATCTAATAATTCGCGACCTGATTGTATTGTTTCTATTGGCGTGCTTTGTGATAAAGAAGAGGGCGTTGAAGACGAGTTATAAGCGGATTCATTTCTGCTGATATTTTGTGGTACTAATGAACTTGTGCCACCAGACTGAGCAAGGCGTTTTTCGAGTGCTTGATGTAATCCTGCAAGCTGCGGTCTTTCAGCTTCATTCCATGTTTCAAGCTCCGTTTCAATGGTGGCTAATAAGGCGATAATACGAGAAAACTCATGACGTTCGACTTCAGGATAAAGCGATAAGCTATCTAAAACACGTTGTCCTGATAACCACTCTAAAGCAGATTTTCTACTCGTGGCTCGGCTAGGTAATAGCGTGTCGTGATAGCGAATAAGTAACCCACTTAAAAGCCCTAAAGAATCGGCAAGCCCGTGTTCACCTTCTTTGTGTAAGCGTGCCCAAATATAATAAGTCACCACGCGCACATCTTTGCAGGAATTGAGCAGTAATTTTTCAGCAAGTAAACAAATCAGTTCAGTATCTGCGCCAGAGAGCTTATTGACTTCTTCTTTCATTCGCTCAAAGTCATCTTCATAACTGGGATCATCACCCACAGGTTGATTAGGGGTAATCGGTAATAACCAACGATCCCATAAAGCGATTTGTTGTTGAGCAAGTTGTTGCATTTTGTTTGTATCATCAGCAAAGCATGATGAAATTAAGGTATCCAATAAGGACATAGTGAGCGTATTTCCTTTTGAGATAATAGAGAATGTGATTTTTATTTAATCTAAAAAAATCTTTTCTGGTAAAACAAAATTGCGTAGTTGCAAGAGTGCGATTGGGCCATCGCCCATTTCAGTTCTTAAGGTATAGTTTAGGGACTGCCCGTTTAAGGTTTTCCAACTGACAGAGTAACTACTGGTGCTGCCGGCATAAGGGGCAATTTGGGCATCTTCCAATAAACGAATAATGCCCCAGACGCCACGATAATCACCATAAATACGTGTCCCTGTATTGGTGGTGATCCAACTGAGTGATGCGCCAGAGGCAACGGTATCAGCTGGCCAAACAAAGCGTTGCCATTGAGGTTGTTGGTTATCATAGATAAGAGATTGTTTATCTATCATTAGGTGGGTTTGCATAATGTCAGGTGATGTACCTGGACGTAACTCAAAATAAAGACGCGCTTCACCATTCGCAAAAACGACATCACCGAGATAGCTTAGTTTATCTAAGGCTTTTAAGAACTCAGGGTTAAAGGTCAAGCCTTGTGCATTCGTGGTATCGGGTACCCAGTGCGTACCTTCTTTATGTAAAACACCGTTAAGGTGAGTTTCAAGGAAGCGCTGAATACGACCATTATCAGGGCGTAGATATTGCGCCATTAAAGGTAATGAGATTTCACTTTGCGTATTTTTGAGTGGATAGCGACCACCAAACGCCATATTCCAGTCATTAACAACGGCATTTCGCCATTGAGTGTTGATACCTTGTGAAGTGGGCGCTAATAACTGTTGCCATGCTTGAGACATGGGCTGCACAAGCAATGTCTCACCAAAGCTATTCCATTCTTGCCCAAAGCTTGCCGCGATTAAGCTACCGTAATCTTGCGTTTCTGATAAATCGACGGTTTTTCCTTCAAAAACACTTCGAGCCAATGCTTGAGACATGGCTTGTGGATCGGGGGCATTAACAACTTGTTGAAGTTTTAAGCGAACTCGAGTTACGCGAGTGAGATAGGCTTGCAGGCTTAACGCATCACTGTTTTGCGTTGAAGATTGAGGATCGGTAAATGCCAGTATTGGCGCAAAAACAGGCTCTAGAGGGCCGGTAAATTCCGCTTTTTGACTAATAACCGGTTGTTGTTCTTTGTTTAATAAATCTTTGGCTGAGTTAACAAAGGAGTCCGCTAGTTTTTCTTGTTGGCGCCCCGTTTTACCTTGGTAAGAAAGTGTATTCATTAAGGCAATAATGGGGGATTGTCTGACATCGCTCATTAAGGTGAGTTGATCAATGGTATCGGAGAGACTTTGTGTTTCTCGCCACTGCAACCCATTGAGGAAACTTAACCAACTGCCTGAAAAATCATTAAAATAGCGTTCTGTGAGATTTTGCTGGAGTTTTTCAGGTGAGATATCAATATCGGTCTCTTTTTGTGTGTCACTTAACACCCAATCTATTTCTTCTCGTCTCTCATGAACCGCTTTTTTAATCGCCGGTTCAATCGATTCTTCCCATGCTTTACGTGTAAAAATACCGGGTACCGTCTCTGCTGAACTTAATAAGAAACTGACATCCGTATCACCGGTCATATCATCTAACGTCATATCCGCAAAGTTATGCTGTGCTTGTTGTAAGATTTTTTGGTACAGCGCAGACTCGCCATTACGTTGACCAATTTGGCGAATAAGAATAGTTCGGCTTCCGGCAACTAAAGTTCGATTAGGCTTGATTGTCCATTCATTGTGATAAGGCAATTGAGAGGCATAGAAGGTTAATAATTCAGTGCCTAATGTTTGCCATTCCCCTTCTTTTAATCCGTTATATTCGGGCCAAATACGTAATGCACTTTCAGTGAAGAATGTAGGATCAATACGGGAAGGATCACCCATCATCAAATAGGCTTTTAAGGCTTGATAAGCGGATTGAGCACCTTCACTTCGTTCTGCACTTTCTGGTGGGAACTGCATAAATGCGTGAAGATAATTTTCAAGATGTTGTTGTGTTGAATCGCGTAATAACGGCAACATGGATTGGCTATAAACTGGCCATAGATGGCTGAGCAATGCGTTATTACTGCTTAATCCAAATCGTAGCCAAAATGGAACAGAGGTTTTCTCACGATGACTTAATAAACCTAAGGTTTGTTGTAAGCCATATTGTGCCTGTAGGCGGGTAAATTCAGATTGATGATTGTCTGTTGCTAACTGCGCTTGTTGTTGGCTTTGGGTAATTAATTGGCGATTCATAAAGTAAGAAACTACCATGCCAACACCCCAGAGTGTCATGGCGGTTGCAACGGTATATTGCAAAATACGTTTGGAATTTAGACCTAAAGGCGAGGCTTTTAACTGATAGGGTAGTTGTGAATTTGCTGTAATTAACGCTTTCCAATGGGGATTTGATGTCCACTGATTATTCGTTGATGAAGTTGCAGACACATTCTCATCAATAGGTGTACTAAAGAGTACGCCAGCGAACGGCAACGAGCGATAACCCGATAAAAGCGGAGTCAAGTTATTGGCGAGTTTTTCACATCCTTCATGTTGAAGAAAACGCGCTAATGCTAGTAGGTAAGTGTGTGTTGGGTTATGCAAGACAGCGTGTGTGCCTTGTTCCACTAGTGCCGGTAAAAGCGTTTTTAAATCATTAGAAAGTATTTCAGATGTCGCTTTTAAAGGTGCTGAATAAAGGACTGTGGGGGCTTCATTTGTTGTTATTTCACCGTTATTACTGATATTCCAAAGCCAAATGGGGGCTTGCCAGCGTAATTGACGAAATAGCTGGTGGAAATAACGGCTAGCTGTGTCTGTATTGGTCGGATTTAAGTGATTAAATAAGGAATGACCAAGCGGTTGTTGCGATAAGTTATTTTCTGACACCCAAATAACCGCATCGAGCGGACGACGTCGGCGCAGTTGTTTTAAATCTTGAATTAAATTTTCATCAATACTTTGATGGATATCGCCACCATAGATAAGTAACGTCCCATTGTTTTCTTGCCAGATGTCCGCTGTTAGATTAGGAGCCAGTTTTTCGATAGAAGCTGAGGTGCCTATGAGGAGTTGGATTGATAATTTTGACTTGTAAGTAAATGAGTAATTTTCTTTTATATATTTATTCCAATCATTTACTCTGTCATTCTTTTTATTTATCTTATCTTTTTTATCATTATCTTCAATATCTATAATTATATTAGGTTTAAAGTAACGAGAAAGGAAAAAAAGCACTATTAAGGAGAAAATAACTGAACCAATCATTAAGTACGATTGAGTTGCTGTTATGGATGTTTTATTGAAAATAATAAATAAGAACACAATTGTAGCCAATGAAATTATTGAAATAATGACAAAGAGTGAAATATAGCGTGTTATTTTTGATTTCATTATAAATTCCATTTTTTGTTAAGCGTTTTTAAAAAATGAATTTTCCAGTAAAAAACAATATAAATTTTTTTAATTACACTAATTATTATGATAGTAAAAAGAAAGGAGGTTGACGTAATTATTATTCTTTCACTGTTAAATTCAGTTTGGTTAATTATGTTATTAAAAATGACAGAAGTAAGAGCAAAAAAACCAACCAGAAGCGTACCTAGTGGAAATGATGGTTTTGGTATGTTCAAGTAATGATTGTCAATGTGTGATTTTTGAACTCCTATTGTTTGGCAGTAATAGTTTTTATCTAATTTATAAAATAAAAACTGACTAGTATCTTTAAAATTTGATAAGTAAATAAGAGCTAATAAATGATATATAGATAATTCTTTATAATTATCTATATTTTCATTAAAAAAATAACCTTGAGTATAGGTTTCTAAGGATAACTGATAACTATTATCGCTTCTTAAAATTGACATGATGTTATTTGAATTTTCTTTTTCAATATCAATAAAATTAACTTGTTTTATATTTTTATTCTGTTGCTGTTGAATTATTGATATTGCTTTAATGTTTTCATCTATATTTTCTATTTTAAATGGCATTGGTTGAAAAAGTTTTAAAAATTCTTTTCCTTTACTAGAGGAAAGTATAATTAAACTTGAAAACTCATTTTTTTCATTAGTATTTAATGCATAGTAATTTATTGAGAAAATAAGTGTGATTGATTTTTTATTTTTAATTGCATTAAATTGATTGTTATAGTTTGGTTTGGCTTGAAAGATGATTTCATAATTACTTAGATAGCCATTTAGAAAAGATTTTATTTTATCTTTTATGAAGTCACTCTGTTCAAATAAACTATTTATTATAACAAAATACTTTTCTTTTTTACTGAGTTTTATATCTTTAATGCTATTTGTTAAGAGTTTTACAATATAAAAAAATCTTTCTTCACCAACAATATCTTCTCTTTCTAAATGTATTAATTTACTGCTTGGTTCTGCTTTTTCAAATGAACTTTCGTTATTGAAGTCAGAAATGATTGTTAAGTTGTGAGATATTATATTCGAATAGATTAAATATAATTTATCTTGTTTGGATTTGATCCATTTAGTCAATAAATCTGCTTGCCAAAAGCACCAGTAAATATATAGTGTTTTTTTTATCTCCCAAAATAAGACATAGATAGACACTAAAAATAATGTAAAAAGGAAAATAATTGAAGATAATATAAAACCATCGTTACTCGTTATATAGCTTTTAAAATCAATTTTTAACGAAAATTTTAAAATTAAAAAATAAACTGCATTTATAAATATTATAAAGCTGCTTAAAGTTAATAATGGGAATGGTTTATTTTCCCAAGGTGGCGGATTGTGAGGAGGTATCCAATTTTTCATTTATATTTCCATATCATTACAACTTGAATAAACAATAGCTCCACATTGTGTTTTACAACCATCAAACACAATTCCTTTACCATTCTCATTATAATGTGAACTACTTTCAATGATTTGATTATCCCCATGTAGAGGACATGAGACAATATCATAAAGAAGCGTAGCTTTTTTCCCATTAATAATAAGAGTAGAGCTCGATGATATTACGTGTCCTCCATGAGAGGTTGGATCACCTAATCGAATGATATTTTTCATTTTATTTTCTCTAAATAAATTATTAAATTTTTGATAAATCGGGATTGGATATTTCTTCTGGTATATCAGGAAGATCTAATTTTCCGGTTTTCACATATTCATCACCACCATTACTCAACCAGTCTGCTTGGCGACGTAATTCAGCCATCATTTCAGGATTATTAGCTTGAGAACAATGCCCAATAGGTAAATCGAAGGCTAAGATTCGATGTAGTAAATGAACATTTAGAGGTAAAGTACCGTGATCATTAGGGCGGCAAATATAATCTCTTATACGTATTCTCATTTCATCCATGGTTTCATATCTTTTTGATACATTTTTCTCATTGGGTGTAGCTAGAGGGTCTTTCCTTAATTTATTTTTTTCTTTATCGGTTAATTCAACTAAGATCCGATTCTCATAAGAGTATAAATATTTTAGATAATAATATTCTCTAGTAACAGGTTCATATTGGTTATTTTTATATATAACACCTCCAAATTTTTTAGGAGGCTCATCACTATCTAAAAAACCAACATCGAAATTTTTTTGCTCATAATCCTTTATAGGATTAGGAACTTCGGGTGCATTAATATTTAGAAACATATTTTTTTCAGGTTCAGGCCATACAAAACTATCTATTATGGCTGTTTTATTATCCCAAAATGGATAGCCATCTCTAAACTTTCCATTTTTATCTGTAAATACAGTAAAGGTACCATTTTGAGGGTCGGGTTTTTCTCCGCAAGGTGTATTGCGTGCTAACATGCGAACAAATAGAGTTTTACAAGAGGAGAATATAGGATGTGGCTGTGTTTGACCATGTTGTGTAATATTAGGAATAGCACTCCAACCAATTGATCCTAATGGAGATGAGCCCATGACTCTATCATGAGGATTACAATAAATATAAGTATTTCCATGATTATCTCGTTCTTGAACTGTGCCAGCATTCTCTATTTTTATACTATTAATCTTTTTTGATGGTGTTTCTACGTTTATTTTTCTACTTATCTCTGTATTAAAAGGTGTCCAATTTTTTTTCTGTTCAGTTAATCCAACAATTAAATTATTTTTATTGTTTTTGAGTTTGTTTTTATTTTCTGCAATTTTATCAATGATCTTTTTTAACGTTGCTATTCTTGTATCCCTATCAATGTTTTCACTTAAAGGATAAGAAAATGTATTTAATGTTTTATCTTCTATGGCATAAGGTGAGTTTAATACAAATAGTGCATCTGGAGCTTCAATTGCGCAAGCCGCTAGTGCAATCATTGTACCTTGGCTATGAGAAACTACAGTGACGGTGTCATCTTTATTGTTCTTTCTTATTTGTGCTATTAATTTGGCTAGCCGTCCTGCTGCATGAGCAAAATATTGTCGAGATGGCGAAGAAGTAAGTAAAGTATCTGTTTCAGGGTTAAATGCTTGAACATTAACTGGTATAGGAAATGGAGCAGGAAAAGGAATTGTTGCCCATAGCTTAGGCCAGCTACTAAAGCCATACTCACTCCATAAGCTTTTAAGGTGATTACAACCATTTTGGAATGGACCACCTTCCCATAAAAATGGACCTTTATCTTTTAATTTTTCATAAATAAATATTTTACGTTTTTTAAATGAGAGTGATTGGTACTCTTCAGCAATACGATATTTTTCTTTATCTTCTAATGTCCATTTATTTTGGTCGGCAGAGCTATATTCTGGATTAACTATTGCGTGTTTTAATTGATGGTAACTTTCGCCCGCTATATTTTTTAAAGGTATTTTATAGTCATCCCATTTATCATCATCTGAGCGATATCCCCAATGGAATCGAATAATTGGGGAATTACCTATTTTTTTTAAAATTCGAATAGGCTCTTCATAAGTATAATGGCTATCGTCAAGGTTATTTTTATCTAATACAAAAGTAGGTTGATAATACGTATTAGCTGTTAGTTTATAAGGTGTATTGGTTAAGTTTAATCTTTCATTTAATCCATTACATATATTTTCTTCCGCAGTGGAATACCATTCTCCTTCTGAATGAACACCATGAACAAGAATAATGATACTAGGTAAATTAGGTTTTACATGTATTTCACCACCAATATTTGTTGCATTAGTACAGGATTGCCAATAGTAAGAACCATCAAGACACATTTTCTCTTTTAACCAACGGGTAGTCTCTTTATTATCACTATTATTCATAAAATCTTCCTTTATTTTGATATAGGATAAATAGCTGGATCACTACAATCAAAACGAGTTTGTCCGGAGGGTGTTTTGAGCCCTTTAGGCGGATTTTTTTCTTCTCCCCAATTATCATGAACATAATTTAATTTAGTCGATGAAAAATAAAATACACGCCACCAAGGGGAATCAAGTTCATCCATTTGTTGTCTATAAGAAGACTTACCTAAATAGAAGCCATCTGATGTGACAATAATATCAAAATTAGCAGAGTAATATTCAGGATCATAAGTCGTAATACCAAAGCCGGCATTTGTAGGAGCAAATTTTTTTCCTCCATTTAATGTGACTAAAATAACATTGATGCATCCATATTTTGTTCCCACGCATTGACTATATCGGCTACTCAGTACGGAAGGAAAAGCGAAAGCATCATCTCTATCAGTTGACCAAATTAATCGACCTTTATAGCGGCAAGCTGACGAATCCAGAATTTTTTGATGAATACCTTTTTGTGTATTGTTGTAGTAAGTCATTCCTCCTCGTTTCTGGTTATATTGTTCTAGTGTAAAAAAACGATATTCATCAATACGATAAATAATACTGGGTGGTGCCAGATTTTTGGCTTCTTCAAGAATTGAATGTAGATGAATTAAATCATCTTCTAGCATTTTTATAGTGGCTTTTTCTTTTAATGATAAACAGCCAGAAAGTAAGGTAGTGCTAATAATAAAAATAAATGGTAATTTAAATAAATTAATTAACATGGTTTATCCTTATTAATTATTAGCTTATTTCAGGTTTTTAATTTAAGTGGAAATTATTTTTTATTTAAAGGATTTTTTATAATATCGGGCATCTCGAAAGGAGTTAATTCTCCACTTACCATATAATCATCTAAACCACTCTGCCAATCAGCAAACTTTCTTAATTTATTCATTTTTTCTGGAGATTTGCCTATTTCGCAATAACCAATCGGTAAATCATAAGCGACAACGCGCTTTAAAAAATTTTCATCTTTAGGTAATGAACTATGGTCAGTGCCTCGTTGTATATAAGTACGAAACCGGTCACGACTCTCTTTCAGTGTTTCGAACCGATGAGTATCATTTTTTTCACTTGCATGAAGATTAGGATCATCGCCACGTGCGTTTTTCTCTTCATCAGTTAAAGATACTTGGATCCGATCATAATCATAAAAATCAATTAAATAATAATAGTCAGAATCAATAGGTTGATTTTTTTTCGGATGAACTTGACCAAACCCATAGCCATATAATCCTTTATTTTCGCTTGCAGTTTTAAAATCAGTAATACCATTTGTATAAGTTTCATCAAATTCTAGCATTTCATTGCTTTGGATGGGGTTAGGCACTTCGGGACCATTAATATAAATTTTGGTATTCTTATCGGGTTTGGGCCATGCCAAATAATGCTTAGGCTCAGTATTATTTTCCCAAAAAGAAGTTCCATCACAATATCGGCTTTTGTGATCACAAAAAATAGTACTTTTATTGGCATCTGTCGGTGAATTTGGAGGGCCTCCACAAGGCATATTTCTACCTAATATACGGACATATAATGTACATTCTTCTTGGCTAGTAAAAAATGGTGAGAAAGAATATTGTTTTGTTTCGCAATTAAATATATTAGGAATACCATTCCAGCCAATACTACGAAGGGGACCCGCTCCCATCACACGATCATGAGGATTACAATAAATATAGGTTCTTCCATGGTTATCTCTTTCTTGAATAAAATTATTTTCAGTTAATTTAAGTGAGCAGTCTTGTGAGGTCGCATTGTTATCATTTACTTTTCGAATTTTATCTTTAGGTGACCAACTTTTTCCCTCCTCATTTAGCCCCACAACAAGACCTTTATATCCACAGGGATGATTTTTAAGCTTATCTTTATTTTCAGCGACCTTATTAATAATGGCCTGAAGGGTAGCTTCTCGTTGTTCAGCACTAATTTGTTCACTAAGAGGATAAGAGACAGCATTTAAGCTGTAATCATGTAAAGCATAAGGAGAATTTAACACAAAAAGTGCATCTGGTGCTTCAATGGCAGCAGCGGCTAAGGCAATCATGGTGCCTTGGCTATGGGAAATCACACTGATAGTATCGTGAGGATTATACTCTCGGATCATTGCGATCAATTTCGACAGTCTTTCCACGGCATGAGCATAGTAATTGCGTGGAGGACTGTCTGTTAATAATCGATCTGATTCAGGATTAAACCATTGTAAATCAATAAAAGCTGCTACACTTCCAGAGAAACCGTATTTGCTCCATAAGCTGAATAACTGATTAGTCCCATTTTGAAAAGGGCCACCATTCCAATAGAAAGGACCATATCTTTGAGATAATTTTTGAGAAATAAATAAACTTTTTTCTTTAGCGCTAGTTAGTGGAAAGTATGGGTCATAATGATCTGTTTTGGGTACAGATAAGGCAGAGTATTCTTGATAACTTGCTTTAATAAAATCCTCTTCTTCTGAATTTTTATCATCATCTGGTTTTGTTATAATATTTTTTTTTAATCGAAGGTGACTATCTCCTTTTTTATTTTTTAATGGAATATTGTATTTTCCTATTTCATTATCATTAGCACGGTATCCCCAATAAAAACGAATAATGGGGGAGTTATGTAATTTTTTTATTTCGTGTGAGTTATGCTGAATATTATAGCGACTATTTTCAATATTGTTTTTATTAGCTTTAAATTCATTTTTATAATATTCATTAGGTATTAATTTAAATTCCTCAGGGAGATTTAATCGTTTATTGAGTCCTTCACATAAATATTCTTCGGCATCCTCATACCATTCCCCTTCAGAGTTAACTCCATGAACAAAAATAATAATACCGGGTAAATGAGGTTTAACATGAATTTCTCCACCGATATCAGAAGCATGAGTGCTTGATTTCCATTCTTGGGTACCATCAAGGCATTCTTTGGGTTTTAACCACCGGGTCGTTTTTGTATTATCTTGGTTCATCACGTTTATCTTTTAAATAGAATAGAGAAGGGTGAGTATTAAAATAAATTTATTTTACTAACTGATAATCCACGCCATAGTCACCTAACTTTGACATCGGGGAAATAGAGGGATCACTGCAATCAAATTGAGTTTGTCCTGAAGGAGTTTTTATTTCTGGATTGGGCGCTTCTTTAACAAATGATTTCCACGTTTTATTTTCTACTTCTTCAAAAGTAGGATAAGGTTCTTTTTCCCAATATAAATTGGTTAAAGGGTCTTCTTGTGGAGAATTACTATAACTTCTGCCTATATAATAATGGGTATCAGTGACTACAAGGGTAAATTTTCTTGCTTCATTAACGGGATTAAGTGTTTTACTACCCATTGGTGCAACAAGTGGAACAAACTTTCCTTTGAAATAGAGTAAAATCGAGCTTTGGCAGGCATCTCGACGTCCTGCACAGCCTTCCCAATTACTATCCACAGCAGGAAAAGCAATATAGTCATCCTGTGTAGCCGCCCAAATTAGTCGTCCACGAAAGTTACATGCCGAACCGTTATACACTTTAAAGTGAGCTTGAGTTTGTGTGTTGTTATAAAACGTATAGCCTTCGCGTTTTTCATTAAATTCTTCGAGGGTAAAAAATCGATGGTCGTCAATACGATAAATAACCACTGGAGGCTTAAATGTTTTTCGTAACTCTTCTAATTGACGTTGCTGTTCAATCTTATCTTGTTCCGCTTTAATTGCGGCTTTTTCTTTTAATGATAAACAGCCAGAAAGTAAGGTGGTGCTAATAATAACAATAAAAGGTAATTTTAATAATTTAACGAACATGGCTTATCCTTATTAATCATTATGCTGTTTTTATTTTACCATTATTTTTGTGTGGGTTAGTTAAGGTACTTTTTGTTTTTTAACAAATGGAGGGTGTTTTTTGGGCACATTTTTACCTTTTGTTTTTTCAATGAATAATAAGAATATAAAAAAGAAACTCTATTTTTTAATTCTATAATCTCGCCCATAGTCACCTAACTTTGACATTGGGGAAATAGAGGGATCACTGCAATCAAATTGAGTTTGTCCTGAAGGAGTTTTCATTTCTAGATTGGGAGCTTCTAATGTATGGGGTTTCGATGTATTATTTTCCACTTCTTCGAGTGTTGGGTAAGGGTACTTATCCCAGGATAAGTTACTTAATGATTCTTTCTGAGGAGAAGAACTGTAGCTTTTTCCAATATAAAAATGGGTATCTGTCACCACAAGGGTAAATTTTCTCATTTCATTAACGGGATTAAGTGTTTTATTACCCACCGGAGTAATTAGTGGAACCAGCTCACCTCTATAATAGCGTAAAATCGAGCTTTGGCAGGCATCTCGACGTCCTGCGCAGCCTTCCCAATTACTATCCACAGCAGGAAAAGCAATATAGTCATCCTGTGTAGCCGCCCAAATTAGTCGTCCACGAAAGTTACATGCCGAACCGTTATACACTTTAAAGTGAGCTTGAGTTTGTGTGTTGTTATAAAACGTATAGCCTTCGCGTTTTTCATTAAATTCTTCGAGGGTAAAAAAGCGATGGTCATCAATACGGTAAATAACCACCGGGGATTTAAATGTTTTTCGTAATTCCTCTAATTGGCGCTGTTGTTCAATTTTATCTTGTTCCGCTTTAATCGCGGCTTTTTCTTTTAATGATAAACAGCCAGAAAGAGTCGATGTAGACAAGAGTAAAATAAAAAAATAGGATAACTTGTATCGCATTATTCATTTTCTCCATAAGGTAATAATTTAATTAGAATATCGTTTATTGCATTAGAATTTATACGAGTTGTTTTACCTTCGGAGTCAGAAATGCCTTTTATAATTTCGCCACTAGGTAATGTAATTTGATAACGCTGATTAGCAATCGGTTCTCCCGAAAGAGGGTTTTTAATAACGAACCATTCACTAAATTCTTCTGGTGAAAAAGATTTCATGGCACTTTCTACACTTTGTGGACCTAATTTTTGAATGCCATTATTTTTAATTAATAACTTTCCAGGTCCTCCAATTTCCACATCACCATCTTTAATTCGTATATATCCACCACCACAAGATAAGAGTAGTTCCTCTTGAGCTGATAACACCATTTTTTTACCACTACTTATTATTGAATCTTGTGTAGACCATGTTGATAGCCGACCATCTTGTGCTTGAATTTCAATGTCACCAGTTTTGGTGAAAATTTTTGCTCCCATTCTGGAAAAGAAACTCATCATTTCGCCAGCTGCTAACGTGAATTTTTTAAATGCACCAATATCAACTTGTTGGTTTGCTGTTAGAGTGAGATTTTCTTCAGCCGATAGTTGTAAATTATCGCCACTGGTTAGTGCTATTCCGTCAGGGGCAGTGGCTAAGAGCACTGATTTTTTTAATTGGATTAATTTTTTCTCTAGGCTTTCTTGCTGTTGCCGGATATTAGAAGCGAGAGCACTAGCATGTTCTGCACTTTTGGTTAAGGTTTGCATTTCTATTAATGCAGCAGTGAGTTGTGACTGAGCCTCCTCCATTGCCAGCACTTCACCACCTGCTTTGGCTTGATTATCTGCACTAATAAACAATCCTTTACCTGCTCTTATTGCTCCCCAACTATCAGTGCGTAACTCAAAACCTTCACCACGTTTATCACGATTGGCATCGACAATATGACCTAAATTTAATTGAGATTTACCCCCATATTCGGTACTGAGTTTAATATGCTCTTCACCGCGTTTATCTTCCATTCGCAGCTTATTATTTGCAGGAGTACGAATAACATTACGTGTATTGTTTCTATCCGTTACATGATCGGGATGACGCGAATCATGCAATGCATGGGCGATATAAGGTCGGTCTGGGTCGCCCTCATGAAAGGCGATAGCGACTTCAGTACCTTGAATTAACGGAAAATGCATCCCATAGGTATCACCTGCATAAGGTTTTGCCAAACGTACTGGCATACTTTCATAACCCATGGGTTTTTCATCACGGTCAGCATCAAATTTTACCCAATAAAAACCGTGTTCATTTTGGTGGGCGTAAATATCGTTATCTTTTGCACTAGTAATACGCGCAGTCAGTGTGCCTGTAATAATTGGACGAGGTTTAACAACTGGACGCCAGCACAGTGTTTCACTGTAAGGAATGGCATTAAACCGTACTTGTAGTGCTTTTTCTCGACCACCACTAAAGCGTAGGCGAGTGATTAAAATCGGTGATTGAAACACAGACGGTAATGATGAAGGTATTGCGTTATCAGTGATAGAAAGCACTTGAAGCGGTGATAAAAAGTCGGCATTACTTTCGCCTTTTAAGCGAGTTTGTCGAGTAAGAAAACGTTCATGATCGAGTCTTGCCCAAAAGTTAGCAGTTTCTGCTTCAGGTGTGAGTTTATCGCCACGAGTAAGATGTCTTGCTTGGTAATGATAAACTTCACCATAGTGGATTTCATCACCTTCACCACGTGTCATATCAGCAACCGCAGATAATAATGTGTCTTGCGCTTGTCGATGGTTATAGTCTTTTGTTAATACATTTTGTTCGACCACTTGATGGTGTAATGATAATCCCCACACACTTTCTTGGTGGTTATCGCTCATACCGGAAGGGCTATTGAGTGGTAATGTTTTATCAAAGATATAAGCACTTTGGCGATCGGCAAAATGGATAACTTCAGTTTGTGTTTGGTCTTGCAAATAGAATGAGTAAAAAATACCGACTTCACTTAATAGTCGTTCTATAAATTGACGATCACTTTCATTGTATTGATTAATTTGCTCGCGTTTGGGATATTCATTTTTAAGTGTAAATTCAAACTCCCAATCTTTAAAATTATGCTCACGTAAAATTTGGCTTACAACATCAGGCACAGATTGATTGAGGAAAAATCGATGAGAGCGGATTTGATGACGTAATAATGCAAAGACAGGCTCAATAACAAGTTGATAACGCGCTTCATCCACAGATCCAGATAAACGCCGAAATTGTGTGATAACACCATGAACTTGTTTGGTGAGGGGCTCTTGTGTTGCCAAATCGGTAATACTGTTAATTGGCGGTGTAAAAGATAAGGTTGCACTACGACGCAAGAGTTGTTGTGGCTGTAAATCTTGAGCTTGGCAAGTAAAGGTAATTTGATAATGGTAGGTATCACTTATTGCTTCGCGTCCTGTGAAGTGTTCTACATCAAATAAAACATCACATCCTTGTACATTAAGATGATAGCGATTTTGTCCAATCAGTGTATTTTTTACGAGATCAATTAT
Organism: Proteus sp. fly-1013; assembly: GCF_040140245.1. NCBI lineage: Bacteria > Pseudomonadati > Pseudomonadota > Gammaproteobacteria > Enterobacterales > Morganellaceae > Proteus > Proteus sp. fly-1013. The sequence continues at coordinate 145,613 of NZ_JBEEWD010000005.1, read as the reverse complement.
GCTCATTCTTCAATCCCCTGTTGTTTATCTAATACCTGTTTTTTTGTTGGCAACTCATCACTAAAACTCAATGTAATACCTTCTTCTTCATTAAAACCTAAAATGACATATTGTGATTTTTCAGCATTGGCTTGGCGTAGAAGAAGTTGCTGGCTAAGAATAGGGAGAATTTGTTGATTAAGCAGGCTATCGATATTTCTCGCACCTGTATCTGGTAATAAACAGGCATCTACAATGGTGTCGTAGAGAGTTTCTTCGACAATACCTGTTAATCGATAGTGAGTGTAAAGTCGCTTGATCACATTTTTTAATTTCATCTCAACAATAATGCGTAGTGCCGTTGCATCAAGAGGACGGTAAATTAATGTTTGGAAACGAGCCAGTAGTGCGGGTTGAAAATGGTCACGTAAAATAGGGCGCAGTGTCTCTTGTAAATCGCTATCTGTACTTAATGGTGACTCTTCCAGTTGTTGCATTAAATAATCACTGCCTAAATTTGCGGTCATTAAAATAACGGTATTACGAAAATCAATTTCACGACCTTCACCATCACGCATAAAGCCTCTATCAAATACTTGATAGAAAAGATTGAGAACATCGCGATGTGCTTTTTCAACTTCATCTAATAACACAATGCTATAAGGGCGTTTTCTTACTGCTTCGGTTAATACACCACCTTGACCGTATCCAACATAACCTGGAGGTGAGCCTTTTAATTGGCTGACTGTATGTGCTTCTTGATATTCAGACATATTGATAGTGATTAGGGATTTTTGACCGCCAAACAGACATTCTGCCAGCGCAATGGCTGATTCTGTTTTACCTACACCACTTGGACCCACTAATAAAAATACGCCTTGAGGGCCGTTTTCAGACACTAATCCTGTTCTAGATGCACGCAGACGTTGTGCTAAAGCGAGTAAAGCACTGTCTTGTCCAACAACGTATTTTGATAAGTTACTTTCTAGCTCTAACAAGCCGATTTGTTCATCTTTAAGAAGGCTTGAAAGTGGAACACCTGTCCAATCAGCAATAACCGTTGCCACTGTGCGAATGTCTACATCAGGGTTTAAAAGTGGTGCTTCTTGTTGTAATTGTGAGAGTTGTTGCTGTAGCTGTGCTGATGTTGCGGTATTTTCGGGATCTTGTCTGCTTTCAATTAGCTGATAGATAATCTCTTTTTCTTGCTCAAAACGCTGTTCTAAGGCTTCAAGTTGAAGTGCTAATTGGGCATCTTGAGAAGATAAATCAGATAACTTGGTTTGATTGGTTAAATTACCAATAGTGATGTCATCAAGTATCGCTTTTTGTTCTAGTTCAAGCGCATAGCGCTTGGCTTTAATGCGAGTAAGTTCTTCAGGTAAGGTATCTAAACTCATTCGAATACGCGCACTGGCAGTATCAAGTAAATCCACCGCTTTATCAGGAAGTTGGCGACCCGTTAAATAACGACGAGATAAGGTGACGGCTGCTTTTACTGCATCATCAGTGATGTGTACACCATGATATTTGGCATAACGAGATTTTAATCCTCGTAACATTAAAAAGGCTTTTTCATCATCAGGCTCGTCAACTTTAACGATTTGAAAACGACGTTCTAATGCAGCATCACGTTCAAAATATTGTTTGTATTCTGACCAAGTAGTTGCCGCGATAGTTCGTAATTCACCACGAGCCAATGCGGGTTTTAATAAGTTAGCGGCATCGGCACCACCGGCTTGATTACCTGCACCAATAATTGTATGCGCTTCATCGATAAAAAGTAGAATTGGTGTGGGTGATTGTTGAACGGCATCGATAACGTTTTTTAAACGCTGTTCAAATTCACCTTTTACTCCCGCCCCCGCTTGTAATAGACCTAAATCCAGAGTGCGTAATGAGGTAGTTTGTAAACCGATAGGAACATTTTTTTCAGCAATACGTAATGCTAATCCTTCAACAAGTGCGGTTTTACCTACACCAGGCTCTCCAACAAGAATAGGGTTATTTTTACGACGACGAGAGAGAATATCGACCATTTGACGAATTTCGTCATCTCGACCAAATACAGGATCAATTTCACCCAGCCGTGCTTTTTCTGTCACATCAAGAGTGAATTTATTTAATACTACTTGTAATGCATCACTAAGAGTGTGGCCAATAATGGCGTTATCTGTCGTTGAGGATGGAGTATTGGTTTCATTATGTTGAGTAAGAGGGGCTTCAGGTAAATGATTGTGTGAAGCTAACTGTTGAATTTCTGGTCTTTCATCAGATTGGGCATCAAGTAGAGGTCTTAATCGTTGTAGTTGTGTCTCACCTAATGTCATTAAAGGCCAAAGTGCATCAAGTGGAACTAATGCTGGTTGTTTAGTCATCGTATGCAATAAGTGCACACTGCGGATTTGTTCGATATCTTCATCAAGAGAAGCAATGACCCATGCATTTTTAATTAATTCTAATAAGGGTTTGGATAATTGAGGTCGGCTACGTACAGAGCGGGGCAATTTATCAATCGCATCAAGTAAGCTTTGCCAAAGTGCAGATAAATCCCATTCGTAGCGACGTGCTAATACAGTGATATCACTTTCACCAAGTTCTAGAATTTTTAATAGCCAGTGTTCAATAGTTACTTCTGCGTGGGCACGGGTTTGGCATAATGAGGCAGCCGCTTCTAGCGCTTTTGCACAATAAGGATTTAACCGACGCAATAGCATGACAGATTGATTTTCCATGTTCTCTCCCAGTAATGAAGTCCCTATTGAGGGAATTTAGGTACGCTACCGCCCTTAGCCGTAGACCGAGGCTCATAAGGTCGTATTCGTTGTGCTTTAAATAGTGGTCTTGCTATACCTTGAACTATTTAGAGTATTTATTTGTTAAATTTTGAGTTATAACGCTTTACAATAATTGGTAGTTAAAACAGGCGGTTAACCGCCTGTTTGTTTCGGTTTTACGCAGTAGCGCGTTCATTCCATGAGTCTGAATGAATGATATTTCCGTCTTTGTAAGTCCAAGTGATTTTTTCGTAACGCAATTCAACTTCTTCAAGGTGATTGTGTTTTTCTTTAGTAGGATCTTTGATGTTGTGCATCTTAGGAGCCACTTTGACTACCTTGACGTTTTCAAGTGTAGTGTTGAAATATTCAACTTCTTGGCCTGCATCATCGATGCGATACCACTTAAACTCTGCTTTTTTCAATGTCTGCCCAGTTGTAACCGCCTTGTATAAATACGGGCTGGATGCATCAATTTCTTTTACGAAGATAAATGGAGTATGGATACGTGTACCGGTTAATTTGCCAGTATTGTTATCTGTTGGAATGTACAAGTTGTGATCTTGAGCGACGACTTCGATACTGCCTTCACGATCTTGAACATTAACAGAACCTTTGATGTCCGCATTACCGTCATCTTTTAACCAGAGGTATACAGGAATAGCCATAATTACATCTCCTTTCTAAGGTTTAGTTGCCACCATCCTTCAGTGGCGTAAGGTCATCAGCTAATACCTGACAAGCATCGGCTTGAGGTATCAGGCGAATTTCAACTCGACGATTACGAGCCCGACCATCGAGTGTTGAGTTGTCTGCAACAGGCTGATGCTGACCATATCCTTGCACTGCAAAGCAAGATGGTGCGATATCACTGGTTTTGATCATCCAATCACGCACGGCTTCAGCTCGTTTAAGAGAAAGTTTTTGGTTTAAATCAGGATTACCGGTGTTGTCGGTGTACCCTGAAATGACAATTAACCAACCTGGTTTGGCTTTTATATTGATAAGTGCATCAACAAGTACTTTGGTGGCCTCATTTTTTAATTCGTATTGACCAGATGCGAAGAGGGCAAGGCTATCTAACGTCACCATTTCAGGAACTTCTTGCACAATGATAGGAGCTGGTGGTAGTGGTGGAGCCCATGAACTAAGCAAGGTGTGCAAATAAGGTAAGATGTTATTGCCTTGATATAACGCTAAAGAGTAGCGAGCAGGAATACCTTCTCGTTGCCAATGAGAGAGAAACGTTGCATCTGAAAGTAACTGTTGATAAGCCACTTTTTTAGGTTCTAGATTCTCATCAGTAATACTTTTAAAGTGCTTGATATCATGACTGTTATCGTAAATTAATTGCTTGTTATGATGGTAGCTACCAGAGAGAGCACCAATAAGAAATAACCCGCAAATTACGCCAACAATACCAAAGGTAGTTTCTATTTTTAGTAAATTGACATCGTGAGAGAGTTTATTAATCACAATGTCCGGTAGTGGTAATTCGTCGCTGTTATTTGATGTTTGGGCAATAGTCGGAGATAACGTAGTTTTGTGGTGAATAAATTGAGCCCAGCTGTTATCTGAAATAGTAGGTACGGTCGTAAATTGCATTGTCCAAGCAACAGGAATAAGGCTTGGAGCACCAGATTGAGCAACAGTAAGCAAAGGAATAAATTCACTTTTTAACCAAGCAAGTAATTGATCAAGCCAAAGTGCCATAGTGAGCTGGTTTTCGGTTTGTTCAGTATTTTGTGATAACCATGTTGAAACCGGTTGTGTTGCTAGATTGTCAGAGATAACCAGTAACTCTGGTTGGTCACTTAAATAGGTTATCCACGGTGTAGTATCATCAAAATGTGAATTGAGGTAATTAACAGGGGAATTAAGATAAAGCGTCACCCAAAAAGGTAATGTTTTACCTGCTTTTTTATTGCTTTCATGAATAGCGCGACGCCAATTAAGTGTTTCTTGAGTCACTTCTTCTTGTTGTAATTGTTGTTCAGGTAATAAGGCGTATAACAGTGACAATTGGCGTAATTGTAAGGGAGCAATATCAACAATATGTTGAGTGATGTTGATCAAATCGATAGGAGAAGAGGCACAAATATACCAACCTTTAGCTGTCTCTCGATAGGTTTGATTTTCATGAAAAAGAGCTTGTGATTGACCACAAACAATAATAACTGCACCTTGATAGTTATCAGGAGGAAGCTGGCTTATAAGCGCATCTTTAAGGTAAGGAGCACTTTTTTGTTGACGGAAAAACCAAACACATAAAGTCAGTGTGACGATACAAATAAATGCCGTCAGAAAAAAGGAGATTTCTTTACCAAAAGACCAAAATCCCCAAAGTAACCACAATAATAAGCTTGCTGAAAACAATGTAATACATTGTTTTATCCTGTTTTTTTGCATCACTTTCCTTGAATTACCCATTGTTGAAGTAAATTTTCTAATGACACAGAAAAGCCCCACCACAGCATTGCAATTACCACAATTCCCCCAAACCAACCTAGCCAATAAATATGGCGCCGATTCATTCGATGCTTGGGTTTCATCACTAAAGGTAAATCACTTGATAGTGCATAGGCGGGAAGTTGAGTATTAAGTAACTCAATAATTTGTTCTCGTTCGGGCGCATTGGTTTGGCGATATTTACCAACAAAACCCAGAGTGATCACACGGTGAAAACAGATAAGTACATCATTGTTGGGTGCGGGTTCATTTAATAGATCACGTAACCTATCCCACAGTTTGTCGCCAGCTTCTAACGTATTGAAATACTTAGCTTGTAATGGAGATTGTATCCACTGTAAGTAACCATCATCGCGCTCAGTTCGGTTCATCACGCTTTCATCAATTAAAGCGCACTGTGCATAAAGCATGTTTTCAATGGCGGATTGGGAATAGCCTTTTTCTACGAGCTGTTGGCGTGTTTTATCAATATGTTCACAGACGCGCCGATAGAACGCTTTACCATCAGTAATTTCGGCACCTTGGCGTAGCTGACATACCATTAACCAAGTATCAGCAAAAAGCATATCAATCATGTTATTTTTAGCTGTTCTTGTATTCGTTATCATGAGCGAAGCACCGCAAAAAGTTCGAGTTGAATTTCACCTAATGTTCCCGGTACATAAAAGGCACAGTGACCTGATCCCAACATGGCTTGACCTGCTGGGTTATTAAGCTCAAGGGCAAAATAGTGATTTTCTAAACGCAGTGGGATAGCGGCAGGAACGTGCGTTAAAGGTTGTAATGGAATACCGTTAAGTGCCACGTTAACGACACTGGCAACATCGTCATTACTACCTGCTTTACAAAGCAATGGAAATTGAGTGATCAATAAATGAGCTGGCAACGCAGAACGCACTGAAAGATAGAAGTCAGCGTCTTCGCGTAGACGAGGATCATGCAATTCACCACGCCAGAAAGGTCCTTCTTTATCAAGGGCAATACTAATTACACGTGAAGGTAAACTCGCTTCTAATAGGGTATTAAGTAAGCTAAATAAAGGTGGAAAAACCTGTTCAGGGAATGAGTGTTGATAAAGAGGAATATCACCATTTTCATGATCGAGTGAAAATGTTAGTAGCGCACCCGCTAAACGTACTAATTCACGATAAAGAAGTTCAGGGTGGCGCCCCATTGATGATAGTAATTCGCTTAATACTGGTTCAGCGCTATTAATCGCATTTAGTAGCCAAAAAAGCGAGACATCAGCAACCGCAAAATCTGCCATTTGCTCATTATTTTCGCGACGCATAGTCATTAGGCGACGGCGCTTTGCGACTAAGCGATGCATGAATTCTGAAAACAACATGGTTAATTCAGGGCTTGCACTACAACTTAATAATGGGGGAATAAAATGCTTATCTATTTCCCATGCACCTTGTGCATTGCGAATTAATCGAGCAACAGGGCAAGTCATATATGCGCTATTTTCTTCATGGGCATAACGCAAAGTAATACTATGTCGTAATACAGCGATGTCTGTTTGTTCTTGCCCAATCAAATCTTGGACTTTCATCCACTCTTGATAGAACTGCTGTGGTCTATCAGAGCGCCCCTCTTGCATAAGATTACCACCATTGGCTTGCAATAAAGGTAAGGCAAGAACGATATCAAGCGTTTGATGTTGAGAGTAATGGCTGAGTTCATTGACTGGCGGTAAATTGTCAGCCAGCGTTGTATCAATGAGGGTGCCATCAGGAAAACGAACGATGAGTTTTTGTGCGCTAAGGCGTGAAATAGTTAAAGCACTTTCATCAAATTCAGCACAAATCACGCCCCATGTTGATGCAATCGTCATATTGGCGATGGTGCTAATGAGATAGCTATCCCATCTTGCTTGTTGTTGAAATTGCTGAGGAGCCAAAAAGGCCCCATCACTCCAGAGGGGGCGGTATATTTTCATCCGTGCTTCACCTTATGCTTTCGCTTTTGGCATTTGAGATACTAACGAGAGATCCACATCCATTCCTTCCACTTGGAAGTGCGGAACAGCGTACAGTTTCACTCTGAAAAATCCTGGATTATCTTCAATATCTTCTACAACGACTTTGGCGTCGCGAAGTGGGTGAGAGGCTTGTAAATCATCACTTGGATCAGTCATTTCAGTAACTAAACCACGAACCCAATTATTTAATTCGAGCTCTAATAAACGGCGATCTTTAGTAGTACCGATATTTTCACGCTGAATTAATTTCAGATAATGAGCAATTCGTGAAAGCAGGAAGATATAAGGTAAACGCGCATTAATACGGCTATTAGCTGTCGCATCAGCGGTATCATAAATAGCGGGTTTTTGTGCTGAATTTGCAGAGAAGAAACAAGAGTAATCACGGTTTTTATAGTAAGACAAAGGAATAAAACCGAGGTTGGCAAATTCGAACTCTCGTGTTTCAGGGATCATGACTTCGGATGGAATTTTGACCTGACTTCCTGTTCCTAAATCATAAAGATGAATAGGTAAATCTTTTACCGCACCGCCAGCCTGAGGACCGCGGATTTGTACACACCAACCATTATTAATAAAGCTTTTAACCATATTGGCAGCAAAAGCAAAGGTCGCATTTGTCCACAAATATTTCTCATGGTCTGGGCCTTTTACTTCTTCAATATAGTTAAAACTGCGTACAGGAACCGTTTCTGGGCCATAAGGAAGACGACCTAAAACGCGAGGCATTGTTAAACCAATATAGCGGGCATCGTCAGAATCGCGGAAAGATTTCCATTTGATATATTCAGCGCGGTCAAAGTAGTTGCTGATGTCTTTAATGGCAGCGACTTCTTCCATAGAGTCTTTACCAAAAAATGCAGGGCCAACTGAGCCAACAAATGGCATATGAGCAGATGCTGATATTTTTGCAATATTGCGTAACAGTGCAATATCTTGAGGGCTACGATCAAACTCATAATTAGAGATGATTGCTGCAATAGGTTCACCACCAGGGGTGTCGTACTCTTCAATATAAGTGTGGTGATAAAGACCACTTTGAATCGTTTCTGGACAATCTTCGAAATCTTGTCGTAAATCGTTTTTGGCAACATCCAGAAGTTCAATTTTTACATTTTGACGAAAATCAGTGCGATCAACTAAGAATTTTAATCCACGCCATGCTGATTCAATTTTTTGAAATTCCTCGTGATGCATGACTTCATCAAGTTGTTCACTAATTTGTCTGTCTAAATCAGCGATATGATGATCGAGTAGATTTCTATCTAAGCGTTCAACTTTTTGACCTGAAGATTTCAATCGGTCGAGAAAAACTTGAACAGCAACAGTAACGCGCTCATTTGCTGTTGTATCTGCCAGAGCACTATTGTCTTGGAAGATATTAATATCACTCACCTGAGAAACGGGTGTGAGGTTGATTTTCTCAAAGAGAGAGGCGTAAACACCGCTATTGGCGGGCTCATCAAGTACAGTTGTTGTACTTTTTGAAATACTTTCGCTATTAACTGACATAAGCATAATCCTGTAATGATAAAACCCAATTAGTCTTTTTTCGGTGCGAGTTGAGATAACTCTTCGCGTAATTCATCACTTAATGCAGGATCTTTAAGGATATTTTCGAGTTCACGGCGAAAAGTGATGTTATCAAGGAGGTTAGATTTCAAATCACGTAAGAGATTACGCATTGCCAGCATGGCGCGTAGCTGAGGAATTTGGCGAGCAACTTGTTCTGGTTCAAAGTCTGTCATCTCTTTAAATGACAGATTGATGCTTTCCTCACTACCATCGTTAGCTAATGTGTTTTTTACAGTAAGGCTGACGGAAGGGGAAAATTCAGTAAGAACGCTGTTGAAGTTATTTTTATTAATGTTGACCTTTTCTCTTTCTGAAAGAACGCGTTTATCCTTTCCGTTGCTGTAATCACCGATAGCCAATAGTTTTAAAGGCAACTCAACTTTTTTCTGTGCTCCACCTGTATGTAAGTCGAGTTTTATATTTACCCGCGCTTTAGGAACTTCATTTTGAAAACTATCTGACATAATAAAATCCTTGTATTAAACGAATAAAGGATCTCTTGATAGTGGGAATATTAAGTAATTTCACTACCAAGAAATTTACCTTAAGGCGTACCTCCTTATATTAAACAAAATTAAATAAATCAATTTATCTTAACGTTTTTAAGAGATATCTCTAAAATTAAAATGTAATAAAAAGAAAATACATAAGAATATATGGATGAATATTTCAAGTTGACGCCATAATTTGATGTTTATTTTATATATTATTTTTATATTTAATGATTTATTTCTATGTTGAATTATTTTAGTTGTTTTAATTAGTATATATACATAGTAAATGCTCTTATTGATAACATTAATTATAGTAATCTAGCGTTATTATATTAAGGTGCTGAATAGCAAAAAATGGAGATGAATAAATAGAGGTGAAGTGAGTAAATAAAAATAAGCGTAAGTAGATACGTTTTATTAATCTTAGCTATTAACACCTATATTCCTAGGTATAAAAATAATGAGGGTATAAATAAATTTGTATTATTCTAATTGTTAAAATGTAATGGCTACCATTTTATAATATTCCTATTTCAAGTATTTATTCGTAATAACTGATGATTATTTTATAAGTATCAAGTCAAAAAAAGGTGGACTTAACTTTATTGGAACCTCTTTTTTGACTTTTATTGTTCTGGTTTCTTATTTCTGTTTAATGAAAAAAAATGAAAAGTGATTTAGTAAATAAAAATGAGAGAATTAAAAAGATAGTCATAAAAAGATTGTATGGTCTTTTTGTGACTAATTTATTGATTGGGTTGTCGATATTAAATGAAACGAAATAAGTGTTAATGGTCTTTTTTTGATTTATGAGTATTTAATTTTAAAGTTTGAAGACAGTATGGCACAATCTTTTACCCCATTCGTATATCTTCACCTTACCCAGTAATTTTGATAAATATAATAGCTTAGTGTTGGTAGACCTTTAAAAACAACCAGTAATATTGCTGTTAAATACCTTAAAGATTCTTGCAAATACAATTTACATTTTTGAAGCTGAGGGAATAACTCCAGCTAGCGAAGCATTAAGACGCCAAGGTGTACTACTGAATAATTTAACTGGGCAAAATGCGGCACAAGGCATAGATGTTCAGGTATTAATTAATAATGAAACAAAACCATTAGGAAGTGATAACTACGTGTATGTTGATAATGATACTCAATGGGATTCACGATTATTTATCGCTAAATCCATGGCTAAAATACTAAACAGATAAAACTGTTTTTTTAAGATAAACCCCAATAATAGAACCAATTATTATTGGGGGTACTTTTTGGGAATAATAGTTATCGTTTACGACGATAAATACGATGTTCAATCATCGTACCGATGATCATTAATGGCGTATTTTTGCTACTAAGTGTTGGATAATCACTATTTAATGGTACGAGTTCAAAATGTTCATTGCCATTTGCATCAATGCAAGTGGGTCTGTATTTCTTAAATGTTGCCTCTCTTTCATTATTAGCAGCAACGATAAATTCACCTGGATGTGGTTTTATTTCAGGATCGACAATGATTACATCTCCTGATTTAAAATCAGGTTCCATTGAGTCTCCTTCAATTTTTAAAGCAAAAGCATCTTGTGAGAGTTCTTGGTCTGTCAGAATATACTCAAATTCACCATCACAGCCTGTAATAGGAACGCTATGAGCTAAATTTCCGGCTTGAACATAGCTTATTAATGGTAATTTTCTCGTGTTAATATCATGAATAGGTTGAATATTATCACCCATCATTAACCAACCTGCATCGCACTCTAAAGCCCTTGCAATGCTAATAATATTACGAGGCTTTTTTGTTGAGCCATCTTCTATTGAAGCCCATGACTGTTGCCTGATTCCAGCTTTTTCTGCGGCTTCAGACTGAGTAAGCCCTAAGGCATCTCTTCTGGATTTAACTCTATTTGCAAGACTCATGTTTCCTCCTGCTAAAAATAATACAGGTAAAACTGTATTTGACAAACAGATAAACCTGTTATTTAATACAGCTATACCTGTTAAATAACATGTCTAAAAAAGACTAAGACAATAAATGATAAATTATAAGGAAGTGTTTATAGACTAATAAATATCTATTTTAATGATTCTACAATTTAACAATAACAATTATTTATTATCAGTGCTCTATTCTAAATAGGAATGGTTTTATTGTTTTTAATATTTAAAATATAAGTTTGTAGATTATTTATTTTTAATGATTAGAGAGGTGAGTATTAGGCAATAGGCAATCAAGGTTATACCAATTTATTATAAATCTGATAAACAGTTTTTATGAAAATAAAAATATTTTTGTTGGGTTAATTAAGGATCTTATTATTTAAATTCTTATTTAAATAATAAGTCTGTACTGTTTATAAAATAAAGGAATATTATGAAACTTATTGATGGATTAAAAACAGAATTAAAAGGTTTCTTCAATGAAACATCTGAAAATAACTATGTGAAGATTTTTGACACTCCTCATGTATGGGGAATGCCATTTGGTAAAGAAATTATGCCAAAAGCGATAGAGCGCGAGGCTGAGTTTGAACAGGCTATTACATCTATCTTAGATAAAATGCTGTATCGCTGTGATATTTCATCGCTTAATGCTCCTGATGAGGAGTGGCGTAAAATTATTCTTGCTGCAATTGATAAATCTTTTTCAGAAAAGAAAGGACGTAAAGAACGTACGCAAATTCGATTTCTCTTTGCACAAACACCAACGGTTTTATTAAATGGTGTGAAATATTATTTTAGTGGAACTCCTGAATATCTGGCATTGAAAAAAGATCTTATTGAATTGATTAAAGAGCGTGGGAAATATTGGGAATGTATTCCTGATATTTGGATTGGTCGCTTTTATCGTATTATTGATGGCTTAAAAGTCTCTTTAGAAAAAAAAGTACTACCAGAAGATTTTATTTCTGAATTAGATACACGAATGACATGGAATCATACAAAGATTATTGCTGTTGATGGTAGCGAAGCCTTTGTTGGTGGTCATAATTTAAATATGGATCTTTTTAAAAGCTATCCACCGGTTCATGATGTTTCAGTTAAAGTTATTGGTGAGTCTGCACTTCATTCACAGTTATTTTTAAATAATATGTGGGATGTGGGTAAAGATTTAATTACAAAAGAATATTTTGATAGTAAAAAAAATGAGTGGGTTGCTAAAAAAGCAAGTTATCATATTGCTGATCCATTAACGAAAAAAAGTATTCTAAAAGAAATTAAAAAAATAAATGAAGAAAATTTAGCTAAATCACCAGATGAAGGCTTTTTTAAAACAGACCGTATTTTCTCAGTAGGAAAATATTGGGAAGGGCCGGATATGCGAGTTGATTATAAGAAAGGTTCCGAGAAAATGAAGGAATATCTTATAAAAAATGCTAAGAAAAAAATTCGCATGTCTCAGCAAGATGTTGTAAGTGCATGGAAGAAAAAGTGGAAAGATCACCCTGTCTGTCATTGGATTATTGAAGCATTATTAAAAAATCCAGAGTTAGAGGTTGAAATTGTGGTTTCACCATTAGACGCAGCTGCGGGTGCCAATGGTGACCAATATTCATTTGGGTCTGGTGCGCAAAGAACATTTGAATTATTTAAATATTATCTGACTCATGATATTGAGACAGATACTGTTATTCCTGATCCTGATAAAGTTCGTGAATCAGCACTACGTCGTATTAAAATTGCGCCATTCTTTTTCACCGATAAAGTACCAAAAGCACTACAAACAGAAGGTAAAACCTATAAATGGCCTGATGCAGATGAATCATCTTATACAGCCACACTAAAAGAAGCGCCACTGAAAGAAGATCCACCAAAGCAAGGTGATATTGGACACCCGTTCTGGTCATTAGTTAATGCGAGTGGCATTTATCCTAAAGTCGCTCCAGCACCCGGAAATCACGCAAAAGTGACTATTATTGACGATGAATTGTATATCGTTGGCTCAGATAATATGTACCCAGGATATTTATCAGAATTTAACTATCTTGTTGAAGGCGAAGAAGCAGTAAGTACTTTTATTAAAGAGTATTGGGATAAGTTGTGGCATTACTCCGAGCCTCATGCATTTAAGCATAAATAATTTCGGTATATTGATTTATCGTTATTTAAAATGAAAATATAAAGGGGAGTTAATCCCCTTTATATCGTTAATAATAATTAATTTAACTATTTTAGATAACCTAACGGCCAGTGTTTGAAATAAATATGATTCGCTTGCCAGTCTACTTTTTCTGTATTGTCGCTTAATAAATGGCGAGCCACCGTAAAGGCAAATTCAAAACTCACACCTAATCCTTTTGCACTGATAAATTTACCATCTACAACGACATCTTGATCAAGATAATGACCATCGTCATATTTATCTGCCAATTTATCGCCTGTGCTGTAATTACGACCTTCAAGAAGATGGTGGGCCGCTAATACTTTTGCTCCAGAAGAGCATAGCGCACAAATATATTTATCTTCGGCAATATGGCGTTTGATAAATTGAATAACTTGCTCGTTAGCGCATAAACGATCGGTACCTTTAGGGCCTCCCGGCATCATTATTGCGTCATAACTGTGAGTCAGTTTTTCAGTTAATAGAAAATCAGCACTGATTTTAGTTTCAAAATACGTATTTAATACCAAAGTATCCATGCAAGAAAGTACATCGACATGAATATCAAGACGGCGCATGATATCAATAAAAACAACAGCTTCACCTTCTTCAAATCCATCAGCTAATAAAACGGCAACCTGTTTCATTTTATTTATCCCTTATGTGTTTTTAGTAATGAGTGGATACTTTGAATATGATTAACAATGGTTTCTTTATCTTGTTTATCAATCGTATCAGCTGTGGCAATCCAACTTCCTCCGCAAGCAACAACTTGTGGAATAGCAAGGTAATCACTCACGTTATTTAAACTAATTCCACCCGTTGGCATAAATTGGGCTTGAGCATAAGGTGCAGCTAATGCTTTGAGCATTTTTACACCGCCAGAGGCTTCTGCGGGGAAAAATTTAAGTAAGGTTAAACCTTTTTCAAGAGCAACTTCGATTTGGCTTGGATTGTTAATTCCCGGCACAATATCAATGCCGTTATTCAGACAATAATCGACCGTACTTGGGTTATAACCCGGAGAGATAACGAAGCTTGCTCCAGCTTCTTTTGCCATATCAGCTTGCTGTGCGGTTAATACCGTTCCTGCACATAAAATGAGTTCAGGAAAATGTTCATGCATTAGCTTAATCGCTTTAACTGCCGCAGGAGTACGAAAGGTAATTTCGGCAACAGGTAGTTGATTTTGGGTTAAAATTTCACCCAGCCAGATTGCATCTTCAGCGCGATTAATTTGGATCACGGGGATCACTTTCAGTGATGAAAGAGTATCAACAATTGACTGTGTCATGGTTATCCTTGATTAGTGTGTAGAATGAATCAGTAATTTCATGAGGAATGATGGCGCCATGGTGTTGGATGACGAACCCTGCTAAGGTGTTTCCCCATAAACAGCAGGTTGGTAAGCTGTGATTTTGTAGCCAAGCGGCAATAAACGCGGCATTAAAAGAGTCACCCGCAGCGGTGGTATCAACAACAGAACCAATGGGTTTGGGAGAAACATAGCCCGTATCTATGCCATCAGACCAGAAAGCGCCATGAGCACCGAGTTTGACAATCACGTTTTGATTGCCCCATTGATGAAGACGCTGTGCTATGTCTTGTTCTGTCAAAATAGGTTGTTGCCAAAGCATTTGTTCATCATCACCCGTGACTAAAGCGATATCACTAAGTCTATACAGCTTCTCAAACCACTCTTGTGCATGAGGTATTGAATCCCATAAGCGAGGTCGATAGTTTGAATCCACAATTAAGGTGATCCCACGTTGTTTAAGGTGAGTTAATTGCGTGAGTAAAGCTTCTTTCCCTTCTGGCGTTAAAATAGCAAGAGAAATTCCACTAAGATAAATCACACTATTATCAGAAAGTGCATTGAGATGTGCTGCAAAGCGGCTATCAGTCGCAATATAACGTGCCGCTGCATCATTACGCCAATAGTGGAAACTACGCTCACCACAAGCATCAATTTCAATGGCATATAAGCCAGGAAGTTTTTCGGGAAGAGTAATAACAGATTGGCAGTTAATACCTTCTTCTTCCCATGCTTTTTGCATTAAGGCACTGTAAGTATCAGTGCCTAAACCGGTAATATAGCGAGGATGTAATGAAGGGATTAGTCGTGATAAATATAGTGCTGTATTTAACGTATCACCGCCAAAACGTTGTTGTTGCGGTAAAAAAGGTTGACCACTAAGCTCTATCATACATTCGCCAATAATGGCGACAGTTTTGTTTGTCTTCACAGTTTCCCATCACTTTTACAGACACGAATTTTATCTGCAACTACAGCTTTCATTGCAGCTTTGCCCGGCACAAGGTAATGACGAGGATCACTTGCATCAGGGTTATCTAAGAAGTACTGCTTGATTGCGTTAGAGAAAGCTATTTTTAGTTCGGTTGCGACGTTAACTTTGCAAATACCTAAATCGATACAACGGCGTACATCTGCATCAGGAATACCGGATGCACCATGAAGTACTAAAGGGATGTCTGTTTTTTGACGAATAATTTCTAAGCGATCAAAGTCGAGATGAGGTTCATGTTTGTACATGCCATGTGCTGTACCAATTGCAACAGCTAATGAGTCAATTCCTGTTGCTTTGATAAATTGTACCGCTGAATCAGGATCGGTGAATAGGGCATCTTTTGTATCAACGATAAGATCATCTTCCTGTCCTCCAAGACGACCTAATTCAGCTTCTACTGTGCAATCCCAATGATGGCAGAAATTGACCACTTCTTTAACGATGCGAATATTTTCTTCGAAATGAAAATGAGAGGCATCGATCATCGCGGATCGCACACCTGAAATGACTTTATGACAGATATCAGGAATATCTTCATGGTGATCTAAATGTAGAGCAACAGGGATACGATATTGTTCTGCGGCCTGCTGACAAATAGAGATCAAATAATCACTACCTGCATAAGCAAACGTGCTTGGTGTACCAGCTAAGATAACAGGTGATGCCATCTCAGCTGCCGTTTCCATCACAACTTGAATGGTTTCCAAGTTATGAATATTAAAAGCAGGCACAGCATAATTTTCACGCTGTGCTTTATTGAGCATATTACGAGTAGAAACCAGATACATGTTTGCCTCTCATCTTTCGTTTAATTACGAATTATAATAAACGAAAGAAATAGAAAGGTAAAAGATCTAAATCACATTTTTATTTCCTTCGCACTGAAAGTAAATGAAAGGCAACTAGAAAAAATGTGCCATTTTAGAGCTATAACTGGTGATCCCTTTGCGTAATAAGTTGTTTTTCGGTCGTCTTGACTGTCCTATCACGGTTTCAGCGACTTTTTGTGCTAAGGTCTGTTTTTCCAAACGACGAGTTAATGGTGTTTGTTTCTCCGTATAATCTTCACAAAAAATGACACTCACTTCTTGTGTTGCTTTCACTCCAGTTACTAAAGCTTGAATAGATGGAATTTCGAAACGAAAGTTATCTTTTTCGATAGGCAAAGGTAGTGAAGGCGTTTGCCATAAATTGATACGGTCAGCGCAATAAAGCGCGATAATTACGGCGCGTAATGACCAAAAACTACTGGCAGGACCACTGTAGTTATCAACTAAACGAGGATCATGAGTAAATAAACCTTGAGTTGGAGCACCATTTTTTAATGCACCTTGAGATACAAAATAACGCAAGCTGCTTTCAAAGGCGCGTTTTGCCTCACCTACTTTTACTGAAGGACAGTGTAAATCGACACCAGCTAATAATGGAGTAGAAACCGCAAGGCGATAGCAGGCGCTACGACCAAAGAAAGGAATACCTTTTGGCGTCATAAAATAAAGGTAGTGTTGATTAAAGGTATTAAGTGATTGAGTAATAAATGTCGTATCAAATTGAGGGTCAATTTGCGCTAACCAATACAATGAATAGTAAAATCCCCATGCATTGTAGTAATCATAATTACCGTTTGCACCATCACGAAACCATCCATCACCAACATAAAACTCTTTTAATCTTTCATAGCGCCAATGGGCAATCGTGTCTTTTCCTGTGAGTGCTTTAATCACAAATTGGACGGTAAGAGGGAAGAAATGCCAGTTATTATCGACAATCTTGCAGTGATTAACTTGTTCGAACCAAGCAATAATTTGTTGTTGTGTTGCGGGCGTTAATGTATCCCACACCCATTCGCGGCTTATCCAAAGAGTAAGCGCTAAATCAGATGCTTCACAAATTCTCTGATCGTAATCTTCGAGTTTTCCCCAATACCCTTTATGAAGTGGATCAGTGCCATGAATAAAGCTTTGTTTGATCATTAAAGGTAAGTTGAAAGGTTGCTGATTTAATCCCATCAGCGTACTTTTTTTGCTACTAACAGTCCATGCAGCAAGTAGAGGAAGTACTCTACTAACACCTTCAAGAGCATCAGTTCTTGCTGTTTGTTGCCCCGGGCTTCCGGGATAATAAGCATGAGAGTAACCCCAGACTTGGTAATGATGAAAAGCCTGTGTGACATATTGTGTCAGCATTTCGCATAAAGAAAAAAGTGACTGATTCTCATCATTAAAAAAGTCAGTAATCGTTTTATCATAGCGACGATAAGCTGATTTTCTGACCAATCGTCGAATAATATTTTCCTTAAATAAGCGTTGGTAGATTTCTACGTTTGGGTGCTCATAAGGGAGTTTAGGACGTGCTGAAGATGCAATTTCAATAGCCATTTTCGTATCTCAGAAAAAAGACGCATCCTTGCGAAACAAAACGGAAGTTGAATATTAAGGTTTTGCAGAATCCACTAGTATTTGATAGTGGTCTTGTCCCCAAAGAACAGGCTTTGGCTTATCCTTGATCCACTGGTAATACGCATTTTTTAGTTCTGTTACTTTTTGTGGATTTTGTTTGGCAAGATCGATTGATTCAGCCGGATCATTTTTATCGTTAAAAAGTTGAGGCTGATTTTTTCCATCATCATAAAAATAGAGTGCCCATTCGCCGTCACGTACAGCCCAAGCACCTTTAGACAGTTTTTCTAAATTAGGGTTAGTGGGGGGAGTCTTACGTTGATAGGTTATCCATTGATGATATCCGTGCCAAAACTCTTGGTTTTCTTCGCTATAATGTTTAGTGCCAGGACCCGCCCAATATAGATAATTGTGAGGTGATTGTGTTGTTTCACCTTTAAGTAAAGGCATGATGTTTTTCCCTTCAACTTTTAGATTGTCGGGAATAGCAATGCCTGCTGTTTGTAATGCCGTCGGTAAAATATCAAGTGCAGAGATCATCTCATCACTTTTCATTCCGGCTGGAATAGTACCGGGCTGATAGGCAATAAAAGGCACTCTAACGCCACCATTAAACATTTGCCCCTTAAAGCCTCTATCCATTGCATTCATTGGCATTGGCGATTCATTAACTGCGCCATTATCCGATAAGAAAAAGATCACTGTGTTTTCTAACTCACCGTTTTCTTTTAACTTTGCAATAATTTGACCGATCCCTTCATCGGCTGCATTTAAGGCAGCAAAGTATTTGTCTGCTTCAACATTGCCAGTATCAAACTTCTCCATATATTTAGCGGGTGAGGCTTGTTCTAACGGAATATGAGGAACGCTATAGGAGAGATTAATAAAGAAAGGTTTATCTTTATGTTCATCGATAAATTTTAATGTTTCATCTGTTAAAAGATGTGTGGTATAGCCCGGAGCTGGAACATTGACACCATTACGCCAAAATGCAGGTGAGTTCCATAAAGCTACGCCCGATGCATAATAACTAAAGTCATAATCGAAACCACGCTCATGAGGAGCATAACCTGCTTCTGGCGTTGAAATCATATTGTCGTGATAATCGCGAGTTTGCTTACTTTCATTAATTTTCGGTTTGCGAATAACTTTTGCGTTATGCCATTTACCGATACTGGCGGTGGCATAGCCATTTTCTTGGAAAAGTGAAGGTAATAGTTTGATATCTTGGGGAATACCTAAAATGGCATCGTCATTACTGTAAGTACCAAAGCTTGCTGGAGAACGCCCAGTAAAGATACCCGCTCGGGAAGGACCGCAAACAGGATGGGCAACAAAGGCATTGGTCATTTTAGCGCCATTTGTTGCCATTTCACTGACATTGGGCATAGCAATGCGCGCCGCTTCTACCATTTTATTGATATCGCCTTCATAACGTGGCGGTGTGGGTCTTTGCGCTAACGCATCAACATCTAAGGTATCCAGCACAAAATCAAGTTGTCCTGTACCTAAATCATCCATCACTATTAATAAAATATTTGGCTTTTCAGGCGTGCCACCTGCATTAGCTGAGATTGGAATGCTTAAACATGATGTAGCAATTAGCCCCGCTAGTAGGCTTTTTTTAACAGAAAGTAAGGTCACGGATTGTCTCCAGAATAAACAAGATAAAATAAAAGAGGGGTTACTTTAGGTAGTTTCTTTTCATTGCAGGAAGCGCATCACTAGCAAGACCTCCCCGTGAAATGGCTTGCTGCATTAGTTGCATACCTATCGCTGTATGATGAAATATTTGTTTATAAGAGCGGCACAGGTAGTTATGGCGATGTTTTTCACCTTCAATAGCAATAATGCGATGTTTAGGGCAACCGCCATAACATAAGCTTTGTACTTCACATTGCTTGCAGAGGCTGGTTTGTTTGTCATATTTATTTTGACCAAAGCGCTGTTGCTGTTTTGAAGTGGCTAAATGAGCAAGGCTATTTTGATGGATATTGCCTAAATTATTGGCGGGATAAACATAGTGATCGCAAGAATAAACATCACCATTGGCTTCAATGATCAATGCCTGACCACAGGTTTTAGATTGAATGCATGTTGATGCAGGATATCCCATCCATGTGCCTAACAAACTATCAAATAAACGAATGTATATTTTTCCAATATCGCCTTGGCGTATCCATTCATTAAACACTTCAGTCATAAATTGTCCGTAGCCTTCAGCAGGAACGGAAAATGGCGCTAATTGTGCATTGGGACCCGGAGCGTAATGACCTCCGTGAGTATGAGGAAAGCGTCTATCAACTTCGACAATTGGGATAAATTGAAAGAAGGTTGAGCCTAATGCTTTTAAGGCTTGATAGGTTTCTTTTCCTTTATTCCAATTTTGGTCATTAACGACAGTGAGTGTATTAAATTCAACGCCATACTCGTTAAGTAGGTTAATTGCCCGTTTTACTCTTTCAAAAGTAGGGCTTCCATTAACCGAAATGCGATATTTATCATGAACAGCCTCAATACCATCAATTGAAACGCCTAATAGAAAGTGGTTATCGGCAAAGAATTGTGCCCATTGGCGATTAATGGCGATTGCATTGGTTTGTACACTATTTGTAATCGTTTTGCCGTTAGCAAATTGCTTTTGGTATTTGACGACTTGTTCAAAGAAAGCTAGCCCTGCAAGCGTTGGCTCACCACCTTGCCATGAAAAATCAACCTGATCGCCACCGTGTGATTGAATATAATCTTTAATATAACGACGCAGCACACCATCAGGCATGACTATATGACCAGCCTCTTTTTCTTCATCTTGAAAAATATTTTCTTTTTCCAGATAAAAGCAGTATTCACACTTAATATTACAGTGGTAGCTTGTAGGTTTTGCCATCATATGAAAATAAGCAGGTTGATTTAATGCCATTAGTCATTTCCTGAGTTTCTTTTTTATCCTGTTACATTACGTAAAATTTATCAAAACAAAAGAGATTAAAATCACAAATACGAAATATCGAAAGTAATTGAAAGTTATTTTCGAAAGATTAAAGTATGAATTTTCGATTTCAATACTTTCGGTTTGATACTATTTCAGGATTTATTGACCATTTGAGCTATTTATCTTGATTTGTTTTTCGAAAATAAATGAATGCAGTGAAGTTTTACTCTGTATTTTCTGAGGTGTGGTTGTATTAAATCTATATTATTGTGTTTTATATAGCGATATATGGTGTAATCATAAGTATAGCGTTGCGTTATATCATTTTATTTATTGGAAACTGGTGGCCTCAAGGCTATTATTGAAGCTACACGAAAATAATCGTAAGCAATCGATGGTGATTCGAAACTTTGTGAAAGAGATCAAAAGTTTTGTTTTTTTGCATTGTCGGTAAAAATTGGCGTAGTAAACTACATTCGAAACCAATCGAAAGAAAGTCTTTTGGTTTCGTAAGGAGACGAAAGTGAAAGCGGCAGTTGAGAGGCGTATGGAAATCCTCGATATGGTAAACCAACAAGGTAAAGCCAGAGTCGAAGATCTCGCTGAATTATTCAAAGTCTCAAGTGTCACTATCCGCAGCGATCTAAGTTTTCTTGAGAAAAATGGTTATATCGTTCGTTCTCATGGTGCAGCAATTCCTAATACAGGATTTATTGCCGAATTGAGTATCCACGAAAAACGTGGGCAAAACGCGGGCATAAAAACATTAATCGGGAAAGCTGCCGCAACGCTGATAAAGGATGGAGACACCGTCATTCTTGACTCGGGGACAACTACTCGCGAAATCGCGACAAATTTAAAGTCGCGCGAAAATGTAGTGGTCATGACTAACGGTCTGGATGTCGCAATGGAGTTAGCAAATACCTCAGGTGTGGAAGTATTAATGACCGGTGGTGTATTGCGAAAAAGTGCGTTGTCTTTTTCAGGCTCACAAGCTGAAAATAGTCTTAGAAATTACCGGTTTGATAAGGTTTTTCTAGGCGTTGACGGATTCGATTTACGCGTTGGTATCACCACACACAATGAACAGGAAGCTAGTCTTAACCGTTTAATGTGTGATATCTCAGAAACGATTATTGCGGTTGCAGATTCTACGAAATTCAGTAAACGCAGCTGTCATATGATCAGAGAATTTGGTGATATCGATATATTAGTGACCGATTCAGGTATTCCTGAAGAATATATTCAGGAACTGAAAGAGCACAAAATCGAAGTGATTATCGTCAACGATAAGGCATCGTAATTTGCTAACTCCATTAGCAACACCGCCGGTGTTGATTATGGAGTTAGTATTTAATGCATCCTTTAGAAAAGATTGTTCAGCAACACAAATCAGGCAAACAGAATGGTATTTATTCTGTTTGTTCTGCCCACCCTTTAGTAATAGAAGCAGCTCTATTACAAGCGCTGGATAATGATTCCTTTCTGCTAATTGAGGCGACCTCTAATCAGGTTGATCAGTTTGGTGGTTATACGGGAATGACTCCCGCTGACTTCTACCAATATGTCATTGAACAAGCTGAAAATGTGGGTTTTCCTATCGAGAAACTTATTCTTGGTGGTGACCATTTAGGGCCTAATCGTTGGCAACATCTTAACGCTGAAGAAGCGATGGCAAATGCAGATGTGTTGATTGCACATTATGTTGCCGCAGGTTTTAAAAAAATTCATCTCGATTGCAGTATGTCTTGTGCTGATGATCCAATTCCTTTAACGGATGAAATTGTGGCATCTCGTGCAGCACGTCTTGCTGTGATTGCAGAAAACACGGCAAAAGAGACATTCGGTACAAGTGATATTGTTTATGTTGTTGGTACAGAAGTTCCCGTTCCGGGCGGTGCTGCTGAAGAACTTGATACTGTTGAAGTAACTTCACCTGATGCTGCACGAAAAACATTAGAGTGCCATCGCCAAGCTTTTCAAAATGTGGGTATTGGTGATTGTTGGGAACGCGTGATTGGTTTGGTTGTTCAACCTGGCGTTGAATTTGATCATACGGGGATCATTGATTATCAACAAGAAGAAGCACAAGCATTAAGCCAAGTGGTAAATGATTATTCTCATCTTGTTTTCGAAGCCCACTCTACAGATTATCAAACTAAAGAAGCTTATAAACAGTTAGTTCATGATCACTTTGCCATTTTAAAAGTAGGGCCTGCATTAACTTTTGCAATGCGTGAAGGTTTATACGCACTTTGCTCTATTGAAGAAACATTATTCCCTCAAGAACAGTGCTCTAAATTACGTGAAAAAATGGAGCAACTGATGTGTCGTGAACCGGGCTTTTGGCAAAAGTACTATCATGGTGATGAGCGTCAACAAGCCTTTGCTAGAGTGTATAGTTTTAGTGATCGTATTCGCTATTACTGGCCTGATGCTGAGATTAATGCCGCCATCGACACATTAATGGATAACTTATCTATTAAACCTATTCCATTACCGTTACTAAGCCAATATCTGCCTTATCAATTTACCCAATTTAGAGAAGGCATGATTGACGGATCGCCTGAATCTTTTGTTATTGCGAAAATTCGTGATGTGTTATCGGTTTATGCCGATGCGTGCTATGTCCATTAATTGAGGGAAACCATGGAATATTTAAGTTATCAGACCGCTCAATTAGAGCAACTGAATGCATTTTGGACTGCGAAAGAAATTGAGCAACAACCAGAATGCTGGAAGAAAACATGGCAATCAGTAAAAGAAAAACGTGCTGATATTGAAGCCTTTTTAAATAAAGCGCTGGCAGTGCCTCATGCACGAATTATTTTAACTGGCGCGGGTACGTCTGCATTTGCTGGGAAAGCATTGGCTCCTATTTTAAGTGGCCATACAAAACGTCGCGTTGATGCGATTGCAACAACCGATTTAGTGGCTGATCCACAAGAATATTTAGCAGAAGACATTCCTACTTTATTGATTTCTTTTGCACGTTCAGGCAATAGCCCTGAAAGTGTGGCTGCATTAGATGTTGCGACTGAATGCTTATCACAGTGTTATCACTTGGTGCTGACATGTAATGCAAATGGCAAGCTTTATGAGTATTGCCAAAATAACAGCAGTGCATTGGCATTGTTGATGCCTGAAGAATCAAACGATCGTTCTTTAGCGATGACCTCTAGTTTTTCATCCATGATGATGGCTGCGGTAACCATCTTTTTAGGTGATAACGTTTTTAGTGACTCTATTGCTCCGTTTTTTAGTCACTATAAAGCGCAGTTTAATAAAGCAAATCAAATTATTAGGGATAAATACGCCGGGAAGTTTAAACGAGTTATTTATCTTGGAAGTGGTGGATTACAAGGCTTAGCACAGGAAGCTGCGTTGAAAATGTTAGAGCTTACTGCGGGTAAAGTGGTTGCTAGTTTTGATACTCCACTAGGCTTTCGACATGGACCTAAGTCTATCGTAAATAAAGAAACTTTAGTGGTGATGTTTTTCTCGAATGATCCTTATACACGTCAATATGAGACTGACTTATTACGAGAGGTTATTCACGATAATGCATCAGGCAAGGTGATCGCGATCACCGCACGAAATGATAACGCTTTCTCACCAGAGAGTTTTGTTTATATTCCTGCGTTAGAGAACTGTTCTGATGTGGCGCTATTGTTCCCTTACTTGATGTTGGCGCAATCATTCGCATTTCACAGTTCCATTGCACTAGGGAATACGCCTGATAACCCGTCTCCGACAGGAGAAATCAACCGTGTTGTACAAGGCGTCACAATTTATCCGTTCTCACACAAAAAAGACGACACACAGTCTGCTTTAAATTAATAAAATATAATAAGAGAGCTAATCATGAACACACCGAATATTGTCTGGACCCGCATTGATGAACGTTTACTCCATGGTCAAATCCGCATTACATGGGGTAAACATACAGAAGCAAACCTGATTTTAGTGGCTAATGATGATGCAGCAGAAGGCCCTAATGCCGCATTTATGCAAGCAGGAATGAAAGCGTCAGCGGGTGGTGAATACGCTGTTCGTTTCTTCTCTATTCAAAAAACTATTGATGTTATTAGTAAAGCATCTCCTCGTCAGAAAATTTTTGTTCTGTGTAATAACCCAAAAGATGTTGCCCGTTTAGTGGAAGGCGGCGTGCCCATTACTCATTGTAATGTTGGCAATATGCATTTTCATGAAGGGAAACGTCAAATTGCGAAAACCGTATCAGTCAATGATGCCGACATTGAAGCGTTTAAAAGCCTCGTCGCAAATGGGGTCACTTGCACAATCCAAAACACTCCCGATCAGACACCTGTTGATGTGCTAGCGCTCGCATCAGCCTGATAATTTCCTGAACAAAAAACCTGCATTAGCAGGTTTGAGGATTATTTATGATTTTTGAAGCTTCTTTAGTGGCTTTATGGGCCTTTTTTTGCGGTATAGATAAGTATGACGTTGCATTAAATATTCACAGACCACTCATTACTGGACCCGTTGTTGGTCTGATTATGGGGGATATGCAGGTTGGATTAATTGCAGGTGCAACGTTAGAACTCGCATGGTTAGGATTGGTTCCTAACGCTGGTGCTCAGCCACCAGATGTGACTTTAGGTACGATTGCTGCCGTTGCTTTTGCGGTAATGACAAATCAATCACCTGAAGTTGCCATGGGAATTGGTATGCCTATTGCGGTGCTAATGCAAATGCTCGTGATTGGTTTCTTTGCTATGACTGCTTTCACAATGGGGAAAGCGGATAGATATGCGGAAAGAGCTGATGCAGCCGGAGTTTCTCGGCTACTTATTATCACAATTACGGTACGTTCATTACTCTATGCTTTAGTTGCCTTTGTGACGGTCTACTTTGGTGAACATGCGGCTCAATGGATTGATGATAATACCCCGAAAGTGTTGCTT
Organism: Proteus sp. fly-1013; assembly: GCF_040140245.1. Classification (NCBI taxonomy): domain Bacteria; kingdom Pseudomonadati; phylum Pseudomonadota; class Gammaproteobacteria; order Enterobacterales; family Morganellaceae; genus Proteus; species Proteus sp. fly-1013. The sequence continues at coordinate 119,662 of NZ_JBEEWD010000005.1, read as the reverse complement.
GAAGGCTTAGGCATCGGAGCGAAAATGGTTCCTGCTATTGGTTTCGCAATGTTGTTGAAAATCATGTGGTCAAAAGAAGTCGCTGGTGTGTTCTTCATTGGTTTCGTGATGACAACCTATCTAAAACTCCCAATTATGGCAGTCGCGATTTTAGGCGCATCAGCTGCTGCGCTCTACTTCTTCTTTAGTGGTAACAACAAAAATACAAGTCAGCAGAATGAGGATTTCGAAGATGGTATCTGATAATAGCACCGCATTGAAAACGCAGGATAAAACAGAAACGGGTTCTTTGATTGATGGCATTGATGAGTATCAAGATACCACCGTCAGAAAAGTTATCACTAAAGGCGACCTTTGGAAGTGTGCATTCCGTGGTTTATTTATGGAAGGTAACTTTAACTTTGAACGTATGCAAGGTGGTGGATTTGCCTTCTCGATTATCCCAGCATTAAAGAAGATCCATGGGAACAATAAGCGTGACTATGCAACATCACTGAAAAACCATCTGCAATTTTTTAATGCCAGTCCTAAGCTGTTTACCTTTTTATTGGGTACAGCCGTTGCAATGGAAGAAAACAAAGAAAAACCATCGACTGTTAACGTGATGAAAGTTGCGGGAATGGGACCAACAGGGGGCATTGGTGATGCTATCGACCATATGACCCTGATGCCACTGACATTAGCATTGGGCGCATCTATTGCTATGGAAGGTTCGATTGCGGGGCCTTTTGTTTTCTTCTTCTTATATCAAATTGTTCACTTTTTAGTGTATTTCGGGCTGATGTTTATGGGCTATCGCGCAGGAACCGCTGCGATGGTCAATATGAGTGATGCCACCGAAAAGCTAGCTAAAGCTGCCAATATTATGGGTATCTTTGTCATTGGGGCGCTCTCCGCGACCTTTATCAAGGTGCAAACCACCGCCTCGTTAGAGCTGGGAGGAAAGGTGGTTGAATTGCAAAGCGCGCTCTTTGACAAAATCATGCCGAATTTACTACCTCTGTGCTTGGTTTTCCTGATGTACAAAATGGTGAAAAGCACCGGTTTTTGGGGTAAGCCTCCGGTATTGATTTTCTCAACTCTTGCATTTGGCGTTGTCGGTCACGTATTAGGATTCTTATAACAGAGAACCTTTACCACTGTCGTTATTGTCAATCGAAATACATATTAACTTGCTATAAACGGGCAGGAGAGGTTTCTGCTGCCCGCAAGGAGTCACTCATGATAGGTCTTATTGTTTCAGGACATCTTAATTTTGCCTCTGGTATGGCATCAGCCGTAAAAGCGATTGCCGGTGAACAAGAAGATATCGCATTTATCGATTTTGTTGAGTCAATTTCTCCTGATGAACTTGAAGAAAAAATGCGTGAAGCGATTAACTCAATGTCATGTCAGCAATATCTATTTTTAACAGATTTACCCGGTGGAACCCCTTGTAATCGTGCAATGGCAATTATGATGCAAAATCCTGCTGTTGAAGTATTAGCGGGTGTGAATCTACCAATGATTGTTAATGCAGCTTTCGAACGAGAAGGGTGTTCAACATCAGAGTTAGTGCAAACATTACGCGAAATAGGGCAAGACAGTATTCAAGATATTCGTGAGCAATTGGCACAAATAAACAGCAATGATGTTGAAGAAGAAGACGGTTTATGAGTCAGCAATATGCCATTTTAGCCGACCGAACCTTTACACCAGAAGGTATTCGTTATCTTTGCTATGTCCGTGTTAAAGGCGATGTTATTGAATCAATCACCACGCAAGCGCCAACAGATTGCCCCATTATTCGTCTAAAAGGGAAATCGTTACTACCCGGTTTTGTGGATATTCATATTCATGGTCGTGAAGGTGCTGACGTAATGGATGCGACTCAAGAAGGGTTACAAACCATAGCTGATGCGTTAGTGAAAACAGGTGTAGTTGCATGGGTTGGTACAACAGTAACAGCACCAATGGATGATATTCGCCAAGCATTATCACAAGTACGTACATTTTTATCGAAGCCACAAACTTCGGGTGCATTGTTACTTGGGAGCTTTTTAGAAGGGCCTTATTTTACTGAGCGTCATAGAGGCTCTCATCCTGTGAAATATCTAAAAGCACCAACAATATCAGAGCTAGAAACATTGCTTGAAAGTGCGGGTAACACATTATTGCGTGTCGCTGTTGCGCCGGAAGCACAAGGTTCGATGGAGGCGATTGATTGGTTGGTCAATCGAGGCATTAAACCTAGTGTGGCGCATACAGCGGCAACTTATGAACAAACATCAGATGCATTTTTACATGGTGCTGATTGTGGGGTGCATTTGTATAACGGAATGACGGGACTTCATCATCGTGAACCGGGATGTTGTGGTGCCGTGTTGTATCACAATGTATTGGCGGAATTGATTGCAGATGGCATTCATGTTCACCCCGTTATGATGCAATTAGCGTATCGCATGAAAGGTTATCAACAACTCGCTTTAATTACAGATTGCATGCGTGCTGGGGGATTACCTGACGGTGATTACACGCTGGGCGCTCAAACAGTTAGCGTCTCCCAAGGTCAGGCAAAAACAGCAGATGGCTCTTTGGCTGGGAGTACATGTAGCTTAGACAGTGCATTAAGAAATATGGTGCAACGAGCACATGTTCCTGAATGGGAAGCAGTACAAATGGCGAGTGCGATCCCAGCCGAGTATCTCGGTATCGGCGATAAGTTGGGTTATATCAAAGCAGGGCGACAAGCCAGCTTTGCTGTGGTGGATGAATGTTTTCATCTCACCGATACATTCATCAGAGGAAATCATATTTACTCTGTATCCGGGGAAAATGTATAGCTTTTTTAGTTATGCACCCATCAGTAAAAATGAGGTATTTATAATGGAAATTCGTCAGCCAATTCATAGTGAACATGCTAAAAGGCTTGATACAGAAGGACTTCGCAAGGAGTTCCTGATTGAAAACCTATTCTGTGAAGGGGAAATGAATCTCACTTATAGCCATATAGATCGTATTATTGTTGGCGGTATTGTTCCTACAACACAGCCTTTAGCATTAATGGCGGGTAAAGCGTTAGGCGTTGATTTTTTTCTAGAACGACGTGAGTTAGGAGCCATTAATATTGGCGGTGCTGGTAAAGTGGTTGTTGATGGTGATGTCTTTGACATTGGTCCTCGTGAAGCGATTTATATCGGAATGGGCGCTAAAAGTGTCGAATTTACTAGTGACAGTGTAGAAACACCGGCACGTTTTTATATGAATTGCGCGCCAGCTCATCATACTTACCCAACTCGCAAAATAACGCAGCAACAAGCATCACCAGAAAAAATTGGGAATGCAGAAAACTGTAACGTTCGTACTATTTATAAATTCTTACACCCTTCAGTTCTGCCAACATGCCAATTATCTATGGGTATGACGGTTCTTGAACCGGGTAGCTTATGGAATACCATGCCTTGCCATACTCATGAACGCCGTATGGAAGTGTATCTCTATTTTGATATGAAAGATGACAATGTGGTTTTCCATTATATGGGAGAGCCAACGGAAACGCGTCATTTGGTTGTTCGTAACGAGCAAGCGGTGATAAGCCCTAGTTGGTCAATTCACTCAGGTGTGGGCTCAGCATCTTATACCTTTATCTGGGGAATGGTTGGTGAAAATCAGGTTTTCCACGATATGGATCACGTAGCAATGAAAGATCTGAAATAACCACGAATAGTCACATTTTTCTTCTTATCCTACATATAAAAAGATGTGGCTATAAAGCCACATCCTAGAGGTTATTGTTATGAATTTATTCGATTTAAATGGCAAGGTTGCTATTGTCACTGGTTGTAATACCGGGCTAGGTCAAGGCATGGCTATTGGTTTAGCCAAAGCGGGTGCAGATATTGTGGGAGTTGGAATTCAAGATGCGCCAGAAACTCGCCAACAAGTAGAGGCATTGGGGCGTCGTTTTCATTACATTACGCAAAATTTAATGAAACAAGATGGATTACAAGCGCTGGTGGATGAAGCAATTTCTGTCATGGGGCGCATTGATATTTTAGTAAATAATGCCGGTATTATTCGTCGAGAAGATCTTTTGGAGTTTGGTGAAAAAGATTGGGACGATGTGATTGATATTAATCAGAAAACACTATTCTTTTTATCCCAAAAAGTGGCTCGCCAATTTGTGAAACAAGGAGAGGGGGGCAAAATAATTAACATTGCTTCTATGCTCTCTTATCAAGGGGGTATTCGTGTGCCTTCTTACACTGCAAGTAAATCTGCAGTAATGGGATTAACTCGTGCATTGGCGACTGAACTCTCTCAGTACAATATCAATGTAAATGCAATTGCTCCGGGCTATATGGCAACAGATAACACAGCGGCTCTGCGTGCTGATGATGCTCGTAATGCTGCTATTGTAGAGCGTATTCCTGCTGGACGTTGGGGAACTCCTGAAGATGTTGCAGGTCCTGCGATTTTCTTAGCCTCTAAAGCCAGTGACTATGTTAATGGATACACCATTGCTGTTGATGGTGGTTGGTTAGCTCGTTAATTTCATGGAGAAATAGGATGGAACACGCTAATACAGAGACTTTGCAAAGAGAGCTTGTATTACAAAACATGAAGCGAGTGTATCGTTATCAATCGGCTAATCAAGTTCGCAGTGTTCGTCGCCGTAGTGGTAAAACCCGTTTTATTAAAGATACAGATTGGGAACGCGGTGTTTTATGGAGTTGTGTAAGTGCGGCATGGCAAGCTACACAAGACGAAGAATATCTTAATGGCATATTGAATTACACACTGCATACAGGGTTTAGAACAGGTCCTAATGCTCGTTTTGCTGATGATCATGTTTGCGCTCAAGCTTATCTCGCCATTAGCCCGCTTTTTGAACAATCTGAAGTGATTGAACCAACAATCAAAGCATTTGATATCATGCTTAATGAGCCAAAGCCTGGCCGCGAAGATTGGTGGTGGTGTGATGCGCTTTTTATGGCGCCTCCAGGATTTGCTGCATTAGCTGAAATCACCAATGAACGACGCTATTTAGATTATATGCACACAGCTTATTGGGATGCGATTGACCATTTACGTGATCCTGAAACAGGGCTTATCTTCCGTGATCATCGCTATATTCCTGATGGTCAAGGTAATGAATTACGCGAAGCTAATGGTGAAAAAGTATTTTGGAGCCGTGGCATTGGTTGGGTTTTAGCTTCGATACCGCGTATCTTAAAATATATGCCTGATGATTATCATGATCGTGAACGTTATATTGCATTGTTTAAAGAATTAGCGACCTCCATCCTAGATTATCAACATGAAGATGGTTTTTGGCGGACTAGTTTACTCGATCCCGATAATTTCCCTGCTCCAGAAAGTTCAGCGACAGCGTTATTTTGTTATGGATTAGCATGGGGAATTAATCAGGGAATATTAGAGAAAGATGTGTATTTTCCTGCATTAAATAGAGCATGGTCAGCATTACAAACCTGTATTCATGACAATGGCATGATAGGTTGGGTTCAACTTCCGGCATTTAACCCTCGTGAAGTGAAGTTTGAACATAATATGGATTATGGTGCTGGTGTTTATTTATTGGCAGGAAGTGAAGTTTTAAATCTTTTGTAAAATTGCTAGAGCTTTGATATTGACGCTTTGTTGTTTTTCTTGCGCTTCACATGCCTTCCGCGCAATATTTTCCTATCTAGGATGCCGACCAAAAAATAAGGTCGGCTTTTTTATTTTTAATAAAATAAGAGGTAACGGTAATCTGTTACCTCTTATTATAAATTTGGGTGCTGAGATAAACACACCATTATTGAAGAAGGAAATTGTGGGGGAACACTCCCCCACAAAATTAATATAAAGTAAAAGCTATATTAACCTGAATAATTAAATATTCATTGTTTGGTATGCGTAAATAAGATATTTACGCTCTAATAATACGTTACTTGATATTATCATCGTCACGATCATTAGCCCGATTAAAGAATATTTTTTCATTTCCTCTTGCACTCCGATAAAAATGGAGGCAGAATCAAATTGTTGTGTGTTTGAGTCTGCCTCGGTTAATATGAATATATTTTCCGGGGCTTTTCTCTTTCTGGTGTTGGCAAAATGCTTGAACCAGATTGATCCAAGCACCCGCGCAGAGAATAACAAAATAAGCATTGAGCACAACACATTTATTTTTAATAATAAGGCTATCGATTTGTTTTTACTTTTTTTATAATTAATTAATTCGTTAATAGGTGTGGTTAATTAAATAAGAGGTAACGCTGATCTGTTACCTCTTATTTTAAATTTGGGTGCTGAGATAAACATACCATCATTGAAGAAGGAAACTGTGGGGGAACACTCCCCCACAAAATTAATATAAAGTAAAAGCTATATTAACCTGAATAATTAAATATCCATTGTTTGGTATGCGTAAATAAGATATTTACGCTCTAATAATACATTACTTGGTAATATCATCGTCACGATCATTAGCCCGATTAAAGAATATTTTTTCATTTCCTCTTGCACTCCGATAAAGATAGAGGCAAAATCAAATTGTTGGGTAAGATTTGGCCTCGGTTAATGTTGAATAACGTAATCGGGGCTTTTCTCTTTCTGGTACTTGCAAAATGCTTGAACCAGATTGATCCAAGCACCCGCGCAGAGAATAACAAAATAAGCATTGAGCACAACACATTTATTTTTAATAATAAGGCTATCGATTTGTTTTTACTTTTTTTATAATTAATTAATTCGTTAATAGGTGTGGTTAATTAAATAAGAGGTAACGCTGATCTGTTACCTCTTATTTTAAATTTGGGTGCTGAGATAAACATACCATCATTGAAGAAGGAAACTGTGGGGGAACACTCCCCCACAAAATTAATATAAAGTAAAAGCTATATTAACCTGAATAATTAAATATCCATTGTTTGGTATGCGTAAATAAGATATTTACGCTCTAATAATACGTTACTTGATATTATCATCGTCACGATCATTAGCCCGATTAAAGAATATTTTTTCATTTCCTCTTGCACTCCGATAAAAATGGAGGCAGAATCAAATTGTCTGTTTTTGAGTCCGCCTCGGTTAATATGAATATATTTTCCGGGGCTTTTCTCTTTCTGGTGCTGGCAAAATGCTTGAACCAGATTGATCCAAGCACCCGTGCAGAGAATAACAAAATAAGCATTGAGCACAACACATTTATTCTTAATAATAAAGCTATCGATTTGTTTTTGCTCTTTTAAATAATTAATTGATTCGTTAATTGGGATAGCTAATAAAATAAGAGGTAACAATAATCTGTTACCTCTTATTATAAATTTGGGTGCTTAGATTAAACAGTAATCAATTAATGAGAAAACTGTGGGGGAATGCTCCCCCACAAGGTCAGTGTTTATTATTGATAAACTTAACCTGAACATTTATATATTCACTATTAATGGTGAAATTCTCGATTGGATTATTATAGAATAAAGTTATCAGTAATACCGTGATATTTATACTAATAACAATCACACTAATCAGAGAATGTTTGTTCATCTTCTTGACAGCTCCTTTATAAGGAGGCAGAATCAAATTGTTAGGGTTTGAGTCCGCCTCGGTTAATATGAATATATTTTCCGGGGCTTTTCTCTTTCTGGTGTTGGCAAAATGCTTGAACCAGATTGATCCAAGCACCCGCGCAGAGAATAACAAAATAAGCATTGAACACAACACATTTATTTTTAATAATAAGGCTATCGATTTGTTCTTGCTCTTTTAAATAATTAATTCGTTAGCTTTTTTAATAAAAAAAGTCTCGATATTTTTATATCGAGACCTTTTAGTTTAAAATTACCAAATTTACTTAACTAGATTAATAACAGTAGGCGTTGCCTGTATTGTTGTTGTCGTAATAAGAGTGTTGTTATTGTGATGCTTAATAATAACACCGGCTTGAGGTGTTACTAATTTCCATATTCCTTTTACGGTAATGGTACTATTTATTGGTTGCGATTCTGCTGTAAGCCAATGACGAGAATAAACACTAACTTCGATTTGATCACCTTTATCATCAATTTGATCTTTTTCTATACCTTGATATAAATTTAAATCAGGGTTAACAATACTTAATGTTAATTGCTGATTTTGTGTTTTAGCCATGACCATAACCGGTGCATCACTGGATAATAATGTTGCATTCGCTGAATCTAACTGGGTGGCTTCAAAAAAAGCATATCCCTCTTCTTGGGTTATTTTATCTTTTACCGCATGAAGCTGATTATTATGTTGTAATACCGTGTATTCGGGGGCTTTATTACTTTGTGCTTCGATAGCTATTGCATATTCATAATTTGCATTACTTGGTGCGTTACCATGAGAAATAACAGCTGTTGCAAATAATTGTTCTGTTGGTTTTGAATTTCTATCATCAAGTGAATGCTGTTTTTGATAACTAAACTCTACGGTTTGCCCTTTAGTTAGCTTATATAAATTACCAGCAGGATCAATTAAAGTATCTGCATTATTTAAAGTTAACTGAGTACCTAATTGATTAATCTCTTTGCCATTAATTATCACTGATTGTAATTTAGGAACAGCGAACTGGAATAGTGTTGTTTCTGTCGAATGTTGTTTATCATCATTTTCAATACCTGAGCCTAAAGCGATCACTCTATTATCAAATAAGAAATAGGATTTATTTGCCTTCAAGCTCTGCTGTTGATACTTACTGTGGCCATGTAATTTCATAGCAAACATACTGTTGTTATTCAATGTATTGGCACCAGAATAGCTCTCAGTTGAAAGCAACATTTCTTCAATACCCGCACTAGGTAATTGGTTAAGTTTTGCCTCAAGTTCGTTATATGGAAGATGGATTGTGGTTGTTCCCGGGTATCGATTCCAATCCCATCCAGCATGGCTAAACCCTGATTGAGTTAAATCAGCAGGAATAATTTCTAATTGTCCATATTGTAAATAGCGTCCATAACGATTGTTATTCTCATAACTTTCATTACCAACAAGATAGCGACTAAAACCACGAGCAATTGCGAGCCAGCTTTGTTGCGGTGACCGTGTTGATGCTCTGCGTTGTATTGCCATTGATGCATAATTCATTGCCCATGCACCAACCGGTTCATTTTCAGCCTTAATACCTTCAAAATGTGCTTTGCTATCTAGTTTTGCATAAGCAGCGGATAATGTGGGATCTAACTTCTGTTTACCATCAGGGGTTCCTGCTAAGGCCATCCATTTAAATGGAGCGATCCCGATTTTATGTAATCCAGTGGGATGACGGCCACTTAATACCACAGGAATTTGTGTCTCTTTAGTGTAGATCCGCATTTTTAACAGAACATCTTTTAAACGCTCATGTGCTGAAGTTGATAAGCGAAAAGGCGAGCCACTTAACGCATAAACACTTGGTGCTAAACCTCCAAATGCGTCTTTAGCGTAGGCTGGATAATGTTGTGAATGATGAAAAATAGAACCATCAGATTTAAAACCACCGGCAACGCCTTTTGAGCTTAGAATGGTTTTATTTAGCCAGCTTTGTAGTTGTGCTAAAGCCTGTTGGCGCTGTTGATAATCTGGCAACATCAGTAAGCTTTTTATCATCCACTGTAATTGAGTGTTGAGAATATCAACGTTTGCATCAACGATTTCATCGTCTTTTTCGAAAATTCGTCCAGTGGCGTTGTACCACATCATTGCTTGTTGAGTGGGGGCTAAAAGGTTATTTTTTGCGAGAATATGACGCCCAATAAACCATGCATCAAAAAGCTCTCTGGTTTGATAGCCAACATGAGTGATAATTTGATAACCACTACCTTGTGTAAAACCTTGTTCAAGGACGTAACGAGTTCCTAATAAATAGAGATCTTCTAATTTTTTTCGATCGGTTGCTGATAAGGAATTACTGCGCAAGTAAATAGCGGTTTGAAGAAGTGTTTTGCCCACATCTCTTAGCATATTAGCATCAAGCAATGCTTGTTTTGTCTCATCACTAAATACACCTTCAACTTTTATAAAGTTTTGTCGATTAGGATGATCTAGTGCTTTTCCTGTTATTGAGCCATCAGCGTGTTGGGTTAATTCTAATTTTTCCCAAAGCGCTAAATTTTTATCTAGCATGTCTGAGGTAATTTTTTTATCGCTACTAATTCCCTGATAATACTCAAAACGCTGGTAAATTGATGCCATTTCAGTTTGATCATCGTGAAATTCGGTATCGAAATTTAGAGTTGGATAATGTGCTTTAAACATCTGATCGTACATCAGTAAAGCACTCCAGTTTTTACTGACCATCGTATTTACGGCATTATTTACATATGGTGTTTGATAGTCAGGAACTGCCCAACGATTGTCTAAAGGTACACTCATAATAATTTGATCAAAAAAGAGAGTTCCTGCCTGATTTGGGGCTGTTATCACTAATTGATCAAATTGACCTGTTGCAGTGCCTTGCATATCGCGAAAAGGAACTGCAATACCTCTCCATCCCGTAAAATCTAGTTGAGTATCAAAACGTAATGCAATTTTATTATTTTGTTTAAATGCAAATGTTAATGGGGAAGATTGAGGTTTTTCATTATAAATCCACATCATAAAAGTGAGTGGTGTCGCTGTATTTTTATCGTCTTGGTAATTAACAATATTATTTAACGTTAATGTGGTTTGTGGTTGATATTGCCACTTGAGCGATTGTTCACCATCTTTAGCGTGCTGTTTGCTCAGTGATAATTGATTATTATCTGAAGTGGTGAGGGTGTTAGGTATTTCGCTCTCAAAGAGATAAATATCGCCGAAAGTTTCATGGGAAAGAGAAGGTAATGCCAGTGCGGGTAATGATAAACATAAGCTTAATGCCATTGCATGTGCTAAAGGGTTTTTTATTAGCATAATCAGATTTCCTGCAAATAAAAAAGGAACGCGAGTGCGTTCCTTTTAGTGATATCAAGAGAGAGGTGAAAGTTTGATTTCTTGTGGAATACCAAAGTAACTGGTAAAAGTCAGTTCAGTGTTATTACCTGAAACGTTATATTTTACTTCGCTATTTTTATCAGTAGGTTGCCATTTCCCGTTGACGGTAACATTGATCGTAACAGCAGTTGCTGCTTTCTGGCGTGTCATGTTTAAATCCGGTGTAACAGCGCTAACAGTGAGTGTATTTCCTTGATGATGAGTCATCACAATCGCGGGTTTATCAACCTTTTTGATCCATTTATCTTCAATTGAAGCAGATTGATAAAAGGCATATCCCGTCACATTGCTGAGTTTATCGTAAATAATATGAACATCCTTATCTTTACGAAGAACCTGATATAACCCATTATTTTCACGGAATTTTTTAGCCATCTCTCCCATTTTTTCAGGAGTTGCATCTAAAAAGACCATATACTCATAACTAGAATCTTTAGGTTGAACACTGTGATCAATCCATGCTGAACTGAAGTTTCCTTCTGTTGGCTGGCGATTTTTATTTTCAGCCGAAGTCTGGTGTTGACGACTGATATTCACTTTTTCAGCTTGAGTAATTAAATAACCATTACCGTTGCTATCAATTAACCAATCACCTTGTTTTAGTGTTGTTTGATAAGGTAGGGCTTCAACTTTTTGCCCATTAATCCAAATGGTATTTAATGATGGCGTTATGGCATGTTGAAATAAGGTAGTTTCAACATTTTTATTCTTATCACTACTATTTATATTGCTACCAATAAAAATTAAGTGGTTATCAGCGGCTAATACACTCTTTTTCGCAGTGAAATTAGGATCAAAACGCTCAAGATTAGCAGGATAAATCAGATCAAATGCCATCATGCCATATTGACCTTCAAGAGCTGATGTTCCACTAAATCCACGCTCTCCACGCTGCATTAACGTATGAGGCTTAGGGCTGTCTAACTCTTTAAGAGGAAGATGAATTGTGGTTGCCCCTGGCATTCTATTCCAATCCCAACCTTCTTGTTGATAGCCTTGCGAAAGCTGCGAGCCATTACTGACTATCTGGGCTACACCATGGCTTTGATAACGACCATAGCGGTTATCTTTGTTATAAATTTCAGATGACCAAACATTGGTGTTATAAGCTTTTAATGTCACCATTTTATCTTGCCAGCGATGAATACCAAAAGCACCACCATTAAAGGCATAGAAGCCTTGAGGTAAAGCAGCTGGTGCAATAGTTTCCCCAAAAATAGCATTCGACTCATTTTGAGTTTTATCACTAATCGCAAGATAAATAGAAGCGAGCTTTTTATCAGGAGATGGTTTTGCAGACATTGCAAGCCAGTAGTAGCCTTGAGCAACTGATTTTAACGAAGGTGAGTTAAAGGGATGTCGCCCTGCAAGAGGTAATCCGACTTCTGGGTTACTGTAAATCCATGCTGAAACCATCGCTTTTTTCAGGTTATTCCAACCGCTTTCACCCACTGAAAATGGTGTGCCACGTAGTAAATAAATAAGCTGAGAGGCATTTTTAAAGGCAGGGAAAGAGTAACCCGGATAGTTACCTTCATGTCGCCACGCTGTGCCGTCAGGACGTAAACCATCTTTACCGCCTGGTGGTACTTGGGTTAATGCCCCAGTGATGTAATGGCTGAAAGTATTAACTAAGTTGATGCGTTTTTGATCATCAGGCTCTAGCAGTAATAAGGCTAAGTGCTGACGAGATAAGGTGTTGAAATAGTCTAAGTCTGAACTATCTGCTCCTACCTTCATATCAAAACTACTTTTAAACTCTCGTGAATACCACAGTAATGAGTCATAAACTTGAGTTTGTAGATTTGCTTCTTTTAAGGCATCAGACATTAATAGTGTAGAAATATACCACCAACGAGAGCTGTATCCCCAGTGATGGGTTGTGACTAGTGCACTCCCTTTAACAAAGCCTTGATCTAATAAATGCTTTGTCATTAATAAGTACATCTGTTTTAACTGAGCTTTTTGTGTCGGATCTTTTTCAAGAACATAAGCCCGGCTGATATTAAACATTAATGTCGTGTAGTTACCAAGAATGACATAATTATCAAAAAGTGGTTTATCTTGAGCATTAAGGTTTTCTGGCTGATAAATAATAGTTTGTTTGTCCGTGATCAGATGTCGCCCTTGTATTCCACCATCCGCTAAAGTGTGAATATTGAGTGCATCAAAGTCACTTTTTAATTTACTAATATTTTCTTCTAGTGCGAGATTTGTCTCTTTTTCACCACCGACAAATTCATTAATCAAGCGTTGACGAATAAGATCAACCGCTGCTAAGTTTTCAGGTGTCACGGGTAACTGAGGTTGCACGTTATGAAATTGGATCTCAGGCTCTGATAAGCGTGTTTTAACTTGATAATCAGACCATTGATAGCGAGCATCATCGATAGAAAACATAATGCGATCGATATAGATTTCACCCTGATTTACATTAGAAGGGGCTTTAAATCGAATGCTATCGACATTAGCACCTAAAGAGCGACCAATGCTGTCTTGAGTACCATCAGAAGAGGTATTCATTGCATTTAAGGTCATCTCTCGATTTTCAAGATCGTTATTTAAAGAGATCCCAATAGCACGCCAGCCAGTGAAATTTAGTTTTACTTTAAAACCCGCTTGCGCCTCACTTGTTGAATTGAGCTTTTCCCCAAAATCGATAGTAAGATAACCATCAATGGGTTTTTCATTATAAAGCCAAAATGATAAAACAGGTGTTGATGCTCGTCCCCATGCTTTAGACGCTTCTTTATCTGTTGGGACAATAAGTTTTTTATGCAAAGTAAAACTACTGCCACCTTTCCATTTCCACAAAAGGGATTGGCTTCCCATAATGCTACGTTTATCAGATAACGTCAGTGTTGAGTTTTTATCTGATGAAAAGTCCTCTAATGGGTTACTTTGCGCAAAATGATAGATTTCTGACTGCATCAGATTTTTAGGATCAAATGCAGGATTGCTGGTGGCAGCAAGCGCGTTATAAGGGGCTGATAATAGCCCCAGTGTTATAGCAAGTGCAGTAAAGCGAAATATCGGCATTATTTTTTCTCCTTAGAAACGCTGGCTAACAGTGAAGCCAATGCGTCCTTCATTGAATTTGTCATAACGCTGATATCCCATTGTTGTGCCTAAATTTAACGATTGGGTAATATCAAGATTGGCACCTAATTCAGCACTAATAATGTCGCCACCAACGCGATTTCCTTTAATATCGAAGGTGCTTCCTCCTGTATTAAAATAAGTGAGGCTATGACGTTGATTAATATTATTGTCACCTGCAATATCTTTGAAATAACGCAGATTAAGGGATGGAGTTAATTTGCCATAAGAGGTTTGATAGCTATTCCATAAAGCGACTGAACCACCTAATTGATTAACAGCGTAGCGTTGACCATAAGTTCGCATAGATAATGCAGAACCCGTTTCTTCCCATGAATCAATATTTAGCCATTGATATTGGTAAGTCAGCATTGGTTTAATATGGATGAAATCAAAATCAAAATAGGTTCCAGCGTTAATTTGATAACCTAATTGCACACCAGAATAGTCACCTTTTGCTTTGGTATTTCCTTCCCATCCAGTATTACCACCAATATCTCGTTCGCTATCGACAGTGTAATAACCAATATTTAAATTACCATTTAGGAATAATGTGTCACTATACCAACCGGTATAAGGCATAAATTCAAAATGGCTAATTTCTTTACTTGCATTACGTTGTTTGGCATCAGCCTTTGCGTAGTTATAAGCAAAAGAAACACCGATAAGAGCATCTTGATTAATTTCGTAATCAGTACCGATTTGAATACCTGTGCGGTAAGTGTTGTAACCGTTAATTCCACCTTGATTGCTTTGCGTACCATAACCGTACAACACATTAGCCCAGCTATTCCAGCCAGCTTCTCTTTCTTCAATAGGTAATTGGTTATCATAGCGTAAATAGCGATGAGCAATATTATTGCGCATATCTTCAACCATGATTAATCCCGCTTGAATATCACTACCATCGGCAATAGGGGCTAAATCATTTGATAATGCAGCAATATTATTGTCGTCATTTCCAGCTGCGACTAATAGGCTCAGTGCTTCATCTGAAACTTGGCTACGCGTATTATTAAATTCATTTAATACAGTTGGAATAACAAAATTGGCTGCTGCTAATCCATTTTCACTGACACCACCACGTTCGGCAGCACTAATAAAGTTATTACCACCTTCGTAGCTAATGCCATAACGCGCAACTAATTGATTGCCACTAACACCACCGCTAATATTAGGTGGTGTAGTCTCTAACCATGAATCTGTTTTTTCTAATAACGGTGAAACATCGGGTGCAATAGCATTCGCATCTGTAACCGTAATCCCAGCTTCATCTTTAATAGCTGAATTGGAAGAAATTAATACGATATCTTTATTAATGATGTTATCGACACTGGTGCCTTTAAAATCCAATTTGGCTTGGCTACCTTTTTTAAAGGTGACATCACCGTCAACATGAAGAATAGTTTCATCAGTATTGGTATTATCATCAAGGCGGAAAATTAGCTGGCTATTTTCCTTATTCATGAAATTACCTTCCCAGTGGATCGTTCTATCTTTTCCTTGGATAGTTAAATTGCCGTGATTTTCAATTAATGGAACACCTGTAATTTTATATCCATCAAATAGGGCATTTTGAGCACCACCTTGATAAGCGAAATTTATTTTGGTATCCGCATGGCCATTTCCTAAAATATCACCATGGATCTCGCCATTTACATCACTTCTAAAGCCTGTTTTCAGTGTTCTAAAATCAATGGCTGCCGTTTTTCCACGAATAATGGCACCGTCTCTGATATAAACTCCCGTACCTCGTTTAGGGAAATCACCTTCAACCAATATGGCTGTACCATTTTCACTGGTCACATTAGCGCCATTTAAGTTGATATTACTGCTAAAAGAAGCCCCTTGATTTATTTTGATGGCGCTGGCTCCATCACCAGTAACAGTAATATTTTTTGTAATTGCTTGAGCTTTGTATTCTGTTGATGAGCCATTAAATACAACGCCATCACCTTGAGAAACAGTAACATCTTTATTTATTTGAGCTGTATTCCCGTCATTAATATTAACTGTTTCACAGATATTTAAAGTAGGATCACATTCTGCCGCCCATGCTGAACCATAAATAGCTGATAAAATAGCAGCGCTCAAAAATAACAATTTTTTATTTTTCACAATATAACTCCATGAACAATTATATGATTTTAATTATTAGAATGTTGCTCGGAATGAAACTTTGAAATAATCCTGAGTTGATTTACTTCCATCGTTTTTATTTTCAACTCGTTCATTATAATATTCCGTCATGACTCGCCATTGAGGTGATATTTGATAAGCCATTTGTAAGGTATAACGTGTCATATCTTTTTCGATATAAACGCCTTTATTTGTTCTATCTTCTATTTTTCCAAAAATAGATTTACGCATTGATGGAGAAACAATTAATCCTATTGGAGTCGTCCAGTTTACATACATACGTAATTGTTGATTATGGTTTGTTTCTTTTGTGTCGTATTCTTCATGTCGTATTGCTTGTTTACCACCATCAAAATAAGCCACAGTTGTATTAATATTAGGAGTGACAAAATAACGTAGACCCGGTTCAATTTCCCAGCCTAAATAATCCGTATTTGTGACTCCATTACTACGTTTGTCTTCTTTCTTTTGTAAGCCAAATAAAACGCTACCCGTTAAAACCCAATCTTTATTAATTGGAAATTGGTAATTGGTTTTTGATTCATAAAAATCAATGGTTAAGCGGCTACCATTATCATAGTTAGTCAGATCTTGACGTACTTTTAAACCGGGTTGGATCCAACCATTATTTAATTTAAAACGATAACTACCCTGTAAATCATAACGTTGATAACGGTTCTTATTGTCATGCTCACGTTGACGAAAACCAACATCGAAATACCAGTTAGATTTATCTGGATTAATATTAAAATCCACACGATAACCAGCATAGTTATTTGGTGTATCGTAATCTGCTGTTTCCCAAGAAAACATGGCGTTGACATTAGCTGCCTGAGTATGAAAAGAAGTTAAACCTAAGCCAAGAAGAGGTAAAAAAAGAGCAATACGAAGTTTGTTCATGGTATATATCCAATTCTTTATTCGCTTTTATTTGTGTCAGTTTTTAGGTGTAGGACATCTTTCCCTTTATATTATTAAAAGGATTTTTTATATCAGCGAATTGGGTTTATATATAGCGCCATAAAATTATGGCGCAGATATTTTTATTATTTTTCTTTACATGTCGATATTGTTTTATTTAATTTATTGGTTGTTGCCGTAATGAATTCAGTAGCGCGCCAAGAATCTCCTGTTTTTTCCAACCAAGGGGTTAATTCTTCTTTAATTAATTTCTCAATTAAAGGCATATTATCTTTGGCAATATTTTTCATTTGATATGGATCGTTCACATTGTCATATAAAGTATATTTCAATGGTTGCCCATCTTGTCTATCTATAACCAAAGTATGAGTTTTGGTTCTTACCCCTCGTTTACCAAATGAAGGTTCACCATAAGGAATAAAGAGATAAAGCTGAGAGTTTGCTGTGTCGCCTTTGCCTGTGACTACTCTATCTGCAAGATCAGTACCTTCTACTGAATCAGGGATCCATTCTGATAAACCAAGTAGCCCTAAGATAGTCGGATAAATATCTGGTGCTGACATTAATGCATCGTCAGAACCCGGTTTAATTTTACCTGGTAAACGAAACATCATAGGAACACGCATGGATTCTTCATAAGGATTATTTTTTGTTGCTTGTCCATTTGCTCCTAAGCAACTGCCATGATCAGAGAAGAAAACAACGAGAGTATTATCTGCAAGACCTTGTTTTTCTAATTCATCTACGATGCGACCAAATTGCTCATCAACACCATTGACCATCGCCATATATTCTTTGAAATATTGAGGGCCATAACCTTCTTGATATTCAGTATCCCACTGCACATTAGGGCGCGTATTTAGCTCTTTTGAGGTCTTACCTTGATAAGCATCGAGGTATTTTTTCGGTACTTGATCATAAGGTGAATGAGGTGGATTCATTGAAACCACTAATGCAAATGGTTTTGAATTGTCTCTAAATTGATTATTTTCATTTTTGAGGAACTTGATTGCCATATCAGCTTCATGTTCAGGTCCCCATTGATCAATGTAAATTGGCTTATCACGAGGGGTATCGTTTGCCCAATACATTGGTTTTAAATGTAAATCGTAAGTGCCATAAGAATACCAAAAATCAAAACCATGGCGTCTATCTGGTGCTGCCCATTCATTCCAATAGCGGCCTTCCATTGGATTGTTATAACTTTCAATAAATGGTTCGTAAGGCGCATCAAGGTGCCATTTACCGATATAACCAGTGCTGTAATCGAGCGATTTTAAAACATCAGACCAACATTTGGCATAAGGAGATAAATCAATACCTACTTTACCACCATAGTCATGCGCATTTCCTGTAATACCATTACGAACAGGGTATTGGCCTGTCATAAACATGCCGCGAAATGGAGAGCAAAGAGGGTAGTTTGAAGCCATCTGCGTCATTACTTTGGCTTGCTTCGCAAATTTATTCAAATTAGGTGTAATTGAAGGGTCTTCCCCCATAAACTGTAATGCATGAGCACGCATTTCATCTGGGAAAACAATTAATAGGTTAGGGGCATTCTCTGGACGCGATCGCGTGTTAGAAGCCGAATTCCCTGAATTAGCAATAACAGGGGTAGAAACAGTCATTGCTGCACCGCTGGCTGCGAGTCCTTTGATAAAAGTTCTGCGGGAAACAGTCATTGCTTCCTCCTATTTTACGTTTACTTTCGAATTGGTGTCTTTTATCTTATTTATACTTTTGTATAAGATCAAAAAGTAAGTTAACGAAAGATCAAGAATTGAAAGGGAGATCACAGAATGATGTCAAATTGTAAGCAATTTGACAGCTAAAATAGGAGTTGAGATATTGTTAAGAATAGATTAACTTTTTATTATTTTATATATTACACTGATTTATATGGATATTATTTATTTTGTGATGGCGATAGCAAAAATACTTAAAAGCCTCCATTTTTTGCCAGAAAGCTGAATAACAGAAAGTGTAAGTATTTTTCTTTCGTTTGTTTTCATTATCCTTTAATGACCCACCAAGATGTGCCTTTGAACTCAAAATTTTTAACGATCTCCATACCTAATTTTTGATGTGCTTTTAGTGACCGAATATTTTCACTATTCACAAATGCAATAGGATGCCCGCCATGTAAAGAACAGATCTGCTGGTAGAGATCTTTTAATAGGGATTTTCCACGGTGAGATTTATCTATACAAACAGGACCGTAAAACCAATTATTTTGTGTTATTTCTGGAAAGTGTTGATTAATAGCTTGAGCAATTGGTGGGATCGAAAAAGAGGTAACAGGAAAGCTAAAAACAACAGCCACAATATTTTCTTGGTAAAGTGCAACAATGGTGTTAGTGCTACTTTGATACATCGCCTCAACTTTATCTAGAGGATATTCGCCATATAATCCACCTTGCTGAGATTCAGAATTTGCCTGTAATAATAGTGCGACTGCATTAATATCTTTGGCAGTCATTTTTTGAAATATGTAATTCATTTTTTATTCCTTTTTACTCTAGCTTATAATCCTAGTATATAAAAAATAATCTATATTACAAAAATATATTAGAAATACTAAAGTTAAACTTATCAATTTTTCATTAGATAATTTATTTTTATTAATTATGACTTGAAATACTTTTTATAAAAAAAGCAGTAATATTACGTATTAATTACTGCTTTAATTATAAGGTTATCTTTTAATAATTTAATTATAGAAAAGAAGATCGTTTACCAACCATAAGCTAATCCACCGCCAATAATAATTTCTTTTTCACTATTAATGGAGGAGTTTAATCTAAATGCAATATCGTTATTCGGCTTATATTGTACACCGCCAGCAAATGCTGTGCCTGTTCGATAATTACTAATACCAATTCCGCCACTTAAGGTGTGATGGCTAAGATATGGAATGCTAGTCATTGCAACAGATGAAGCAATGCCAGCAAATACTTTTTTCTCTAACGCAATAATTTCTTTATCTAAATTTGCAATTGAATCTGTGATTTCAGCCTGTCTTTTTCTGTAATAATTATCAAAATCATTAACATGGGTTTTGAGATCACTGATATCTGTACTGACAGTTCTCTTTAGCTGATTGATGGCATTATTTGTTGCTATTCTATTTTTATCTACCAGTTTTTTAGTTTGAATAAGATTAACAGCATCTGTATTGTTTTTACCATCACTAATATTAACTAATCGAGAAGTGTGTTTATTTTCAATATTACCAAACGATACTGTATTTTCTTCCGTTGCTAATGAATTAGCCCCAATAGCAACTGAGTGTGTATTTTTAGCTTGGCTATTTGTTCCTATTGCAATTGAACCGTTACCAGATGCGTTACTTTTTTCACCTAATGAAATACTAGGAATATTAACGACTATTGGATCTTCTTTATTTTCTTTTATTGAATGAGTATTAGAATAGGAGAGGGTTGGAAATAAGAAAACAATTAAAAATAATTTTTTAAATAGCATTTAATTTAATCCTGTAATGATCTTTGGTGGTATGAATTAATGCTAAATGATTGCTTTTCTCATCACAAATAAAACATTCTGTATTTGCTCTTAAAAATAGTTTTAAATAAAATGCTAAGCTATTTAATATGTAGTTAATAGTTATATTTAATTAAATAGTATTTTATAATTGTCCATTTTATAACTATCTATTTTATGGAAAGCTGCACCTTAATTAAGATGCAGTTTAGGATATAAAGTTATTAATTTTTTTTTCTAAAAGCAAAAGCGACGGAAATTGCTTGTAGTAAACACATTGTTGACGTTTGAGAACGAAAGGTTTTTATTTGAGCTTCTTTAACTGTTAAACAAACATCACTTAGACTTGCTAATGGGCTAATTGGACTATCAGTAACAATAATCTGTTTTGCTTCTTTGTAAGTCGCCATTTCACACATTTTTTGCATTTCATCTGAATACGGGTGGAAGTGAATGCCAAAGAGCACATCACGATGTGTAATATTTCTCAATTGCTCTTTGTACATCCCACCTAGGCTGTTGACAAAAACAGTCTCACAAGGGATATGCGAGAGAGCATGGAAAAAGTAACTTGCAGCACTGAATGAGTGATGAAAGCCACAAATATAAATTGTGTCAGCGTGTTCGAGTAATTGTAATGTTTTATTTAACATTTCTCTGTGAGTCTGATTTGCCAATTGTTGCAATGAATGGCTATTTGCTTGTGCAAATTCTTGCAGAATATAGGCAGGCTCATTCAGATTAGGAAGCTCCTCTTTATATTTTTGTTTATAAGTTAAATTTTCATTTTCGTTTATCATTTCATTCATCAAATGATTTTGAAATAATTGTTTCATTTCATTAAAGCCATTGAAATGAAATGCGTTGGCAAAACGAATTAATGTCGATGGAGGAACATTTGCTTTATCTGCAAGGATCGCAATTGTATCAAATGCCACACTGTTTTTATTATCAAGTAGATAATGTGCAACCTGCTGTAGCCTTTTACTTAATCCATTATAGCGGGAGCGAACTTGTTCCTGTAGTTCATTCAGATTTGTTGCAGTAGACATAGTGCCCTCAATAAAAATACTATTGTAATTGTAGTGTTTTTTGCTTGAGATTTGAATGTTTTTAGCTAATAGCAATTAAAATGAAATATAGAGTTAATTCCAAGTAAATGAATGACCTAAAGGTAATTATTTGATGTTTAAAACTCTATTTTATTTATTCTTTATTACTTTTATTATCACTTCTCGAAATTAATTTTCTTTATTTGAAATTAAATGAAATTATTATTTCATTTAACTAATGTGATATTAATAATAATGTTGATTTTATTTGAATGGATTAGCCTTATTTGACCTTGTTTGTTTTATATTGTCAGAAATTTAACTTAGATTGTTATTTTTATTTGCTAATATTGTCTCTATTTAAAATGTGGAGTGTTTTAATATCTTTGTGCGCGATGATTGATATTTATAATACGACACTTGTTTTATTTGTTAATGATAGTAATTTATCACTATCTTAATTTAAATTTATTTTTATTGGTTGAAATTTTTATATGCAAAACGATCATTCGTGGATTAATTTATTAATGTACTATTGTCATGATCACTACTCAGAAATGATGCCAGTTATATTTTTTGTTTGTATTGTTGGGATTATTTTTGGTGTTGTACGAGAAATGCGCTGGTTATCCGTTTTTTTTACGGTTCCTCTCATTATTATTGTATTTTTTTTAATAAGCTCTAATTTAGAATAAGTAAAAAATACAATTGTTTTTATGGTTGGACAATTGTTGTATTGATCTTATTTCGCCTCTTGTTTTGCCTCTTATTTTTATTTCTCTATCTCTATCTATTCTTTTTATTATGTATATAAACACCTGCCAATACACCTATCTTATTTTAAAAAAATCCGACCCAACAATGTCATTGATTAGATAATCAACAGAGTGACTAATAAGAGCCCATTACTTATTGATTATTATTGATAATGATAAGCAAATTATTTGTTGGATTATGGGCTAACAATTTATTCTCAATACACTAAACTAGATAACATTATTGTAATGAATTAGAAACTATTGGATTTTTATTATGCAATGGCGAAATAATGCGTCTCGCTATGGGCACTTGTCTCTCCTTTTACATTGGGGGTCGGCGCTGACTGTCTATGGTATGTTTGCTTTAGGGCTGTGGATGGTGACGCTAGGGTATTATGATAGTTGGTATCATTCTGCACCTGAAATACACAAGAGCATTGGTATTCTTTTGTTTATTATTTTGATAGTGCGTGTGATATGGCGTTGGATCTCTCCATCTCCTAAAGCTTTATCAAGTTATAGTAAGTTGACACGCATTAGTGCCCATATTGCACATATGCTTTTATATTTAATCTTATTTTCTATTCTGATTAGTGGTTATTTAATTTCAACCGCTGATGGACAAGCTATATCTGTATTTGATTGGTTTTCTGTGCCTGCCATTTTTACAGGGGAAGCCGAGCAAGCGGATTTAGCAGGTGATATTCATCTTTATTTAGCCTGGTCAGTGGTTTTATTATCGTTATTACATGCTGCTGGCGCTTTAAAACATCATTTTATTGATAAAGATGTCACGTTAAAACGCATGCTAGGAATGCGAACTAAATAATTAAACTTATAAAACGAAATTATGGAGATAACGATGTTTAAGAAAGCTTTATTAGGTTTAACCGCAGGTGCGTTGTTATTTAATGCAAGTACTGCTTTAGCCGCAGATTATGCTATTGATAAACAAGGCCAACACGCATTTGTACAGTTTCGTATCCAACATTTAGGCTATAGCTGGTTATACGGCACTTTTAAAGATTTCGATGGTACATTTAGTTACGATAAAGAAGATCCATCAAAAGACAAAGTTGATGTTGTGATTAAAACAGGAAGCTTAGACACTAATCACGCAGAACGTGATAAGCACTTACGTAGCGCTGATTTCTTTAATGCAAGCAAATATCCTGAAGCCCGATTTGTTTCAACTCAAGTTACTCGTGATGGCGAAAACTATGTTGTTACCGGTGATTTGACATTAAATGGTGTGACTAAACCTGTTTCATTAAATGCAAAATTAATTGGCGAAGGTACTGATCCTTGGAAAGGTTATCGCGCTGGTTTTGAAGCAACAGGTAAAGTGAATCTGAAAGAGTTTAATTTTAAATCAGACTTAGGACCAAAATCACAAGAAGCAGAATTAATTATCTCTGTTGAAGGTGTAAAAAAAGCGTAATTAAATGCTTTTTTAGGGCAACAAAGCCTCTTATTACCTAGATGATTTATAAACCGATACCTTAACGTATCGGTTTTTTTATGCACAATTATGATGAATGATCTTATACTTAAGTACTAATTCTTATTTTTTATAGAATTAATATTTATGTTGAGGCTTTATCTATTTTAAGTCCGTACAAAGAAAGGTCATAACCAAGAAGCTATCCATTTGTTTAACAGGAAAGAGTCATAATGAAAAAATTACGCCATACTTTTTTGGGCACTCTACTTATATCTGGTTTTTTTACAGTAGGTATTACAGATGCTGATGCATGTACTCGACTTGTTTATTTAGGTGACAATAACCAAATTATCACAGCTCGCTCGATGGACTGGAAATATGACATAGGAACAAATTTATGGATATTTCCACAAGGAATGCAACGCTCAGGAGAAGCGGGTGATAACTCAATAAAATGGACATCTAAATATGGAAGTGTGATTGCATCCGGTTATGATATTTCTACGACAGATGGTATGAATGAAAAAGGTTTAGTGGCTAATTTATTGTGGTTAGCAGAATCAGATTATCCAGCATATACCAAAGAGAAACCGGCAATTTCAATTTCTGCATGGGCGCAATATGTGTTAGATAATTTTGCTTCAGTTGAAGAAGCTGTGAATGCATTAGACAGTGAGCCTTTTATTGTATTAACAGATAAAGTTCCTGGGCAAGATAGAATGGCAACATTACACCTCTCGCTTTCAGATGCAACGGGAGATAGTGCCATTATTGAATATATTAATGGCAAGCAAGTGATTCATCACAGCAAAGAGTATCAAGTGATGACGAACTCACCTATTTTTTCAGAACAATTAGCGTTAAATAGTTATTGGCAACAAATTGGTGGAACCGTGATGTTACCGGGGACTAACCGAGCTTCAGATCGCTTTGCCAGAGCTTCTTTTTATGTTAATGCCATTCCTAAAGCTCAATCGAGTAAAAAATCTCTTGCTAGCGTATTTGGTGTGATCAGAAATGTATCTGTGCCTTATGGATTAAGTACGGTTGAGTCACCAGAAATTTCATCTACACGCTGGAGAACTGTTGCTGATCATAAAAATCAATTATATTTTTTCGAATCAGCATTATCGCCGAATACCTTTTGGGTTAATTTAAAGGAAATTGATTTTTCAAAAGAGAGTGGAAAAGTAATGACATTACCTTTAGGTGAAGAGCAGTCGATAATCTATTCAGCGAATGCGACAAGTCATTTTAAACCCGCAGAACCTTTTAAATTTCAAGGATTAGATAATATTCCTTTAAATAACTAGCTGAGTATTTACGATATCTAATATGAAATTATCCGCAATACTAAATGTGATAGAGACATCTAAAGTGACAAGAAAAATGATGTCTTTATTACTTATCTTAAATGGTGTTTTTATCATTTACTCTATTTTGCTGTCTCGTGGCATTTATCTGGATTGGGAAATTCATGGGTTTTCAGCATGGCTTAAATCTTTAGGGGTATTAAAACTGCTTGATATACCCAAGGTCATGTTAGCTTGTGCCTTAATCTTGCTTTCAATATTTATGTATTTGGGCGTCAGAATTGCGTGGTGCGTCTCTTTGATTTTATTAGCCACCATTATTTTTCTTGATGTCGCTGTTTATCAGCAAATGGATTTTCAATCCTATTTTTCTTTTATTTTAGCGATTGGGCTGTTAATGAGTTGGCGTGCATTTCCGCATCATAGTTTAACTAGTGCTGGCTTTGTGGCTTTTATCTGTATCCTTTCTTTGCTGTTATTCTCAATGCTGGGAAGCCTTTATATTGGTGATGAGTTTAAGCCTCATATTACAACGTTGATGGATGCGTTCTATTTTTCTATTGTCTGTATGACGACACTAGGATTTGGCGATATTGTGCCAATTAGCACGAATGCACGTATTTTTACTCTCACTGTTGTTATCTTAGGAATAACTGTTTTTACTACGTCCATTGTGTACGTCATGGGATTTCTTGCGCGTGGCACTCGCGATATTGTTAAGAAAAGGATCGCTAAAATGCATAATCATTTTATTATTATTGGTTCATCAGCATTAGCTTCTCAATTAGAAAAGGGGCTAAGAGAGCAAGGAAAACCGGTTATTGCGATTTGTACCGATAAAAGTAAAGCCTCTTATGACACGCAAGCCAATATTATTGAAGGTGATCCTACTAATCTTAAAACATTGCTATCTGCCAATATTGCGAAAGCGAGTTGGGTGGCGACTTTATCTGAAAGTGATGCAGAAAATACCTTTATTTTACTGACTATCCAAGAATGTTCTAATGTCGATGCCAAATTGATCACTATTATTAATCAAGATGAAAATAGAGATAAAATCAGTCGGTTACGCCCAGATATGTTGTTCTCTTTAGCATCATTAGGTAAAGAAATTATGATGAAAGTTTTGTGTGGTGAATCTATTTCTTCATCGGATGTGACTGATTTGCTTTTAAACAAATATTTAAAATCATAATTTTGATAAAACCTTCTTTACGAAAGATAATGATTACCATAAGATGTATTTAAAATGCATCTTAAGTGAGGTTGAATTATGGAACTTGTAAGTTATAAAACAATGCCAGAGTGGACTCGTACATCCATTCCTTTAGCGTTATTAGAACGCCACAATACAAAGGAAGGCACTTATGCTCAAATGCGGGTATTGCAAGGTAACATGACATTTGTTGTTTTTAATGATGATGGTTCACAAATTTCAGTGGAGTGTGATACTGAAAATCAGCCACCTTTAATTCAACCTCAACAGTGGCATAAAATAGATAAAGCAAGCGATGATGTTCTTTGTCAGCTCTCTTTTTTATGTGCTCCTGAAGATAAGCTATTTAAAGAAAACGACTTATCATTACCACATTCTGAAGTACGTTATATGGCAACGTTTACCCAACCTTGCAAGGTGTTAGATTTAGGTGCAGGTCGTGGTCGAAACAGTTTTTATTTAGCGTCTCAAGGTTATGATGTAACAGCGTTAGATATTAATGCTTCACATATTGATGCCATTGAAGCAGTTAAAACCAAAACAGGGTTAGCGGTAAAAAGCGGCTTATATGATATTAATGAAGCTTCACTGACAGAGAAATACGATATTATTCTTTCAACGGTTGTATTGATGTTCTGTCAACGGGAACGTATTGAAAGTATTATTAAAAATATGCAGGAATGTACCAACTCTAACGGTATTAATGTGATTGTTTGCCCTGTTGAAACGCCAAATAGTGATCCTGCTGAAATTCCATTTAAAACCTTTTTACGTCCAAACGAATTAGCTGATTATTATAAAGACTGGGAAATTATTAAATATAATGAAAACCCAGGGCATCTACATAAAACAGATGCAAATGGAAATCGTATCGCCTTAAACTTTGCTACTTTAATCGCACGTAAAAAATAGTTAAGTTCAATCGTCTCTTTTTAAATACCCCAAATAATTGGGGTATTTTTTGTCTGTTTAAGCGAGTTTTATTGTTGTGGTAATTTATCACTTTTAATGTCATCGGCTTGGTTTGTTTGTTCTTTTGCCTCAGACTTTTGCAATATTCGTTCTAATAAAACCGTATAAATAGGGCGACCACCTAATAGTTGAGCCAACATTGTTGCACCTAAACAGGTAATGATCATCGGTAGGATAAGTTGATAATTATCCGTCATTTCTAATACGAGGACGATCCCGGTTAGAGGTGCTCTTACGGTTGCTGCAAATAAAGCGCCCATTCCTGCAATAGCAAACGTACCAATTTGAATTTGATAATCAGGGAAAAGTAAGGTTGCAGTTAATCCGAAGGCGCTGCCAAATAGCGTACCTAATGCCAGAGTGGGGGCGAATATACCGCCAGGAGCACCAGAGGCAAAACTGATAATGGATGTTATAGTTCGTAAAACAAAGAAAAGTAATAGCGCGATAAGAGAATATTGCCCTGTGCTTAATGCTGGAATAATACTAAATCCACCCCCCGTTATTTCAGGAATAATTAGTGCTAATAAGCCACAAAGCCCACCGATGATCCCGCCTGTTAAAACGAAACGTGATGTTTTATCTTGATAAAAATGTTGAAACTGGGTTTGAACATAAAAAAGTAATTTACTGAAAATAACGCCAATAATGCCAAATAACATACCCAAAACTAAATACAACCAGAGTGTATTTAGTGGTGCAGATGAAAATTTACCGATATGAATAACACCACCTTCACCATTAAATAGGCGAAAAACAATGCAAGACATAATCACGCCAATAAAGACGGCTTTAATTGAAATAAGGCTGTATTTAAATTGAGGACGCATTTCTTCAATAATAAATAAAATACCAGCCAGAGGAGCATTAAAAGCCGCAGTTAATCCTGCTGCAGCTCCGGTCGCTAATAGAGTATGGCGTGACTCTTTATCTTTTACTCGAGAAATATCATTTACGAGCTGACCAATATTGGCACCTAATTGTACCGTTGGGCCTTCTCGCCCTAATACCATTCCAGAACCTAAAGTCCCAATACTGGCAATAAATTTTACAGGTAATACTCGCCACCAACGAACAGGGCGAATATCTATCATGGCACCTTCAATTTCAGGTATTCCTGAGCCCCCTGATTCGGGTGAAAATTTCTTGACTAAATAGTATCCCAGCATTGCCAGAATAGAGGAAAAGAGTAATGTGCAGATCGCTAGAATATAAGGATTGGTAAAGGTTTTAATAAATTCTTCTTGTCGAAAATGAATCACCCAACTAACGCTTTTTTCAAATAAAACACCCACTAGCCCAGCTAAAGAGCCGACTATAGCGGACAATAACAGGATCTTTAGTGGTGCAAGGTTGGTTTCTTGCGCTTTTCTGAACAGATTAAAACGTCGTTCATTTTGGCTGTTTTGTGCTGATTTATGATTATGCATAACTTTGATTGAAGTATTGTAACGATGAACCTAATGATAGCGTAATTTAATAATGAAGTGATATTTCTCACATAACTAAGCCAATTTTAGAGTTAGTCGTTTTTTTTTCTAGCATATTTTCACTTTTTCATCTTTAGTGTAATTGATAACAAAAAATACATATTTAGATAACATTTGGACGAGAAAGGGTAAATTATGGATTTCATCACAAATATATTAAGCGCTATAAATGGCGTGGTATGGGGAGTTCCGATGCTTGTCGGTATTCTCGGTATCGGCCTTTTTATGCAGTTTCGACTTGGCTTTTTACCGATTAGGAAGTTAGGAACAGGATTTAAGCTTTTATTTGAAAAAAATGACAAAAGAGGTGAAGGGCAAATATCGCCATTTAATGCCTTAATGACTGCGCTATCTGCCACCATCGGAACCGGTAATATTGCCGGTGTTGCAACAGCGGTTGTCTTAGGTGGTCCTGGTGCATTGTTCTGGATGTGGATGACAGCATTAGTGGGAATGGCAACTAAATATTCAGAAGCCGTACTTGCTGTACGTTTCCGTGAAGTTGATAAATACGGAAACTATGTCGGTGGTCCAATGTATTACATCAAAAATGGCTTAGGTAAAAACTGGGTTTGGCTAGGTACTGTTTTTGCTGTCTTTGGTAGTTTTGCGGGATTTGGTATTGGTAATACAGTACAAGCAAACTCTGTCGCTGATGTACTGGAAAGTAACTTTGGTATTTCGACGACAATTACCGCTATTGTGCTCGTTGTTTTAGTTGGTGCTGTACTCATCGGGGGCATTAAGCGTATTGCTGATGTTGCCGGTAAATTAGTTCCTATTATGACTGTCGGCTATTTTGGTGCAGGTATTGTTGTTCTCGCACTGAATGCGACTGCGATCCCTGATGCAATTGTCCTTATCGTTAAATCAGCATTTACACCTGTTGCTGCTCAAGGTGGTTTTGCGGGGGCGGCTGTTTGGGCGGCGATCCGTTTTGGTGTAGCGCGTGGTGTTTTCTCAAATGAAGCTGGATTGGGTAGTGCGCCAATTGCCCATGCGACGGCAAAAACACAAAATCCTGTTCGCCAAGGTTTAATTGCGATGTTGGGGACGTTTATTGATACCATCATCGTCTGCTCTGTTACCGGATTAACCATTGTTATCACAGGGCAATGGTTAACAGGGCAAAGTGGAGCAACTTTAACTGCCGCATCGTTCTCTATCGCTATTCCGGGTGGTAACTATATTGTGGCAATTGCATTAGCTATTTTTGCCTTTACCACGATTTTAGGCTGGAGTTTTTACGGTGAAAAATGTGTGCAATATCTTTTTGGACCTAAAGCGATTATGCCATTTAGAGTTGCATGGCTAATTGCGTTACCGGTTGGTGCGACACAATCGTTAGAGTTTGTGTGGTTGTTAGCCGATACACTCAATGCAATGATGGCTATTCCTAACTTAATTGCATTAGCTTTATTAAGCCCTGTTGTTTATCGCTTAACAAGAGATCATATAAAAGATGTTAACGCCGATAATATTGAATTAGATAAAGAAACTCACTCAGTGAGTAAAAAAGAAGCCGAAGCAGAGTAACTCGTTCTTACTTATTGGCTAACAACACAACATAAAACCGCATGCTTTCTCGCGATAAGTATGCGGTTTTTTTATGGTGATAACTTGAGGTTTGAGAAATTACAGATAATAAAAAGCCTTCTGGGGAGAAGGCGAAGAGATGAGTATAGATATTATATTTATAAGAATTTAGAAAAGAGAGAAAATCTTATTCTTTCATACTGATGAAGATGTTTTTCACTTGGCTATAAGCATCTAACATCATTTTATGTGTTTCACGTCCTAAACCTGATTTCTTGTAACCCCCAAAAGGTGCGTGAGCTGGGAGTTCGTGATAAGTGTTGACCCACATACGGCCGGTTCTTACTGCTTTTGCAACACGTAAGGCACGGTTAATATCTTGAGTCCAAACACCACCACCAAGACCATATTCAGAGTCATTCGCCATTTCGATCACTTCATCTTCATTATCGAATGGAATAACACACAATACAGGTCCAAAAATTTCTTCTCGGGCAACACGCATTTGGTTTGTTGCATTGATGATGATGGTTGGACGAACAAAGAAGCCGTCATCATAACCTTCACCCGTAATACGCTCACCACCTGTTAAAACAGTTGCACCTTCTTTTTTCGCGAGTTCAACATAGCCTAAGATGGTATCCATTTGATCTTGGCTAACTTGTGTCCCCATTTGTGTATTCGGATCAAGTGGGTCACCGACACGAATACTCTCAAATTCAGTTTTTAATGCTTTCAAAAATTCATCATGAATATCTTTATGTAAGAACAAACGTGAACCTGATTCACAAGCTTGTCCTTGGTTCATCAATATTGCCAATGCTGAATATTTGACTGCTTTTTTCATATTCGCATCAGGGAACACGATATTGGCTGATTTACCGCCTAATTCCAATGTTGCTGGAACCATTTTTTTCGCCGCTGCTTCTGCTACGGTATAACCCACATTGGTAGAGCCAGTAAACGCAAGTTTATCAATATCTTCGTGCTCTAAAATAGCTTGTCCTACAACAGATCCGCGTCCGGTAACAATATTAATTACACCAGCTGGTAATATTTCATTTAAAATACGACCTAGCTCTAATAATGAAAGGGAAGTCAGTGTTGCTGGATTAATCACCACGGTGTCACCCGCCGCAATCGCTGGTGCCAATTTCCATGCTGCCATTAATAATGGGAAGTTCCACGGAATAATTTGACCCACCACACCAATAGGTTCGCGAATAACAAGGCTAATGGTATTTTCGTCTAGGACGGCACTTTCATCGGTATGAGAGCGTATCACGCCTGCAAAATATCGAAAATGGTCAATAGAGGCAGGTAAATCTATGTTTTTCGACTCATTGAGTGGCTTACCATTATCTAATGACTCAATCCAAGCAAAGCGTTCTTGTTCCTGCTCTAAGCGATCCGCGATTTTTAATAAGAGGGCTTGACGCTCAGCTGGTGACGTTTTACTCCATGTTTTGAATGCTTTACGAGCAGCACTGACTGCGCGTTCAACATCTTCAGCACTACCAGATTGGTATTCACTTAATAATTCACCCGTAGCTGGGCTATAAGTTTTCGTTGTTTTTTGCGATGTGCTAGATACCCATTCTCCTCCAATTAGCATTTTATAACTTTCTAGAGGACGAAATTCTGATGGAACATTATTTAATTTAATCATTTTTAATCTCCAATGTAGGGATGAGCATCATTCAAATGTGTAGTTTCATTTCGTAATACTCGTGCTAATAACATATCTCAATTGAAATAATTTGATTAGCTATTGATGCAATAGGTGATATTAACTATAAAAAATAGTAATGAATATTACTGACTTAACAAAAATGGATAAACTTAATCGTTTCATCTCTCAATATTTATATGATTAAACAAAAAATAACCGTCAAAAATCCTTAAACATTCCTTCTTATTTCGCCATCATCGGCACAATGCAATAGCGCTCTCTTTTTTGGGAAAATTATTTTGAGGCTTAAGCAAAATCAAAGGATAAAAAAAGGGATATTAAAAAATTTGCTAGAAATTGCGTTAGATCAAACAACATTTAAATTGTTCAATATTGCCCTTTCGCTCTTATAAAAATGGCGTATTCTTATGTTGCATCTGGAATGCAACTTATAAAAATAAAGCGTTATCTTTTATTAGAAGGAATACGATATGTATTGTGTGCAATGTGAACAAACAATGAAAACGCCTGTAGGTAATGGTTGTGCCTATGCGCAAGGTATGTGTGGTAAAACAGCAGAAACTTCAGATCTTCAAGATTTACTCGTTGCAGTATTAGAAGGGCTTTCGGCGTGGGCTTTAGCGGCGCGTAGTGTTGGTATTATTGATCATGATGTAGATAGCTTTGCTCCTCGTGCTTTTTTCTCTACGTTAACCAACGTCAACTTTGATTCTGATCGCATTGTCGGTTATGCGAAAGAAGCTATCTATTTCCGTGAAAGTTTGAAATCTCGTACTTTAGCGAAAAATGCAGCAATTCAAGTAACTAACCCAAGAGCTGAAATTCAATTAGCGGGTAGCGATTTAGATAGCTTACAAAAACAAGCTCAACTTTTTGCTTTAAATGCAGATAAAGCGCAAATCGGTGATGATCTTCATGGATTACGTATGCTGTGCCTGTATGGCTTAAAAGGGGCTGCGGCTTATATGGAGCACGCGCATGTTTTAGGTCAGTATGACAATGAAATTTACGCAGAATATCACCGTTATATGGCGTGGTTAGGTACTGATCCTTCTGATATGAATGAGTTGTTAGAAAATGCGATGGGCATTGGTCAAATGAACTTTCGCATTATGGCTATTCTTGATAAAGGCGAAACTCAAGCTTACGGTAACCCAACACCAGTTACTGTTAACGTTCGCCCTGTTGCAGGTAAAGCTATTTTAATTTCAGGTCATGACCTGAAAGATCTGCAAATGCTTCTTGAGCAAACTGAAGGTAAAGGGATCAACATTTATACTCATGGTGAAATGTTACCTGCCCATGGTTATCCAGAACTTAAAAAATACAAACACTTAGTGGGTAACTACGGCAGTGGTTGGCAGAATCAGCAAATTGAGTTTGCAAAATTCCCTGGCCCTGTACTAATGACTTCAAACTGTATTATTGATCCGAATGTAGGTAATTACGGTGACCGTATTTGGACTCGTAGTATTGTTGGCTGGCCGGGCGTAAAACATATTACTGGTGATGACTTCTCTGAAATGATTGAACAAGCACAATCATTAGAAGGCTTCCCATACAATGAAATTGAGCATTTAATTACAGTTGGTTTCGGTCGTGAAACACTATTAAATGCTGCTGATACTGTGATTGATTTAGTCTCACAGAAAAAATTACGCCATGTTTTCTTAGTGGGTGGTTGTGATGGTAGCCGTGGTGAACGTAGTTACTACACCGATCTTGCAAGAGAAATTCCACAAGATTGTTTAATTATGACTTTGGCGTGTGGTAAATACCGTTTCAATAAGTTGGATTTCGGTACTTTAGAAGGCTTACCACGCTTACTTGATGTGGGTCAGTGTAACGATGCTTACTCAGCGATTATGCTAGCGGTTAACCTTGCCGAGAAATTAGGTTGTGGTGTGAATGACTTACCACTGTCTTTAATTCTCTCTTGGTTCGAGCAAAAAGCGATTGTTATCTTATTGACTCTGCTTTCATTAGGCGTGAAAAACATTTATACCGGCCCAACAGCACCCGCGTTCTTAACTGACAATCTGCTGGCGGTACTAAATGAGAAATTTGGTATGCGCTCTATTACTACACCAGAACAAGATCTTAAAGATATTCTTTCTGCTTAATGTTTTAAATTCATTATCATTACCGAAGCCTACGGGCTTCGGTGAAGGATCAATATCCATGACGATGCCTACTTCTCTTTGTCCTAATCGTATGCAAGTTCACTCTATTCATCAGGAAACACCTGAAGTGTGGACGCTAAATTTAATTAATCATGACTTTTATTCTTATAAACCGGGTCAGTTTGCACTGGTGAGTATCAATAATAGTGATGAAACAATGCGCGCTTATACCATTTCATCTTCTCCGGGGTTAAGTCCATTTATCACTTTAACCGTTCGTCGTTTAGAAAATGGCGTGGGTTCAGGCTGGTTAACATCACAAGTAAAACCGGGTGATTATCTTTGGTTATCTGATGCTCAGGGTGAATTTACTTGTGCAGGTAAAGAAGGTGCGCGCTATTTAATGTTGGCGGCAGGATGCGGTGTTACACCCGTTATGTCGATGACACGTTGGTTGTTAAACAATCAACCTAAAGCGGATATTACGGTTATTTTTAATATTCGTGAGCAAAGCCAGTTTATTTTTGAGAAAGAATGGATCGAATTAGCAAATGCATATCCATACAATCTTAATTTTATCATGATGCCAAAATTGCCTGATAATAAAGGGTTATTTAGTGGACGCATTTCTCAAGAAAAATTAGCTGCATTAGTCCCTGATATTGCGAGTCGTACTGTCATGTGTTGTGGCCCAAATAGTTATATGGAAGACACAGGACGTTTTGCAAGAAATCTTGGCGTACCTGCTGAGAATATCTTTATGGAACGTTTTGGTGATGAGCCTGTTTGTGTTGATGAAAACGAACAATTAACCATGACTATTCGCCATCCATTATCACAAATTAAAGTTCCTGTTGGTGTAACTTTATTATCAGCAATGGAAGAAAATAAAGTTCCTGTTTTTGCAGCTTGTCGTGCAGGAGTTTGTGGTAGTTGTAAAACGCGCATCGCGAGTGGTGATTATGATGTCAGTAGTACCAGCACATTAACGGCTGAAGAGATAGCTCAAGGTTATGTCTTAGCATGTAGTTGTCGTTTAAAAGGAGATGTTGAGCTCGCTTAACTTCT
Source organism: Proteus sp. fly-1013 (assembly GCF_040140245.1). Lineage (NCBI taxonomy): Bacteria > Pseudomonadati > Pseudomonadota > Gammaproteobacteria > Enterobacterales > Morganellaceae > Proteus > Proteus sp. fly-1013. The sequence continues at coordinate 84,378 of NZ_JBEEWD010000005.1, read as the reverse complement.
TTTTATTAAGTATTTCCTTCTATTTTCCTGTTTTTTTTACCCTGTTAATTTATTAACAGGGTTTTTTATGCCTATTCCTCCCATTAAAAAAACGAATAATCTGGAAAATGCTTCCCTTTATTTTAAATTAAAGACAGTTTTTATTTATTCAGAATAATAAAAGTATTGGAAATGATGACTCATTAAAAATATATTTTAGTTAGTGGGGAGTTTCCTTATAAACATTCTGCTATTATTTAAATTATTGACTGGGTAAGGGGGGGTATATGAAAAAATTGTTAGTTATTTGTTTATTTAGTGTCATGTTATCTGGCTGTGAAAAACCTCAACAAACCCTTGATGGCTCTAATGTAGAGTCACTACGTATCTCAATTGTTGAAATGCGTAATTCTCTCCCTCTTGATGAACAATCGCGTTTTGATGAAGCAATAGAATTAGCTATTCTGAATGATATTAATTTTAATGATTTAGTTATCGCTGGGCGTCATAAAAATGCGGATATTATCACTCGTAAAATGTGCCAATCATTAGATGGTAAAACGGTAAAAGAGATATTTTTGCAAGCAGAAGAAATAAGAGTACAAAAATTAGCATTTAAATAATCAATTAATAAACAGATTTCTTCTTAACTATACGATTTTAACTTTCGTAGGAAAGCCTCACTTCTTTTTTATATATTGGTTTCGAATGGAATTATATTATTTAATTGCATGATGAATGTGATGGCTATTTTTCAATAGAACTTAAACAAAATCGTTATCGTGCTTTTCATTATATTGTGAGTGGTTATAATGCGCGCCGCATTCGCAAGAAAAGTGCAGTATCTCGTTAGGCGAGGCTCCTATACAAACACAGGTTACTGATCTGACGACGTCGAGAGACGCCCAAGATTAGGACAGGATATATCGACCGAAGGTATATCCCCATGTAACTTCCAGTATTCATCGGATACGTTGTATAGTGCTAAAACCGAGACGTGTAGATAGCTTTTGCATTCTCGCTTCTGGTTTCGCCCCTATGGAGAACTGATTTGCTAAACACAAACAGTAATAGGGAACCACAAAAATGAAATTCAATACTCAAAACAAAATGGATGCTGTATTAGTTGCAGATGCATCCTTAAACACACCTCAAAACAACTCAACTCAAGACCAATACAATCGTTTAAAAGATGATGCAACGGTTAGCGCTTATATGAGCCAGTCTTATATTGCTGTTTCTGTCGCTGATTCTGTTGAAAATGTGAAAGCTCAATTAGTTAATGATTTAAAAGATGAATTAATTCCAACCTATTTATATGTGGTGGATAAAGATAATTATCTAAATGGGATTTTGCCCGTTAAATCATTATTAACAGCTGCGAATGATCTGTTTGTCTCTGATGTGATGCGTCAAACCTTTTTTTCTGTCTCACCAGAACAGAATCGACATGATGTTTATCAACTGATTAGTCATAGCGGTTTAGACAGCGTACCGGTGATGCATTTTGGAAAGTTAGTCGGTGTTTTACGTCCTCAAGATATTGCTGAATTAATTGAAGATGAAAATACACTGGATGCACAAATGCAGGGTGCAACTTCACCTTTAGAGCAGCCTTATTTAGAAACCAGTCCGGTGACATTATGGCGTAAACGTGTTGTGTGGTTATTGATGCTGTTTGTGGCAGAAGCGTATACCAGTACGGTATTACATGCTTTTGAAGACAGATTAGAAGCTGCAATTTCATTAGCTTTCTTTATTCCATTGCTAATTGGTACAGGCGGAAATAGTGGTACACAGATCACCTCAACATTAGTACGTGCTATGGCATTAGGGGAAGTGAGCTTACGTAATGTTTGGTCTGTATTAAGAAAAGAGATAACTACATCGATAATGGTCGCACTGACTATGGGTATTGCCGGTTTTGTGCGTGCTTGGTTCTTAGGTGTGGGTATGGAAGTGATGATTGTTGTTGGCTTAACGCTCGTTTCAATCACTGTTTGGAGTGCGATTGTTTCGTCTGTTATTCCAATGGTATTAAAGCGCTTAGGTATCGATCCTGCGGTTGTTTCAGCACCGTTTATCGCGACTTTAATTGATGGTACAGGTCTTATTATTTACTTTGAAATCGCATCTCATGTGATGAGCGAGTTTGCTTAAGACAATCCCATATATTTATTCTCAAGATAAAGCCGATGTGACTTAATCAACACATCGGCTTTATTTTTATCTACACGAGTTCGCGTTCAATAAATTGTAAAATCGCCTGACAGTGGCGACAACGGTATTGTGTTTCTCCGCGTAATACTTTGTTATGACGGCGAATAGTGAGCTGGTGTTTCTCTTCACAATGGCAAGCATAAGGAAAGGTCTTAGCTTTAACGGCGCTGACATCAAAATGATGAGTACGTTTAGCTGAAACTTGTAATACTGTTTCCATCATCCATTTCCACTCTTTCCCATGAGGCGCTACACGACCAAAATGGCGATTAACTAATAAATGAGCTAATTCATGAGGAATAACTTCTTCAATAAAATTCTGTTTATTTTCAATCAATAATGTAGGATTAATACGGATTTCCCAATTTGCATAATAGGCACTGCCTGCAATAGTTCCTCTCTGATTATAATGTAGAGTAGGTTCTGGGTAATTTGTATTAAGATAAAGATTAGCCTGCTGCAATTTTTCACGCAGTGTTCGCATAACGCTTTGCACTAAGGCGATGGGGACTCTTACCGTTTTCATGTTACAGAGCATATAGCGCCTTATACAAACACGCAATAAAAAGAAAACTTGCACAATATATAAATTAACATATTATTAAAAAGTATATTGATTATGGAGTTTACCATGACACAACGAGTTCAACCTGATTTATTAGATGCAATGAAATTGGCGGCTAATGAAGCGTCTAGTATGCTTAAGACGCTAGGAAATGGCGATCGCCTCTTATTATTGTGTCAGCTAAGTCAGGGCGAAAAAAGTGTGAGTGAATTAGAAGAGAGTTTAGGTATTCGTCAACCGACACTTTCTCAACAGCTAACCGTTTTGCGTAATGAAGGGTTAGTGAATACTCGTCGTGATGGAAAACGTATCTTTTATTCTATTGCTGATGAAAAAGTTCTTGTGCTACTCAATACGCTTTATCAGCTTTATTGCCCGATAGCAGGTTAATTTATGAATATAGATTGGGTTCACTTTACGCCTTTAAGTGCGGCAATTGGTGGGCTTATGATAGGTGCAGCTGCCGCCATTCTACTGTTATTTAATGGTCGCATTGCAGGAATAAGCGGTATTTTAGGTGGTGTATTATCAACAAAACAGCAGGGAAATGGTTGGCGTTGGGCATTTTTACTTGGCATGCTAATCGCACCTACACTGTTTTATTTTTTTGATAAACCTTTGTCGCCAGTGATTGAAACGTCACCTTGGATGCTAATTATTGCCGGGGTGCTGGTGGGAGCAGGCACTCGTTTAGGTAATGGTTGCACTAGCGGTCATGGCATTTGTGGGTTAGCACGATTATCTCGTCGCTCGATGGTGGCAGTTATAGTCTTTATGGTGACTGCATTTATTACCGTTTATATTCAGCGCCACGTAATAGGAATAGGAGGCTAAGAAAATGACTAAGTTTGTTGCTTTCCTTTGCGGTCTTCTATTCAGTGCAGGATTGATTGTTGGTGGAATGAGCAATCCGCAAAAAATTCTAGGTTTTCTGGATATCACGGGAAACTGGGACCCTTCTTTATTGATAATTATGGGTGCAGGATTAGTTGTTAGTGTGATGGGTTACCAATTAACACGCCATAGACAACAAAGTATTTTAGCGTGCCCTTTAAATATTCCGACCAATAAAGTGATTGATAAACCACTTGTGTTGGGTAGTGTATTATTCGGTCTTGGTTGGGGATTAGCTGGAATTTGTCCGGGTCCTGGTTTGGTATTAGCAGGTGCTGGGTTTTATCAAGGTATTTTATTTGTTCTTGCCATGATTGTGGGTTGGTTGCTCGTTGGGCTTTTTCGTAAAGCGTAATAATGGCAACTTACTATCGCAATTTTAGCGAAAATGTTAAACGGGAAGCCAGTGCTTCCCGTTTGTGTATTTAATACATTTGAATGTTATTTAAAATCTGCATAAGGAATAAGAGGATTTGGCGGTAAATCTAAATCACCATTCCAACCATCAAAGGAATAGCGTAAGTACATTAATGCATGGCTTGGGGTATAGTTTTTTGCTTGTTGAATATCAATAGCTGCACCAATAAACCAATGTGGTGTAATTCGATGTTCAACTAATGCTCTTGCGGTATAACCAAAGCCATTGCTGGAGTCTCCTTCATCAACAGCGTCACGCTCTTGATAATAAAGTCTCATCATCTCTTCTCGATCTTCAGGGCTAAGCCCATTCATATAGCGATTGAATTTATCGGGAGAAATGAGATTTTGTAAAGGATAGCGCTTTCTGTCATCTGTTTGGGAGTAAGACCAAGAAAGAGAGCCTGATAATTCCCAAGACCAATTTTCAGTGCGTTCACGATAATTAATTGGGATCCCTAAAGAGACATATTTTTGAGGACTATAATAACCACCTTGACCTAAAGTGTATCCGCTTAAGTCTTTATCATAATGCCAAAGCATTGTGCTTAACCCGACAGAAACGCGGCGATTGTTCTCATTGATAAGTTTATAATAATAGCCACCCATTCCTCGAATACTGCTATTATCTTCAACGTTTTTACCCGTCAGTTTATCAACAGAAACTTCGCCCCAATAACCGTCTTTTCCGCCTAAGTCATAGCTTCCACTTAAACGAACGCCAGTTCTTCTCACTCCGCCCCACGTTTGGTTAGTCCAAATATCTCGTTGACCAGCAAAAGCCAGTTGCGAGCTATTAACTGGACGACGGTGAACATCAAGTGTCCAGCCCACATTAAAAAGATCATAATTATAGGCGATTTTACCAACCCAATCAGTTACCTCGAAACCCAGTGGTGTTGTACCAAGATCCCATTGCCATTGGCCATTTTCCCAGCCAATTGCAGGGCTAACACCAAAGGATTTTTGTTCTAGCGGGAAACAACCCGTGCGATAGCAAGTCCCAAATTTAGAGTCATAAGGTGAAGTACCCAGTTTGCCACTGCTGAGATTAACTAAATCTGCCCGCCAAAAGAAACGACCATCATAAACAGGGTGATCGAGTTGTAACATTGTGGTGTGAGCGCGTAGTTTAGAATAACCTTCGCTACCACTAGAGCCCCAATAATCATGTTCAAGAGTAAAACGCCACTCTTGTTGACGATAAAGAGAGTGAGCATCAGCTCGTAAGCTTCGAGATAGCCAGTTATCTTTTTCGTCATTACGCATTAATATGGTGTACTCAATATTATCTTTTGGCAACCTATCTGTTATTCCATCCTTGATCATCGCTTGTTGGTAATAATAGTGAGCTTGTTGACGATGTTGCTCATCACGTTGAAAACGAGCAATATCGCGTAATACCAAAGGATCAGCACTGTCCGGCTCTGTTTCAATTTGTTGTGCCAAGTAAGCAAAATAGTGTTGTGCTTTTTCTGTATTCCCCACCTCTTTTTCTGCATTGGCAACACGTCTAATAGAGTTGCTATTAAACTGGTTGGGTGAAAGTGTTTCTATTTTCGTAAGATAGTATTTTGCCTGTGCATGTTGCCCTTGTTCCAAGGCAATATCTGTTGCGCCTAATAATGCCGTTTCATTGTTAGGCTCTAGATTTAAAGCGGTATGGTAATAACTTAAAGCTTGTTCAAGATTATTTCGCTCTTGAGCCCAGTTCGCTAATAGTAAATAAGTCTGAATTTTTTGCTCTGGCGGAATATGAGCAAAAAGGTAATCAACAGCCTGTTGTTCTTGTCCTTTTGCTCGTAGAGACTCTGCGTGTGCTAATATTTCACCAAAACGTAATCGACTATTTAACGCTTTCATACTCTCACTACGCTGAGACAAAGGAATTGTTTTTAGCGTATCAAGTGCTTGAGTTTCTCGTCCTGTTTTATTGAGATATAGCGCATAGGCGTAAAGACGAGATGGATCATTAGGGAGACGGTGATTTAGTTGATTAAAATACTCTTCAGCTTCAGAGTCTCGTTGAGTTATTAATAAATCATCAGTAAGCCGATAAATATTCCAAACATCATTAGGATAATCTTTAGCAATTGCTTTACGTTTTTCAATCGCACTAAGGTATTGCTCTTGATGCTCATCATCAGCGGCTAAATCTTGTCTTATACCAGAGATAATATAGCCATAATCTTCTGCCAAATTTTTATATTGTCTTGGCGTTAATCCATTAATAAATTGTTGTGCTTTATCATGTGACTGTTGGCGATAAAGTTTTGCGAGGCTATGCAAAGTCGCAGGGTGATTAGGTTGATATTTTAAGGCTTGTAAATAATGGTTTTCAGCAACATCCCACTCGCGCTGTGCAACGGCAATATTACCTAAACCAATATAAGGCTCGCTTTCATAAGGGCTTAACTTATTGAGTTGGTTAAAATATCGTTCAGCTAATTCATAATCTTGTTTTAAGAGCGCTTCATCACCTTTTGAAAGCAGATGCCAATATTGATTAGCCTGCAACATGGATCGCCATTGACCGCTATTATCATGATTAGGTGATAATTTCAGCGCTTGTGAAAGATAATAAATAGCTGCACCACGTTGATTTGCGCGAGAATAACGCACACCCAAAGCACCTACAACATCTGCATTATCAGGTTGTTGTCGTGCTTTTTGTTTTAAGGTCGCAATAGGCAATGAGGCAACATCTGTTTTAGATTTTACAGTGGAAGCCGTATTAGTTGTGCTTGTTGTAACCGCTGATTTTATTGTGGATTGTTGCTGGTAGAGACTCGCTATTTTCACATTCTGAGGATATTGGCGATAAATATGATTCAGTCTATCTACCTTATCATCATGAGAAGATTGCATAAGCACTTGAATATATTCCAGTGCTAAAGTCTCATCCGGTGGCATTCCTCGATAAATTTCATCGTATAAATTTAGTGCATCATCATAGCGCCCAGCTGTACGGTAAAGCTGAGCTCGCTGTAATTTTTGCCGATTAACATCCGTTGTCAGTGATAAGGTTTTTATTGCACGTTGATATTGCTCTGATTGAGGAAACTGAGTACCTAATTGAGTAAATAACAGTTGTGCTTTTGCGTTGTCCTTCTGTTTTACAGCAAACTGAATTTGCATTAATAAGATATTAGGATCATTGGGTTTAATTAACGCTAAACGATGCAACGATTGAGCCACTAAAGCTTCATTTCCCGTGGATGTTCCTAATCTCACTTGCTCTTGTAAAAAGGCTTCCGTTGTCTCTTCGCTGGCTTGCGTGACAGGCAAAATGCCTGCCAGCAAAAAGAGAGCAATAACAGAGTGGCGATGTGTGTGACCAAATTGCCACATAGCTTAATCCTTAGCCGCTAAACGACGTTGGCTTCTTATTTTCATTGCTCGCCAAATAAGAAGAGAGACAAGAATAATGCCGATAATTGCCGCTAAACCAAGCCATATAGGGTGAGATGCAAACACATACCAAACTTCTTCCCACCAAGGTAAATAACCGACGAAATAAGTGTCACCTACACGTAAGCTATTTACGCCAGATTCTCTGACTAATACCACTGAACCATGCATAGCATCACGTTTACCGCTATCACTGATTGCCTCATTTAACAGTTTGTAACCTTGTGTACTATCGGCTAATAGTGCGATAACGCTACGTTGTGAAAAGAATGGAGATTGGAAACCAATAATTGCACCCATTGATCCTTTAGACGTCAGGGAGATACGGCTATCAGGGCGTTTATCAGTCGGTTGATAACTTGTGTGGCTAAAGATACTGATCTCACGAGAAGGCAGAGTGATTTCACTACGTGCTTTATCAATCAGTACATTCATCTGTTTATCATTATTTAATGCTGGTGGAATTGTACCGATAAGCAGCAGATCTGCATCTCTTTTTTGTACTTCTTCTAATGAATCAGTTAATGAAACATTCAGTGCAGGATAACCTGTTTGAGCACCGATATTCCCGGTTGAAATTAATAGGGTAGATAACTGCGTTGGAGACGGTTGTTTATTAACAAAAATCAGGGTTTCAGACAGATCCGCATAACGGCTAAATGGGAAACCAGCATGGCTGTAAACGCGTAAGTCAGGCAGTGCAATATAGTGTCGATAATCACCGGTGAAATTAAAACTAGATAAATCATCAATTGCCACTGCATTTGGAACTGGTTGATAAGTAATACATTGATCTAGTGAACCACCCGGAATTGGGTTGGTGTAATCAAAGGCAAATGTAATTTGGTTACGCTCACCCAGTTTTACAGCGGGAATATTCAATAAATTCTTATGCTCAATCCAGCCTTGAATAAGCGGTAAATAAGCGATAACAAGATTATCTTTTTTATCTTTCTCAAGAGGATAAGCTTTAATGAAATGGTCGTTTACTGAGATAGACATACGAGAGTCATCTTGAAATGCAGGTGCGGTATAGCGATAACGCAATTGCATTTGTAATCCCGTATTATTAAACATAAAGAGATCCGGCGGTAACGTCATATTCAACGTAATAGGATTCGGTTTTAATCCGCGAGATTGCAACTGACCTTCATAGTCTTGTAACGTATTAAAATAGATAGGTTTATTCAACTGTACCCATTTTGGCGCATCATAAGGCTCTCGAGGGATCAATTTTTCTACTTCATTAATTGTAACGACATTTCCTCTAAAAATAACTTGCCCACGGGCTATTCCGTTTACGGCAGTGATCAAATCATTATCATCACGTCCCATAATAAGAAGTAATTTAATATAAGGATTAGTTGGATGTGTCAGCATTTCGATAGTGGGTGCTTTAACATCAGGATGTTGTTTTAAAAATGCCGGTTTTTGTTTATTAGTTGCAAAAACAATACTGTGTTGATTTGGCAACGCATCATAATAAACCGGATAATTTTGCTTACGCCAATCAACTTGAGTACCAAACCAAGAAGAGAGTATGGCAGCTGCCTTTTGTTGGACTAAATTAGGTGACTGACCGAAAACCATCGGCAGTGTTAATTCGCCAAAATCACGGCTGTCAAAAAATGGCTCTGGGAAGTGCGCTAATTCATTACCTAAACGGAGTGATTGAAAGGTTAAATTCAACTGACTGCTTTTACTCACATCAAGCCAGAGTGTGGTATTTGCTTGGTTCTCACAAATTTCACGATAATGGCCAATAAAAGAGAGTTTTATATGGTTAAAATCTTGAATAAATAAGGGATCAATTGGTATCGTAATTTGGTTTTTCTTACCTAAATCTTCCTGTTTTAAGGTAATTACTCCCATCAATTCATCATTTAAATAGACATTAAGATGAGATTCCACAGGAAGGAGTGATGGAGACGGTGTAAATTCTAAATCGAGAGTCGCTTTTGAAATATATTCATCACTACGTACACCAAATTCTAAATAGCCGTCAGGGCTAACACCGGTTAAATGAATAGCGCCATAACTAGGTGCTGTCTCTGAAAATCTTAATATTTTCTGGCGAGCTGAAGGTGTGATATCAGCAGAAGGCAGTTGTGCATTTACAGGTACTGCTTGAGAAACAACTTCAGGAGCCGCTTTAGTTATTGTAACAGGTGGCGCTGAAATATTGGTTTGCGCTTCTTGCGTTTCATCTCCATGAACTGAAGAAGTGAGCATAAATAAGGCAAATATGAGAAAACGTTTTTTCATTATTGTTACCCATGATCTTATTGTTTATTAATAAATTCCCAGAAAACTGAGTTTTTCCTTCAAGACTGATGAAATATTTGTGAAACATTAACGCGTTGAGGGAGTAACGATGAAAGCCACAGCAAAAAGAGACCGAGTAAGCGAAAAGTGGCGTAAATAAAGTAAGGAGCACGTTTTAACAAAGTGTTATAACCTTGCATGCTGATAAAAATAATGTTCTTGAGACTACTTAAAGGTCTGTCGGTTGGAAGTTCATTTTGCCAATCAGCCCAAGTATCGGCTCGCTCAAAAGTACACGCAGTAAATTCGATAGCTTTTTGCGTTGTCATTTCAAGAAGTTGTAACCCAATAATTTGCCCATCAACACGTGAAATATTGGCTTTAAAGGCGTGTTCACGCTGATTTTCATTGAGTAATAGAGTGATACTTTCATTTGGAGAGAGTGAAAGTATGACATTATCAGGTAATTGAATGGCACAGCTATTATCAGAAAAATCATAGAGATAACAGCGATAGAGAGAGCCATTATTTAACAGCAACATGGCAGGAACTTTAACGCGAACGCGAGGGAAACGGCGTTGTTGCTTTGTTTCGACAGAAACTGCAATAGCAACACCCAGTAAGATAAGGTTATAGCAAACCCACAATAAACACATAACAACAGCCCAAGCTTCATCAGGATCGCCTGTTGCAATGCGCCAAAAGGCAAACAAAATACCCAATAAATTTAGGTTGAGAAAGAGTAAGTAAGGGCGGTTAATTCGCCAATCGACAAAGCCTTCTTCCATCACGCCACCTTTGTCAGTAACGTTGAAAGTCCCTTTATGAGGAGAGAAAAGAGTACTCAACACTGGGCGAGTGGTGTACCACGCCAAAATTGTTTCATAAACTTCACCCCAGAATGAGTGGCGATAAGCGCCTTGTAACTTCGCACTTGCGAGTGAAATATGGATCAAATACGGTACAACATAGAGGGCGATGGCAACCGCAGGTGCATAAATGATATAGGCGTGGAAAAAAAGAAACGTCAGTGGTGCAAGTAAGAAAACCATCCGTGGAATGCCAGAGAAAAAGTGCAACATAGCATTTAAGTAACAAAGACGTTGTGGCAGGCTCAAACCTTTACCAAAGAGTGGATTATCAAGTCGGAATATTTGAACCATTCCTCTTGCCCACCGAATGCGTTGACCTATGTGCGCGGATAATGATTCAGTCGCTAAACCTGCGGCTTGTGGAATGCGAATATAAGCTGATCTCCAGCCATGACGGTGTAAACGTAATGAGGTATGCGCATCTTCTGTAACTGTTTCAACAGCAATACCACCAATTTCATCTAATGCAGTACGACGTAAAACGGCACACGAGCCACAGAAAAACGCTGCATTCCAAGTGTCATTCCCATCCTGAACTAATCCATAAAAGAGTGTGCCTTCATTCGGCGTTTCACGGAAATTATCTAAATTACGTTCAAAAGGGTCGGGTGAGAAAAAATGGTGGGGTGTTTGCACCAAAGCCATTTTTTCATCTTTTAAAAACCATCCCATCGTAAATTGTAGAAATGAACGTGTTGGAATATGGTCACAGTCAAAGATAGCGACAAACTCACCAGAAGCGAGAGTTAAGGCATGATTGATATTACCTGCTTTAGCAAAATCGTGTTTTTCTCGTGTGATATAACGAATACCCACTTCTTGAGCAAATGCTTTAAATTCAGGACGAGAGCCATCATCAAGCAGATAAATAGTGAGCTTATCTTTAGGCCAATCTAAATTTAAGCTGGCATAGATTGTGGGTTTAACAACTTGTAAATCTTCGTTATAGGTAGGAATAAAAATATCAACGCTTTGCCATTGTGTAATGTCTTCAGGCATAGAAACGGGTTTTCGATGCAGTGGCCAAATGCATTGCATAAAACTAAGGAATAACACACTCCACGCATAAGTTTCAGCCAGTAAAAGCAGTAAACCACAAAATAGGCTGAAATTATCAACCCAATAAAGGGTTGATTGATAACGCCACCAAATATATCGACATGCAATTGTCAGTGCCAACATAACCATTGCGATTGAAGAGAAACGCCCCGGAATATCGCGGATAGCTAAGGCAACTAACCAAAGAACAATCACAAAAACAAACTGGAACGTGAGATCAAATGGCTGAGTAATACTGAGTAAAATAAAGAAAATGGCAAAAATAGCGATGACGGAATAGAGGACATACTGCCAAAATGGCGTAGTTTTTTTCTTATGTTCAATGATGTCAATCGCGATAGGAGTGACATGAACAAAGAGTTTTTTGTATGTTTTTCGAATATAGGAAATCAGTTGTGTGGGTTTTTTAATCAGCAAATGCGCTGCATAATGGCAAGTTAGCCAAATGCTTTGCAACAAATAGCGTATAGGATCGAAAACTTTAGGGCAACGAGGATCGATATGAGGATATAGCTCTTGTTGTTTTCTGGCAATTCTCCGCCAAAAAGGGGATTCCATCCGTAAAAAAAGCCACATAATGCCCATAAATAGCTCGCTAATAATAGCCGCACTGCGAGATGCACCGTTATGGCGATAAAACTTGTAGTAACGAATAAGAATATGTTGTGTCACATTCTTTTCGATTTTATTTGTGGCATCGTAAGATGATGGCATTATGGCTGTCCCTCTTTCCTCTCAAATAACGAAAAACACCATTGAGCGAGTTGCGATATTTCTTCTACTAACATGCAATTAGCTCGGTAATCATATAAAGGTAAACGTGAGGCACACGCCTCTAATGAGGCTTCATCTCGATGAAGAACGACAGGGCATAATGGAAATGGCGTCGTTTGCCAAAATTGATAAAAATCTTGGTGAATTTGGCTGGTGGCACGAAATTGGTTAATCAGTACGTATTCATTTTCGATAAATTCGTGTTGGTTAAGGCGAATATGACAGTTGCTTTCTGCCATTGCCACGGTGAAAAAAATATCCGCTTTTTCTATCCAAGATGTGAAAAGAGCATCTTCTGTGTGCTGTAAATCCATTAAAATAATGGCATCAGGGTGTAGCTGAATAAATGTCGTTAAAAAATGGGTAAGATGTTGTTTTGCTGAAAATGATAATTGTAAGAGCAAATTATCCTTCGTATTAACCAAACCAAAAGGTAACACTTGGTAGTGTGGTCGATAGTAAAAAATACTCTCCTCTATTGATGTCTCTGCTAATAATGCCTGACTTAATGTGGTATTTTTTTGCTGTGCTGGAAAATAAAAAGACAAAATATTTTCAGTGCAATTATCAATAATAAGCACTTCTTTATTTTGTTGATTAAATTGTCGAGCAAGGGCAATTGCCGTGGATGTTGTACCCACTCCACCTCGAAGCCCTTTTAATACAATAAGTGGCATAGTCAGCCTCATTTAGTCATGTAATGAAATGCATTAAGTAATGGCCAGCGATAAATAAGCTCACTATTTACTTCTTCTTTATTGATATCCTGATAGTGATAGTTATTTAATGAAAATAATTTTTTTAGTTTATCAATGTCCTTATTTAGATTATTTTTTTCTATTTTTATATTTGAGTTAATAAAAGTTTCATTTTTCATTTTAATATCCTCTGGATAAAAGAAAAATAAATCTCTATCGAAATTAAAATCTCGATAAAAATAGGGGTTAATTAATAATGCTTTCTGTTTATTTAAACTACCTATTTTAGAATATGCTTTAAAATACATTATTTCAATTACGTAAAAACACATAAAATAGATATTTATTATCTTATTTTTATAAATGATGGCTATTGATTTTCTTTTTACATTTATATTTTCTGTTTTTTTAATTTCGTCTGTTAAATAATAACGGAAAGAGTTTAGCTACAAAATAAAGCAATAAAAAGAAATGTAAATTAGCTGTTTATAACAATATATTAAATTGTTCGAATCTGATGATCATATTTGTATGTTGATCTGTATCATTTTTCATATAAAAATCATTATATTATAGTCTTTTAATGATTGTTTTTGTGTTTATGTTGAGGCGTTTGTTTATTTATTGCTACTTATGTTTATTAATTGTTATTCGATGTTGTTAATGTGTATTTTGTTTTGTTTTTGTTTCGAAATATAAAAATAAGATAACTCTGTGTTTCATTATTTAATGTAAATAAATCATCATTTTTAAAAATAGACGCTATTATATAAATAGAACGTTGAGTATTTTGTTTTCGAATCCAAATTAAATAAGTTGGATATCATAATTGTTTTTATTTTATATAAGAGGTCAGTGTTTTCTGACGAGGTTTTCTTTTTCGTTATTTTTTATTTAAGGGTTTTTACTTGGTTTTAAATAAATATTCTCTTATATGATCGTTTAGTAGTTAATTAAATATCAGAAGTAATAAAAAGACAGATATGAGTAATCATATAACTGTTGAATTGGATTTATTTATACTAAAGAGTAGGAAATCAAAATGAACAAATCTAATACAACCCAGTTCGATTTTTTACATTACTGGCATGGGTTGGGAGCATGGAATTTCTATTTTTTACTAAAGTTTGTTTTACTTTGGTATGGTTATTTAAATTTTGATGCTTTTAGCAATTTACTTTTTCTTGCCTTTTTATTGTTCCCATTACCAAAAAATATTTGGTATAAAATGCGTAATTGGATCGCTATCCCAATAGGGATAATATTATTTTACCATGATACTTGGTTACCCAGCTTTTCAACGATTCTTGCCCAAGGTGGACAGCTTAAACAGTTTTCCTTTGATTACCTTGTTGAGTTAACTGTTAACTTTATCAATATCAAAATGATAGGTGTCGCCTTTATTTTGTTAGTGGGCTACCTTTTTATTGAACAGTGGATGAGGGTATCCGTCTTTATTATTGCGGGGGTGTTGTGGCTAAATCTTGGTGGGTTTACTCATTTTTCTCAAGGTGTGGTGCCTGCAGTTTCCGCTAATTCTTTTACGCAAGAAAGTAACATTAGTGCAGAAAAAAGCACTGTGGTAGTCAAAGCACCTGAAGTGTTGCCTGCCTCAGTTGAACCGCAAATTTCCCCTGAAGTTGTACCAACGAAGGAAGTAGAGACTGCATCTATTAATACCGTTTATCCACCACAAAAACTGAAGGTTAATAATAAGGTATTGGATGATTGGCTAACACAGTTTTATGGTTATGAGAAAAAACGCACAACACCATTTCCTGCGCAGTTATCAGCCAATGCTCAGCCTTTTGATATTTTGATTATTAATATCTGTTCGCTTTCTACTGCTGATGCGGCGGCGGTTGGGCTACAAGAACACCCTATTTGGGGTAACTTTGATGTGTTATTTAGTCATTTTAATACCGTATCTTCTTACAGCGGTCCTGCATCATTACGATTATTACGTGCGAGTTGTGGTCAGACTCACCACTCTGATTTATACGATCCCGCAGATGCACAATGTTTGCTGATGGATAATTTATCATCGTTAGGATTTGCCAAGAAATTGGTACTCGACCATAACGGGAAGTTCGGTAATTACCTCAAAGAAGTTCAGCAACTCGGTAATCTTAATATCGCCTTACAAGATCAAGAAAATCTTTCTCATCAAATTACCGCATTTGATGGCACCAAAATTTACAACGATAAGGAAACATTACAACGTTGGTTGCAAGCGCGTGAACAGTCTAATGAGAGCCGCTCTGTGACCTTTGTGAACTTGGTGTCATTACATGATGGTAACCGTTATGTAGGCGAAAATAGCACCGCTGATTATGGTAAACGCGCCTCTACATTGCTTGATAACTTAGATAGCTTTATGAATGAGCTAGATAAAAAAGGAAGAAAAGTGATGGTGGTGATTGTGCCTGAGCATGGTGCTGCGCTACAAGGTGATAAGACACAAATGTCAGGGCTAAGAGATATTCCAAGCCAAAGTATTACTACCGTTCCTGTTGGTATTCGTTTCACCGGAATAAAAGATAGAGCACAATTTTATCCTCCTGTGATTGTCGATGAACCCAGCAGCTATTTGGCTATCTCTGAGTTTATTTCTCGTAATGTGAATGGTGATGTCTTTAACCAATCTGTTATTGATTGGAATGCATTAGCCAGTGAACTTCCTCAAACTGCCAATGTTGCGGAAAACCAAGCTACGGTTGTGGTTGATTATCAAGGGCAGTCTTATATCAAGTTAAATGGAGGTGAGTGGATTAACTACCCTAATTAACTTTTTATAGGAAACAGTTTCATCATAAATCTATGTTCTCGTTTTCTCCTATTGAGACCCCCGTATGATTGCGGGGTTTTTTTATGAGTTTTATAAATAGAAGCCATAAAAAAACCACATCTATTAAGATGTGGTCTTATCAAAATCAATAACGTGATGTTCTTGGCAAGAGACTTATTTTAAGCCTGCTGCTTCACGTAAGATTTCAGCCTTATCTGTTGCTTCCCAAGGGAATTCAGAGCGACCAAAGTGACCGTAAGCAGCCGTTTTTTGGTAGATAGGGTGCAGTAAATCTAGCATTTGAATTAATCCATAAGGACGTAAGTCAAAGAATTCACGCACTAACAGAATCAGTTGTGCTGTTGGGACTTTTTCAGTACCAAATGTTTCTACCATAATTGATGTTGGCTCAGCCACACCGATTGCGTAAGAAACTTGAATTTCACAACGATCTGCTAAACCTGCTGCTACGATATTTTTAGCAACGTAACGAGCAGCATAAGCGGCTGAACGGTCAACTTTCGATGGATCTTTACCAGAGAAAGCACCGCCACCGTGACGAGCCATACCGCCGTAAGTATCGACAATGATTTTACGACCGGTTAAACCACAGTCGCCCATTGGTCCACCGATAACAAAACGGCCTGTTGGGTTGATGAAATATTTAGTTTGTTCATTTAACCATTCTGCTGGCAGAACAGGTTTAATGATCTCTTCCATCACTGCTTCATGCAGATCTTTTTGTGCAATATCTTCAGAATGCTGAGTTGATAATACAACTGCATCAATACCAACAACTTTATTGTTGTCGTATTGGAAGGTAATTTGGCTTTTCGCATCAGGGCGTAACCAAGGTAAAGCACCGCTTTTGCGGACTTGTGCTTGACGTTGAACTAAACGATGAGCATAAGTAATTGGAGCAGGCATTAATACGTCAGTTTCGTTGGTTGCATAACCAAACATTAAACCTTGGTCGCCAGCGCCTTGCTCTAATGGATTTGCACGATCAACGCCTTGGTTGATATCAGGTGATTGTTTACCAATCGCACTGATAACTGCGCAGGAATTAGCATCAAAGCCCATGTCAGAACTGGTGTAGCCGATTTCACGAACAGTGTTACGTGTAATTTCTTCGATATCGACCCAAGCTTTGGTGGTAATTTCTCCGCCTACCATAACCATGCCTGTCTTAACGTAAGTTTCGCAGGCAACGCGTGCTTTTGGATCTTGTTCTAAAATTGCATCCAGAACAGCATCAGAAATCTGATCTGCAATTTTATCTGGATGACCTTCTGAGACTGATTCAGAAGTAAAAAGGTGTGTAGTCATTATATCTCGTTACCTTAATACAAACGGTTTAAGGATGGATGTTTTAACATCTAGACGTCTATTTTATGACTCTTCTCTCTTTAATTCCAGCTTTTTTTAATCAAATATAGGGATAAAGTAGAATCAAACAGTTAATCTTATTTTTGCTGCTTGCTATTTTTGTATCAAGAAAAGAGAGATTAGAGAAAAAAAAGTTTTTTGTACTTTTTGCTTTGCATTTTTAACTAACTAAAGGTATAACCTCGCGGTTACTGTGAAATCTGAACACAGTGTAAACCGCAGGATTTCTGATCCTGTTTCTCTGTTAGGGAAATGGCTTATAAGTTTAAGCCATGTGTGGAGTGAATGGGTAATGATCCATTGTCTACAGGTTAGTCTTTTCAAAAACCAAAACAGTACTCGCCAATACTATACACGTAGTATATCTAGAGTAATTTCCTCTTTGAGCTCTTTCTCTTTAGAGCGAAGTTGTCTGTTACTTGCCAATAGGTGATTGTGTTAACTCGTTATAGGTTAACTCAAGAACTTTCTACTATTATGTCCTGCGTATAGCTGGATAATCATATAAAAATATATAGTGAGCCATTACTTCCAACTGTTATTTATCAGTCGTTTCAGATTTTTGTCGGATAATTGACTACTATGGTGACAGGCAAGGTATAAACTCATACTCCCTAAGGAGAATGTCATGAATGATAACATCGCTCGTAAGATGCAGCAGACCTATAACATTGCATATTGGGGTGGCGGTTACTATTTAGCGAATAATCGGGGAAATATTAGCGTTTGTCCTAATCCTGATGTTCCTAATGCAACTTTTGATTTAACCGAGTTGGTTAAACGAGTTCAAGAAGAGCAATCGAACCTGCGTTTACCTGCGCTTTTTTGCTTTCCTCAAATACTACAACATCGTTTACGTTCGATTAATGCTGCGTTTCATCGCGCGCGTGAATCTTATGGTTATAAAGGTGACTATTTTTTAGTTTACCCAATTAAAGTTAACCAACAACGTCGTGTTATTGAGTCATTAGTCAATGCAGGAGAGCCTTTAGGTTTAGAGGCTGGCTCTAAAGCAGAATTAATGGCAGTACTTGCTCATGCCAATATGACAAGTTCTGTGATTGTTTGTAATGGTTATAAAGACCGTGAGTATATTCGTTTAGCACTCACTGGTGAAAAACTTGGGCATAAAGTTTTCTTAGTCATTGAGAAAATGTCTGAGATTAAAATGGTTCTTGAAGAAGCTGAACGTTTAGAAGTTATTCCACGTTTAGGCGTTCGCGCTCGTCTTGCTTCTCAAGGATCAGGTAAATGGCAGGCAAGTGGTGGTGAAAAATCAAAATTTGGTTTAGCCGCGACACAAGTTCTGCAATTAATTGATATGTTACGCCAAGCTGACCGCTTAGATAGCCTGCAATTACTGCATTTCCATTTGGGATCACAAATGGCGAATATCCGTGATATCGCAACCGGTGTTCGTGAATCTGCACGCTTCTATGTTGAACTTCACAAACTGGGCGTGAATATTCAGTATTTCGATGTGGGTGGCGGTTTAGGTGTGGACTATGAAGGTACACGCTCACAATCTGATTGCTCTGTTAACTATGGCCTTAATGAATATGCGAATAACGTTATTTGGGCGATTGGTGACGCGTGTGATGAAAATGATTTACCACATCCAACCGTTATTACTGAATCAGGTCGTGCATTAACAGCACACCATACAGTATTAATTTCTAATGTAATTGGTGTTGAACGTAATGAATTTACGGCAATTACACCACCTGAAGATGATGCAGCAAGACCGATTGCAAGCCTTTGGGAAACATGGGAAGAGATGCAAACTAAAGGGCATAGCCGTTCATTACGTGAATGGTTACACGATAGCCAATTAGACTTACATGATGTGCATACCCAATATGTTCACGGTATGTTAAGTCTGACAGAGCGTGCATGGGCAGAAGAGCTGTATTTGAATATCTGTCGTCGTATTCAGTACGATTTAGATCCAAGCAATCGTGCCCATCGTCCTATTATTGATGAGTTACAAGAACGTATGTCAGATAAGTTCTATGTTAACTTCTCATTGTTCCAATCTTTACCTGATGCATGGGGTATCGACCAGTTATTTCCTGTATTACCGATTGAAGGGCTAGATAAACCGCTTGATCGTCGCGCAGTGTTACTCGATATCACTTGTGACTCAGATGGTATTATTGACCATTATGTTGATGGTGATGGTGTTGAAACAACGATGCCAATGCCAGCTTATGATCCTGAATATCCACCAATGATCGGCTTCTTTATGGTAGGGGCTTATCAGGAAATTTTAGGTAATATGCATAACTTATTTGGTGATACGGCAGCGGTTGACGTTTACCTTGATGAGAAAGGTAATCTGACTTACGTGCAAAGTGAAGAGGGCGACACGGTTGCTGATATGCTTCAGTACGTTAAGTTAAATCCTACCGTGCTGTTAGATCGTTTCCGCACCCAAGTAAAAAATGCACAGTTAGATGAAGCGTTACAAGAGCAATTCCTGACTGAATTTGAAAGTGGTTTATACGGTTATACGTATCTGGAAGAAGAAGAGTAATTCTTCACCTTCCAATGCAGGAGTGATGTTATTAAACATCACTCTTTATCTATCATATTGATTTGTATGTTGCTTATTTTAAATAAGCAACAGAGGTAATAGCATGAAAAATAGTACGTTAGGTAATGAGACTGATAATTCATTGATCTCTAATGCATTTGGTTTTTTACGTTTTCCACTGAATTTTCAGCCTTATAGCAGTGATGCAGATTGGGTTATTACAGGTGTGCCTTTTGATATGGCAACATCAGGTCGTGCAGGAACTCGTCATGGACCAGGCGCTATTCGTCAAATTTCAACGAATTTAGCGTGGGAAGGTAATCGCTGGCCATGGGATTTCGATATGCGTGAACGTTTAAGCGTTGTCGATTGTGGTGACTTAGTGTTTAACTTCGGTGATGCACAAGATATGAGCGATAAATTACAAGCTCATACAGAGAAGTTATTAGCCGCAGGTAAAAAATGCTTAACGTTTGGTGGTGACCATTTTGTCACACTGCCTTTATTACGTGCCCATGCAAAACACTTCGGTAAAATGGCATTAGTTCATTTTGATGCGCATACCGATACTTATGGTAATGGCAGTAAATTTGACCACGGTACTATGTTCTTCCATGCACCAAATGAAGGATTAATCGATCCTAACCACTCTGTTCAAATTGGTATTCGTACTGATCATGACAGTGATAATGGTTTCACTGTATTGGATGCAGCACAGGTTAACGATCGCGGTGTGACTGATCTCGTTGATCAGATCAAAGGTATTGTTGGTGATCTCCCTGTTTACCTGACTTTTGATATCGACTGTCTTGATCCTGCGTTTGCACCAGGAACAGGCACACCGGTTGTAGGCGGCTTAACAACAGATAAAGCACTGAAGATCTTACGTGCATTACAACCGTTAAACATTGTCGGTATGGATTTAGTTGAAGTTTCTCCAGCTTACGATCAATCGGATATTACAGCACTTGCAGGGGCAACCATTGCTCTTGATATGTTGTATTTGCAAGCCGCAAAAAAATAATTTCTGTTAATTTCAGAAAATAAAGACAAAGCGATATCTGTTAGGTATCGCTTTTTTTATGTTTGTTTTTTGAAAAAAAGAACGCTTTTTTATCTTGATGATTGTCTGTTATAAGTTACACTTTATTTGTAATTTATAAGCGACAATCAAGTGACTTGGCAATAGGGATAGCAAATGCCATATAAAATAGTACGTTATCAAGATAATAATCAAAAAGTACCCTATACGGATTGGATTAAGAAATTAAGAAAACGTGATCCTCAAGCAGCAGCAAAAGTAGAAGTACAAATATCACGAGCCTGTGTCGGTAATTTTGCTGATCATAAGTTTGAAAGAGAAGATGTTTGGGCTTTACGGATCAATTATGGTCAAGGGTATCGAGTTTATTACTCTGTAGAGAATGGGCTTATAATTCTCTTATTAGTTGGAGGTAATAAAGGAACTCAGCAAGCAGATATAGACAAAGCAGTGAGTTATCTTAAAGATTATTATGTAAGGATAAAAAATGACAAATAAAATAGAAAAAATGAAACAAAATAATATCCCTGCATGTATTGATCATGATGCTGAATTGATCAAAGAACTGCGAGAAGATCCTGTTTATGCAGAAATTTATTTACAGACAGCATTAGAAGGTATCTATGAACCTGGAGGCGTTGGTGCGTTTCTTATTGCATTACGGCAAATAATCGAAGCTCATGGTGGTGTAGGTGAAATAGCAAAAAAATCAGGTCTTTCTCGACAGCATATTTATCGAGCATTATCTGAAAATGGTAATCCGACTTTAACAACACTCACAGAAATAACACGAGCAGTGGGTGTTAGGCTGGCTTCTTCTCATTGCATTTAGAAAAATAAACCAGAAAGTATCGTATTAATAATAATGCCCTGTGTGATTTAGAATAATGACACAGGGTATTTTGTTGCGAGTGATTTATAACGAAACTAAAGCTGAAAATAACGAGCAAGCAGAGGGGCGGTAAAATTCTTTTTTAAATAGAATCCTCTGGGTAAGGTCATAATACGTTGCCCATCTTCACCAATAGCTTCTGTTAATGCTTTACTGTTTGCGGCTTTGGGACGGATTTGTAAGACTTGCCCGTGACGAGCGGTAATGCTTTCTACTTTACCTAACACAATCATATCCATTAGCTCTTCCCAATCGTGACGTAATAGTTCTTCTTCCGTGCTATTAGGGCTCCAAAGTAGCGGAGAGGCGACGCGACGTTGTGCTAATGGTATTTCCCTTTCTCCTTCAACTGGCACCCATAATACTTTTGAGAGCTTACGTTTTACATGGCTATTTTCCCATGTAATACCGCTGTTTCCGGTCAATGCTGCGACACAGACAAAAGTGGTTTCTAAAGGCATCCCCAATCTATCAATTGGAATTGTTTTGAGCTCAATGCCCAATTCACTGAAGTCTTGTTCAGGTTTGCTGCCTGCACTTGCGCCTAAATAGTATTCCAACAACATGCCTACCCAACCTTTATCTCTTTTTAGATCAATTGGGATAGGGAGTTGTGCAAAAGCGGCAAGTTCACCAAAAGTATAACCCGCAAGCGCTTTTGCTCGTTCAAATAAAACCTGTTCATTTTCGGGTGCGATTGGTGGCGTAAACATAATTATTATCTTCTTGTATAAATAATAGACAGAAAAAACGGGTTGTTGATAACGTATTTAGCTTTATTTTATTTAAATCATAATAGCATGATATATCATCATTTTTTTGAGTTAATTCGCTAATTGAAATTTATAATTCCAAGTTGTGCACGGTTATCCTGAAATCATAAACAGGCTTTTACACTAGGTTATCCACAGCTTTATGGGATAACTCACAGAAAGTGAGATCACTGTTCTGATTTACAGCCTTGACTTTTGCAGATATTTGCCAAAATTATCCTATTTTGTCTAACTAATCGGCATAACCTGTGGATAAAACACCCTATGGTTATTTTTTGTACGATTTAAGCGAGAGGACCTTTTAATTGTTTTATCCAATCGCTGAAATAGGCATTAAAATTTGGCTACTAATTTGAATTATAAGTGATATTTTAAAATTTGTATCAACAGGCTTTCTAACAATACAAAAACTATACCCTGATTATCTCACTCTTTTTCACATAGATATCCACAGAAAAAGTGAATAAATCCCCTAAGTGTTTATGTGGGTGTTTATAACTTTCAAGGTTTCTGTGAATTAACACAAATAATGACTAATTTGAACACTGAAAAGAGACAACAACCTATTTTAGCTTTGGTGTATCGATATCCGGCGTAAACCACGCTGATTTAAAATCAAACCAGCCAAAGGTATTCATTTTGACACCTCGTATAGTTCTCTGCCCTTGTAGCTCTAGTAAATGGTGAAATAGAGGATAAAGCCAAATATCTTGTGTTAATTGGCGACACCACTCTTCAAGCGGCAAGGATTTTTGGTGCCATAGTGTGAGCTCTTGTGAAAATGATGCGCCTAAACATTGGTGAAAGAGTGGTAATTCATAAAGTGCAGCAAAAATTGAGAACTCTAAAGGTTTATAAAAATTCACTGTTGCTAACCAAATATCACTATCAGCTTCTCCGTAATACCACTGCTCATAATCAAGCACTTGAATGGTAAGTTCAATATCATACTGAGATAAAATACTTTTTATTAAATCTGCAATAGTGCTGTATTCATGATGCTCTTTATAAAGAGTGACAGTCAGTTTTGTTAATGAAGGAGGTTTTGGATGTTGGCGGATTAATTTACTGTGATGCCAATGAAGTAATAATCCATAAGCAGGAGACCAATGGCGTTGATAGAAAGGATCACAATGCGTCAGCATATTAACAGGGGTTAACACACTGCTTAACCACTCCCTTATTTCAGTCTGCTGGCACTGTTCTGAGCGACTATCATAAAGTAGGAAATAACATCCTTCCTCTTTACGGCTTTCTAGTGAGTCTTTATTGGTATCATCATCTGTTAAATGAATAGTTGAACAGACCATTTTGTTATTCAGTTCTGGAACTACCCAGATATCAATTTCATCTAATAATGCCCGTAAGCCAAAATAGCGATTAAAGGCTTTGATTTGCAGCTTATGTTTATCATTAGCGATAACCTGATAAGCGCCAGTACCAATGGGACGTTGTGCAAAAGAAGGAAGTGATGCCCATTCTTGCGGCAAAATAACGGCTTGTGGACTTCCTAATAACGTTGCAAATTGCTTATCCGCTTCGCTTAAGAAAATATCTAGCACATAAGGCTGAGGCGAGGAAATTTGTTCTATATGTGCATAAAGAGGGTTGCAGTGTTTCATTCTCATTAAAGAAGTACTGATATCTTCAAGGGTGAGCTCACGACCATGATGAAAATAGATAGAAGGACGTAAATAAAATCGCCAATGTTGCTCTGTGACCATTTGCCAATGATGAGCTAATTCGGCTTCGACTTCCCCATTTTCCTCTTTTAGATGCACTAACGAGTTAAATATCTGACTCATTAAATGTAATTCAGAGCGTCTTAATGGTGTTCCCGGTAATAAATTCCTAAAAGGGCGATAGTAAATAATACGCAGTAATTGTTGTCCGGGATGAAAGCTTTTTTCAATTTGAGAGAGCACCATTTGCCGTACTGAGTCTTTATCGCCCATTAGTGCGACAAGCTTTTCAATATCATTCTCTTCTATCAGTCTTTCAGCGCGATTTTGTTGGATCTCCAGTGCATTAGAGTGAAAAATAAGCGTGGATTTTTTACCTCGACCAACTTCCGCTTGCCAATTTATCCAACCTATTTCTTGCATCTTATTTAATAAAGAGCGGACATGACGACGCGTGCAATGCAGGGTTTGTGCTAATTCTTGTAACGTTGTTTCGGTCGCTTTTCCCTGAAAGGCTTGCCATAAGCGAATAAATTGTAACTCTAAGCGGGGTGAGATCATAAAAGAGGAAATCCCTTGATAAAGTGATCAATTTTAATTTCCTTATATTAGACCGATAATGATTGTGTTTAAAGTTAGCTCTCATGTTAGTTATCACAAATTACGAATACTGACAGACTCCCCCATTTGAGCATTCGGTGATTACCGGCCAGTGATGATTGATCACTGGCTTTTTTATTGGTTATTTATAGGAAGGCTTTTGTTGGGACAAAAAAAAGCCGTAAACGAATTTACGGCAAGAATGACAAAGTAAACATCACAGAAAGTAGAAGAAGGTGAAAACTGCTTTAATTAGCGCATAAAGGCAGGTTGTTTTGCCTCGTAAGCACTAATATCATCTTGGTGTTGCAGTGTTAATCCAATACTGTCTAATCCTTCAATCATGCAGTGGCGGCGAAATGAGTCGATTTCAAAAGAGAAATGTAATTCACCCGCTCTAACCTCTTGTGCCACTAAATCTACGGTAATGGGTGTGCCCGCATGTTCTTTTACCCAATCAAATAATTGTGAGACTTCATCATCACTTAATTTGATTGGTAATAATTGATTGTTAAATGAATTCCCGTAAAAAATATCAGCAAAACTGGGTGCGATAACGGCGTGAAAACCATAATCAGTTAATGCCCAAGGCGCGTGTTCACGAGATGATCCACAACCAAAGTTTTCTCGAGCTAATAAAATAGATGCACCTTGATAAATAGGCTGATTCAAAATAAACGCTGGGTTAGGCTGAGTGCCTTCATCGTCCAAAAAACGCCAATCGTGAAACAGGTGCTTACCAAAGCCAGTACGTGTCACTTTCTGCAAAAATTGCTTAGGAATAATGGCGTCGGTATCCACATTTGCTGCATCTAAAGGAACCGCAATACCCGTGTGTTGAGTAAATTTATTCATCATGTTCTCCTTTAAGATGCCACTGCAAATGTACGAATATCTGCAAAATGACCATTAATCGCTGCTGCCGCCGCCATTGCAGGACTGACTAAGTGTGTTCGACCTCCACGACCTTGGCGACCTTCAAAGTTACGGTTGCTGGTGGATGCGCAACGTTCGCCCGGATTTAACCGGTCGTTATTCATCGCTAAACACATTGAACAACCCGGTAAACGCCATTCAAAACCTGCTTCAATAAAGATTTTATCTAAGCCTTCTGCTTCAGCTTGTGCTTTAACAGGACCTGATCCCGGAACAACAATCGCTTGAACATGGGATGCAACTTTATGGCCTTTTGCGATTTCAGCAGCTGCTCGTAAATCTTCAATACGCGAGTTTGTACAAGAGCCAATAAAGACTTTATCGATAGCAACATCTGTTAAGTTAACGCCTTCACTTAATCCCATATAAGCTAAGGCTTTTTCAGCAGAAGCGCGTTCAACAGGATCGTTAAAGCTATTTAATAACGGGACTATTTGGTCAATAGCAATAACTTGCCCTGGATTGGTGCCCCATGTAACTTGTGGCGCAATATCAGCGGCATTAATAGTGACTGTGGCATCGAAAATTGCATCATTGTCAGACTTTAAGGTTCTCCAATAAGCGACAGCTTCATCCCAAGATTGATCTTTAGGTGCAAATTGACGCCCTTTTAAGTAGTCAAAAGTGGTGTCATCTGGCGCGACTAAGCCTGCTTTAGCTCCCATTTCAATCGCCATATTGCATAAAGTCATTCGACCTTCCATGCTTAATGCTTCAATGGCTTCACCTGCAAATTCAACGATATAGCCCGTGCCGCCGGCACTACCTAATTTGCCGATAATGGCTAATACGATATCTTTCGCCGTGATCCCAATAGCGGTTTTACCCTGAACTTCAATTTTTAATGTTTTAGCGCGAGACTGTTTTAAAGTTTGGGTTGCTAAAACATGTTCAACTTCTGAAGTCCCAATGCCAAAAGCTAATGAACCAAAAGCACCATGAGTTGCAGTATGTGAATCGCCACAAACAATGGTCATTCCCGGTAAGGTTAAGCCTTGCTCTGGCCCCATCACGTGAACAATTCCTTGATATGGATGGTTTAAGTCATACAGCGTAACGCCAAATTCTTGGCAGTTTTTCATCAACTCTTGCATTTGAATCCTCGCCATATCACCACAAGCATTAATATCTTTAGTTTGTGTTGATACGTTATGATCCATCGTTGCAAAGGTTTTATTCGGTTGACGAACAGGGCGACCTTTTGTTCTTAATCCATCAAAGGCTTGAGGTGATGTCACTTCATGCACTAAATGTCTATCAATATACAAAATGGGTGTTTCATCACTCACTTCTCTGACAACATGTGCATCATAAATTTTTTGATATAATGTTTTACCCATGTTATGCCCCTTCACGAATATACTGAGCGATATGATCACCCATTTCGGCGGTTGTGATTGCGTTGCCATCACCCGCTAAATCTGCGGTGCGGTAGCCTTTTGCTAATACTTGTGTGATAGCATCTTCAATGGCTTGAGCTGCATTATCTTCATTAAAGCTATAGCGTAATAACAGCGCAGCAGACAGAATTTGTGCAATAGGGTTAGCGATATTTTTACCTGCTATATCAGGCGCTGAGCCTCCTGCGGGTTCATATAAACCAAAGCGCTCTTCGTTAACACTGGCAGATGGCAACATTCCCATAGAGCCTGTGATCATTGCGCATTCATCAGATAAAATATCGCCAAAAATATTGGAGCACAGCAACACATCAAATTGAGATGGATCTTTAATTAACTGCATTGTCGCGTTATCGATATACATATGTTGAATTTCAACATCTGGGTATTCTTTTGCGATCCCAGTGACAACTTCACGCCATAAAATAGAGCTTTGTAATACGTTAGCTTTATCAATTGAGGTTACTTTATGACGGCGTTTACGTGCTGACTCAAACGCAAAGCGTGCAATACGTTCAATCTCATAACGATGATAAATTTCAGTATCAAAAGCACGCTCTTGTGCGCCTTCCCCTTCACGACCTTTAGGCTGACCGAAGTAAATGCCGCCTGTTAATTCACGTACACATAAAATATCAAAACCACGTTGGGCGATATCAGCACGTAATGGGCAGTAGGCTTCTAAGCCTTCATATAAACGAGCAGGGCGTAAATTGCAGAACAATTTAAAATGCTTGCGTAATGGCAATAAAGCACCGCGCTCTGGCTGTTCATTTGCAGGTAAGTGTTCCCATTTAGGGCCACCGACGGAACCAAATAAAATCGCATCGGCTTGTTCACAACCCGCTAAGGTATCTGCTGGCAACGGAGTGCCATGATTATCAATGGCAATGCCACCGATATCGTATTCTTTTGTTGTGATATTGAGTGAGAAACGCTTACTAACCGCCTTCATCACTTTTTGTGCTTGAGCCATGACTTCAGGGCCAATACCATCTCCGGGTAATACTGCAATATGATAATTTTTTGACATAATTAAACCGCTTCTTGTGTTGTATGTTGTTTGCGTTTTTCTATTTCGACTTGCTCTGAGCGCCAAATGCTATTGATAACGTGGATCATGGCATTCGCTGATGAACCTACGATGTCAGTTTCTAAACCCATCCCATGAAATTTACGTCCTTGATATTCAACGACGATATCAACTTGCCCTAAAGCGTCTCTACCTTCACCTTTAGCAGTTAATTGATAAGTGACTAATTTCAATGGATAACCTGTTGCACGAGAGATAGCTTGATAAACCGCATCAACGGGACCATTACCCGTTGCTGCTTCAGTAATCTCTTTATCGCCATGAGTAATACTGACGCTTGCAGTAGCAACGGTTGACGAACCAGATTGAGTATTAAAATAGTTCATTACAAACTCATCAGGCTCTTGTTGCTGTTGTCCTATAAATGCTAAAGCTTCCAAATCGTAATCAAAGACTTGGCCTTTTTTATCGGCTAAACGTAAGAAGGCAGAATATAAAGTATCCAAGTTATAATCTGTTTCGCGATAACCCATCTCTTCCATACGGTGTTTAACAGCGGCACGACCTGAACGAGAAGTTAAATTCAATTGCACTTCTTTTAATCCGATAGATTCCGGTGTCATGATTTCGTAGGTTTCGCGATTTTTCAAAACGCCATCTTGGTGAATACCCGATGAATGCGCGAATGCATTGGAGCCAACAACCGATTTATTAGCATGAATTGGCGTATTACATAATTGGCTGACTAATTGACTGGTACGATAAATTTCTTTGTGATTAATCCGTGTTTGAACATTCATCATTTGCTCACGAACTTTTATCGCCATAATGACTTCTTCTAATGCACAGTTACCCGCACGTTCGCCTAAGCCATTAATTGTTCCTTCTACTTGTCTTGCACCTGCTTGTACTGCAGTAATAGAGTTAGCAACTGCCATGCCCAAATCGTCATGACAGTGAACAGAAATAATGGCTTTATCAATATTGGGAACACGCTCAAACAAGTTGGTGATAATGCCACCAAATTGGTAAGGCGTTGTATAACCTACGGTATCTGGAATATTAATGGTGGTTGCGCCAGCATTAATTGCGCTTTCAACAATTCGGCATAAATTATCGATATGGGTACGGCCTGCATCTTCGCAAGAAAATTCTACGTCATCGGTATAGCGACGAGCACGCTTTATCGAATTCACGCCCATTTCAATAATATCTTCGAATGATTTTTTCAATTTGTGTTCAGCATGCAGTGCTGAGGTTGCCAAGAATACGTGGATACGAAAAGCCTCTGCGACTTTTAAAGACTCCGCTGCAACATCAATATCGTTATCAACGCAGCGTGCCAATGCACAAATACGGCTATTTTTGATTTCGCGTGCAATGGTTTGCACGGATTCAAAATCACCAGGAGAAGAAACAGGAAAGCCCGCTTCAATGATATCCACACCTAAACGCTCTAAAGCGTAAGCAATTTGTAACTTCTCTTTTACGCTTAAGCTCGCCTGCAATGCTTGTTCGCCATCTCTCAATGTGGTATCAAAAATAATCACGTCGTTGCTCATAATCTGTTCCTTTCTCTTTTTATTTGCTGTTTGCGCTCTCCCAGGTATAAAAAAACCCGCGACTAGCGCGGGTTTTTCTCTCTAAGGGCAGGTGTGTTTCACTTTTTACCCATAAGCCGACCGCGCATAAAAGTTGCGAGTAGTAGTAGGCTTGATAGTAAAATTGCGTTTAACATGAAACATCCTTAGATAAGTTCTCAATAATCTGTATTTATTGATACCTAATACCAATAAGGATGTCAAGCGTTGGAATTTATTAATTCATTTATCAGTGTTATTTATAAAATTTTTATAGTGATTCTGACTAATATCTAAATTTTTACTAATGATTATAACTATTAAGCATTCATTGATTGGGTTAATGTTCCATACGTTGTTTGAAAAAGAGTGAAATGAAAAATTAAACAATTGTTTGCTTTTTTTTTAATCAGCCAGTTGATAAAGAAAAAAGAGGGTGTTAGGGAAGGGATGATTAATAAATGTGAGCAACGTTTTGAATGTAAGAATAAAAATCATTGTATTATAAATGATGATAGATACCGGATACCTATTTTAGGAATGAAAGTACATTATTTTATTATGATTTTTATCATACTTTGTTTTATTATTTGCAAGGCAGAAGGTAAAACAGGTTGTAATATATATTGATATAATCATTTTCTATACATGTAATTTTAATATCAAATTTCATCACTTATATGAAATACGTTTTTTTATTGATATGAAACTTATGTGTTTAGTTATATTCATGGATGATGAATAATAAATTTTAATAAATAGTTTAAGTAATAGTTGAAGCCTATCTATTATTAATAATATCTCAGTTAATAATATTTATTTGGCTATTATGATAACATAGTGGAGTAAGAAATGACGGATTACACATCAGCAACAGTTACCAGCAGAGAATCAACAGATATTCATTTACGTAATGTTGATCTTAATTTATTAACGGTATTTGATGCTGTTATGCAAATGCAAAATGTCACCCGTGCTGCGCAAGTATTGGGCATGTCACAACCTGCAGTGAGTAATGCTGTATCTCGCCTCAAAGTTATGTTTAATGATGAATTATTTGTTCGTTATGGACGAGGTATTCAACCTACATTAAGAGCTAAACAACTTTTTGGTCCAGTGAGACAAGCCTTACAATTGGTTCATAATGAACTTCCTGGCGCAGGATTTGAGCCAGAACAAAGTGAGCGTATATTTAATTTGTCTATTTGTAGCCCTCTAGATATAAAATTAGCACCTAAAATAGTTGAACAAATTAAAAATGAAACACCCAATATCAACGTTAATATTAAATCTTATTTAAATAGCAATATAGAGCACCAACTAAAATACCAAGAAGCTGAATTCTTTATTAGTTATAAAGACTTTGAAAAAGCTGAATTTCATTCACAACCACTATTTAATGATGAAGTTGTTTTGGTCGTTTCTAATAAACATCCTCGTATTAAAGAGAGTGTAACCCAAGAGATGTTATTAAATGAGCAACATTCTATTGTTTCTTTAGATGATATTGGTTCATTTAGTGCGCCGTATTATAAAAATACTCAATTGGAAGATTTAATCACTTATCAAGGAACCGATTTAAATAGTGTATTAAATATTGTTTCTAGAACTTATTTGGTTGCCATTGCACCAAAATGGTTAGTTGAGAGTTATTCTGAACAATTAGATATTAAAGCCGTGCCGTTGCCTTGGGAAAAAACAGAGCGTCCATGTTACCTGATTTGGCATGAGTCAACAGCGCGTGATAAAGGCCACTTATGGATGAAAAATTTATTAAGTGAAGTTTGTCAAAACTAGAGTGTTTTCGCTCATAATTAGTATTTACTACTAATTATGCAGAAATAGTGGCAGATAACGTTAGTTACTCAGCTAATGACCAAGATGGCGTTTATGCAGTTAGATAAACTAAATTGGATTGCTGTCACTATTTTTGCCCTTTCTTTGTAATAATGACTCTTATTCGTATTATTACTATGTTAAACCTATTTTTTGCAATAATATCGCCCTCATTCTATTGTCATTGATTAAGTTATAACAATTACTTATTGTTATTTATCAGCTTTTCTTTTTAGCTTTCCATAAAAAATAAGACCATCATATTTAATTTTCTCACTGTGATGAGATAGCCTTTTCTGACAAAACTTTTCATAACTCACAATTTTACAAATTTATGTAAAATTGAATTCCTTTATTTTGGCGGATCACTTAGACTTTTATCCGAGTCAGCGAACAGGTGTAAGCTGAAATTGTAAGAGAGATATTTTCTCCATTTCAGTTTCATAACACGGTCGCTTTTCCATAAATAGCAGGAAAATTATGATAACTAATAATAATCTTCATGATTATCATATAATTAGAAGATTGCAGATGCAGTTTTTGCACAGCGGGAATAAAATTGCTTATCGTCAGTGGGATGCTAAGCGCAATATCGAAATGTCATGGGAGTTGGTTGAAAAGAAAACACACGCGCTCTCAAATGCATTGTTAGAAATGGGTGTGGATGTTCAAGAGAACATAGGGATCTTTTCTCAAAATACCATTGACTGGTCTTTGGCTGATATTGCTTCTTTGCAACTACGTGCCGTAACCGTTCCTCTTTATGCAACAAGTAGTGTTGAACAAGCCGCTTATATTTTAAATGATGCGAATATTCGCATTCTTTTTGTTGGCGACCAAAAGCAATACGATATTGTTTCTGAATTATTAGCGTTATGTCCTCAGCTTGAACATATTATTGTATTTAACTCTGATGTTGTGTTAAACGAAAATACACCTTCATGCTATCTGGAAGATTTAATTAACCAGACACAATTCCTGCATGATGAAGTGTTAAAACAACGTATTAATGAATGCAGTTTAGATGATCTGTTTACTCTGATTTATACATCAGGAACTACAGGTGAACCTAAAGGCGTTATGCTTGATTATACAAGTCTGGCATCGCAGCTTTATCTACATGATGAGCGTCTCTCATTATCAGATAAAGATGTTTCGCTCTGCTTTTTACCTCTTTCTCACGTTTTTGAACGCGCGTGGAGCTTCTATGTGATGCACACCGGTGCGGTTAACGTGTATTTAACGGACACTCACGCTGTTAGAGAAGCAATGAGTGCGGTTAAACCGACGGTGATGTGTGCTGTTCCTCGCTTTTATGAAAAAGTGTATAGCGCTATTCAAGAGAAAGTGTCCCAAGCTTCTGTGTTTCGTCAATTTATCTTTAAATGGGCGATAAAGCAGGGTGAAAAACAGCGTGAGGCACAACTGAATCAGCGTCAGCAAGGATTTATTTCTCGCTTATGTTATCGCTTTGCAGATAAAAAAGTATTAAATCCATTGCGTCAAATTTTAGGGGGACGTGTTCGCTTTTTACCAGCGGCGGGTGCTCGTTTAGATGATGCAGTGATCCGTTTCTTCTTGGCTGCCGGTATTAATATTAAATACGGCTATGGTATGACAGAAACCTGTGCCACTGTTTCATGCTGGGAAGAGAATAAATATAAGTTAGGCTCTATTGGTACACCATTGCCGGGTGTCGAAGTACGTATTGGCGCAGAAAACGAAATCCAAGTACGTGGCAGCATTGTCATGAAAGGGTATTTCAATAAGCCTGAAGATACGGTTGCTGCCTTTACAGAAGATGGTTGGTTACGCACTGGAGACGCAGGTGCACTCGATAGTGATGGTATGTTATTTATCACGGAACGTTTGAAGGATTTAATGAAAACGTCAAATGGTAAATATATTGCACCACAAATGATCGAAGGAACATTAGGGCAAGACCGTTTTATTGAGCATATTGCGGTGATTGCTGATACGCGTAAATTTGTTTCCGCACTTATTGTGCCTTGTTTCGATGCATTAGAAGAACATGCGCGTGCATTAAATTTAAAATATCAAGATCGTATGGAATTATTACGCCATACCAAAATTAAAGAGCTATTTGATGAACGTTTACGTGAAATGCAAAAAAACTTTGCAAGTTTTCATCAAGTTAAGCGCTTTACTCTTCTTGCAGAAGGCTTTTCAATGGAATCGGGTGAATTAACACCAACATTGAAACTTCGCCGTAAAATTATTTCTGAACGTTATCGAAATGAAATCGAATTAATGTATCAAGATTAATTTTAATTGATGAAAAAGCACCTAAATGGTGCTTTTTTCTTTTGAAATTACTTATTGATAGATAACGATGATTGAAATAATTGATAAAAGACATAAACGGAAACGTTGACGCATACGGTTTTATCAGTAAATTGTGTTAAAATACAAACTCAGATCAGCATGATGACTGAAATTCATAGCAATATGTAATAAATAACACATTTAATAATTAAAAGAGGCTAATGTGAAACTGGATGAAATCGCCCGCTTGGCTGGTGTTTCACGAACAACAGCAAGTTATGTCATTAATGGTAAAGCGAAACAGTACCGTGTAAGTGACAAGACTGTTGAAAAAGTGATGGCGGTGGTCAGAGAGCATAATTACCACCCGAACGCTGTTGCCGCGGGATTACGTGCTGGTCGTACGCGTTCTATTGGTTTGGTTATTCCTGATTTGGAAAATACCAGTTATACCAGGATCGCAAATTACCTTGAACGACAAGCGCGTCAACGCGGTTATCAATTACTGATTGCTTGTTCAGAAGACCAACCAGACAACGAAATTCGTTGTGTTGAGCACTTACTGCAACGTCAAGTTGATGCCATTATTGTTTCAACAGCATTGCCACCAGAGCATCCTTTCTATCAGCGTTGGGCTAATCGCTCATTACCGATTATTGCATTAGACCGAGCATTAGAAAGTGAGCATTTTATCAGCGTTGTTGGTGATGACTTAGAAGATGCCAAAATGCTGGCAACAGAATTAAAAGCATTCCCTTCGCAATCTGTACTCTATTTAGGCGCACTTCCTGAACTCTCTGTGAGTTTTTTACGTGAACAAGGCTTCCGTAATGTATGGAAAGACGATCCTAGAGAAGTCACCTACCTATATGCAAATAGCTATGAACGAGAAGCTGCTGCGGCTGCTTTTTCCGAATGGTTAAATAATAATCCAATGCCTGATGCATTATTCACGACTTCTTTTGCTTTATTACAAGGGGTTATGGATGTGACATTACAACGCAGTGGTCGTTTACCAACGCAATTGGTTATTGCGACTTTTGGTGATCATGAATTATTGGATTTCCTTGAGTGTCCTGTTTTATCTGTCGCTCAACGCCATCGTGATATTGCAGAGCGTGTGTTAGAACTTGTTCTTGCCAGTCTTGAAGAAGAACAAAAACCACAAGCAGGTATTACACGTATTCGACGTGATTTATGCCGTCGAGGCAGTTTGGGACGTGCGCGTTAATTGATATCGCTCTGTTGGTAATTATTTGCATTTATACTCATCCCTGTTTTATTAAATTAAAACGGGGATGTTTTATTTGATTTAAGAATGTCGAATAGCTTAGAGAATATTAAATTTGAGATTAATCTTAAGCCTTTTTTTACTATTTTTCTCATTTTACTAAGTTAATAGATTAAATTTTGACATATCCATAAGTGATATTGCTTAGATTTAATAAGTAATTAATTTCATTTTGGGAAATTTAAGAAAAAAATAAATAACTATCTTCATGATATTGAATTATTTTTTTTCGTCTTACTATTTTTATTTATATAAAAGTAACCCCAAATTATTATGTTGGCTAAAGGTAAATGAACTGCAATAAATTAGTTTTTTATAATAAAAATCATGTTTTACTGATTATGATTTCTTTATCTGGTTTTCCTCCTTGTAATCGTTATAAATAATTACTTTTCGTGATTAAAAATAGAATTGGGAAAATAATCTCTATTAATCATAGTGTTAATATTTCCTTTTTTCTTTTTGTCGATAATTTAAACATTTCGGTGTGCCTATCAAATTACTGTAAATATAAATAAAGCTTCCTATATCTGGCTTGACAACGTTTTCATACCATCCGTAAACTCTATTTGTGGGGATTTGTGGGATAATGTGGTGTAAATTACAAAGCTGGGGGTAATGAGGATGTTTCGTGGAGCAACACTCGTTAATCTTGACAGCAAAGGGCGAATAACAGTTCCTTCCCGTTATCGAACAACGCTGAGTGAGATTTCTGAAGGTCAAATGGTTTGTACCATTGATCTCAATCAGCCGTGTTTATTGCTTTATACCCTTCCTGAATGGGAAAAGATTGAGTTAAAATTAGCGGCTTTGTCCTCCATGAACCCTGCGGAACGTCGAGTTCAACGTTTATTATTAGGTCACGCCAGCGAATGCCAAATGGATAGCGCAGGACGTCTTTTGTTAGCTAGCACGCTAAGACAGCATGCGGGGCTAACAAAAGAGGTCATGTTAGTCGGTCAATTCAATAAATTTGAGTTGTGGGATGAACAGGTCTGGTACAAACAGATCGAAACAGACATTGTAGCCGAGCAAACCTCACAGGAACCGTTATCGACACGACTATTGGATTTATCACTTTAAATAATGACAACGAATAATTTTAGCCATACCAGTGTATTACTGGATGAAGCAGTGAATGGCCTGAATATTAAACCTTCAGGTATCTATATCGACGGAACATTTGGTCGCGGAGGTCACTCTCGTCTAATTTTATCGCAATTGGGCGAACAAGGTCGCTTGATAGCGATAGACAGAGATCCGCAAGCCATCGCAGTTGCGAATGAAATTGATGATGCTCGCTTTTCTATTGTTCATGGGCCTTTTTCAAATATTGAACAGTATGTTAATGAGCTCGATTTAGCTGGAAAAATTGACGGCGTATTACTGGATTTAGGTGTTTCTTCTCCTCAACTTGATGATCCTGAACGTGGTTTCTCGTTTATGCGTGATGGGCCTCTTGATATGCGTATGGACCCAACATCAGGGCAATCAGCTGCACAATGGCTGATGACAGCAGAAGAAGACGACATTACATGGGTATTGAAAACATTTGGTGAAGAACGCTTTGCTAAACGTATTGCTCGCGCCATTGTTGCTCGTAACAAAACAGAAGAGCCTTTGACTCGAACTAAGCAATTGGCTGATTTAATTAGCGATGCAAGCCCAGTTAAAGAGCGTCATAAGCACCCAGCAACACGTAGTTTTCAGGCAATTCGCATCTATATCAATAGCGAGTTAGATGAAATTGAAAAAGCACTAAAAGGTGCCGTTTCTGTTTTAGCGCCAGAAGGGCGTTTATCGGTAATTAGTTTCCATTCGTTGGAAGACCGATTAGTGAAGCGTTTTATTCGAGATGAGAGCAAAGGGCCTGTTGTTCCTGCTGGTATTCCTCTCACAGAAGCGCAGATAAAAGAGTTAGGAAGTGCTCGCTTATCGAGTATTCATAAGATGAAACCGACAGGCGTGGAAGTTGAAGAAAATCCACGGGCACGAAGCTCTGTATTGCGTGTAGCACAACGTATTGAGGAATAAATGTCTACTGAACGACACTCACTACCGGGAGTTATAGGGCAGGATTTACTGCGTCATGGCAAATTACCTGTATGTTTACTGATTGCTGTGATTATTTCTGCGGTGTATATCGTGACGACAGCACATAAGACACGTTTATTGACAGCAGAGAAAGAGCGTTTAGTGCTGGAAAAAAACGTATTGGAGATCGAATGGCGAAATCTCATTCTTGAAGAAAATGCATTGGCAGACCATAGCCGAGTAGAACGTTTTTCAAGTGATAGTTTGGGAATGATCCATGTTGACCCAACAAAAGAGAACATCGTGGTTACTAAATAATTAAGGCAAGTATGAAATTTTCACGTTCGGCAAAAGCGAAAGCAAAGACAAAGTCAAATGCCAAACTACGCAAGCCTGAAGAAAAAACAGGATTTGTGAGTTGGCGTTTTGCGTTGCTTTGCGGTGGTATTGGTATCGCTTTAGCCGCGCTATTAATCCGTGTTGCCTATTTACAGATTATTAATCCCGATCCCCTTATTCGTGAAGGGGATATGCGTTCTCTACGTGTGCAAAAAGTACCGACAGCAAGAGGCATGATCAGCGACAGAATGGGCAGACCTCTTGCCGTTAGCGTGCCAGTTTATGCTATTTGGGCTGATCCTAAAGTTGTATTAGATGCTAATCCTGATATGACGGACTCGCGTTGGTTAGCGCTTGCTGATGCACTGAAAATGCCAGTGAATCAAATTGAGCAAAAAATTGTTGCAACGCCTTCCGCTCGTTTTATCTATTTGGCTCGCCAAGTGAATCCTGAAATTAGTGATTACATTAGTAAATTAAAAATCACTGGGATTAATATGCGTCAAGAATCAAAACGCTATTATCCGTCAGGTGAAGTAACTGCTCACATCATCGGTGTAACAAATATTGATGGTGATGGCATTGAAGGTGTTGAAAAAAGCTTTAACCAGTGGCTCACCGGCGCTCCCGGTGAGCGCGTTGTTCGTAAAGATGGTTTTAACCGTGTTATTGAAAACATCGCTCAAACAGATAGCCAAGCTGCTCATAACCTGATGTTGAGTATCGATGAACGTCTGCAATCTGTGGTTTATCGCGAATTAACCAATGCGGTTATTAAGAATAAAGCAGAGTCAGGAACCGCTGTTTTAGTTGATGTAAATACGGGTGAAGTGCTGGCGATGGCAAACAGCCCATCGTATAACCCAAATAATTTAACGGGTACACCTAAAGACGCGATGCGTAATCGTGCTATCACCGATATTTTTGAACCGGGTTCTACCGTGAAACCGATGGTTGTGATGAGTGCACTTCACAATCATATCATTAAAGAAAATAGCGTTATTAATACTGTTCCTTATCGTATTAGTGGGCATCAGATAAAAGATGTGGTGTTATATCATGAGCTTTCGATAACAGGAATATTACAGAAATCGAGTAACGTTGGTGTTTCAAGACTGGCGTTAGCGATGCCTGCATCTGAACTTGTGGATGTTTATTCACGATTTGGATTCGGGAAGCCAACTAACTTGGGGCTAGTTGGCGAAAGTAGTGGCATATTTCCAATAAAAAAACAGAGGTGGTCCGATCTTGAAAGGGCCACCTTCTCATTCGGATATGGGCTAATGGTAACGCCGTTACAGTTAGCGCGTGTCTACGCAACGATTGGTAGTTTTGGTATTTATCGTCCTCTCTCTATTACGAAAGTTGACCCTCCTGTACCGGGAACACGAGTCTTCCCAGAGCCTGTGATGAAAACGGTCGTACACATGATGGAAAGCGTTGCATTACCCGGTGGTGGTGGTGTGAGTGCGGCAATCAAGGGTTATCGTGTTGCGATTAAAACAGGGACAGCGAAAAAAGTAGGACCTGACGGAAAATATATCAATCAATATATCTCTTATGCGGCGGGTGTTGCACCTGCAAGTCGTCCTCGCTTTGCGTTGGTTGTGATAATCAATGAACCTAAAGCAGGTAAGTACTATGGGGGCGCAGTATCCGCACCGGTGTTTGGCACAATCATGGGCGCAGTTTTACGCACAATGAACGTAGAACCTGATGCATTGACGCCAGACGATAAAAGTGAATTTGTAATTAAAAAAGAAGAGGATACAAGTGGCCGATCCTAACTTAAGTGACCTATTAGGGGCACTCGGGATACAAGCACCGTCATTGATGCTCAAAGACATGACACTCGACAGCCGAAAAGCGGCGAGCGGTGATCTTTTTATCGCCATTAAAGGTCATGAAACTGATGGTAGACGCTATATTCCTCAAGCAATTGCTCAAGGTGTTTCTGCGGTATTAGCGGAAGCGCAAGATGTTGCAACGCATGGTGAAATCCGTGAAAGTCACGGTATTCCAGTTATTTATATTGATAATCTTAATGCAGAATTGTCAAAATTAGCTGGATATTTTTATCATCAACCTGCGGAAAAACTGAAACTAATTGGTGTTACTGGGACTAACGGAAAAACGACAACAACACAATTGTTAGCACAGTGGGCACAAGGTTTAGGTGAAACCAGTGCTGTGATGGGAACAGTAGGTAACGGGCTTTTAGGTCATGTTGTTCCTGCTATGAACACCACAGGATCTGCGGTTGATATTCAATTAGAATTACAGCAATTATTAAATCAAGGTGCGACATTGGCGGCTATGGAAGTTTCTTCTCATGGTTTAGTTCAAGGTCGTGTCAGTGCATTGCCTTTTGTGGCGAGTGTATTTACGAATTTAAGCCGTGATCACCTTGATTATCATGGTGATATGGCAAATTACGAAGAAGCAAAATGGTTACTGTTTTCCACACATCAAAGTGGTGAGAAAATCATCAATGCGGATGATGCCGTTGGTCTAAAATGGCTATCTCGTTTACCTGACGCTGTTGCAGTAACAATGGAAAATAAATTGCCACAAAATTGGCAAGGTCGCTTTGTTAAAACAACTCGTATTAATTATCACGACGCAGGCGCAACGATTCACTTTAGTTCTAGCTGGGGTGATGGTGAAATTGAAAGCCCACTTATGGGTGCTTTTAATGTCAGTAACCTTTTGTGTGCTTTAGCGACATTATTGGCATTAGGATACCCGTTAAATGCCGTTATTAATGCTTCATCGTCACTCACACCTGTTTGTGGTCGCATGGAAGTATTTAGCGCAGATAATCGTCCTACGGTTATCGTCGATTATGCTCATACTCCAGATGCTTTAGAGAAGGCGCTTCAAGCAGCTCGTTTACACTGTACAGGTAAACTGTGGTGTGTATTTGGTTGTGGCGGAGATAGAGATAAAGGTAAGCGCCCACTAATGGGAGCGGTCGCAGAAGAGCTGGCTGATAAAGTTGTTATCACGGATGACAACCCTCGTAGTGAAGAGCCTCAAGCGATTATCCAAGATATTCTTTCAGGTTTAATGGAGCCGGGTCGTGCGATTGCTATTGAAGGTCGAGCAGAAGCAGTCACTAACGTGATTATGCAAGCAGATGCCAATGATATGATTTTAGTCGCTGGTAAAGGGCATGAAGATTATCAATTGGTAGGCTCACGTCGCCTTGATTATTCAGATAGATTAACTGTTGCTCGGTTATTGGGGGTGATAGCGTGATCCCTCTATCTTTAGAAAATATTGCACAAGTTACTAAAGGCACATTGAGCCATATCGCTCAAGGCTCAGCGGATCAATTCATCATCAAATCGATTTCAACAGATAGCCGTAAAATTGATGAAGATTGTCTGTTTATTGCATTAGCGGGTGAGCGTTTTGATGCTCATGATTTTATTGTTGATGTAAAAGAAAAGGGCGCTGTTGCAGTTCTAGTTAATCGTGAGATTGATGTTGATTGCCCGCAAGTCATTGTGAAAGATACTCATCTCGCAATGGGTGAAATTGCGGCACATATTCGTTCATTAAGTCACGCCAAAATTGTGGCACTGACTGGCTCTTCTGGAAAAACTTCCGTCAAAGAGATGACCGCTTCTATTTTGCGTCACTGTGGCGAAACCTTATATACGCATGGCAATTTAAATAACTATATTGGCGTACCTTTAACGCTTTTTCGTTTAACCCCTGAACACCGTTTTGCAGTTATCGAATTAGGTGCAAACCATATCGGTGAAATCGCCTATACCGTAAATATGGTAAAACCAGAAGCTGCGTTGGTAAACAACCTCTTTTCTGCACACATTGAAGGTTTCGGCTCACTGGAAGGTATTGCTCAGGCAAAAGGCGAAATATTTACCCACTTAAAAGAGCAAGGTACAGCCATTATTAATCTTGATAGTAATGACTTACCTATGTGGCAACATCATTTAAATGCGCGCCAAACACAATGGTCGTTCTCTTTATCCGCACAAAGTAACGCAGATTTTTATCCTACTGATATTGCCGTTAAGCAATTCATCACAAATTTCACCTTACACACACCAGAAGGCTGTGTAGATGTC
This sequence comes from Proteus sp. fly-1013, assembly GCF_040140245.1. Classification (NCBI taxonomy): domain Bacteria; kingdom Pseudomonadati; phylum Pseudomonadota; class Gammaproteobacteria; order Enterobacterales; family Morganellaceae; genus Proteus; species Proteus sp. fly-1013. The sequence continues at coordinate 42,687 of NZ_JBEEWD010000005.1, read as the reverse complement.
ACTCTTCCATTGCCGGGACGTCATAATATTGCGAATGCTTTAGCGGCAAGCGCACTTGCGCTATCTGCTGGAGCGACACTTGAAGATATTCGCCTTGGTTTATCGACATTAAAAGCGGTACCAGGAAGATTATATCCTGTTGAGTTAACTTCAGGAAAAATGGTGTTAGATGACACTTACAATGCGAACGATGGCTCGATGATTGCGGGCTTACAAGTGCTCTCTCAATTACCGGGATATAAAATTTTTGTCGCTGGGGATATGGCTGAATTAGGTAAAGATTCAGAAAAATGTCACCGCGATGTTGGTCGTTTTGCTCACAGTGCTGGTATTGATAGTGTCTTTACTGTTGGGCATCACAGCCATTTTATTAGTGATGAAAATCAAGGTGGTCAGCATTTTGCATTTAAAGCCGACTTACTTGCTCAATTAATTCCATTATTACAGCAGCATGATGTTGTTTCAGTTTTAGTAAAAGGTTCACGAAGCTCCGCGATGGAAGATATCGTGAACGCATTAAAGGAGTGCTTTGAATGTTAGTTTGGCTAGCCGAATATTTGGTTAAATACCATACATTTTTTAATGTGTTTTCTTATCTGACATTCAGGGCGATTGTTGGTTTATTGACGGCATTAATTATTGCTTTGTGGATGGGACCTCATCTCATCGCATGGTTACAAAAAATGCAGATTGGACAAGTGGTTCGTAGTGAAGGACCTGAGTCGCACTTTAGTAAACGTGGTACACCAACAATGGGCGGGATTATGATCCTGTTTTCTATCTCCATCTCTACACTGTTATGGGCAAGATTAGATAACCCTTACGTTTGGTGTGTATTGCTGGTTTTAATTGGTTACGGCGTGATTGGATTTGTTGATGATTATCGCAAAGTTGTTCGTAAAGATACCAAAGGCTTAATCGCACGTTGGAAATATTTCTGGCAATCCGTATTAGCACTGGTTGTGGCATTTAGCATGTATGCCATTGGTAAAGATACGCCAGCAACACAGTTAGTCGTTCCATTCTTTAAAGATGTCATGCCTCAATTAGGCATGCTTTATATTTTACTGGCTTATTTCGTCATTGTGGGAACAAGTAACGCCGTTAACTTAACGGATGGTTTGGATGGCTTAGCCATTATGCCAACTGTTTTTGTTGCTGCCGGTTTTGCATTAGTTGCATGGGCGACTGGTAACGTTAATTTTGCAAGCTACTTAAAGATTCCTTACTTGATGCATGCAGGTGAATTGGTGATTGTCTGTACCGCTATCGTTGGTGCGGGCTTAGGTTTCCTTTGGTTTAATACTTACCCAGCTCAAGTATTTATGGGTGATGTGGGCTCTCTTGCATTAGGTGGCGCATTAGGAACGATTGCGGTGTTATTACGCCAAGAATTCTTATTAGTCATTATGGGTGGTGTGTTTGTTGTTGAAACACTCTCCGTTATTTTACAAGTCGGCTCATTTAAGTTGCGTGGTCAACGTATCTTCCGTATGGCTCCAATTCATCACCATTATGAATTAAAAGGCTGGCCTGAACCTCGTGTTATTGTCCGCTTCTGGATCATCTCACTGATGTTAGTGCTTATTGGTCTGGCGACATTAAAGGTACGTTAAAATGGCAAATTATCAGGGAAAAAAAGTAGTTGTTGTTGGGCTTGGAATAACAGGCCTTTCCTGCGTTGACTTTTTTATCCGCCAAGGTGTTACGCCTAAGGTTATTGATACACGCCAAAAACCAGGAGGCTTAGATAAGCTTCCTGCTGACGTTGAATATCATACAGGTAGTTTTCATCAAGCATGGCTTAACGATGCTGATTTAATTATCTCAAGTCCGGGTATTGCACTTTCAACACCTGAGCTTGTTGAAGCGGCAAATCATGGCGTTGAAATTGTCGGTGATATCGAATTATTTTGCCGTGAAGCCCAAGCACCTATTGTTGCAATCACTGGTTCTAACGGTAAAAGCACCGTGACAACGATAGTAGGTGAAATGGCAAGCGCAGATGGTATTCGCGTTGGGGTCGGCGGCAATATTGGTGTTCCCGCTCTGACCTTATTAACCGAGCCTCATGATTTATATGTATTAGAGCTATCGAGCTTCCAATTGGAAACGACTTATAGCTTACAAGCTGCGGCTGCAACGGTATTAAATATTAGCGAAGATCATATGAATCGCTATCCGTTAGGATTAGAGCAATACCGTGAAGCAAAACTGCGTATCTACGATAACGCTAAAACCTGCGTTTATAACGAAGATGATGCATTAACGTTACCTTTAGCGGGTAAAGATAATCGTTGTGTTAGTTTTGGTGTTGGACAAGGTGATTATCAGCTTGATAACACAAATCGCATTTTAAAAGTGAAAGGTGAGAAAGTCCTTTCGACGGCTGAAATGTATCTTTCGGGACAGCATAATTATACCAATGCATTAGCGGCATTAGCACTTGCTGACGCAGTGGGTATTTCTCGTAAAGCAGTAACTGAGGTATTGAAAACGTATCACGGTCTTGCTCATCGTTTTCAATTAGTTTATTCACATCAAAATGTACGTTGGATAAATGACTCGAAAGCGACCAATGTGGGAAGCACAGAGGCGGCATTACGAGGACTCGAAGTTGAAGGCACTCTGCATCTTTTATTAGGTGGAGATGGGAAATCGGCTGACTTCACTTCTTTATTGCCTTATATCAGTGGCGACAATATTCGTCTGTACTGTTTTGGACAAGATGGGCAAGCATTGGCAAATCTACGACCAGATGTCTCTTTATTAACAGTGACAATGGAAGAAGCCATGCGAGCTTTAGCACCGACTGTAAAATCAGGAGATATGGTATTGCTCTCTCCGGCATGTGCAAGCTTAGATCAGTTCAAATGTTTTGAGCAGCGTGGTGATGAATTTGCGCGTTTAGCAAGGGAGCTTGGCTGATGAGCATATTCGCAATGCGAAGATTAAAACAGTGGCTAGTGGGCAGTTATCAAACTGAGAATACGGCATTTGTGCCGTATGATCGCACTTTGCTCTGGTTTACTTTCGGATTAGCGGTTGTCGGCTTTGTTATGGTGACATCGGCTTCAATGCCAGTTGGTCAACGTCTTGCAGAAGATCCTTTCTTATTTGCGAAACGTGATGGTATCTATATCGTTGTCGCATTTTGTATCGCGTTAGTCACCATGCGCATTCCAATGGCAATTTGGCAACGTTATAGCAGCTTAATGCTATTTGGTTCAATACTCCTTTTATTGGTGGTATTGGGAGTTGGGAGTTCAGTTAATGGTGCTTCACGCTGGATTGCGGTGGGACCATTAAATTTCCAGCCTGCTGAATTATCAAAACTTGCACTGTTTTGCTATCTATCGAGTTATTTAGTTCGAAAAGTTGAAGAAGTCAGAAATAACTTTTGGGGTTTCTGTAAACCGATGGGTGTGATGCTAATACTGGCTGTTTTATTGTTATTACAGCCAGATTTAGGAACAGTTGTGGTTTTATTCGTAACAACATTAGCGCTGTTATTTTTAGCGGGCGCTAAAATTTGGCAATTCTTAGCCATTATCGGCTCAGGAATTGCGGCTGTTGTTATGTTGATTATCGTTGAGCCTTACCGTGTTCGACGTATTACTTCTTTCTTAGAACCTTGGGAAGATCCATTTGGTAGCGGTTATCAGCTTACACAATCTCTAATGGCATTTGGTCGAGGGGATTTACTTGGACAAGGTTTAGGAAACTCAGTACAAAAACTAGAATATTTGCCTGAAGCGCATACCGACTTTATTTTCTCTATTCTTGCTGAAGAACTTGGTTATATCGGTGTGGTTTTAGTGCTTTTAATGGTATTCTTCATCGCTTTTCGTGCGATGCAAATTGGGCGACGTGCGCTGATCCTCGATCAACGTTTTTCAGGCTTTTTAGCTTGCTCTATCGGGATCTGGTTTACATTCCAGTCATTGGTCAATGTAGGCGCAGCAGCAGGTATGTTGCCAACAAAGGGATTAACCCTTCCTCTTATTAGTTACGGTGGTTCGAGCTTGATTATTATGTCAACCGCCATCGTGATGTTATTACGAATTGATTATGAAACACGTCTAGCACAAGCTCAGGCGTTTGTAAGGAGCCCGAAATGAGCGAGCGTAGACGCCGTTTAATGGTTATGGCTGGTGGTACTGGGGGGCATGTATTCCCGGGACTGGCTGTTGCTCATTATCTACAATCCCAAGGTTGGGAAATCCGATGGTTAGGAACGGCGGATAGAATGGAAGCCGATTTAGTACCTAAACACGGTATTGAAATTGAATTTATTCGTATTTCAGGCTTACGTGGCAAAGGGATTAAAGCGTTAATCGCAGCACCTATTCGTATTATTAAAGCGATTTTCCAAGCTCGTGCCATTATGAAGCGCTATCAGCCAGATGCGGTACTTGGTATGGGTGGCTATGTTTCAGGTCCGGGCGGTGTTGCTGCTTGGATGTGTGGGATACCTGTTATTTTGCATGAGCAAAATGGTATCGCTGGATTAACTAATCGTTGGTTATCTAAAATTGCAAAACGTGTATTGCAGGCTTTTCCTGGTGCATTTCCTAAAGCACCGGTTGTTGGAAATCCTGTTCGTGAAGATGTATTGGCACTTGAAGCACCCTCAGTACGATTAAAAGAGAGAACAGGGCCTGTTCGTGTACTGATTATTGGTGGTAGCCAAGGCGCTAGAATTTTAAATCATACCTTACCTGTAGTTGCAGGTTTGCTAGGTGAACATGTTACAATCTGGCATCAAGCAGGAAAAGGTGGCGAAAGTGATACAAAAACACGCTATCAGAACGAATTAGCAAAAAATTCAGTTAAATCTGAATATAAAGTTACTGAATTTATTGATGATATAGCGCAAGCTTACCAATGGGCTGATGTTGTGGTGTGTCGTTCAGGCGCATTAACGGTCAGCGAAATTGCCGCAGCGGGATTACCCGCTATTTTTGTTCCTTTCCAGCACAAAGATAGACAGCAATATTGGAATGCACTGCCGCTAGAAAAAGCGGGTGCCGCGCGAATTATCGAGCAAAATGATTTAACTCCAGAAGTCATTGCACAAACCCTGAAAAATTGGGATAGAGAAACCTTGTTAGCGATGGCAGAGAAAGCAAAAAGTGTTGCGATTACGGATGCCACAGAGCGCGTAGCAAATGTGATAATCGAAGTGGCAAAAAAATAAACGTAACTTGTAACCATTAACTTAGAGTGAAGAAGTAAATAGTGAATACACAACAACTGGCAAAATTAAGATCGTTTGTGCCTGAAATGAGAAAAGTTAAGCATATTCACTTTATCGGCATCGGTGGTGCGGGTATGGGGGGAATTGCTGAAGTGCTGGCTAACGAAGGTTATGAAATCAGCGGCTCTGATTTAGCACCAAACGTAGTCACACAACAGCTCGTTGCCTTAGGCGCAACAGTCTATTTTAATCATCGCCCTGAAAATATTCGTGGCGCAAGTGTTGTTGTGGTTTCGACAGCGATCAGTGCTGAAAACCCTGAGATTATTGCAGCAAGAGAAGCACGTATCCCAGTTATCCGTCGTGCTGAAATGCTGGCTGAATTGATGCGTTACCGTCATGGTGTTGCGATTGCCGGAACACATGGTAAAACCACGACAACAGCGATGATTTCAAATATTTATGCGCAAGCGGGGTTAGATCCTACGTTTGTTAATGGTGGGCTTGTTAAATCAGCTGGCACTCATGCTCGTTTAGGTTGCAGTCGTTATTTAATTGCTGAAGCTGATGAAAGCGATGCATCATTTTTACATTTACAACCCATGGTTGCTGTCGTTACGAATATCGAAGCAGACCATATGGACACATATCACGGTAACTTTGACAATCTAAAAGAGACGTTTATTACCTTTTTGCACAATTTACCATTCTATGGCCGTGCAGTGATGTGTCTGGATGACGATGTCATTCGTTCGATTATTCCTAAAGTAGGGCGTTATATTACGACTTATGGCTTTAGTGAAGATGCTGATGTTCGTATTACGCATTATGAACAAAAAGGTGCTCAGGGCTTTTTCACTATATCTCGTGAAGGTATGCCAGATTTACAAGTTGTCTTAAATGCACCCGGTCGTCATAACGCATTGAATGCGACGGCTGCAGTTGCTGTAGCCACAGAAGAAGGCATTGCTGACGAACATATTTTAGCAGCATTACTTAACTTCCAAGGTACTGGGCGTCGTTTCGATTTCTTAGGTAACTACGGTCTTGAGCATGTTAATGGTCAAGAAGGTGAAGTGATGCTAGTGGATGATTATGGTCATCATCCAACAGAAGTTGATGCAACGATTAAAGCAGCGAGAGCAGGGTGGCCAGATAAACGTCTAGTGATGATTTTCCAACCTCATCGCTATACCCGTACTCGTGATTTATATGAAGACTTTGCCACTGTTCTCAATCAGGTTGATATTTTATTATTAACAGATGTTTATTCTGCAGGGGAAGCGCCTATTGCAGGTGCCGATAGCCGCTCACTTTGTCGAACAATTCGTCAACGTGGGAAGCTAGATCCTATCTGGGTTTCTGATGTGGATAATATTTCATCAATATTAGCGGGTGTAATAACAGATAATGATCTTGTTTTAGTTCAAGGTGCTGGAAATATTGGTAAAATAGCGCGTCGCTTAGCAGATACGAAATTACAGCCATCTTTCAGCGAGGATTAAGACGGATGTTTGAGCAAGTGAACATCATTTATGGTGAAATAGTCAATAAAACAACTGTAATGATGGAGTGTTATGAAGAAAATAACACTGAATTGGCGAAAAAAATGATCGAGAATTCGCTTGCTCAAATCTGTGTTGAGAAAAAATTTCAGTTAAAAAGTAAGAAAAACGAAGAAAAATTCGCAATTTCTTCTTTTAAAGTAAATAATTCTCAACAGATTGAACAATTTAGTGATTTAATTATCAAACCTAAAGGTGTTCATAAAGTATATATATGTAGGAAAAGTATTAATCGCTGGAATATCGGACAAAAGGATGGGCGATTCTCTTGTTTAAACGTTGCTCAGGAGTTAGTGGGTTAATATGTCACAAGCAGCGCTAAATATAAAAGAACATAAAGAGAAGCAACATTCTGACAGACCGAGTAATGGTACTTATTTATCAGGATTAATCTTTTTCTTATGTGTGATTGCCACCATCGTTTGGGGTGGGATACAAGTGGTTAACTGGATGAAAGACGCAAATCGTCTACCAATCTCAAAACTTGTATTAACAGGCGAGCGGCATTACACAACGAATGATGATGTGCGTCAGGCGATTTTGTCTTTAGGACAGCCGGGCACATTTATGACACAGGATGTGAATATCATTCAGCAACAAATTGAACGGATGCCATGGATTAGGCAAGTCACTGTTCGTAAACAGTGGCCTGATGAACTTAAAATCCATCTGGTAGAGTATGTTCCCTTTACCCGTTGGAATGATACTTACTTTCTTGATAAAGAAGGGCGTGTTTTCAGTCTGCCAACGCAGTTGGAAACCAAAGGAAGTTATCCTTTGCTATATGGTCCACAAGGAAGCGAAAAAATGGTGTTGTCAGGTTATGTCGCAATGAGAGATCAACTTCTTGCTAGTAACCTGAATTTAAAAGCAGCGTCAATGTCTGCCCGTCAAGGATGGCAATTAGTTTTAGACAATGATGTCCGATTGGAGTTAGGTCGTAAGGATAACGAAAAACGGATCGCTCGCTTTATTGAGTTGTATCCGATACTGCAACAACAAACAGATAAACGAGTTGATTACGTGGATCTGCGTTATGACAGTGGTGGTGCAGTCGGATGGGCTCCTTTATTACTTGAGAATGAATAAACAAGACGTGGCAGATGACACGATGAAGGCGAAGGCAGAACAATAATGATCAAAGCGACGGACAGAAAATTAGTAGTTGGTCTTGAGATTGGTACGGCCAAAGTAGCCACCCTTGTCGGTGAGATCCTGCCTGATGGCGTAGTGAATATTATCGGGGTGGGAAGTTGTCCATCTCGGGGCATGGATAAAGGTGGCGTTAACGATCTCGAATCCGTCGTAAAATGCGTGCAACGGGCGGTAGATCAGGCTGAATTAATGGCTGACTGTCAAATATCTTCAGTATATTTGGCGTTATCAGGCAAGCATATCAGTTGCCAAAATGAGATTGGCATGGTGCCAATTTCAGAAGAAGAAGTGACTCAAGATGATGTCGATAGCGTGGTACATACCGCGAAATCCGTCAAAGTAAAAGATGAACACCGTGTTTTACACGTGATACCGCAAGAGTATGCCATTGATTATCAAGAAGGGATCAAAAACCCAGTTGGATTATCGGGCGTGCGTATGCAGGCTAAAGTTCATTTAATTACCTGCCATAACGATATGGCAAAGAATATTGTAAAAGCAGTTGAACGCTGTGGGTTAAAAGTAGATCAACTGATTTTTGCGGGACTGGCTTCAAGTTTCGCTGTATTAACAGAAGATGAACGTGAATTAGGTGTGTGTGTTGTTGATATTGGTGGCGGTACAATGGATATCGCTATTTATACCGGTGGAGCATTAAGACATACCCGCGTTATTCCTTATGCAGGCAATGTTGTAACCAGCGATATTGCTTACGCTTTTGGCACACCGCCAAATGATGCGGAAGCTATCAAAGTTCGTCACGGTTGTGCATTAGGATCTTTAGTTGGTAAAGATGAAAATGTCGAAGTTCCAAGTGTCGGAGGCAGACCACCAAGAAGTCTGCAACGACAAACTCTTGCTGAGGTGATTGAGCCTCGTTATACCGAACTGCTCAATCTTGTTAATGAAGAGATTTTAAAAGTTCAAGAACAGTTACGCCAGCAAGGGATTAAGCATCATTTAGCCGCAGGTATCGTGCTAACAGGTGGTGCTGCACAGATTGATGGACTTGTTGAATGTGCTCAACGTGTTTTCCACACGCAAGTACGGATCGGTAAACCGTTAAATATTACCGGGCTAACAGATTATGCGCAGGATCCCTACTACTCAACAGCGGTTGGGCTCTTGCATTACGGTAAAGAATCTCACTTTGGTGAGGAAACTGAAACCGAGAAACGCTCTGCTGTCGGTGGTTTATTTAAGAAACTCACTGGTTGGCTAAAAAGAGAGTTTTAATAATCAGACAAATTTAAAAAGAGGTCGTTTGAGCAAGCGGCCCTGAGAAGGCACAAAACGGAGAGAAATTATGTTTGAACCTATGGAATTAACCAACGATGCGGTGATCAAAGTCATCGGCGTTGGTGGCGGCGGCGGTAATGCGGTTGAGCACATGGTTCGTGAACGTATTGAAGGCGTAGATTTCTTTGCAGTCAATACGGATGCTCAAGCGCTACGTAAAACAGCGGTCGGACAGACTATCCAAATTGGTAATGCCATTACGAAAGGCTTAGGTGCAGGTGCAAATCCTGAAGTGGGCCGTAATGCTGCTGAGGAAGACCGTGAAGGGTTACGTGCAGCACTTGAAGGTGCCGATATGGTCTTTATCGCAGCAGGTATGGGCGGTGGTACGGGTACTGGTGCTGCGCCTGTTGTTGCAGAAGTGGCTAAAGAATTAGGCATTTTGACCGTTGCTGTAGTAACTAAGCCTTTTAATTTTGAAGGCAAAAAACGCATGGCATTTGCGGAGCAAGGTATTACTGAGTTATCAAAACATGTTGACTCATTAATCACTATTCCAAATGACAAATTATTAAAAGTACTTGGTCGTGGAATTTCATTATTAGATGCGTTCGGTGCAGCTAATGATGTATTAAAAGGCGCAGTTCAAGGTATCGCTGAGCTAATTACTCGCCCAGGTTTAATGAACGTTGACTTTGCTGACGTAAGAACTGTGATGTCTGAAATGGGTTATGCCATGATGGGATCTGGTGCTGCGAAAGGTGAAGATCGTGCTGAAGAAGCAGCAGAAATGGCGATTTCAAGTCCATTATTGGAAGACATCGACTTATCTGGCGCACGTGGTGTGTTAGTCAACATCACTGCAGGCTTTGACTTACGTCTTGATGAATTTGAAACAGTGGGTAATACCATTCGTGCATTTGCATCAGATAATGCGACTGTGGTTATCGGTACATCCCTTGACCCAGAAATGAATGATGAATTGCGTGTGACTGTGGTTGCAACAGGTATTGGTATGGACAAACGTCCAGAAATTACACTGGTAACTAATAAACAGAATCAGCAAAGCGCAATGGAGAATCGTTACCAGCAAATGCAAAATAGCATGTCTTCTTTCTCTGCCGTAGAAGAAAGCAAGCCTGCTGCAAAAGCTGTTAATGAACAATCTACTCAGGCAAGCAAAGAACCGGATTATTTAGATATCCCTGCGTTCCTGAGAAAACAGGCTGATTAATCGCCAAAAAGATTGGCATCTCCGCTTTTTGTGCTAAACTGTCCTGCCAATTATAAGTATAATGATTGGTAGGACGGATAACATTGCGAGATAAAATGATGATCAAACAACGGACATTAAAACGAATTGTACAAGCAACTGGTGTGGGACTTCACACGGGTAAAAAAGTTACGCTTACAATGCGTCCGGCGCCAGCAAACACTGGGGTCATCTACCGTCGTACTGACTTAAATCCACCGGTGGATTTTCCAGCAGACGCAAAATCAGTTCGTGACACTATGTTATGTACTTGCTTAGTTAACGAAGACGATGTGCGTATATCAACCGTTGAGCATTTAAACGCAGCACTGGCTGGTTTAGGCATTGATAATATCGTAATTGAAGTGAATGCACCTGAAATTCCAATTATGGATGGAAGTGCGGCACCTTTTGTTTTCTTGTTACTTGATGCAGGCATCGAAGAACTTCGTACTGCGAAGAAATTCATTCGCATCAAAGAAACAGTACGTGTAGAAGATGGCGACAAATGGGCAGAAATGCGTCCATACAACGGATTTAAATTAGATTTTACTATCGATTTTAATCATCCTGCCATTGATGCAAGTACACAGCGTTATAAATTAGATTTCTCCGCGGAATCTTTTATGAGCCAAATCAGTCGTGCTCGTACTTTTGGATTTATGCGTGATATCGAATACCTGCAATCTAAAGGATTGTGTTTAGGCGGAAGCTTCGATTGTGCAATCGTAGTTGATGACTATCGTGTTCTCAACGACGACGGTCTGCGTTTTGAAGATGAATTCGTTCGTCACAAGATGTTGGATGCAATCGGTGATTTATTTATGTGTGGCTATAACATTATCGGTGAATTTACCGCGTTTAAATCAGGTCATGCACTGAACAATAAATTGCTCCAAGCTGTATTAGCAAAAGAATCTGCGTGGGAATTCGTCACATTTGAAGACGAAGCACAAATGCCAGTGGCATTCAAAGCTCCCTCAATGGTCTTTGCTTAATTCCTGCGAAGGAAAGCACGTTAATTATCTCTAATTAACGTTCATCTTTGGCTGTACTTGTACTCTCTCCGGCAAGTGCAGCCAACCGTTCTAATTTCTCTCTTAATTTCTTCGGACTTTTTTCAGCCAAATACTTCAATGATTGCGCGCTTTCCAAACTTAAGTGACGTCTCTTTGTAGGCACTTGCTCTTTTAATGATGATATTAAAGATCTTTTTTCCTGTTTTATTCCCAAAGACGGATTTATTTTGATGTCTATTGAGGATAAGGATGGTAAAATTTCTTGCCTCAATGCGGAAAGTAATGACGGGGTTTCATAACGTAAACGAGTTAACCAACTTGCGTTTGCAACTTCAATAATTAAAATAGCATTGCGATAATTTGCGACACGGCACTTATCTCGTAAAGGAACAGGTAAAAGAGCCATGACGGCACGATTTAATTTTAGTAAAATCGTTGCACGCTGTTGTATAAGTTGTAATGTACTCTTGTTGGAACCTTCAAGTTCAATGAAGATTTTTTCCAATGATTGTGGGTAACTATCCCGCATAGATTTTGACTCCACAAAATAAAGATTAATGAGCAACGAAGGTTAATGAGCATTATAAGTTTTTGGCGACAGTTTGGCAGGCGATATTTTTGGTCGCACCTGCTTTTAGGGATGGTAGCAGCAGGTATTGGAATACCTTCGCTGTTGTCTACTCATGCCGAAAATCCACAGCAAACTGATACCCCTTCATCTCAAAACCGCCAAAGTCAGGCACTTATTGCGTTTGATAACTTATTCTTACGCCAAAGTGTACAGAATCCTGCTTCATCCTTCACCTTTAATTACTGGCAACAACACGCAGTAAAAAATGTGATTAAACAGCTCTCTTTTGCATTCACCATTAATTCGCCTGAATTGATGGTTAAAGCCAAAGATGAACCGTTACCTGTTTCTAATGTTGCAGAGGTTATGCTTGATACTCTGTATGCCTTATTAACAGAGACCCCATCATCAGCACTAAGCAACCGTCCTCTTTCTGATTACGTTTTAGTACAGAATACAAATTCCTATCATACCGGATTATGGCTTGCACAAATCCGCGGTATTCGCGCAGGGCCTTACCTAACAGCTTAATTGAGTCACTTAATCTAATAAGATTATGATTATCTCTGTTTATTGATAGATACAGAGGCTGTTTTCGGCGTTTCACGCCATAAATGAGAATAAAGATTTATGTTAGGTAAAATTGTAACCAAAATTTTTGGTAGCCGTAATGATCGTTCAATCCGCCGTATGCGCAAAGTTGTTGTTGAAATTAATAAATTAGAGCCAGAATTTGAAAAACTGACTGATGATGAGCTAAAAGCGAAAACAAATGAATTTCGTGAGCGTTTAAAAAACGGTGAAAAAGAAGAAGATATTTTACCTGAAGCGTTTGCCACTGTTCGTGAAGCAAGTAAACGTGTCTTTGGTATGCGTCACTTCGATGTGCAGTTAATCGGTGGTATGGTTCTAAATGAGCGTTGTATTGCAGAAATGCGTACAGGTGAAGGTAAAACATTAACCGCAACATTACCGGCATACTTAAATGCTCTATCAGGTAAAGGGGTTCACGTTGTTACAGTCAATGACTACTTGGCACAACGTGACGCCGAAAATAACCGTCCTCTGTTTGAATTCTTAGGTTTAAGCGTGGGTATCAACTTGCCAAATATGGCACCACCAGTAAAACGCGAAGCCTATAATGCTGATATCACTTACGGTACGAACAACGAATTTGGTTTCGACTACCTGCGTGACAACATGGCATTTAGTCCACAAGAACGTGTTCAACGTAAATTACACTATGCATTAGTGGATGAGGTTGACTCAATCTTAATCGATGAAGCGCGTACTCCGCTGATCATTTCAGGTCCAGCAGAAGACAGTTCTGAGCTTTATATCCAAATGAATAAAGTGATCCCTCACTTGATTTCTCAAGAGAAAGAAGACTCAGACACTTTCCAAGGTGAAGGTGATTACTCTGTTGATGAAAAAACACGTCAAGTGAATATCACAGAACGCGGTCTGGTTAAAATCGAAGGTTTATTAGCAGATGCTGGCATGATGAAAGAAGGAGAGTCTTTATACTCACCCGCTAATATTATGTTAATGCACCATGTGACGGCTGCATTACGTGCTCACGCGCTATTTACCAAAGACGTTGACTACATTGTTAAAGATGGCGAAGTTATCATTGTTGACGAACACACGGGTCGTACAATGCAAGGTCGTCGTTGGTCTGATGGTTTACACCAAGCTGTTGAAGCAAAAGAAGGTGTGAAGATCCAGAATGAGAACCAAACATTAGCGTCAATTACATTCCAAAACTATTTCCGTTTATACGAAAAATTAGCAGGGATGACCGGTACTGCGGATACTGAAGCGTTTGAATTTAACTCTATTTATCGCTTAGAAACCATTGTTATCCCAACTAACCGCCCAATGGTACGTAAAGATCTACCTGACTTAGTCTATATGAATGAGCAAGGTAAATTTGCAGCTATTATTGAAGATATTCGTGAACGTACTCAAAATGGTCAGCCTGTTCTTGTGGGTACCATTTCAATTGAAAAATCAGAAGAAATTTCTAAAGCGCTGACTAAAGCGAATGTTCACCATAACGTACTGAATGCGAAATTCCACGCAATGGAAGCAGACATCATTGCTAACGCAGGTTTGCCTTCAGCGGTAACTATCGCAACTAACATGGCTGGTCGTGGTACCGATATCGTGTTAGGGGGTAGCTGGCAAACTGAAGTGGCTAAACTTGAAGAGCCAACTGAAGAGCAAATCGAAGAAATCAAAGCTAAATGGAAAGAGCGTCATGATGCAGTATTAGCATCAGGTGGTTTACATATCATTGGTACTGAGCGTCACGAATCTCGTCGTATTGATAACCAGTTACGTGGTCGTGCGGGTCGTCAAGGGGATGAAGGTTCTTCTCGTTTCTATTTATCTATGGAAGACTCCTTAATGCGTATTTTTGCTTCAGACAAAGTGTCTGGCATGATGCGTAAATTAGGTATGAATGAAACAGAAGCGATTGAACACCCTTGGGTAACTAAAGCGATTGCAAACGCACAACGTAAAGTAGAAAACCGTAACTTTGATATTCGTAAGCAACTGCTTGAATATGATGACGTAGCAAATGACCAACGTCGTGCAATCTATACTCAGCGTAACGAATTACTGGATGTGGCAGACGTAAGCGAAACTATCGATAGCATTCGCCAAGACGTCTTCACTTCAATGATTGATAACTATATTCCACCTCAATCACTGGAAGAAATGTGGGATATCGAAGGCTTAACGGCATGTTTACAAAAAGACTTTGATTTAAATTTACCAATCAAAGAATGGTTAGATAAAGAGCCTGAATTACACGAAGAAACATTGCGTGAGCGTATTTTAGAAAAATCTATCGAAGTCTATAAAGCGAAAGAAGAGATCGTTAGTGCTGAGATGATGCGTAACTTTGAAAAAGGCGTGATGTTACAAACGCTGGATTCACTGTGGAAAGAGCACTTGGCAGCAATGGATTATTTGCGTCAAGGTATCCACTTACGTGGTTATGCACAAAAAGATCCAAAACAAGAGTACAAACGTGAATCGTTCGCCATGTTTGCTAACATGTTGGAATCACTGAAATATGAAGTGATTAGCACGCTAAGCAAAGTACAAGTTCGTTTACCAGAAGAAGTTGAAGAGTTAGAACGTCGCCGTCGTGAAGAAGCAGAACGTTTAGCTAAACAACAGCAATTAAGCCATGAAGTGACAAAAGAATCTCAAATGTCAGCAGTAGATGGTCAAGTTGCCGCAGGTAAAAAAGTGGGTCGTAACGAACCATGTCCTTGTGGATCGGGTAAGAAATTTAAGCATTGTCATGGTCAATTAGGTTAATTACCCGTTGATGATAATGGTTATTTAACTTTTTGTTGAACAAGAAAATCCCGCTTAGCAATAAGCGGGATTTTTTTATGGTTGATAGAAAAACTAAATTGAAGAGCGAAGGTGGGAAAGGTGACTTTTTGTTGTTTTACTTTCAGAGTCTGACTTTGGCTCAACTAGTCCTGCAATAATCGGACAATCAGGATTGTTATCACCTTGGCAATCTTTCGCTAAGTGTTCTAACGTTTTTGTCATACGTTGTAGTTCAGCAATTTTACGATTGAGCTCTTCAATATGGGAGAGTGCGATAGATTTCACATCTGCGCTGGCGCGTTCTCCGTTATTCCATAAAACTAACAACGTTGATATCTGTTCTGTTGAAAAACCAAGTGCTCGAGAATGGCGAATAAAACGAAAGCAAGCTACGTCTGCATCTGTGTAATCGCGATAACCTGAATCAGTACGAATAGCCTTTGGAATTAAGCCAATCTGCTCATAATAACGGATCATTTTGCTTGAAATACCGGACTTTTTTGCTGCTTGACCAATATTCATTATGTTCCCCTTATCGGATAATAAAGCGCTCTCTATAAGTATAAGGTAGTCGCTTTATAATATTGGGCCAGACCTTTGTTGAGTCTGGCTATAAATAAAATCAATCTATTAATGTGTTTTTATTGGTGCTTGAAAACGTTTTAGTCGTAAGGCGTTACCCAATACAAATACACTTGAAAGCGCCATTGCGGCAGCGGCAATGATGGGTGAAAGTAACATGCCATTAATTGGATAAAGCATGCCAGCCGCGACAGGAATTAATAAGGCGTTATAAGCAAAAGCCCAAAACAAGTTTTGTTTGATATTGCGAATAGTTGCTTGGCTTAAAGCTATTGCATCAACGACACCGCGCAGATCACCCGACATTAACACCACATCAGCAGCTTCAATGGCGACATCGGTTCCTGTACCAATCGCTAACCCAACATCAGCTTGTGCAAGCGCTGGAGCATCATTGATACCATCACCAACAAAAGCGACTTTGGCGCCTTTATGGCTAAATTGCTTTAAGGCTTCGACTTTTCCATCAGGAAGTACTTCAGCCGCAATTTCATCAATACCTAACTGTTTAGCAATCGCTTTTGCTGTGGCTTCGTTATCACCGGTGATCATGGCAACTCTCAAACCTAAATCATGTAACGCTTTGATTGCTTCAGGGGTTGTTTCTTTAATCGGATCTGCAACTGCAATAATGGCAGCAAGATGTCCATCAATGGCTGCATAAAGAGGGCTTTTGCCTTGCTCACCGAGTTTCTGTGCTGAAGAGATAAAGTGACTGACATCTAATCCAAGTTGTTTCATAAAGCGATCAGCACCAACAGATACGGCTCTTCCGCCCACTGTTGCACTAACGCCAAAACCCGGAACTGCTTCAAAATTTTCAACCGTAGCGAGTGTTAATCCCGCCTCTTTAGCCGCATTGACAATAGCTTCTGCAATAGGGTGTTCCGAATAAGTTTCAATAGCAGCAACAAGGCTTAAGACTTCATTATATTCAAAACCTTCTGCTGGAATTAAATCTGTTAATTCAGGACGGCCTTTTGTTAATGTGCCTGTTTTATCAAGAGCGACAACATTGACATCACGTAAGGCTTGTAAGGCTTCACCTTTACGGAAAAGAATACCCAACTCTGCTGCACGACCTGTACCCACCATAATGGATGTTGGCGTTGCTAATCCCATTGCACATGGACAGGCAATAATTAACACAGCAACGGCATTAATTAGCGCAAAGGTTAATGCAGGATCTGGACCAAAAGCTAACCAAATAAAGAAGGTGATTGTTGCACCTAACATAACCGCCGGCACAAACCACATGGTGACTTTATCAACAAGTGCTTGAATAGGAAGTTTAGAGCCTTGAGCTTCCTCCACTAAGCGAATGATTTGTGCCAATACAGTGTTAGAGCCAACTTTGGTGACTTTAAAACTAAAAGCACCTGTTTTATTGATAGTTCCCCCCACAACGTCAGAACCAATCTCTTTCGATACAGGTACAGGCTCGCCGGTTATCATGCTCTCATCAACATAAGAGTGACCGTCAATAATCTCTCCATCAACAGGTATTTTTTCACCGGGGCGAACAAAAACGATGTCTCCCATTACAACTTGATCTAGCGGGATTTCCAATGTCTCACCATGACGAGAAACTCGCGCTGTTTTAGCTTGTAAACCAACTAACCGTTTAATGGCTTGAGATGTATTTCCTTTAGCTTTGGCTTCAAGCGTTCTTCCTAACAAGATCAAGGTGACAATCACAACAGCGGCTTCAAAATAGATATTGGCTGTGCCCGCAGGTAGGACTTGAGGAATAAAGGTTGATACCACTGAATAGCCGTAAGCGGCGGTTGTACCAACAGATACTAATGAGTTCATATCAGGAGCACCGCGTAATAACGCAGGTATTCCTTTTTGGAAAAAGCGTAAACCGGGGCCAAACATCACAATAGTGGCGAGGATAAATTGAATATACCAATTTAGCTGTTGCCCCAGAGTTTGAGTAACCCAACCATGTACACCGGGAATAAAGTGCGATCCCATTTCAATAACAAAAACGGGTAATGTGAAGACAGCGGCGATAAGTAATGCGCGGCGTAATGAACGTTCCTCTTTTGCACGGCGCTCTTCACCTACATCACGTGTGTTTGCTGGATCATCAGATAAACGACGAGGTTTATAGCCGGCATGTACAACGGCGATCTCTAAATCAGTGATCGATACTACGCCTGATAAATGGCGCACACGAGCGCGTTCAGTTGCAAGGTTTACCGTGGCTTCTAATACACCGGGAACTTGCGCCAGTGCTTTTTCTACACGACCAACACAAGATGCACAGGTCATTTCTTCAATTGCCAGCTCAGTTATCTCTTCGGGTACTTTATAACCTGAACTTTCAATAGCGCTCACGGCAGCTGCGGGATCGGGTGTATTTGTAAATGTAATATCTGCACGTTCAGTGGCTAAATTGACAACAGCATCTTGTATTTGTGGTACGGCTTTTAAGGCCCGTTCGACACGACCAACACAGGATGCACATGTCATACCTTCAACAGGTAAACTTAGCCGATTGGCAGAGGACAACGTAGTCTTAGTGTTCATCAAAAATCCCCTCTTAAATATGGTATGAGATAAAGCTTAGGCTTTACCATTAGGGGAAGGTCAAGGAATCGAGGTTGATTTAATTTCTACGAAAAAATGTATTTTTCTATTTTTAATTCAATGCGTTATCTATTTTTTACCATTTTCTGTATTTTATTTAAATCTTAAAGAAGCGTAAATTTATTGGATGTTCAGTGAAATCTAAGCAGATAAATAAGAAACCCGCTTATTGTGATAACAAACGGGTTGGGCTTACAAAAGAATAGGCATTACTCTTTTATGGGGTATCTATTATTTTTCAGAAATAGATGATTTTGTGTTTACTGTTTCATTAACTTTAACAGGTGATTTTAATGATAAGTCACCACCTGCAAGTTGTTTCACTAAATCAACAGCAGATGATTTCAGATCAAGATCTGCACCTGCTTCATATTGATGACCTTCAATATTGTTTAATTGAACGTTGCTACCGCCTAAATCAACCTGACCTTGCTCACTTTTAATTTCAGCGCCAGTAAGCTTAGTTGTACCACTTACATTTAATGAAATATCATTTTTGCTAGTTAAGGTTGTGGTTTGAGTAACTGCATCATTATCAATATGAGAAACTTTAATATCCGCATTTGCCGTATGACCTTCAGCACCTGTTACGATATTTTTGATACCGTTACCTACTGTGCCAACGCCTTTATCAATTTTGGCTTTTGTCTCGCCACTGATACCGGTTTTATCTGCGATAGTTGAAGAGAGTGAATTGTATTTATCAGAGATAACATCAGTTGCAGATTTAATACCTGAATCAATGGTCTCTTTGATAGTGTCTTCTAATAATGATCCACCTGCCTTGGCTGTTTTATCAACTTGGCTAGATTTAGGATCGTTGTTGTGGTTATAACCAACATTGACATCAACAGCAACATGACGATCACTGTCTTTCTGGCTAGTTACTGTAAAGTCACCGCCCACATTACCCGTTACATTATCCGCAGAAACATTTGCACCAGAAAGAGCGAAGTTTTTGTCGCTATTTACAGTTAATGTACCTGTTTCTACTGAAGCATTTTGGTGTGTGGATTTTTGTTGATCTTCAACGTTTACTAAAACTTTGCCACCAATATCATGGATAGAGGTTGCTGGATTTTCTTCAGTCACTTCTTTTGGCGTCGTATTGGTTTGTTTGCCATTTAAAGAGATATCAGTACCCCAGTTGTTTTTGTAATCCGTAGATTGTGCTGATGTTAGCGTAGTATCACCAGATTGAGAGGTTAATTGCGTATCTTTGCTATTAACTTTAGTACCTTGAAGATTAACAGAGCTACCGTTAACAGTTAAATTACCTTGGTTAGCAATGGTCCCACCTTCACGAGAAACACTCTTCTCATCTTGCTTACCAATAGCAAATTCAGCGCCACCTAAGCCATTGACAGAAGATGATTTGTCTCCTGTTTTTTGACCGAAGCCCGCTTGTAATCCACCTGATAAGTTCTTACCTGTTTCAGTACGCTGAGATTCTGTTGCTTGGAAATCAACTTTGTTCGTTGCAGTCAGAGCAACATCATTTTCGCTGGTTAAATGAGTGCCTTGTAAAGTCAGATTATGACCTGAATTTAGCTCAATACCTTGAGAGCCATTCACTGAACCTGCTTTTGCTGTTGTCTGATCTTTTTGATGATTTGCACCACCTGCGTTAAAACCACCACCGTAATCTTTACTGTCTGGTGTTGTGCCTACTTTCAGGTTTGCACTACCATTTACGTTATGTTGACTTTCAGTGTGGGTATCTGTTGCTTGTGCCAGCGTTAAATCACCGCCAGCATTAATGACAGTTTTGCCTTCTTGAGCGTCAAATTTAGCGCCTTCATAATGTGCATCTTCACGTACATTAATATTGATATTACCAGCCGAATTAAACTGGCTACCTTCAGCTTTGGTTGTAGTTAGGCTTGTGTCAGTAGTTTTACCTTCACCTTTAATCGCTACAGTAATATCGTTGCCTGTTTTGGTGCTGACACCTACTTGACCGCCACCAGTTGTTTCATGGAAGGACTCTTGGTGTTTGTTTTGTGCTGCTTCACTGGTATGAGTGTTAGCAGTTAGTGAGACATCACCTTGGGTAGATTGATAATGAGTACCTTGGTCATGTAGCGTTTTATTGCTGTCAGTATTAATTTTACCGGCAGTAATAGATGTTGAAACCGCTTGGCTATCGCTTTGTGATTTCTGGCTACCGCCACCTTTAACACCGACTTCAACACCCACATTCGGTGCTTCTAAATTACTTAAGTTAGCAAGATTACTAATGGCATCTTTAAAGGTAACTTTTTTATCAATACCTTTGTTGCCGTCAGGATTAACAGCAGTAGCACCATCTTCAACGGCTTTCTTAATTGGCTGAGTGACACCGCTGTAATCAAGATTAACACCCACATCGACACCGATATTTAAGGTATCTGTTTTAGATGTTGCACTGTCATTTGCAGCAAGATGATTGATATTTTCACCTGACTCTTTATATGCACCATCAACTTTGTGTGATGCACCTTGATGCGTCACATCATTGTTTGCGGTAATAGTTAAATCACCTGCAACTTGAGTTTCGCTACCTTTATTTTTGGTGATATCAGTTGTTGTATGCTGTTTGTCATATTGGAAATCAGCTTTACTACCGATCTTATCAACACCACCGGTATAGCTAAAGCCACCAGAAATGGTTCTATCTGTACTGTCAGTCTCTTTTTTGTTTTCTGTTGAAACAAAAGCAACATTGTCACCAGAAACAGTGGCATTACCTGCGGTTGTTTTTAAATCAGAGCCAGCAAAAGTGACATCTTTATCCGCTTGAACTTTAACACTGCCACCACTGATCGTAGATCCTACTTGTTCAGTTTCAGTGCTATTGTTTTTGTTGGATGTATGAGTGATATGAAAACCTGCACTATATTGCTTATCTTCAACTTCTTTAGCATGACCGGTGATCTCTAATGATGTTTTTTCATCATTGATTTTCGTGGTTTGCTGTGCAGATCTAACGTTGATATCACCTAAAGATTCAATGCCTAACTCATCAGCACTTTTAATTAAGCTACCAATTACATTGACATCTTTGCCACTCACTACAGTTAACTCTGCATCAGAAACTAATTCACTACCTGTTGAATGCTGTTGATTAGTTTCATTCTTGTGGGAGTTTTTAGTAATGTTAAATGCAGTACCTGTACGTTCATCTGTTTTAGTGATGGTTTCGCTGATCGCATTATCAATAACAACATCGCCTTGAGTCGTTTTAACAAAGGCACCTTGATTGCCTTTGACTTGACTACCTGTGATTTTGACACTGTTATCTGCTGCAAGTAACAGTTGTCCATCAGCAGTCAATTGTGTTGAATGACTGACTTCTTGTTTATTGTTATTGTTCTTATTATTACCACCGCCGATACCACCCCAAACGACATGATTGTCGGTTACTGTTTTATCATTGTTGGTATTTTGAACATTAAGATTGATATTCTCTTTAGCGTTAACAACAACATTCTCATTAGAATGTAATTTTGCACCTTGAGCAGTAACTGAGCCTTTAGCATTTAAACCCAGCGTTTTACCCGCAGTTAACTCACTGCCTTTTAAGGTTTCTGTTTGATGGCTATTGCTCCAGCTACCAGTTTCTAAACGAGAAGTATGGTTACGTTTGTAGCCGTTTTCACTACGATTTTCTTTCTCAACTAATCCGTTGATATTGATATCTTGATTAGCATTAATTGCCAGTGTGTTACCCGCATTAATTTTGGCACCTTCAAGTGTTACATCACCTTTAGTTGCTGTTAATGTCGCATTGTTCTTGGCATCAATATGGCTACCCACTTGCTGTACTAGCTCTTTTTCTTTAGTGACATCATATTGCCAAGAATAGAACCAACGATTGTCAGTATCAGTCTCTTTTTGCTGTAACTGTTTGCCATCAACCGTTAAATGAGCGCCTTGTAATAAAATATCATCACCCATTAAATCAGAGGCTTTGATTTGGTTTTTATTATCAGCAACTAATGTGATGTTTTTACCTTTTAACTCTGTTTTTGTCAGAGTCTGGCTTGAACCACTGTTATTAACAGCAATACCGCCACGGTAATTTTGATAGTTTTCACTACCATCTTTGTCGTAGCTGTCATAGCGAACTTGGCTATCCGTTTGAATATTGTCCGCTCTGACACTTAATTCGTTATCAGCAACAAATTTACCTGTTAATTTAACACCACTGCCTTCTGCGGTATTAATGATGCGGATACGACCAGATTGCATACTACCAAAGAAATAACTATCTAAAGCAGAAGCGGGTTTTTGTGATGAAAGAATATCAAAACGTTGAGAGAACGTATTTTGACCTGTTAATGCAGAAATTTCTGCTGCAGTTATTTTGCCTCGGCTATCAATACGAGGTGCAATTAAATCTAAAAGGCCGGGAGCGTGTAATCCGTTTTTACCAATAGAAAGTAAATTCGTATTGTTAAGCGTGCTATAACCTTTTAACTCACCATTTTCAAACAATGGGTTACCGACAACCAGAGACGAGCGGCTGGTATTGATAAAACCGCATCCATCACAGGTAATACCATTTGGGTTAGAAAGTACATATTCCGCAGCGATACCAAAAACTTCTTGCTGACCTAATAAGAACGAAGGGTTTCGGCTAACAACTTCATTTAAAATTAAAGAAGCGGCTTGTCCATTTAAATTGCTGTTGGCATTTAATTGTCCAGCAAGTTGTGATTGTCCTGCCTCTAAGGAGTTGTTAAAAACAGCACCTGGTTTACCTACATTAAAATCTTGATATTGGTTATGAGAGATACCTTCGTTATTTGGTGTAACGATATTAATGACTTGAGTTCCACCATTGACTGATGAAACATTCGGTCCTTGATTGCCCGCATCAGGAACAATACCGCCAGCATATGCATTTAGTGATACGAAAATAATCGCTAAAGATGCAGCAAGCCTACCCGAAGGAGAGAGCTTGAAGTTTTTTGATTTCATAGAGTTTTCTCCGTTTATTGCTATGAGTGTGAATCAAAATAAATATGAAAATCTAACTAACACTTGAGTAGGGTCTTTGGTTTTATTGGAATTCGTTTGGTTGTAAAGCAAATGCCCCTTGGCGACTTCAATATCGAATTGTGCTTTTTGATATTGGAGATTTAAGCCCGAACTTAGCCCATAGCCACTACGCCATCCTTCATAGTTACCATGTTGTTGAACTCGACCAGCATCGAGACCAATTCGAGGGGTGATTGAAAATGTGTTTATCCGATAAGGATAAGAAAGCGTATTACGTAAATAGCCGCCGTTATCGCCAGAAAGTGTACTTTGGTCAAAACCACGGATTGCGTTTTTATCTGTTAAGCTAAGCCATTCCACACCTGGTAAGGTGTCAGGGCTATATTGACCAAAGAAGGCGCTATTGAATAAAAATGTAGAATTGGATAAGGCAAAACGATGTTGCCAATTGGCAAAAAGCTTAACTTTTGTAAAGCGATAGTCATTACCATTGCCATTAGCAACACGAGGTGATTCATCTGCACCAAACCAACTAATAGCTTTCTCTGCACTTAAGTTAACGCTGATGACACCATTTGGAACAATGTGTAAATGGTTGATACCTAACTCTACCGTTGTCAGTGCAGGGCTACTGAGATCAAGGCGAATTTGGCTGAAATAGTTACGTATTCGCTTATGTGTTATCTGCATGTTTAAGGTATCAATCTGTTTTTGACTACGATAAAAAGCGTAATCTCCCCTTAAACCAACTTGTGTCGTATCACCAGATAAACGTACAGTACGTGTTTGCAATGCTTGATGAAATTCATACTCCGAATAGCTACCAAAAGTACTGAATGTCAATGCACCATAAGGTAAAGAATAGAGTAGGGTGTAAGCACGGTTAAAGCGTGTATTGGGATTATCAGTGGTCATACTGGCATTTAAACTGACAAAGTCAGATAACCCTAATGGGCTGTCTAAGCTTGCATTGGTTCGAACTAACCAGCGCCCTGAGTTTTTTTGCCCATAGTTATCACTTGAAATATTTAGATGCCACGGTGCTTGTCGCTGATTGGTGAGCTGAATAATAGAGCCACCTAGTTGCGTACCAGGCAATATATCGAGTTTAACTTTATTCGATTGTAAGCGGTTTGCTTGATCAAGCCCCTGATCCAGTTTTGAAAGCTTAAGAGGCTCTCCTTCAACCTGAGGGAAAAGTAGTGCGGTGTTAACGCCTCGATCACCGCCTTCAATTTTTTCAATAAAGCCTTCAATAACATACAGCCCAAGTTGTTGCTCTTGATTTGGGCGTAAAAATTGAACTCTTGCCGTGATATAACCATGTTGAAGATAGCGTTGGGTTAACTCTTTGACTAAACGGTTAACGTCAGCACTTTTTATACATTGCTCAGGTAATGGTGTTAAGGAATCAAGATCTTTTTCATTAAGTAAAGTAATTCCTTGAACATATACACCATTAATAGGCAAACAATGTTCTGATTCAGTAATAAGTGTGGGGGTAGGTGAAACCTCTAATGCATTTTCTTGAAGTTGTTGATAGCGATTTTGTTCAATAAGTTGATTTATTTCACGTTGGCTATCTTGTAATGCGCGCCGCGATTCTCCCATCGAGCCTAAATAACCGGCGTCATTTGCTGTTAATCCACAGGTTGAAAATCCACTTAATAGTGTTAATAAAATAACTTTTTTTCTCATTTTACCTCAATATAAAGGTATTAATTCAAATATAAATAATATTGCTTAAATATAGAAAGATAATAATTAATGTTTTTATATTATCGTTAATTTTAGAATAATAAATACCGGGTACTCTCAATATGAAAAGAAATTAAAAATCGATGAAATAAAGATAAATTTTTATCTGTTTCGACATTAAATAGCGACATAACTAAAATGACTGATATCTCAAATAGTATTACTTAAACAAATGATTCATTTAAATGGCTTCTATTGTATTGATTTTCATAGTTATAATATTCTATGTTATTTTTTCTTCTTGCTTAAATTACCATCGATTTAGCTATGTTAATTAAAACTTTTTCATTTTTTATAAAGAGAAGATAAATAATGAGAGGGAATTCTAAGATATGAAAATGAAGCAAGTTAATTAGCTTTTCATTTGTTGTTTATCAGTTTATTAAAGTTGTATTCTGGAATAAATATTTCATGAATTATTATTTCATTTTAATGAATAAAATGCGCATTAGAGAAGTAAAGAGATTAGGATCTTATTGTTAAATTATTAATCATGGTAAAAAGTATGGTTATTTAAAAACAACTTTCATTTTGTGAAAATGCAGTATAAATACATGTATTACCACTTAGTATTATCAATAAAAATTTAAGCTATAAAAAATAGTTTATTAAAGATTGAGGTAAGTGATAGTGATCACGTTAATATGTTATTTATTATAAATAGTGTGATAATTGTCCAAAATATACTATTGTTATATTACTAACTGTGTTTAACTGTTATATAAATTAGCATGTAAATTGTACTATTTCCTGACTATAAGGGTTAAAGTATGTTCTCATCATTTAATGTTTTGATAATATTAAGAGGTTTCTTCAGATTGAAGAAATGGTTTAATATTGATTCTGAACTCGCCTTCTTCTTTCCTGAAAAATAATCCTTTTTTATATCCATTCAAAATAATTTAATACTCTTTTTCCGTTTAATTTAAATGGGAAGATTATTTTATTTATTCTAATTTTATTATTTAATTTATATTAAAGGTATTATCATGGCTAAAAGAATCGTAGAACCATTCCGTATTAAAATGGTGGAAAAAATCCGTGTTCCTTCAAGAGAAGAACGTGAAGCTGCATTAAAAGAAGCAGGATATAACCCATTCCTATTACCAAGTCATGCTGTTTATATTGATTTATTAACAGACTCTGGTACTAACGCAATGAGTGATCACCAGTGGGCAGCAATGATAACAGGTGATGAAGCTTATGCAGGTTCAAGAAACTATTATGATTTAAAAGACAAAGCCAAAGAATTATTTAACTACGATTATATTATTCCTGCTCACCAAGGACGTGGTGCTGAAAATATTCTTTTCCCAGTATTATTAAAATATAAACAAAAAGATGGAAAAGCAAAAAATCCTGTATTTATTTCTAACTTCCATTTTGATACAACAGCAGCACACGTTGAATTAAATGGCTGTAAAGCAATTAATATTGTTACTGAAAAAGCGTTTGATTCAGAAACCTATGATGATTGGAAAGGCAATTTTGATATTGCTAAATTAAAAGAAAATATTGCCAAACATGGTGCTGATAACGTTGTTGCCATTGTTTCAACAGTGACCTGTAATAGTGCTGGTGGTCAGCCTGTTTCAATGGATAATTTAAGAGAAGTTTACGAAATCGCAAAACAACACGGTATTTTTGTTGTTATGGACTCGGCGCGTTATTGTGAAAATGCGTATTTCATTAAACAGCGTGATCCTAAATATAAAAATGCGACAATCAAAGAAGTTATTTTAGATATGTATAAATATGCTGATGCATTAACAATGTCAGCGAAGAAAGATCCACTGTTAAATATCGGTGGTTTAGTCTCAATTCGTGATAATGAAGAAGTATTCACATTAGCAAGACAGCGCTGTGTACCAATGGAAGGCTTTGTTACCTATGGTGGTTTAGCGGGTCGTGATATGGCTGCAATGGTACAAGGTTTAGAAGAAGGTACAGAGGAAGAATACTTGCACTATCGTATTGGTCAGGTTCAATATCTGGGTGACCGTTTACGTGAAGCGGGCATTCCTATTCAATATCCTACTGGTGGACACGCTGTTTTCGTTGACTGTAAAAAACTAGTGCCGCATATCCCAGGTGATCAATTCCCAGCTCAAGCTGTAATTAACGCACTTTACTTAGAGTCTGGTGTTCGCGCTGTTGAAATCGGTTCGTTCTTACTTGGTCGTGATCCTGCTACGGGTGAGCAAAAACACGCAGATATGGAATTTATGCGCTTAACCATTGCACGTCGTGTCTACACTAACGACCATATGGATTATATTGCTGACGCACTTATCGGCTTAAAAGAGAAGTTTAAAACGCTTAAAGGTCTTGAGTTCGAATATGAACCACCTGTATTAAGACACTTTACTGCTAGATTAAAACCTATCAAATAAATAATACTCCACAATAATAATGGCTCTCGTGCAATGCGAGAGCCCTATCCTTATTTCAGTAAGGACTAAAAAATGGAAAATAAGTCGGTAAATAAAGAACCCTCAATTATTGTAGGGGGATTTGTGTTGGGCGGCGCCATGATCGGTGCGGGAATGTTTAGCCTACCAACAATAATGTCTGGTGCTTGGTTTATTAACTCACTCTTTATATTATTTATTGTCTGTTTCTTTATGTTTCATTCTGGAATTTATATTCTTGAATGTATATCGAAATATGGTGCAGGAACAAACTACTTTCATATATCGAAAGAGTTATTACCTAAATGGGCGTGTTATCTCGCGAATGCGTCTTTGATATTTGTACTATATATATTAATTTATGCTTATATCTCTGCTGCGGGTTCGATCATTTATGAAGCTTCATCATTATATGGGCTTAATTTAAATCTTAGAGTGATATTCTTTGTATTTACCATCGTGCTTGGAGCAACAATATGGTGGGGCGGCGCTTGTGCCAGCCGTTTAACCTCAATATTTTTATTTATTAAGATTGTTCTATTCGTATTAGCATTCTCAGGGTTATTCTTTAAAGCGAGAGGTGATTTATTATTTACTGCAACCTTTGAAGGTAAAAGCCAATTATATCTTTATCCTTTTATTTTTATCATTATTCCTTATGCTATCACCTCTTTTGGTTATCATGGTAATGTTTGTAGTCTTTATAAACTCTATCATGAAAATGAAAGAAAAGTTGTAAAAAGTTGTGTGATTGGTTGTGTTTTAGCATTAGTGATTTATTTACTTTGGATGATTGGCACGATGGGGAATTTACCTCGTGAGCAATTTATTACAATTATCCAAAAGGGCGGTAACTTAGATGCCTTTATTGATTCTTTATATACTGTATTAAATAGTAAATATATTGAAGGATTTTTATTATGGTTTTCTATTAGTGCCGTATTCTGTTCATTTTTAGGGGTAGCGATTGGTCTGTTCGACTATATTTTAGCATCACTAAAATTTGAAGATAACAAAACAGGGCGCTTAAAATCTGGCGTTTTATGTTTTACGCCGCCGTTACTATTATGTTTACTTTTCCCTAATGGTTTCTTAATTGCGATTGCTTATGCAGGAACCGCAGCGTGTGTATGGGCAATTATTTGTCCTGCGGTTATGGCGCTGAAAGCCCGTGAGAAATTCCCAAATTCAGGCTTTAAAGTGTGGGGAGGCAAAGGATTAATTTATGCTGTTATTGCTTTTGGTGCAGTAGGGATTATTTGCCAAACATTAGCACAGTTCGGTTTCTTACCTATTTATCGTTAATTAATCGAAATATCGTTAATTAATTGAGATAGTTAGGGGAAGAAAACCAGAGTAGCGCCGTTGGATATACGTTATAATAACGCTAAGTTGTTATAATAATGTGACTATTCAATAGGTTGTCTATGATGGATAAAAAGAAGCTACATATTGCTGCGGGTATTATTTGTGATCAACACAATAATGTCTTTATTACCCAACGCCCTCTAAAATCGCATATGGGGGGATTTTGGGAATTTCCAGGCGGAAAATTAGAAGATAAAGAGACTCCAGAGCAGGCGTTAGTTCGTGAGTTACAAGAAGAAATCGGTATTGATGTAACGCAATGCTCACTTTTTGAAACGGTAGAGCATGATTTTCCAGATAGACACATTACCTTATCCTTTTTCTTAGTCACGCAGTGGGATAATGAGCCCTATGGCAAAGAGGGACAAGAAGTTAAGTGGACATCGATTAGATCGTTAAATGCCGATGATTTTCCGCCAGCTAACCGTACTATTGTGGCGTTATTGCAAAAGTAAGTAAAAGTAGAATAGTGCCAAATAAGCATCTATAAATAAAATAGCCACTCAGTCGAGTGGCTATTTTTTATGTTCAGGATTGGCACATTAAAAGTCTTTAGGCTCTTGTTGTGGCGCTTCACTCCAATCATCGCTGTCATTAATATCGCTTTGGCTTGGAATGCGTTTTGATTCATCTGCCCATTCGCCTAAATCAATAAGTTGGCAACGCTTACTACAAAAAGGGCGATAAGGGCTACTTTCATTCCAAACAACTTCTGTTTGACAGGTTGGACATTTTACAATTAATTCTTCGCTCATTATCTCTCCTAGATTTCATTGGTGCTATTTATGCTTATAACAATAAACATAATGTTAGCAACAAGCGATCTCAAAAGGTAGCTCTAGAGGGACGGTTCCATTTTCGCTATCAAGTGGTAAAAAGCGGATCGCATAGCGATTTTTATGCCCTGAAACTTGAGGATAGATTTGGTGATCAATGGCTATTTTAAGACGTAGCAATTCACCTTCTTCAGCGCTGTCTTGGTAAAAACCACGGTGACTAAGAGCAGGCTTGAATGTATCTGATTGGCGAATAAGCATGAGCAAACTATTTAATGCATTTTGTAATGGTAATAAACCCGTCAGCCAGCTTTGTAATCTTTCATCACGAGTTGCTTGAGGTAAGCTTAACCATAAATGTAAGGCTGGCACATCAAAGTTACAGCATCCACCGGGAATACTTAGACGCTGTTTGACTAAACTAATGACTTTATCTTGTTTTAAATGTTGACCAATGCGAGGTGCTTTACTTAGTACGGCTGCATTTTCAGCTAGTTCATCAATAATCTGAGTGACAATCGCTTTATCAACATTAGGAAATGAAAGCCATTGCTGTAATTTTTTTTGTCTTTTTTCTAATTCTTTAAGTAATTCAGCACGGATTTCACCACGATCAAGGACTTCAATAAATTCTGATATCGCACGGAAAAACGAGAGTGCTGTGGGTAATGAATCAATTGCACGAAAACTGTTAATTTGAATCAATGAGTTTTCAATTCTAAGCCATGAACGCATTTTTTCATTGAGGGGATGTTCGAAGATGATTGTTGTGATGTCATCACTCATGGCAATTGTCCTGTAACGCTTGTTGAGCTAATTCTAAGTAATGCTGATGGAGTTGCTTAACTTTTCCAATCATATTTTGGCTATTATCGTGATTTTCAATAATATCATCAGCGACGGCTAATCGTTCCTGTCTTTGAGCTTGAGCCTTTAAAATATTGAGAACTTGCTCTCGACTGACACCATCTCGTTTCATGGTTCTTTCTATTTGCTCTTCTTGTGTAACATCGACAACAAGAACACGAGAGGCGAGATGCGTTAATTTATTTTCAATTAATAATGGAACAACCCAAATAAAGTAGGGCGCTTTGATTTGTTGTATTTGTCTTTGAGTCTCTTGCTGTATCAATGGGTGAAGAAGATTGTTAACCCAAGTTTTTTCTTCATTATTTTCAAAAATAATCTGGCGCAATTGTGCTCGGTTTAATGAGCCATCGGGTAGCAAAATGCAGTCACCAAAATGCTGATGCAATGCATTTAATCCTAAAGATTGAGGCTCTACCACTAATCGAGCAATAACATCAGCATCGACAAGCGGTACACCTAATGAGGCAAAAGCATTAGCAACGGTAGTTTTACCACTGCCTATTCCGCCTGTAAGAGCAACCGTATAAGCCATTTGTGTTTATCTGTTTTTAATGAATTAAAATTTACTATTAGTCTAGGTATTCTAAAGCCTAATTTTGTTTTTATCACAAGATAATAACCGCAATATTTGGGTTTTATTCGGTTATTATGATAGATGATTTTCTGCTACCCTGACATCCTACCTCATAATGCGTAATAGAATTACCATCAATCAATAAGTTAGTACAACATATAGTAACAGCATGTTACTCATAAAATTTGTGATTCACTGTATAGTATCACCTAACTGTAATATAGGAAGATACATAGCAATGATTAATGTGCCAATAATCAATGCAATGACCGTCATCAGTATTGGCTCTAACCAAGCACTAATGGTATTTAATTGCTCATCGAGTTGATGATAAAACCAATCACTTAATTGCTGGCAAAAGTAGAGCAATTGTCCTGAGTTTTCTGCACAAATGATAAATTGATAACAGATAGGCGTAAAAAGAGGTTCATTTTTCATAAATAAGCTCAACGATTTACCTTGCATAATGTGGTCGCTCATTTGAGAAAGTACTCGCTTATAAATAGGATGTGTAAGTTGTTCTGTCCCTATTTTTAAACCTTGTAATAAAGGTAATCCGGCTTGTTGTGTGATACTGATTATTTGAAAAATAAGGTGTAATTGCTGATACTTTAAAAGCTTACCTAAATAAGGAATATGAAGAAAAAAGATTTGTTCAGCAAAATACAATAGTGAAAAAGAGTGTCGAATTACGCGATAAGCAACGATTAATCCTATAAAGATAAACACTATCATATTGATATAATCAGCAAGCCATTGCGAAAAAGTAATTAGGGTGAGTGTTAAAATAGGAAGTTCTGTATTAAAAGCACTGTATAAAGACTGATATTCAGGTAAAACATAAAGCAACATAATACTGGTAATCAAAATTAATACGGTGAGTAAAAAGGTTGGATATTTAAAGGCTTTTTTGATTTTTTTAACAATCTCTCGATGTTTCTTTAATTGTATTATTTGAAGCGTAATAACTTCATCTAACTTTCCACTTTCTTCACCAATAAAAATAAAACGACTCAATGAGATTGGAAAATAAAGTGGGTAGCGAGTTAATTGTTTAGAAAGAGAACCTCCTTGCATTAAGTTGAAAATGATATCTTCTAATACGCATTGCCAATGTGAGTAACGGCATTCATCTTTTAATAGTGTTAATGCGGGAAGAAGCGCTAAACCCGAATGAAGTAATAGAGCTAATTGTTCGAATAATTGAATCCGATATTGCTTATCAGTATCTTGAAATAAAACAATTTTAAATAAACGTATTTTTATGGGGAGTTTTTGTTGTTGTGTTAGTTTAATAAATGCTTCGTTATTAGAGGATGCAAGTATTTTTCCAGTACACCATTCTCCTTGATAAGTTAATGCATCATAGCGATAAATTAGCTGTAATCTCATTCAATATCTCCTAGTGTTTGATAAACCTCCTCAAGTGTCGTTATTCCTTGTTT
The DNA here is from genome assembly GCF_040140245.1 of Proteus sp. fly-1013. Classification (NCBI taxonomy): domain Bacteria; kingdom Pseudomonadati; phylum Pseudomonadota; class Gammaproteobacteria; order Enterobacterales; family Morganellaceae; genus Proteus; species Proteus sp. fly-1013. The sequence goes on along the minus strand of NZ_JBEEWD010000005.1, from coordinate 9,958 downwards.
AATTAATGAAAAGCCAGAATAGAGTAAATGATAAGGGGATGAAGGTGTTTGTTTTGAAGGCTCAAAGCAGTCATAAATAGCCGTTCTTCCGTTATAGCCTGAACAGCATTGCTGGCAACCAACCGCTTGCCAGTTTGGTAATTCGACCATTTCTTTATTTATATTTATATGCTGTTTATCGGATAGACATATTTTGCAGTGTGGGCATAAACAACGAACTAGCCGTTGTGAAATAATTAAGCTAACACAGGAATGAATAAGATCTTTTTCAATCCCTAAGTTATATAGACGCATTAATGTGGATGAAGCCGAATTAGTATGTAAGGTTGATAATACAAGGTGCCCTGTTTGTGCTGCTTTTATTGCCATTTCGGCAGTAGATTGATCACGTATTTCACCTACCATAATAATGTCAGGATCTTGGCGTAGTAATGCTCGTAATATTGTCGTGAATGAGATCCCTGATTTTTCAGAAATCTGCGTTTGATTAATGCCCTTTAAAGGTAATTCAACAGGATCTTCAACACTATTTATATTTAGGTTTTCTTTATTTAAATAACGTAAACAACTATATAGTGTGAGTGTTTTTCCACTTCCCGTAGGCCCTGTAACTAAAATCATTCCTTGTGGCAAATTTAAATATTTCTTTAATAGCGTTAAATGTGAGGGTTGAAAGCCCAGATGATTTAATTTCGGTTGTTGTAAATTATTGATAAGCCGTAAAACCACTTTTTCACCATACAACGTGGGAAGTGTTGCAATTCGTATTGAATAGTTTTTTTCATAATAAGACCAATTAAATTGCCCATCTTGAGGTAATCGCTTCTCTGCAATATTTAAGTTAGCGAGTACTTTTAAGCGAGTCACTATTTCTTCAGAAAACTCATCTGGAGGTGGTGAAAATAGATATAAATGGTTATCTATTCTAGCTCGAATTCTTACACTGATTTGTTGAGGCTCTATATGCAAATCAGAGACGCGTTTTAAAATACTTGTACGTAATAGGTGCTCAATAAATTCTGTTGCAGAGTGTGCGATATCCATTCTTCACCTCTTTATTACTTTTTGATTTATCTATGTTGTATTTAATGTTGTCTTCAATGTTTAAAGTGCGTAATAGGAACACTCAAGATGAGTGCTCCTTTATATTTAAAAGCACTAATATGATTTTAAAATCTCACGGCACTGTTTTTGTAACGCAAGATTTGTTGTAGAACATTGTGTTTTCCATACTGGAACAAGGTCGTTAATTCCGTTCTCTAACGACATTGTGATTGTCAGACCATCAAGTTGTGCTTTCCCCGTTGCATTAATCACACTGTGTAACACATTTATATCGGATAAATATCGACTACGAAATTGTTGCGGTATAAAAGAGGAGTCAGAATTACAGTGTTGAGGTTCGTTTTCATAACGACATAATTCTACCCCAGAACGATAAGGTGACAGTGTTTGTAAGACATCGGTTAATGCGGCTTTTTGGATATAACCTTGATAGGCGGGAATAGCAACTGAGCTTAAAATTGAGATGATAGCAATCACAATCATAAGCTCCATAAGGGTAAAACCATTTTCATTAGAGTGATAGTTAAGTACATTCATCTAGCGTCCTCCTTGAGTAATAGACACTAGAAGTATGAAAAAAAAGGACTTTATTGGCGAATAGATAAAATAAAGTTTGAGTAAAATATCGAAAAGAAAAAGGAGATATACATATTTAACCTTTATTATTGAGGGAAAGTTCGCATTTATTGATGAGTATGAGTTAATAAAGTTATTGATAATGACTAAAACAAAATAAAAGAGGGTTGATGTGGAAATTAAACAGGGTTGGCTAATCGATGCTAGACAGGTTCCTTCACCTAATCATGATAAGAGGCCTGAAGGTGAGCTTCCTTCTTTATTAATTGTTCATAATATCAGTTTGCCTCCTGGGCAATTTGGTGGACCTTATATTGACCAGCTTTTTACCAATACATTATCAGAGCGAGATCACCCTTTTTTTAGTGAGATTGTTAACTTAAGAGTATCGGCTCATTGTCTTATTCGTCGTGATGGAGAAATTGTGCAATATGTGCCTTTTACTGAAAGAGCGTGGCATGCTGGCGTTTCTTTATATAAAGGTAGAGAAAAATGCAATGATTTCTCAATCGGTATTGAGCTTGAAGGTACTGATGAGTGCGATTTTACCCAGCAACAATATCAACAATTAGTGAAGATAACTCAATCGCTTATTGCTCTTTATCCCTCCATTAAAGAGAACATTACCGGGCATAGTGATGTTGCACCAAATAGAAAGACCGATCCGGGGCCTCACTTTGATTGGGCTTATTACCGCAGTTTGTTAACAAAATAACCCCCTTAAATGAATTTAAAGCCATTTAATGTGAATTTAAATTCAAAATAATATTGCTGTCACGCTTCAGTTTGACTGTTTATGTGTTTAAAAAACGTTAAAAAATTTATTTTTAACGTTTCTAGATAATGCGATCTAGTTATCACTTTTGATGAATTTTTAAAATAATTTGTTAAAATTTGCAGGTTTTTATGATTTCGCTCAACAACTGTATGGACAGTTAGTGAATACTTTGTTACTTTATTATCCGTTATATTAAATTGGTATTACCAATTGACAACTCAATCACTAAGGTAATAGTTATCCAATAATGGCTTCCAGCAATATGGCTTATACAAAAATCCGCCAACCTAAGCTTTCTGATGTTATTGAGCAACAGCTTGAGCATCTGATTTTAGAAGGTACTCTGCGCCCAGGAGAAAAACTCTTACCTGAGCGTGAGCTGGCGAAGCAATTTGATGTATCTCGCCCTTCATTGCGTGAAGCTATCCAAAAGTTAGAAGCTAAAGGCTTTTTACTCCGTCGCCAAGGCGGTGGTACTTTTGTTCAGCACAATCTCTGGCAAAGTTTTAGTGATCCTTTAGCTCAACTACTTAGCGGGCACCCCGAATCTCAATTTGATCTTTTAGAAACTCGTCATGCACTTGAAGGTATTGCCGCATATTACGCTGCATTACGTGGTACTGACGAAGATCTTGATCGTATCAAAGCTAGCCATGATTGCATTTTGAAAGCCCATGAAAAGGGTGATTTAGCCGCTGAGTCTGAAGCTGTATTGCAATATCAATTAATTGTCACGGAAGCTGCTCATAATGTCGTGTTATTGCATCTATTACGATGCATGGTGCCGATGCTTGAGCAAAATATCCGCCAGAATTTTGAGTTTCTTTACACTCGTAAAGAGATGCTAACAGCAGTAAGTGAGCATCGTAGTCAGATTTATCAGGCTATTATTAATAGAGAGCCAGAAGCTGCGCGTGAAGCATCACATCGCCATTTGGCCTTTATTGAAGATGTTTTGTTGGATATGAGTCGTGAACATACTCGCCGTGAGCGCTCTCTGCGCCGGCTACAACAACATCCTGATTTATTTTAGTAGCACAGATCCTGACCGCTGAATCTGTACTACCTATCGCCCTGTGATTTTCAGGGGAAGCGGTAATAACAGCAGGGCCTATCTTCCCGTCATATCAGATGGGTATAACGGGAAGATAGGCTCCCATAACCATTAAAAACAGATAACAGATAAGGAATACACCATGTCAGATATGCTGAAAAATGACGTGGATCCGATCGAAACTCGCGACTGGTTACAAGCGATCGACTCGGTCATCCGTGAAGAAGGTGTTGAGCGTGCACAGTTCCTGATTGATCAGGTATTAAAACAAGCCCGTAATGGTGGTCTTAATATCGCTTTAGGCGGTTCTGTACACAGTGATTATATCAATACCATTCCTGCTGAAGATGAACCCGCTTACCCTGGCAATCTGGAATTAGAGCGTCGTATTCGTTCTGCTATTCGCTGGAACGCAGTAATGATGGTTCTGCGTGCATCCAAAAAAGATTTGGAACTCGGCGGACACATGGCGTCATTCCAATCTTCTGCAACTTTATATGAAGTGTGCTTTAACCACTTCTTCCGCGCGCAAAATGAAACTGATGGCGGTGACTTAGTTTACTTCCAAGGCCATATCTCTCCAGGTATCTACGCTCGTGCATTCTTAGAAGGTCGTTTAACTGAAGATCAATTAAACAACTTCCGTCAAGAAATTGGTGGTAAAGGTTTATCTTCTTATCCGCACCCTAAATTAATGCCTGAATTCTGGCAGTTCCCAACAGTTTCTATGGGTCTGGGACCACTATCTGCAATTTACCAAGCTAAATTCCTGAAATATTTGAATCACCGTGGCTTAAAAGATACGACTAAACAAACTGTTTATGCGTTCTTAGGCGATGGCGAGATGGACGAGCCAGAATCTAAAGGTGCTATCACCATCGCAGTTCGCGAAAAATTAGACAACCTGTGCTTCGTGATTAACTGTAACTTACAGCGTCTTGATGGCCCAGTTACAGGTAACGGCAAAATTGTTAACGAATTAGAAGGTATCTTCGCGGGTGCTGGCTGGAACGTTATCAAAGTAATGTGGGGCGATCGTTGGGATGAGCTTCTGCGTAAAGACACTTCAGGTAAACTCATTCAATTAATGAATGAAACTCTGGATGGTGACTACCAGACATTTAAATCTCGTGACGGCGCTTATGTTCGTGAGCACTTCTTCAATCGTTACCCAGAAACAGCTGCATTAGTTAAAGATATGACTGATGATGAAATCTGGGCATTAAACCGTGGTGGTCACGATCCGAAGAAAGTCTTTGCTGCATTCCAAAAAGCAAAAGACACTCAAAACCAACCAACTGTTATTTTAGCTCAAACCATCAAAGGTTATGGTATGGGTGAAACGGCAGAAGGTAAAAACATTGCTCACCAAGTTAAGAAAATGAACATGGATGGCGTTCACCATTTCCGTGATCGTTTCAGTATCCCTGTTGCTGATGAGCAAATCAAAGACCTGCCTTATATTACTTTTGATAAAGACTCAGAAGAATACAAATACCTGCATGCACGTCGTCAGGATTTAGGTGGTTACCTGCCAGCTCGTCGTCCACGTTTTGAAGAAAAACTGGATATCCCAGCACTGGAAGATTTCAGCCAATTACTGGAAGAACAATCTAAAGAGATTTCAACAACTATCGCATTCGTTCGTGCTCTGAACGTAATGTTGAAAAACAAATCTATCAAAGATCGTTTAGTTCCAATTATTGCGGACGAAGCACGTACTTTCGGTATGGAAGGTCTGTTCCGTCAAATCGGTATCTATAGCCCGAATGGCCAACAATATACGCCTCAAGACCGTGAGCAAGTTGCTTACTATAAAGAAGACGTTAAAGGCCAAATTCTGCAAGAAGGTATCAACGAACTGGGTGCTGGCGCATCTTGGTTAGCCGCTGCAACATCTTACAGCACTAACAATCTGCCAATGATCCCATTCTATATCTACTACTCAATGTTTGGTTTCCAACGTATTGGCGACTTATGTTGGGCAGCGGGCGACCAACAAGCTCGTGGTTTCTTAGTAGGTGGTACTTCAGGTCGTACAACACTTAACGGTGAAGGTTTACAGCACGAAGATGGTCATAGCCATATTCAATCGCTGACTATTCCTAACTGTATCTCTTATGATCCAGCATTCGCTTATGAAGTTGCTGTAATCATGCAAGACGGTTTAGAGCGTATGTATGGTGATAAACAAGAAAACGTTTATTACTACATCACTACACTGAATGAAAACTACCATATGCCAGCAATGCCAGCCGGTGTTGAAGAAGGTATCCGTAAAGGTATCTACAAACTGGAATCACTGGAAGGCGCGAAAGGTAAAGTTCAGTTACTGGGTTCAGGTTCTATTCTGCGTCACGTTCGTGAAGCAGCACAAATCCTGTCTGCTGAATACGGTATTGGTTCTGATGTTTATAGCGTAACTTCATTCACTGAACTGGCTCGTGATGGTCAAGATTGTGAACGTTGGAACATGCTACACCCATCTGAAGCACCGCGTGTACCTTACATCGCTCAAATTATGAATGATGCGCCAGCTGTTGCCTCTACTGACTACATGAAACTGTTCGCTGAACAAGTTCGTACTTATGTACCAGCAGATGATTACCGCGTATTAGGTACAGATGGTTTCGGTCGTTCTGATAGCCGTGAAAACCTGCGTCACCACTTCGAAGTTGATACTTCTTATGTGATTGTTGCTGCATTAGGTGAATTAGCTAAACGTGGTGAGATTGATGTGAAGGTTGTTGAAGAAGCAATCAATAAATACAACATCAACCCTGAAAAAGTAAACCCACGTCTGGCGTAAGAGGTAAAGTGAATGTCTATTGAAATTAAAGTCCCAGATATCGGTGCTGATGAAGTTGAAGTCACCGAAGTGATGGTGAAAGTGGGCGACCGCATTGAGGAAGAACAATCCTTAATCACCGTAGAAGGCGACAAAGCTTCTATGGAAGTCCCATCACCACAAGCGGGTGTGGTTAAAGAGATCAAAATTGCCGTGGGCGACAAAGTCCAAACGGGTTCTCTTATCATGATTTTTGAAGCAGAGGGTGCCGCGCAAGCAGCACCAGCTCAAGCCGCAGCACCTGCACCAGCCGCAGCGCCTGCAACGGCAGAATTAAAAGAAGTTCATGTACCAGATATCGGCGGTGACGAAGTTGAAGTTACCGAAGTGATGGTAAAAGTGGGCGATAGCGTTACTGAAGAACAATCGCTGATCACTGTAGAAGGTGATAAAGCTTCTATGGAAGTTCCAGCTCCATTTGCTGGCGTTGTGAAAGAAATTAAAATCGCAACTGGTGATAAAGTGAGCACAGGCTCTCTTATCATGGTATTTGAAGTTGCAGGTAGCGCACCTGTTGCTCAAGCAGCACCAGCACCAGCGGCATCTGCACCAGCAACATCTGCTGTGAAAGAAGTGAATGTTCCGGATATCGGCGGTGACGAAGTTGAAGTGACTGAAGTGATGGTGAAAGTAGGTGATTCCATCTCTGAAGAACAATCACTGATCACTGTTGAAGGTGACAAAGCTTCGATGGAAGTTCCTGCACCATTTGCAGGTGTGGTTAAAGAGATCAAAATTGCAGTGGGCGACAAAGTGAAAACTGGCTCACTGATCATGACTTTCGAAGTTGCCGGTGCAGCACCAGTTGCTCAAGCAGCACCAGCAGCAGCCGCACCAGCGCCAGCAAGTTCTGCACCAGCAGCACCTGCTAAAGCACAAGCGACTGCGCCAGCAGCGAAAGAAGAATTTGTTGAAAATGACGCTTACGTTCATGCAACACCTGTTATTCGTCGTTTAGCGCGCGAATTCGGTGTGAATTTAGCGAAAGTAAAAGGTACTGGTCGTAAAGGTCGTATCTTACGTGAAGACGTTCAGTCTTACGTGAAAGAGTTAATTAAACGTGCTGAATCAGCACCAGCTAATGCAGGTGGCGGATTACCAGGCATGTTACCTTGGCCGAAAGTTGACTTCAGCAAGTTTGGTGAAATTGAAGAAGTTGAATTAAGCCGTATCCAGAAAATCTCTGGTGCTAACTTAAGCCGTAACTGGGTGATGATCCCTCACGTAAATCTGTTTGATGAAGCAGATATCACTGAGGTTGAAGAATTCCGTAAACAGCAAAATAAAGAAGCAGAGAAGAAAAAACTGGATGTTAAGATCACTCCGTTAGTCTTCGTAATGAAAGCTGCAGCGAAAGCACTGGCAGATATGCCACGCTTTAACAGCTCTATCTCTGAAGATGGACAGAAACTGATCCTGAAAAAATACATCAATATCGGTATTGCTGTAGATACACCGAACGGTCTTGTTGTTCCTGTTTTCAAAGATGTTAACAAAAAAGGCATTATCGAACTGTCTTATGAGTTAGCTGAAGTTTCTAAGAAAGCGCGTGCAGGTAAACTGACAGCAGCAGATATGCAAGGCGGATGCTTCACTATTTCTAGCCTTGGTGGTATCGGTACTACCGGTTTTGCACCAATCGTTAACGCACCAGAAGTTGCGATTATGGGACTTTCCCGTTCTTCTATGAAACCAGTATGGAACGGCAAAGAATTCGTACCACGCTTGATTTTACCAATGTCATTATCTTTCGATCACCGTGTGATCGATGGTGCTGACGGTGCTCGATTCATCACTCTGATTAATCAGTACATGAGCGATTTACGTCGTTTGGTAATGTAATTTTAAAACCGGTGCTTAGCGCCGGTTTCTCTGATTACAGTGATGGATTTTACAGTCATACATCTTAGGTTGTGAGATCCGTCATGTTAGAGCGCTTTTCAGTTTATTAACATTTCTGTAAACTGCATGCGGTATGTAAGTCTCGGTGTTAAATATGGATTATCGTCTGACTCGCCGGACAAATAAATAATGAGGTCACGATGAGTACTGAAATTAAAGCACAGGTAGTGGTTCTCGGTGCAGGCCCTGCGGGTTATTCCGCGGCGTTCCGTTGCGCTGACTTAGGTTTAGAAACAGTTTTAGTGGAACGTCACTCTACTTTAGGTGGTGTTTGTCTGAACGTGGGTTGTATCCCTTCTAAAGCGTTACTCCACGTTGCTAAAGTTATCGAAGAAGCGAAAGCATTATCTGAACATGGTGTTGTATTTGATGCACCAAAAACAGATATCGACAAAATTCGCATCTGGAAAGATAAAGTTATTTCTCAGTTAACTGGTGGCTTAGCGGGTATGGCTAAAGGCCGTAAAGTGACTGTCGTTAATGGCGAAGCACGATTCACTGGTTCTCACACGTTGTCTGTTGAAGGTGCTGAAGGTACAACTACCATCACTTTTGATAATGCAATCGTTGCTGCCGGCTCACGTCCAATCGAATTACCATTCATTCCACATGAAGACCCACGTGTATGGGATTCAACAGATGCACTGCAACTGAAAACTGTACCAGAGCGTTTACTGGTTATGGGTGGCGGTATTATCGGTCTGGAAATGGGTACGGTTTATCACTCTCTGGGTTCTCAGATTGACGTAGTTGAAATGTTTGATCAGGTTATTCCTGCTGCTGATAAAGACGTGGTTAAAGTATTTACCAAGCGTATCAGCAAGAAATTTAACCTGATGCTAGAAACCAAAGTAACTGCGGTTGAAGCAAAAGAAGATGGCATCTACGTAACAATGGAAGGCAAAAAAGCCCCAGCAGAACCACAACGTTACGATGCAGTATTAGTTGCTATCGGTCGTGTACCTAACGGTAAACTGTTAGACGCAGGTAAAGCAGGTATCGAAGTTGATGATCGCGGCTTTATCCATGTTGATAAACAAATGCGTACTAATGTACCTCACATCTTTGCTATCGGTGACATCGTTGGTCAACCAATGCTGGCTCACAAAGGTGTCCACGAAGGTCACGTTGCAGCAGAAGTTATCTCTGGTAAGAAACATTACTTCGACCCTAAAGTTATTCCATCAATCGCTTATACTGAACCCGAAGTTGCATGGGTTGGTATGACTGAAAAAGAAGCGAAAGAGAAAGGCGTTAGCTATGAAGTGGCTTCTTTCCCTTGGGCAGCATCAGGTCGTGCAATCGCATCAGATTGTGCAGATGGTATGACTAAACTGATTTTCGACAAAGAAACTAACCGTGTTATCGGTGGTGCAATTGTTGGTTCTAACGGTGGTGAACTGTTAGGTGAAATCGGTCTGGCAATCGAAATGGGTTGTGATGCTGAAGATATCGCATTAACTATCCACGCTCACCCAACGTTATACGAATCAATCGGTATGGCTGCGGAAGTATTTGAAGGTAGTATCACTGACCTGCCAAATCCAAAAGCGAAAAAGAAAAAATAAGCAACTCGTTTACTGAAAAACAGTTTACTGAAGTAGTTTAAATGATAAGGGCTAAGTTCTTTATAGAACTTGGCTCTTTTTTTATGTCTTTGACCCGTCCTGAATAAGGTTGACACTTTTCCAATCTGAAATTGGAGAGTGTAATGAAACCAATCACTAAACGAACT